>JAFSYI010000061.1 GCA_017450065.1 Lachnospiraceae bacterium
CCTGCCGTGGGATGATTACTACTTCATCGAGACAGAGGCACCGGAAGGCTATGATGTTAACCGTGATCTGTCGGGAGACCCGATAGTATACACCTTCACAGTGGATGCACAGAGTGCGGGAACGGTAACGATCAACTTAGGAGAGATAAGCGATCCCGAGAAAGAGAGGGAGAGCGGAGTAGCCGGAGTAAGGGCGCCTGTAGCAGAGAAGGTATCGGGAGTGCTCGGAGTAAGGAGCGCACCCAGGAAGGGAGTGCTCGGGACGAGAGTAGGTCCTGCAACGGGAGACGCAAGTGCGATAGCACTCTGGCTTGGACTGCTGATATCATGCATCGGAACCATAGTATGGCTGATAGCAGGAAGGAAAAGGAAGAAATCCTGACGGATTTCCCTGAAAAGTAAAAATGCATATTAAGAGGACCGGCAGGTAATCAACCTGCCGGTCTTTTATTTCTTTACGAATTAGATACGTTGTGTTATAATCTAGTCTAGTGCATACTGCACATAGTTCAATTGCATAAGTATTCTGAACAGGGCTGAAATACTCCGTATTTTTCGCTGCTTTTGTGTGGTTGCAGATTGTATAAGTACTCAGAACAGGCTCAAAATACTTCGTATTTTTCGCTGTATTGGATTCATCCAATACATATATTTATAAAATATGCCTCTTTCATGCAAGCATGAGAGTCATATTTTAAAATATATGTGCTGTTCTGAATAGTTAAAAATCATATAATGGAGGGCTGAACAAAATGAGTAACACTTCTCAAGCGGGCACAAGGATCAATTCACTGCTCGATGAAAACAGTTTTGTTGAGATCGGCGCCATGGTCACAGCCAGGGCAACTGATTTCAATGAGGAACCGAAAGCGGCTCCTGCAGACGGCGTTGTTACGGGATACGGTCTGATAGACGGCAGTCTGGTGTATGTATACAGCCAGGATGCTTCCGTAATGGGTGGCTCCGTTGGCGAAATGCATGCAAAGAAGATAATCAATCTGTACAGACTTGCGATGAAAACCGGCGCCCCTGTAATAGGACTGATCGATTCTACGGGACTTCGTCTTATGGAAGCTACGGATGCGCTTTCTGCTTTCGGAGCAATTTACAGAACACAGGCAAAGGCATCGGGAATGATACCGCAGATAACTGCAGTATTCGGTAATTGCGGAGGCGGACTTGCACTGTTCCCTTCAATGACTGACTTTACCTTTATGGAAACAAAGAAAGGTAAGCTCTTTGTTAATTCACCCAATGCAATAGAGGGTAATTACGAAGAGAAGCTTGATACATCCGCATGTGATTTCAGGAGCAGCGAATGCGGTGATGTTGATGTGGCCGGTTCTGAAGATGAGATCTATCAGGGAATAAGGACGCTTATTTCACTTCTTCCCGAGAATTATGAGGAAGGCGGCATATATGATGAGTGTACGGACGACCTTAACAGACTGTGCGATGATCTGTCTGCATGCATCAAGGATCCTTCCGTTGCACTTTCAAGAGTAGCCGATGATCAGATGTTCTTTGAAGTCAAAGGAGCATATGCCGAATCAATGGTTACCGGATTTATGAAGATTAACGGCATGACAGTGGGCGCAGTGGCAAACAGAAGCGAGAAGTATGATGAGGACGGCAAGACAGATAAGAAGTTTGATTCCGTGCTGACACCTCAGGGCTGCGCAAAGGCTGCTGATTTTGTTAAGTTCTGCGATGCATTCGGTATACCGGTCATTACCTTTACATCGGTAACCGGTTTTGAATCAACAATGTGTTCAGAGAAGAAGATCGGAAACGCTGCGGCAAAGATGGCATATGCTTTTGCATCCGCAACTGTTCCGAAGATCAATGTAGTAACAGGTAACGCATACGGAAGTGCTTATGTGATAATGAACTCCAAGTCACTTGGTGCCGACATGACCTTTGCGTGGGACAGCGCAAGGATAGGCATGATGGATGCCGATCTTGCAGCCAAGCTTCTTTTTGAGAAGGAAGAGAATAAGGATGAGCTTGCAGCTTCTTATAAGGAAGTGCAGACAAGTGTTGAGTCGGCAGCCCGCAGAGGTTATGTTGATACGATAATCAAGCCGGAGGATACACGTAAGTATATAATAGGCGCAATGGAAATGTTGTTTACAAAGAGAGAGGAGCGTCCCGAAAAGAAGCATGGCGCAGTCTAGGAAAGGTATGGTGAAACGTAATATGAAAAAGCTTTTATCAGTATTATGTATATGTATCTGCCTTCTTGGGTTAGCGGGGTGTCAGGCGGTTAAGCCGGTTGATTCTGAAACAGCCGGAGTGGTTACCGAGTACTCTCAGTTCCTTACACAATACCTGCTTGCGGAAGATGCCGATATGTATTCATATTTCTTCCAGGGCCAGCTGAACGGTCTTGATGATTTCACCAAGGGCGGAGCCGAGTTCACCGAATCGGTACTTGGACAGATCGGACTTAAGGTGGAAGGCAACGGCTTCATCTCAGGAATTGATTCATGGAAGAAGGCTAAGGAAGAAATAGGCGGGTTTGTAAGCATTGAAGGATCGAATGTACAGTACAGCACCAAGGGTGATACACTGATAGTGGATCTGGATGTAAAGTTTGAGAAGAGAGATGCTGTAGTCGAGTTTATCTATAAGGATGATCTTAACAAGACCCTGACATCATATGCCGTTAATGTGAATTACACATTTGCAGAGAAGATGCAGAAGGCCGGTTTGAATACTCTGCTCGGTATGGGAACCGTGTTTATAGTTCTTATACTCCTGTCCTTTGTCATCAGCTGCTTCGGACTTATAAACAAGGCTCAGGCGGCTGCAGAGAAAAAGAAAATGGCAGAGCTTGCGGCAGAAGAAGCAAAGACGGAAAAGACAGCTGTTACGGAAGAGCCTGTGCAGACCGTGGCGGATGAGGTTTATGAGGATAACGATGAACTTATCGCCGTTATATCGGCAGCAATAGCAGCTTATGAGGCAGAGAACGGCGGAGCCGTAACTATGGAGCAGTCAGGTGGATACTACGTAAGGAGTATCAGACGCAGAAGTTCAAATAAATGGTAATCTATTGATGAAAATTGGAGGAAATCAAAATGAAGAATTATACTATCACAGTTAACGGAAATGTATATGATGTTACCGTAGAAGAAGGCGCAGGCGGAGCAGCACCCGTTGCAGCAGCACCCAAGGCAGCTCCCGCGGCAGCACCCAAGGCTGCACCCGCAGCAGCACCCAAGGCAGCAGCCGGAGCGGGCTCTGTGAAGGTAGAGGCAGGTGCCGCAGGTAAGATCTTTAAGATCGAAGCAAGTGTCGGACAGGCAGTAAAGAAGGGCGATACGGTTATCATTCTCGAAGCAATGAAGATGGAGATCCCCGTTGTTTCACCGACTGACGGTACCGTAGCAAGCATTGATGTAAGCGTAGGCGATTCGGTAGAGGCAGGAGCATGCCTTGCAACACTTAACTAATGATTACTGTTTGATATTACGTCATAGGGACTCCGTTATTACAGACGGATGTAATTATGGCAATTAATGGAGGTTAAAAATGTCATATATAGTAGAGACAATGCAGAACCTCATTCACCAGACGGCATTCTTCAATCTTACATTCGGTAATTTTATTATGATAGCCGTTGCGTGTGTGTTTCTGTATCTGGCCATAGCAAAAGAATTTGAGCCGTTGCTTCTCTGCCCGATCGCTTTCGGTATGCTTCTTGTCAATATCTATCCCGATATTATGATGAGCATTGAGGAGTCTACTAACGGCGTTGGAGGTCTTCTTCATTACTTCTATCTGTTGGATGAGTGGGCTATCCTTCCTTCACTGATATTCATGGGTGTTGGTGCAATGACAGACTTCGGTCCTCTTATCGCTAACCCCAAGAGCTTCCTTCTGGGAGCTGCAGCACAGTTCGGTATTTTTGCTGCATACTTCGGAGCAATAGCTCTTGGCTTCAACGATAAGGCAGCAGCAGCCGTATCCATCATCGGAGGAGCTGACGGTCCTACATCTATTTTCCTTGCGGGTAAGCTCGGACAGACGGCTCTGCTGGGACCTATTGCGGTAGCGGCATATTCATATATGTCTCTGGTGCCCATCATCCAGCCGCCTATTATGAAGCTTCTTACAACCGAGAAGGAGAGAGCTATCAAAATGGAACAGTTAAGACCTGTTTCCAAGCTTGAGAGAATCCTGTTCCCTATAGTTGTTACCATCGTTGTGTGTCTTATACTTCCCACAACGGCACCCCTTGTAGGTATGCTCATGCTGGGTAACCTGTTCAGGGAGTCGGGAGTGGTACGTCAGCTGACCGAGACTGCAAGCAACGCACTTATGTATATCGTTGTTATTATCCTCGGTACATCTGTAGGTGCAACCACAAGTGCCGCAGCCTTCCTTAACTGGGATACGATCAAGATCGTTATCCTCGGTCTTATCGCATTTGCTTTCGGTACGGCGGCAGGAGTTCTGTTCGGCAAGCTTATGTGCGTACTTACTCATGGAAAGGTTAATCCTCTTATAGGATCGGCAGGTGTATCGGCCGTTCCCATGGCAGCCAGAGTATCGCAGAAGGTAGGCGCGGAGGCTGATCCCACCAACTTCCTTCTGATGCATGCGATGGGTCCCAATGTTGCCGGAGTTATCGGTACTGCAGTCGCTGCAGGTACTTTCATGGCAGTGTTTGGGGTATTCTGATACAATATTAAACTATTGAAAAGTCAGTCATAAGGAATCCACCGCAAGCGGTATTCCTTATGATGAATTATGGAGGAAAATATAATGGCAGAAGTTGAAAAGAAACCAATCAAGATTACCGAGACCATCCTTCGTGATGCTCATCAGTCCTTGATAGCTACAAGAATGCCTACCGAGCTTATGCTTCCCATCCTTGATAAGCTTGATAAGGTTGGATATCATTCACTTGAGTGCTGGGGAGGAGCAACCTTCGACGCATCGCTGCGTTTCCTTAAGGAAGATCCCTGGGACAGGCTCAGAAAGATAAGAGACGGCGTAAAGAATACAAAGCTGCAGATGCTCTTCAGAGGCCAGAACATTCTTGGTTACCGTCCTTATGCTGACGACGTTGTTGAATACTTCGTTCAGAAGTCAATAGCAAACGGAATCGATATTATCCGTATATTTGACTGCCTTAACGATCTTCGTAACCTTCAGGCAGCCGTTGATGCGACCAATAAGGAGAAGGCACAGTCCGGCAAGGGACATGCACAGATAGCTCTTTCATATACACTTGGTGATGCATATACGATGGAGTACTGGACAGAGATGGCCAGGAAGATAGAGGATATGGGTGCTGATTCCATCTGTATCAAGGATATGGCAGGACTTCTTCTTCCTTACAAGGCTGCTGAGCTTATAACGGAAATGAAGAAGAACACCAAGCTTCCCATTCAGCTTCATACACACTATACATCCGGTGTTGCTTCAATGACATATCTTAAGGCAGTAGAGGCAGGCGTAGATGTTATCGATACAGCAATGTCACCGTTCGCACTGGGTACATCACAGCCGGCAACAGAGGTTATGGTTGAGACATTCAAGGGCACACCTTATGATACAGGCTTTGATCAGAAGCTTCTTGCAGAGATTGCAGATTACTTCAGGCCTTACAGAGAAGAGTGCTTAAACAACGGACTGTTAAGCCCGAAGGTACTTGGCGTTAACATCAAGACTCTTCTGTATCAGGTACCCGGCGGTATGCTTTCCAACATGGTAAGCCAGCTCAAGGAGCAGAACGCTGAAGACAGGTATGAGGAAGTGCTTCAGGAGATCCCGAGAGTTCGTAAGGATCTTGGTGAGCCGCCTCTTGTTACACCTTCATCACAGATCGTCGGAACACAGGCTGTATTCAATGTTCTTATGGGCGAGCGTTATAAGATGGCTACCAAGGAGACGAAGGCAGTCCTTCGAGGTGAGTACGGACAGACGGTTAAGCCCATGAGTCAGGAAGTCATTGACAAGGTTATTCCGGGTGAGAAGAGGATCACACACAGGCCTGCAGATGATATCCCGAACGAGCTTGATAAGCTTGAGAGCGAGATGAAGCAGTACAAGCAGCAGGATGAGGATGTGCTTTCATATGCACTTTTCCCTCAGGTTGCAACAGACTTCTTCAAGTATCGTGAAGCTCAGCAGACAGGCGTGGATGCGAAGAAGGCGGATGCCGAGAACGGAGCATACCCGGTTTAGGATGAATTGTTGTAGACAAGTTTAAAAAACGTATGTTATAATTGTGAGGCAGTCTTAAGGGACTGCCTCAATTTATTGTGGGTGAATTCTGACAGGAGAGAGTGAGATGGCAAGGAAAGAATCTATAACAAAACAGATGATAATCGACGGAGCATTTGAAATGCTCAGAGAGTCGGGATACGAGAGTGTTACAGCCAGAAAGCTGGCATCACACATAGGCTGCTCGACACAGCCTATATTCAGGGTATATGAGAATATGGATGAGCTGCTCAGGGAATTGTTCGAAAGATCAAGAACAGAGTACGAAGAGTTCTGCTTAAACGGCGGAAATGATTTCAGTACGCCTTTTGTCAGCCTTGGAATGAATTATATCCAGTTCGCAAGAAAGGAACAGAACCTTTTCAAGCTTTTATTCCTTTCGGGAAATAAAGAGCATACTCTTTATGAACTGATCAACGGAAATGAGAATGCCTTCGTAATGAAGGAAATAAAGAAGATGAAGAAGCCCAATATGGACAAGGTTGAGGATATCTTTACCAAGGTGTTCATCTTCATGCACGGTATGGCCTGTATGACTATTACCGGAGAACTCGAACTTTCGGATGAAGACGCATGCGGAATGCTTGAGGATGCCATAAAGGGATTCATAGGTTAGTACGCACCAAAGAAACAACGGCAGAAATTACGGAAGGTGTAAGCACAGGGCAAGATATAAGAACATAATGAGAATAATCGTGGCAGGCGGCGGAGCCGCGGGTATGATGGCGGCAGCTGCTGCAGCTGACGTAAGTAAGAATAATGAGGTTATGCTCCTTGAGAAGAATGAGAAGCTTGGAAAGAAGCTGTTTATAACAGGCAAGGGGAGATGCAATCTGACCAATGCGTGTGATGAGTCTGATTTTTTGAACAGTGTCATAAGCAATCCCAAGTTTCTCTACAGTGCATTTTACGGTTTTACGAATAAGGCGGTAATGGATTTCTTTGAAGGACGTGGACTTGCGCTTAAGGTAGAACGCGGTGAAAGGGTGTTTCCCGCTTCCGACCATTCATCCGATGTCATAAGGACGCTTGAAAGAGACCTTAAGGAAAAACACGTAGATGTAAGGCTTAATACAGGTATTTCCGGCGTTTCGATAAGTGATGAAGGAACCGCGTGCGGTGTTATAACGGACAGAGGTGAAAGACTTAAAGCAGACAGAGTAATACTGGCGCTCGGAGGAGTGTCCTATCCGGGGTGCGGGGCAACGGACGACGGATTCAGGATCGCATCGGAGCTTGGTATCGAAACAAGAGCGGCGGAGGCTTCCCTTGTTCCTCTGACTGTCATGGAGGAATGGTGTACAAGACTTCAGGGACTTTCGCTTAAGAATGTGGCTGTAAGGCTTGAAGCAGGGAACAGGAAGCCGGTATATTCAGGATTTGGTGAGATGCTTTTCACCCATTTCGGAGTAAGCGGTCCTCTTATCTTAAGTGCAAGCAGCTATCTTAAGGAGGATATGTATAAAAAAGAGCCGGTACTGCATATCGATCTTAAGCCGGCAATAAATGAAAAACAGCTTGATGAAAGGATACTGCGTGATTTTTCGGAGACAATGAATAAGCAGTTTGGCAATTCGCTGGGCAGGCTTCTTCCGGCGAAGCTGATACCTGTGATCACGGAGCTTTCCGGGATCGATCCGAAGAAGAAAGTAAATGAAGTAACAAGAGAGGAAAGAGAGGGACTTGTAAGTCTGCTTAAGGATCTGCGGCTTACGATCACCGGAAACAGAGGCTTTAACGAAGCGATAATAACAAGGGGCGGAGTCAGAGTTAAAGAGATAAATCCGTCCACAATGGAGAGTAAGAGGATAAAACATCTGTATTTTGCAGGTGAAATGATAGATGTGGATGCGCTGACCGGAGGATTTAACCTTCAGATAGCCTGGTCGACCGGGCGCCTTGCAGGAGAATCGGCCGGTACAGCAGGGGATGAATAAAAAGGCTGAAACAGATCAGCGTTCAGGAGGTAATTAAATGCAGGTAGCCATAGACGGACCGGCAGGCGCCGGCAAAAGCACCATAGCAAAGAGGCTTGCCGGTGAATCAGGTTATATTTATGTTGATACCGGAGCAATGTACAGGGCGATGGCACTGTATCTTATAAGATGTGAGATATCACCTGACGATAAGTCCGGCATAGAGGAGGCGTGCGAAAAAGCCGATATCTCCATAAAGTATGCAGACGGAGAACAGCAGGTCATCCTTAACGGTGAGAATGTGAACGGGCTTATAAGGACGCAGGAGGTATCCAATATGGCCTCGGTAAGTTCAGCCAATCCGAAGGTGCGGGAGAAGCTGGTCGCACTGCAGCAGAAGCTTGCGGAAAGCGCTGACGTTGTAATGGATGGACGTGACATAGGGACCAGGGTACTGCCGGGGGCGGAGGTAAAGATATATCTTACTGCAAGCACAAGGGTAAGAGCGAAAAGAAGATATGATGAAATGACGGCAAAGGGGGAGATCTGTGATCTTGATACGATCGAAAAGGAGATCGCGGAACGGGACGAAAGGGATATGAACAGGGAAATCTCTCCGCTTAAACAGGCTGAAGATGCTGTGCCGGTCGATACATCGGACATGGGGATAGATGAAGTCGTGGAAGCCATAAAAGGCATAATTTCGGATAAGACCGGGAAGTAACAGGAAAAGATGGAAATAAAGGTTGCGGATAAATCGGGCTTTTGCTTTGGCGTTAAAAGGGCAGTCGATTCGGTATATGAGAGGCTTGAAAAAGGCGGGAAGATATATACATACGGCCCCATAATCCATAATGAGCAGGTTGTCGGTGAACTTGAGGAACGGGGAGTAAAGGTAATAAACTCCGAGGAAGAGCTGATGGGGATATCTGAGGGAACTGTAATAATAAGATCCCACGGTGTCACGAAGCATATTTACGATCTGATAGAGAACCGGGGGCTTGAGGTGGTGGATGCGACCTGTCCCTTTGTGAAAAAGATCCACAGGATAGTGGAAAAGGAAAGCAGGGCCGGCAAACATATCATTGTCATAGGAAGCAGAAAACACCCTGAGGTTGAAGGGATAATCAGCTGGGTTGAGGGACCTGTCACCGTTATTGAGAACGAGACGGAGGCGGATGAATTTACTCCTGAAAACAGGTGTGAGATATGTGTTGTTTCCCAAACGACCTTCAATAATAACAAATTTAAAGAATTAGTTGATATTTTTCAAAAAAAAGGTTATTATGTTAGTGTTGCCAATACAATATGTAATGCTACCGAGGAACGTCAAACGGAGGCTAAAAAGATTGCTTCATCGGTGGATGCAATGATAGTTATAGGCGGAGCAGGGAGCTCCAATACACAGAAGTTGTATGAAATATGTAAGCGTGAGTGTGCAAACACTCAGTACATTCAGACAGTTGATGACCTGGTACTAGATTCTATCGATTCCATTAAAAGTGTTGGTATTACAGCGGGGGCTTCCACCCCGAAAAAAATAATTCAGGAGGTTCAAAGCTATGTCAGAGCAAACTTTTGAACAGATGTTGGAAGAATCATTTAAAACAATACATAACGGAGAGGTAGTTGAAGGTACAGTCATCGATGTAAAGCCTGATGAGATAATACTGAACATAGGCTATAAATCAGACGGTATCATTACGAGGAACGAGTATTCCAATACGCCGAATCTCGACCTTACCACGGCTGTAAAAGTGGGTGACACCATGGAAGCCAGGGTTATGAAGGTTAACGACGGCGACGGACAGGTTCTTCTTACCTATAAGAGGCTTGCGGCAGACAAGGGTAATAAGAAGCTTGAGGAAGCCTTCAATAATAAGGAAGTTCTTAAGGCTACGGTTGCACAGATCCTGGACGGCGGACTTTCGGTTGTTGTTGAGGAGTCAAGGGTGTTCATTCCCGCAAGTCTTGTATCGGATACTTACGAAAGAGATTTAAGCAAGTATCTCGGACAGGAAATCGAATTCGTTATTACCGAGTTCAATCCCAGAAGACGCAGGATCATTGGCGACAGGAAGCAGCTTCTTATGGCAGAACGCGAGAAGCTTCAGGAAGAGCTGTTCTCAAGGATCAAGGTTGGCGATGTTGTTGACGGCGTTGTTAAGAATGTTACCGATTTCGGTGTATTCGTAGACCTCGGAGGAGCTGACGGACTTCTTCATATATCAGAGATATCATGGGGACGTGTTGAGAATCCCAAGAAGGTATTTAAGCCGGGTCAGGAGCTCAAGGTTCTGGTTAAGGATATTCAGGAGAAGAAGATCGCACTTTCTCTTAAGTTCGCTGATTCCAATCCATGGAATGATGCCGAGAGCAAGTATGCAGTTGACAAGGTTGTTACAGGAAAGATAGCAAGAATGACCGATTTCGGTGCTTTTGTAGAGCTTGAGCCCGGAATTGATGCACTCCTTCATGTATCACAGATATCAAGAGAGCATATAGACAAGCCTTCGGATATCCTTAAGGTAGGTCAGGAAGTAACTGCCAAGATAGTTGATTTCAAGCCTGAGGATAAGAAGATAAGCCTTAGCATGAAGGCTTTGATCGAGCCGGAGAAGAAGGATGAAGAAGCAGCGGCTGACGATAACGAAGAAGTTGTAAGCGTTGATATCAATGCCGAGATAGAGAAGGCTAAGGAAGAAGAAGCCAAAGAAGAGGCTGAGGCAGCTGAGAATACCGAGGAATCTGCTGCAGAATGATCAGCCGAACAGATAAAGAAGCCTGATGATCAGGGATGATAATAACCGTGGATCTTCAGTAAACCAGCTATTTATAAGATCCCGGGCTTGAGGTGAAGAATATGGCTTATACATATGAACAGTTCGAAGCTGCCATCTTAAAGATGACAACTATTGACCTTACAGCATATAAAGAAAAGCAGATGAAACGAAGGATAGATACGCTGATCAATAAGCATAAGATCAGCGGATATGAGGAATTCGTAAAGCAGCTTAAAACAGACAAGGCTCTGTTTGATGAATTCGTTAATTATCTGACCATAAATGTGTCGGAGTTTTACAGAAATACAGATCAGTGGGAGCTGATGGATAAGACTTTCATTCCCGAGCTGATAAAGAAGTTTGGTAAGAACTTAAAGATATGGAGTGCAGCATGTTCAACAGGAGATGAACCTTATTCACTGGTAATGGCATTCTCAAGGCACATTCCCATGAATCAGATCAAGATCATAGCAACCGATCTTGATAAGCAGGTTATAGCTCAGGCCAAGACCGGACTGTACAGTGCGAAGAGCATAGCGGGAGTTCCCGATGATTTCAAGAAGAAATATTTTACACAGATAGGTGCTTCCTATAAGATTTCCGATGAGATCAAGAGCCATGTCGAATTCAAAGAGCATAATCTTTTAAAGGATCCGTATCCTACAGGCTGTAACATCATTGTATGCCGAAACGTTCTTATATACTTTACGGATGAGGCAAAGGATGAGATTTATAAGAAGTTTAATGCTTCACTGGTAAAGGGTGGACTTCTGTTCATCGGAAGTACGGAGCAGATAGTAAATCATAAGGAATTCGGTTACGAGAGGCGTAATTCATTCTTTTATCAGAAAGCGTAAAGGGACCGGGGGACGGTTCTGTGGTTCGAATAATAAGAAGGGGCTGTCGCACTAAGAATAGTGTGGCAGCTCCTTTTTCATGGAACCGGGGGACTGGAACCGGGGGACGGTTCTGCGGAACTGGGGGACGGTTCTGTGGTTCCGACGTTTAAGCTCCTTTACAATTTCAGATCTTCAACCAGTTGTTTTAATTGCTCTTCAGCCGTATCTTCACTATATGGTATGTATAATTCCTTTGATTCATATGTTTCACGGAAATATGGAAGAATGGAAGGTGACCGCGGAACCGTCCCCTGGTTCCCCCGGGGAATGAAAATACCTGTATGTTTTGTGTAGCAGGTTTCCTTCGTGGCGGGTTTGCGTCGGGAAGGATCGACGCCTGAGGCGGCGGATCTGTGTATGCAGAAGTCCTCGTTCGGAAGGTAATAGTAATCCTTATAATTGCCGTAGAACAGCTTAAGCGTCCCGGTATAAACAGGTAATCTGAGTAAGGCTGTATTATCTGAACGTATAGACAGTATTGCCTGTCCCCGGCTTGTTTTGAAGCTTTTGGGAATATGAAGGTTATGCCTGCAGGCTATTAGAAGCTCACTGCGGTGATTACCATGATAATCTTCAAAGTAATGTATCTCATGAGATACATATATGAGCTTTAAGTCACAGATATCTGTATAGTACAGTACGGGAAGAATGTATGCCATTCCCTTAAGATCTTCGCTGTTATGAAATATAAGCGGTCCCAGAAGATCCCCTGCAGGATTACTCACATACCGGTGATATACGGAAATAAGATCACGGCCGGTATACGGATCCGCACTGTTTATATCAAGAAGCTGCTCTATTTCTCTCTGGCGGAGCGAAGAAAGAGAGAGTATGTTCTTATAAGGCTTTATCGCAGCATATATGTCATAGTTTTCTATACTGCCAAACGGATCGGGATAGCCATGCTTCTCAGCCTTATATCTTAAATAGGGAATGTCAAAATGATTACCGTTATAGTGTATAAGCAGAGAAAAACGTCCTGAAATAAAGCTTATGAACTGTTCTATAAGAGCCGGTTCGTCATCCGCGGAATCGGCAAACCACTGAATGGTATTATATCCCTCCTTATCGAACCATCCACAGCCGATAAGATACAGATCTGTCTTTTCTCTCGACAGCCCTGTTGTCTCTATGTCGATAAAAAGAATCCTGTCAACCGGCGCCAGCTCTCCAATCGGATACCCCGGTTCCATATCGGGAAAGTAATCTGTAAAAATCTGCATTTTCTGCCTCCTTAATAAAAGTATAACATATATTATACTTTTTATGATTGACGGATTGTTCGGAAAATTTCATACAATCTGAAAATTCCTTACATTAAGGAAAAAAATATTGATTAAAAAAAGGATTTCGGGGTTCGGTGCAGAATACTATTTATTAGCACCATTTAGAACCGGGCGATCATATTTGGATAAAAGGGCATAAGAAACGTCATGAGTATACGTGAGATGCTTGAAGCAAGAGAAAAGGAATATTTGCGGCCATGTGCTACTCTGTCCGTTAATACAAAGGGACGTGACATCGATGAGCCGCAGTGTGATATACGTCCTGTTTTTCAACGTGACAGAGACAGGATACTGCACTCCAAATCTTTCAGGAGACTTAAGGATAAGACACAGGTGTTTCTAACGCCGGAAGGTGATCATTACAGGACACGCCTGACACATACGCTTGAGGTATCCCAGAATGCAAGAACGATAGCCAAGGCATTAAGGCTTAACGAGGATCTTGTAGAAGCGATAGCACTGGGCCATGATCTGGGACATACTCCCTTCGGACATGCCGGCGAACGGGCACTTGACAGGATATGTCCTGTTGGATTCAAGCATAATAAACAGAGTAAGAGAGTTGTAGAGGTGCTGGAAAAAGAAGGGAAAGGCCTTAATCTCACGTGGGAAGTGAGAGACGGTATCCTCAATCATCAGACACAGAGCATGCCTTCCACGCTGGAAGGAAAGATCGTCAGACTTTCGGATAAGATTGCATATATACATCATGACATGGATGACGCAATAAGAGGAAGGATATTAAGCGAAGCCGATATTCCGAGAGAGCTGAGGAATACATTGGGAAATACCACGACCAAGAGGCTGGACAGGTTTATACACGACATAATAACGAACAGCCGTGATACTGATGATATAAGAATGTCCGATGAGATAGGTCAGGCCATGCAGGAGCTTCGGGCGTTCATGTTTGAGAATGTTTACCAGAATCCGAAGGCCAAAGGAGAAGAGGTCAAGGCCGAGCGCCTGGTAGAGAATCTTTACGAATATTATTACAAGAATAATTACATGCTCCCGGATGAATACAGGATGCTGATGGAGGAAAGAGGCGACAGCCTCGAAAGAGTCGTGTGTGATTATATTTCATCAATGTCCGACAGATTCGCCATAGCAGTATTTAATGACATATACATGCCGGATTCATGGAAGGATTAGATAAGGAAACGGCATTTTGATAATACGAAGAGAGAAGATTAAGAAGGAAGGCTAAATGTACTATCCGGACAGCCTCGTTGATGAGGTCAGAACCAGAAATGACATAGTAGATGTAATATCGGGGTATGTAAGGCTTCAGAAGAAGGGAAGCAATCATTTCGGACTCTGTCCCTTTCATAATGAGAAATCGGCATCCTTCTCTGTTAACCAGCAAAGGCAGATGTATCACTGCTTCGGATGCGGTAAGAGCGGAAATGTCATAACCTTCATAATGGAATATGAGAATTATACATTTCAGGAAGCATTAAAGCTTCTTGCGGAACGCGCGGGAGTGACATTACCTGAGATAGAATATACGCAGGAGGCTAAGGAACGCGATAACTTAAAGGCAAGGATACTTGCGGCTTATAAGGAAGCCGGAAAGTACTATTATTATCAGCTTCGTTCCGAAGCAGGTAAGAAAGCATATGATTACTTCAGGGAAAGGGGCTTATCCGATGAGACCATGAATAAATTCGGCCTCGGATATGCCGTTACCGGACGTAATCTCATGTACCGGTATCTTAAGTCCAAAGGATATGATGACAGTGTGCTTAAGGAAATGCGCATATTCTATGTAAATGAGCGCGACGGAATGACAGATATGTTCTGGAACCGTGCGATCTTTCCCATTATGGATGTAAACCACAGGGTCATAGCCTTCGGAGGACGGGTTATGGGACAGGGTGAGCCCAAATATCTGAATTCACCCGAAACGATCGTATTTGACAAGGGCAGGAACCTATACGGACTTAATCAGGCCAGAACATCCAGAAAGGATAACCTGATAATATGTGAGGGGTACATGGATGTGATAGCTCTTCACCAGGCAGGCTTCAATCAGACGGTCGGGGCACTTGGAACCGCATTCACCTCGGGTCATGTCAATCTCGTCAAGCGTTACACGGAGAATGTTCTTCTGTGCTACGACAACGATGAAGCGGGAACGAAGGCCAATCTTAGGGCGATCCCGGTATTAAGATCGTCGGGAGTATCGGCTAAGGTAATCGATATGAGCCCATACAAGGATCCGGATGAGTTCATCAAAAACCTTGGCCCGGAAGAGTTCGAAACAAGAATAAAGAATGCGGAGAATTCCTTCTATTATGAAGTGAGGATGCTTGAGAAGGATTATGATATAAAGGATCCTGACGGGAGGACAAGATTTACCGGTGAGATAGCAAAGAAGCTCCTTAAGTTCGAGGATGCAATAGAGAGAGACAATTATCTGCAGGCGATCTGTGCCAAATATCATATAAATGAAGAGAATATGAATAAGCTTCTGGGGAAGCTGGCGGCCAAGGGCGAGGGAATTCCCGAATATGAACGTCCCAGATCCGGCTATAACAGCAGGGTAAAGGAAGCAGATGACGGGATTAAGAAGACACAGAAGCTGCTGCTGACCTGGATCTGTGATGAACCGGAGGTTTATAAGCTGATAGAGAAATATCTTTCGCCGGATGATTTTACGGAGGATATGTACAGGACTGTCGCAGGTATCCTCTTCGAACAGCTTAAATCGGGCGAGCCGGATCCGGCCGGGATAATCAGCAGATTTACCAATGAAGAGGAACAGAATGAAGTAGGAAGCATCTTTAATACAAAGATCGGAGACCTTGAAACGAATGAAGACCGGTCAAGGGCACTGAAGGATCTTCTTGTAAAGGTGAAGAGCCACAGCTATGCAAGACAGGCTAAGGAGGGTGATCCTGCCGATATTAATAAGATCAGGCTTGTTATGGAAAATAAGAAGAAGCTTCAGGAGCTAAAGAATCTGAAGCTTGCATTGGGCGATAATAAGGAAAAATAGAAACTATAAATACAGAGGAGGAAAATGATGAGTGAGAAGCTGAAAGAGAGGGAGCAGAATACAGAAATGGCGGATGAGGCTGATATGCAGGAGCAGGATAAGCAGCAACAGGAGAAGATACAGGAAAAGCTTAAGACACTGCTTGCTAAGGCAAAGAAAAAGAAGAATGTGTTAGAGAGTCAGGAAATAGCACTTTTCTTTGCGGATATGGATATCCAGGATGACCAGATGGACAGAATAACGGACTATCTGGAACAAAACGGCGTGGATATTCTTAAAATAACAGGGGATGATGATGAGCCTGAACCGGATGAGGAGATACTTTTATCCGAGGAAGAGGATGTTGATGTTGAGAACATCGATCTGTCGGTGCCCGACGGCGTAAGCATCGAGGATCCCGTAAGGATGTACCTTAAAGAGATCGGTAAGGTTCCCCTTCTGTCTGCGGAGGAAGAGATTGAACTCGCACAGAAGATGGAAAGAGGCGGGGATGAAGGTGAAGAGGCCAAGAAGCGTCTTGCAGAGGCCAATCTCCGACTGGTTGTCAGCATAGCCAAGAGATATGTGGGAAGGGGGATGCTGTTCCTTGATCTTATCCAGGAAGGAAATCTGGGACTCATCAAGGCAGTTGAGAAGTTCGATTACAAGAAGGGATATAAGTTCTCCACCTATGCAACATGGTGGATCCGTCAGGCAATAACACGTGCAATTGCAGATCAGGCCCGTACGATCCGTATCCCTGTGCATATGGTTGAGACGATAAACAAGCTTATAAGGGTAAGCCGCCAGCTCCTTCAGGAGCTAGGGCGGGAGGCAACGGCTGAGGAGATAGCCGAGGAGATGAACCTTCCGGTTGAGAGAGTCCGTGAGATACTTAAGATCTCACAGGAGCCGGTTTCCCTTGAAACGCCCATAGGTGAAGAGGAAGATTCACATCTGGGTGACTTTATACAGGATGATAATGTGCCGGTACCGGCGGATGCTGCGGCATTCACGCTTCTTAAAGAACAGCTGGTGGAGGTTCTTGGTACGCTTACCGACAGGGAACAGAAGGTATTAAGGCTTCGTTTCGGCCTTGATGACGGAAGGGCGAGAACACTCGAAGAGGTCGGTAAGGAATTCAACGTTACCCGTGAGCGTATAAGGCAGATAGAGGCCAAGGCTCTGCGTAAGCTCCGCCACCCGAGCAGAAGCAGGAAATTAAAGGACTACTTGGATTAACAGGGGATAAATCAATTGATGCCCTCAAGCTTGCTTGAAAGGGCAGCAATTGATTTAAGACCCGCCACAACATGAGCAAGAAGTTATGCGAAGCATAACGTGATTGCGAATGGTGTGAGGATTGCGCGAGTTCGAAGAACGAAGCAATCCGTTAATCCGAAACCAAAGTAAAACAAGAGTGATTGCGAATGGTGTGAGGATTGCGCGAGTTCGAAGAACGGAGCAATCCGTTAATCCAGACCTATACAATACAGGTGAATATATGTATATTTCACAGCGTTTGTCATCGGTAGCAGCCATGGTAACCCCGGGACTCAGGGTTGCAGATATAGGATGCGATCATGCCTATCTTCCGATACATCTTATACAAAACAGTATCTCGCCTGAAGTGATCGCCATGGATATAAACAAAGGACCGCTTGAAAGGGCTGCAGAGCATGTGGAGGCGGCAGGCCTTAATGAGTCAATAGAGCTCAGACTCTCAGACGGGCTGTCAGGGCTGCTTCCGGGTGAAGCCGAATGTATAGTGATGGCAGGGATGGGCGGACCGTTAATGAAAGGAATAATGGATGCAGCCCCTTTGGTGTGTGAAGCAGCAAAAGAGCTTATCCTTCAGCCACAGTCAGAAATAACGGATGTACGCCTTTACCTTAAAGATAAGGGTTATCATATAGTTTCCGAGGATCTTGTATACGAGGAAGGTAAATTCTATCCCATGATGAAGGCCGTTCACGGGGATAAGGATGTGAACAGCACTGAAAGCTGTACATTATACAGACAGGATGTATATGAATGGCTGAACGCAGCAGGTTATGAGAGTGAACTTACAGAGCTTAGGCTTGAAGCCTGCTACAGATACGGAGGACTGCTGCTTAAGGAGAAACACCCGGTACTTGCGGATTATCTGAAATATGAGAGAAATCTGTTACTTGAGATCAGAGGTAAGCTCCTTGATTCGGACAGGACTGATAAGGTATCTGAGCGACTTGATGAAATAACACATGAAATTAGTATTTCAGACCAGGCAATCCGGCTTCTGGATCACTGAAAGAGTTGAGTTTCCCGGCAACGAAAGAGCAGACAGATTAAATAAATGTTCTGATCTGAACAGCCAATTAGACAGATGTCTGTAAATCAGATATTGCAGGTCAGAAACTGCCTTAATAGTTGAGATACTTATACAGATTACAACGACCGGACAGTCGGATATGGTGACATGATGCTTTGAAAGGATGAGAATTATGAAAAGTGGCCGTATAATAGACTCACTGGAAGAAATGTATCCCGTGGCCAATGCAGAGCAGTGGGATAACGTGGGTCTGATAGTGGGAAGACGGGATAAGGATGTAAGGAAGATATATATAGCCGTCGATCCGACAGATGAGGTGATCCAATGTGCCATAGAGGTACAGGCGGATATGATCATAACCCACCATCCTCTGATATTCAAAGCGATAAAAAAAGTAAATGCGGATGATTTCATAACACGCCGTGTACTCAGGCTGGCAAGACATGACATGTGTTATTATGCGATGCATACGAATTTTGATGTAACCGAAATGGCAGATGCCGCAGCGGATAAGATAGGACTCAGGAAACGTTCGGTTCTTTCGGTGACATATGAGGATGATATCGCAAAGGGCGGATTCGGCCGGGTAGGAAGGCTACCTTCGGTAATGACTTTAAAGGAATGTGCCGAATACGTTAAGAAATGTTTCAACCTTAAGTATGTAAGAGTATACGGTGAGCTTGATACAGAGCTGGAAACCGCCGCAATATGCCCGGGTTCAGGGAAAAGCATGATAAGTGATGCGGTAAAGGCTGAGGCTGATGTATATATAACGGGTGATATTGAACACCATGACGGACTTGACTGTATAGCACAGGGACTTATGGTGATAGATGCAGGGCATTACGGTATCGAGAAGATATTCATTGAGTCTGTAAAGGAATACGTAAAGCGAAGCTTTAAAGATATAGCGGTATATACACACAGAGATATCGAGCCGTTTACGGTGTTATGATCGAATAATAATAAATAACATGTATTGATTTGTTATAGAAGCATTATTAAGCATCATACAATGCCTCACAGTCGGCGCTAAGTGAACGGATATAATTCGTTCACCATAAATGAAAAGGAGGGGGAGAAATGGCTAAGGAAACTGTAAAGGTAACAATAAACGGAAAGACAACAGAATATCCTAAGGGAACTACATTTGAAAAAATTGCGCAGGATAATCAGAAGGATTACGATGCAAAGATAGTTCTTGTAAGCACCTACGGCAAATTAAGAGAGCTTAATAAAAAGGTAAATGAGGACTGTGAGATTAATTTTAATACAGTAAAGGACATTGCCGGATACAAGACTTACAGGCGTACGGCCACCTTTATAATGATCAAGGCTATCCGCGATATTGCAGGCGATTCCGTACTTAACAAGATCAAGGTAGAGTTCTCGATCGGCAAGGGAATATATAATACGATAAGCGGAGATGTTGATATAAACGAGGACTTTATAAGTAAAGTCAAGGCACGTATGGATGAGCTTGTTGCGGCAGATCTTCCGATAAATAAGGAATCCTACGATCTGGATGATGCCATCGCGCTGTTCAGGAAGGAGGGTATGAGAGATAAAGAAAGACTTTTCAAATACCGTCGTGCTTCCAAGGTTAATGTGTATTCCATAGATGGATTCTATGACTATTATTACGGATATATGTGTCCGAGTACCGGATATATTAAGAACTTTGAACTTTATCCGTATGATGAAGGCTTCCTGCTGCTTATGCCTGCACGTAAAACGCCGGATAAGGTGGATGGATTCAAGCCACAGGCCAAGCTGTTCAGTACCATGAAGGAATCGACACAGTGGGGAATATCGCTTGATCTGGAAACTGTCGGAGCGCTTAATGATAAGATCTGTTCGGGGCGTGTAGAGGATCTTGTTCTCGTGAGTGAGGCTTTGCAGGAAGCGAAGATAGCCGAGATAGCAGAGGACATTTCCAAACGCAGGAACGTTAAATTCATAATGATAGCAGGTCCTTCATCCTCAGGAAAGACAAGCTTCTCACACAGGCTGAGCATTCAGCTCCGCGCGAAGGGGCTGGTTCCGCACCCGATAGCGCTTGACAATTATTTCAAGAACCGTGAGGATACACCAAAGGACGAGAACGGAAAGTATGATTTTGAATGTCTTGGGGCAATGGATGTTGAAGGTTTCAATAATGACATGAAGAGGCTGCTTTCGGGCGAAGAGGTAGAGCTTCCGTCATTTAATTTCAAGACAGGCCAGCGTGAGTACAAGGGGAATTTCATGAAGCTTAATGCCGAGGATGTTCTTGTGCTTGAAGGTATTCACGGACTTAATGAGAAGATGAGTTACGCACTTCCCGCAGACAGTAAGTATAAGATTTATATCAGTGCGTTAACCTCGCTTAATGTTGATGAGCATAACCGTATTTCAACCACCGATTCCAGACTTTTAAGACGAATAGTAAGAGATAACAGGACGAGAGGAACATCAGCATCGGGAACGCTTGCCATGTGGCAGTCGGTCAGGAAGGGGGAGGAAGAAAACATATTCCCGTTCCAGGAAAGCGCGGATGCAATGTTCAATTCGGCACTTATTTATGAACTGGCAGTAATTAAACAGTTCGCAGAGCCGCTGTTGTTTGCGATAGGCAAGGATGATCCCGGCTATCTCGAGGCCAAGAGGCTCCTTAAATTCCTTGATTATTTCGTGAGCTTCACCTGCGAGGACGTTCCCAAGAACTCCCTTATGAGAGAATTCATAGGAGGAAGTATTTTCAACGTGTAGCAACAGGTTAGTATTCGGATGAATACGGGATTACAGACATGGACTGCAAGCTTGCTTGCAAGGACATGTATGTGATACCGGAGTTCCTGCGAAGCAGGAACCGCAAGAACATTCTTAACTATTCAGAACAGCACATATATTTTAAAATATGAACCGTCAAGCTTGCTTGTAAGGGGCATATTTTATAAATATATGTATTGGATGAATCCGATGAAGCGAAAAATACGAAGTATTTTGAGCCTGTTCTGAATAGTTGTATGGCGTTATGAATGTTCTTGAGGAATCCGAATACTAAGAAACAGAATAAGAACGCAAAGAACGAAGACAACGCGCAGACGCGAAGCGGATGCATTAGTTGCGAAGCAACGGTGCGTTATGAATGTTCTTGAGGAATCCGGATACGTCATAAAATATCTTAAGCAATCCGAATACTAAGAAACAGTATAAGAACGCAAAGAAAAAACAAAAAAATAACAGATCATGAGCGGGATGAACAATCGCCGGAATCCGCAAGGATTCGGGAGGAAAGTCCGGGCTTCACAGGGCAGGATGCCGGATAACGTCCGGTGGAGGTGACTCCCAGGAAAGTGCAACAGAAATGATACCGCCTGCTTAGCAGGTAAGGGTGAAATGGCGGTGTAAGAGACCACCGCCGGTGCGGTAACGTGCCGGGCATATGTAAACCCCATCCGAAGCAAGACCAAGCAGAGGGCTATACGGCTGCCCGTCGTGCCTTCAGGTAGGTCGCTTGAGGTGACCGGTAACGGTCATCCTAGATAGATGATTGTTCAAGACAGAACCCGGCTTACAGTCCCGCTCATTTTTGATAGTTGTTGATTACTTCATATGTCCGGAGTACTTTTCCTCGCAGTATTTGCAGCGATATATCTCTTTATCCGGATCTGCAAGAACGAAGATATGTGTAAGCTCCTGCTCGATAGAGGTGATGCAGCGGGGATTCTTACATTTAATAACGTTCTTGATCTCCTTGGGAAGTACCAGTTCTTTCTTTTCGACGATTTCTCCGTCCTTTATTACATTAACCGTGATGTTGTGGTCTATGAATCCCAGAATATCCAGGTCTAGCATATCTATGTCGCACTCGACCTTAAGAATATCCTTCTTGCCCATTTTGTTGCTCTTGGCATTTTTTATTATCGCTACCGTGCAGTCAAGCCGGTCGAGCTTAAGATCATGATATATTGACATGCTCTTGCCTGCCTTGATATGGTCGAGCACAAAACCTTCTTCGATTTTACCTACATTAAGCATATTTAACCTCCGTGATAAAACTTTAAGCCTTATATATTCCTTATATCTGTAAATCACCTATAGCTATTAATTCTTAATATCTATATTAATATCTGTGTCTTAATTAATTCGTTATATGATTCAGTGGTCAAAAACTATATTTTTTAAAATTAACGGATTATATTAAGACGTTTTCATTGCCGGGTGAGGTGTTTTGCCCCGACAAGTTATACAGTTTACACCAGTTCCAACAGCGTAAGTATCAGCGCCATCCTTATATACATCCCATATTGTACCTGCTTGAAATATACGGCTCTCGGATCATCATCCACTTCAACCGAGATTTCATTGACACGGGGCAGGGGATGCAACACCATCATGTCCTTCTTTGCAAGCTCCATTTTCTCCTTGGTCAGGATATAGAAATCCTTCAGCCTTACATAATCCTCTTCGTTAAAGAAACGTTCGCGTTGAACTCTGGTCATATACAGGATATCAAGCTCCGGCATAACATCCTCGAGCTTTATCACTTCCTTATATGGGATATTGTTCTTATCGAGCACATCCGATCGGATATAGTCGGGAATCCTCAGCTCTTCGGGTGAAATAAACACGAAGTTAATGCCTTCATACCGTTTGAGGGCATTGATGAGTGAGTGAACAGTACGGCCGAACTTAAGATCTCCGCACAGACCGATGGTCATATTTTTGATACTTCCTTTAAGTGAGCGTATAGTCATCAGATCCGTAAGCGTCTGTGTAGGATGCTGATGACCGCCATCGCCTGCGTTTATAACAGGTATTGATGATTTGGATGCGGCAACCATCGGAGCGCCTTCCTTGGGATGTCTCATTGCGCAGATGTCTGCGAAGCAGGAGATCACTCGGATGGTATCCGAAACGCTTTCACCCTTTGCCGCGGAAGATGAGTCCGCAGATGCGAAGCCCAATACCTGACCGCCCAGATGCAGCATGGCCGACTCGAAGCTTAATCGTGTTCTGGTGCTTGGCTCATAGAAGCAGGTTGCAAGGATCTTACCGTCGCAGATGTGTGAATACTTGTCTCTGTTCTTCTCGATGTCTTCCGCAATATCCATGAGCTTATCAAGCTCTTCCACAGAGAAATCGAGCGGACTCATTAAATGTCTCATAATATCCTCCTTGTATGTTTAACTTTATCCGAAATATGCAGATGATTTTAAAGAGTATGCAATTTCGGAGATTTGGATGATCCTTTTTGTCATAAAAAAAGAGAAGATAATGATATCTTCTCTAAAAGACAATATTTAAATGTAAATAATTATACAATTGAGATACAGAAGAAAGCATCACCGGCATCACAGGTAATTTTGCACTTGGATTCTTTTTTATAAATGGTATTACGATAAGCATGTCTGTATCTCCATATCTTTGTGCTGTGATGTATTTTACTCTATATATTGTGGTATTGCAATAAGAATATTAAATAACATACGAAACGTATTTATATCTCATAAATTATGTTATACTGTTTATTGTTAAGCAGAATATTATTGTTAAGCAGAATATTATTGTTATGCAGAATATTATTGTTATGCAGAATATTATTGTTATGCAAAATATTATTGTTAAGCAAGATATGCTTGTGACACAAAATGTGCATCGTTATGCAAAATAATCAGGAGGTAAAAAAAATGGCTACATATGTTGAGAGAAAGAGATGGCTTTTTCTTGGGCTACCTTTTACTTTTACCAAGTATACGCTGAATGAAGAGAAGCTTATAAGAAATATGGGCTTCTTCAAGACCAAGGAAGATACATGTTATCTGTATAAGATCATAGATACCAAGCTTGAGAGAACTCTGATCGAGAGGATGTTTGGCCTGGGTACGGTCATATGCTATACAGGAGATGTTACCGATAAGGTGATAAAGCTTATCCATATAAAGCACTCCAAGGATATTAAGGAATATCTTGTCGACCAGTCTGAAGAGATGAGGCGCAAGAGACGTACACTTAATACACTCAGCCTGACACAGGGCATGAGCGATATTGATGACGCAGATCTGGAAGATTAATAATGAACAATTCAGTAATAAAGTTAGGACTTGAAAGAATACGGGAGCTTATGCATTCGCTGGGGGATCCCCAGGATAATCTTAAGTTCATTCATGTTGCAGGTACGAATGGAAAGGGTTCGACCTGCAGCTTTATTTCTGCTATGCTTGCGGCTAACGGCTATAAGGTGGGAATGTATACTTCACCTGCAGTTGAAGATATAAGGGAGCAGTATACGATCACAAGACTTGTCAGATGCTCCGAACTGCCGGATGAGTATTTGTGCGAGGATAATAATCTACGTGATGAACCCAAAGAAAGTGAATCGTTACGCGCTTGTGTGGGGGAAGATAAATGTTCGGGACAGACCAACAGAATTGATGGAAATAACGTAAAGAAAAAGTATACAGGTATATCCACGGATGACGCAGTTTTGGTAAGTGAATGGATAAGCGATGAAGACTATGCACAGTGCCTGGCTGAGATATATGCTGCGCAGATGGGAAGAATGGCAGAATATGCTCAGGGAGAACGGTCGTTTGATTTAAGAAAGGCTGATGAGTTCGCGGAATCTAAAAAAGTAGATAAGTACGATGCTCCCTCCCCCTTCGAGACAGAAACAGCAATAGCATTTCTGTATTTTTATAAAGAAAAGTGTGATTATGTAGTTCTTGAAACAGGCATGGGTGGAAGGGATGATGCTACCAATATTGTTACGACTACTGTCTTATCGATATTGACATCAATAAGTGAAGATCATTTAGGCATGATCGGAAACAATATCACAGAGATAGCCCGTACTAAGGCAGGGATCATAAAGCCGGGCGTACCTGTGGTAATGGCGAAAGGAATTCCCGAGGTAGAGGAAGTAATAAAAACGGTATGCCGGGAAAAGGGTTCAGCTTTAAAAGTGGTTACTGAAAGTAATGATAATCTTAAACCGTCAACACCCGGATCCTATCAGAGAGATAATGCTACGCTTGCCATGGAAGCTATGGAAATGCTTTCGCAATATGATAAGGACTTCAGCTTTGACAGAAATATATCAAAAGAAGCAATAAGTACGGTAGTCATACCATACAGGATGGAGAAGATATATGATGACCCCATGTTCTACCTTGATGGAGCCCATAACCCCGATGCGGCTTTAAGGTTAAGAGAAACACTTGAGGAGATGTTGGGGATAAAGGAGAATGATGAACAGATTAAATCTGCAGGACATACAGAGAGTAACGAACTGACAGAAAAAAAAGACCGGTCAATGAACATGAGAATTATCTTCATTATGGGCATGTTTAAGGATAAGGATTACAGGAAGGTCATAAGAATCATGGCACCTCTGGCAAATATGATTTATACAGTGCAGACACCGGATTCCGAGAGAGCATTACCGTCAAATGAATTAAGGGAGGCTATACTCGAAGAGTATCCTGATATTCCCAGGGGAAATGTAAATTCAGTTACAATAGATGATGCCGTGGAGCTAAGCTTTGATATGGCTTCAAGATATAAAGCAAACGGCGAGGAATCATGCATAGTTGCATTTGGATCGTTGTCATATCTTAAGTATATTAAATATATAATGAGTAGTATCCAAGTTGTTTGACATACGTAATAAGTACGTATATAATTGAACGTGGAAGGAGTATAAATGTCGACAGCAGGGGAATTAAAGAGGCAAATTAAGAAGAAAACCAAATGTTATTTCCTTAGAGAAGGAAGTAATCATGAAATATGGGTCAATCCCGATACGGGGGAGGAGTTTCAGATTCCAAGACATCCGGCTAAAGAAGTTAAAACGGGCACAGCAAACAATATTCTGAAGAGTGCGGGTCTGAAATAGTGAATAGAAAGGAGAAGAAAATGGCTAAATACATATATCCGGCAATATTTACACCTGAGGATGAAGGTGGGTATTCAGTGGTATATCCCGACCTGAAAGGTTGTTATACCTGTGGAGATACATTGGAAGATAGTCTGGAAATGGCTACAGATGCATTGTCCTTAATGTTGGTAAATCTTGAAGATGAAAATAAGGAAATACCGATACCAACGCATATAAAAGCTCTGGATTTAAAAGACAACGAATTTGCTACGCTTGTTAGTGCGGATACCGAAGTATACCGTAAAACACTTAATAATATGGCAGTGAAAAAGACTCTTTCAATACCACAATATCTGAATCAGGCGGCCATGGCTGCAGGCATCAATTTTTCTCAGGTTCTGCAGGAGGCACTTAAGGAACAGCTCCATTTAGCATAAGAGACTACATTTGAAAAATGCAACACATATTATCTGAGGAGATCATGAAATGGACAGTAATAAGATAGAAGAGGGAGTACGTCTCATACTTGAGGGAATAGGCGAAGACTTAGACAGAGAGGGATTACAGGGAACGC
Organism: Lachnospiraceae bacterium; assembly: GCA_017450065.1. Classification (GTDB taxonomy): domain Bacteria; phylum Bacillota; class Clostridia; order Lachnospirales; family Lachnospiraceae; genus UBA2868. The sequence goes on from JAFSYI010000061.1 coordinate 26,857, forward strand.
CCAACCGGATTTCCCGTATGTATGAAGAGATCTTTGCAGGGCTCAAGGAAACACCGGAGGAGTATCTGAAGACCATTTTCAAGGTTGATAATAATGAAATGGTCATCGAGAAGGACATTACCTTCTATTCGATGTGTGAACATCATCTGCTTCCATTCTATGGAAAGGCTCATGTTGCATATATTCCGGACGGTAAGGTCGTTGGCTTAAGCAAGCTGGCAAGAACGGTGGATATAATAGCAAGAAAGCCGCAGATTCAGGAGAAGATGACCGCGGAGATAGCAGATGCAATGATGGAACATCTGAAACCCAGAGGTGTGCTTGTAATGATCGAGGCTGAGCATATGTGCATGACAATGCGGGGAATTAAGAAACCCGGCAGCAAGACTGTTACTATGGTGACAAGAGGAGAGTTCGATGATAACGCTTCGCTTAAAGATGATTTCTTTAAGATGTTAAGAAGCTGATTGGATATGAATCTATATAACAAACATCTTCCCCGTGTGAACAGGATACTGGGGGATGAGGAATATCTTAAATACATACATGAAATAGAAGAGTTAGAGCGTGACCGTATATTCTGCCGGCATAATATGGAGCATTTCCTGAATGTGGCAAGGATAGCGTGTCTGCTTGATCATGATGATTCTTATGATGCCTCAGAACCGGTAGATTCACCGGATGCCTCAAAGCCGGCGGGCTCTCTTGATTCCTCAAAGCCGGAGGATTCTCTTGATTCCTCAAAGACGGCGGGCTCCCACGAGACAAGCTCGAGGGCAGAGATAATATACGCGGCAGCGCTTCTTCATGATATAGGAAGAGGGCACGAATACCTGACCGGGGTAAGGCATGAAGAAGAGAGTGCAAGACTGGCGTCACCTATCATAAGAAGAGCAGGATTCAATGATGAAGAGGAAGGGCTGATAATCTCAGCGATAGCCAATCACAGGAATAAGGAATGTCCGGAAGGCAGGCTTGATTCAATCATTTACCGGGCAGATAAGCTCTCCCGCCCATGCTATTACTGTAAGGCATCACAGCTATGCCATAAAACAGATGATAAGAAGAATCTGGAACTTAAGATATAAGGTTTGTCGAAGAAGATTATATAGACCTTAATGATGTATTCGAAGGATATGATGAATTGCTATCAAGTCCTTATGAAGTTGTGATCAGTAACCGAAGTTAAACGTAATTCAAAAAGAAATTTATAATATAGTAAGAGAAGAATAATGCAGATAGGGAACAGGGAATTCAATCTTAAAAACAATACATACATAATGGGCATTCTTAACATTACTCCGGATTCATTCTCGGACGGCGGCAGCTATAATACCGTGGAGAAGGCACTATGGAGGACAGGACGGATGATAGAAGAAGGAGCCGATATAATAGATATCGGGGCCGAATCCACAAGACCGGGACATGAGTCCATAACCGCAGAAGAAGAGCTTGAGCGCCTTATCCCTGTACTTACGGCAATAAAGAAGGAATATGACGTACCTGTTTCCATAGATACATACAAGGCTGAAACAGCCGGGGAAGCCATAAGGTACGGAGCAGATCTTATAAATGACATATGGGGTCTTAAATACGATAACGGCGAAATGGCAGAGGTCATAGCAGGCAGCAACCGTCCCTGCGTACTTATGCATAATAAGAAGGAAGCCGTGTATAAAGATCTTATCGGCGACACGATAACAGAACTTGGCGAGACGCTTAGTATAGCGCGGGAAAAAGGCATAGCATCCGATAAGATAATACTCGACCCGGGAGTGGGTTTCGGAAAGACATACGAAGATAACTTAAGAGTATTGAACAGGCTTAAAGACTTTAACGTGCTCGGATATCCGATGCTGCTTGGTGCTTCAAGGAAATCCGTGATAGGAAATGCACTTAACCTTCCGGTTGATGAAAGGCTTGAAGGCACGCTTGTAACCACCATCCTTGCCGCACAGGCCGGGTATTCGTTTGTAAGGGTGCATGATATAAAGGAAAACAGGCGGACGTTGGATATGTATTATCATATTTTGAACCTGTTCTGAATAATCAAAAGGCTTGGGATGGCTCCCGGGACTTTTTCAACATACAGACAGCGTCTCATCAAAAGTGGTATAATCCTTCCCGAAGAGCGGGGATATGTGAGTCTGGCGCTTCCAAGGTTCACGAAAGTGGCGAAATATCTTGAACGGGAATAAAGATTCAGGTTAAACAAATATAATTACATAAGAAGGCTTACATAAAATGAAAGATTTCGGAATAAAGCATATAGCTGCAATTATCGTAGGAACAATACTGTACTTCATGTTGGGCAGATTCATTACACTCCCAAGTGGAATACCGAATACGAATATTACATTTCATTGTGGGATTCTTTCACTGATCGCAGCGATATTTGGTCCGATACCGGGACTGATCACCGGATTTGCAGGTCAATTTCTTGTTGATGCTTCGTATGGATGGGGAGTATGGTGGAGCAATGTTTTAGCTGCATCTGTATTCGGCGGAATGCACGGAATGATCGCATACAGGTTGAATGTAAAGGAGTGCGGATTCACTAAGGAAGGGATTTTGAAATTCAATATAAGCCAGGTTATATCGAATCTGCTTGCGTGGTCAGCAGTCGCACCGCTTCTTGATATTATAATATACGGGGAAGGAGCAGGCCCTGCTTTTATTAAAGGCCTTTCAAACACAGGGGCAAATATTATTACAACAGCTGTATTGGGTACGCTCCTGTATGGACTGTATGTGAAATTATCCGACAGGATATAATTAATTCGAAAATTACACTCATTTATTGAGCCGATATTTGTTGGAGAATAGTCTTTATAATTAAGATGGGAAATCGCATTTACCGCAATATATGACATACAGACAAAGAGATAAATACAATATCTTGTACACTAAGGGGACTAAGAGACTGTTATAGAATCATAGAAATAGAATGTTGGATCGAATAGGTTATGTCAGAATGAAACCGTGCAAATGTCACAAAAGATTATACAAACATCTTGAAATATTGTAATACTTGACAAGACACTAACCTAAGTGCAATAATATTTCTTGTGTGGGAAATAATATGCGCGGGGGCATTTGATGGAACAGCGAACTGTAAAAAGACAGAAGTTAAAACTTGGAGATATTCTCGTTCAGCAGAACGTAGTTACGGCCGAGAAGCTGCAGGAAGCGCTTAAGAAGCAGAGAGGCAGCGGTAAGAAGCTCGGCGAAATGATGGTAGAGATGAACCTGACCACTGAGGAGGCCATAGGACAGGCCCTTAGCCGTCAGCTGGGCTATAAGTTCATCAACCTTAACGGTCTTCAGATACCCGATAAGGTGATCAAGCTCATTAAATCGGATATCGTAAAGAAATATACGGCGATCCCTTTGGGAGTCGATGAGAAGAACAACAATGTGCTGTTTGTGGCAATGGCGGATCCGATGGATATGAACTGCATCGATGACTTCGCGATCATCACAAACATGCAGATCATGCCGGTTGTTTCAACGCCCAGGCAGATAAGGCTGCAGATAGATAAGTATTATGCATCTGCCGACGTTAAGAATGCAGCGGATGAATATGCAAAGGAGAGGGAGAAGCTCCTTGGCGGTGGCGAAGAAGGAATGGACGATGTGTCCGATGACATCAATAATTCGCCTATAGTTGTTCTTGTTAAGCAGATGATAGAGCAGGCGGTTCGTCAGAGAACCTCCGATATCCATATAGAACCTATGGAGAATCAGGTTCGTATAAGATACAGGATAGACGGTGCCCTGTATGAAAGGATGACATATAATCCGAGCCTCCTTCCGGCGATAACAGCCAGAATAAAGATCATAGGAGGAATGGATATCTCCGAGAAGAGGAAGCCGCAGGACGGCCGTATAACACAGGTTGTTGACGGACAGGAATTCGATATCCGTGTTTCGGTCCTTCCCACAGTATATGGTGAGAAGACGGTTATGCGACTTACATCGAAGACCGGTCTTACAAGACAGAAGAACCAGCTTGGTTTCAGACCTGATGAGGAGAAGAAGTTCGACCATATACTGGCCAATCCCCACGGAATAATCCTGGTAACGGGGCCCACAGGTTCGGGTAAATCAACAACGCTTTATACAGCGCTAAGTGAGCTGAATAAAGAAGATGTTAACATCATCACGGTAGAGGACCCTGTAGAGGCAAATATAGACGGTATCAATCAGGTACATGTAAATGTTAAGGCTGAATTGACGTTCGCTTCGGCACTGAGATCGATCCTGAGGCAGGACCCTGATATAATCATGATCGGCGAGATCCGAGACGGTGAGACTGCAGGAATAGCGGTGCAGGCTTCAATAACAGGTCACCTGGTTGTAAGTACACTGCATACGAATTCAACATCAGGTACCATAGGACGACTTATAGATATGGGCGTTGAGCCTTATCTGCTGGCAGATGCCATTGTCGGTATCATAGCGCAGCGACTTGTCAGAAGGTTATGTCCGAAATGTAAGAAGAAGATGCTTGCCACGGAAGAACAGAAGGAACTTCTCGGAATAGCCGGCAGCAAGGAAAATATAGAGATTTATGAACCTGTTGGATGTGATGAGTGTGATAAGACCGGGTTTAAGGGCAGAATAGGTGTTTACGAGATCATGGAGATCACACCGAAGCTTAAGCCTTATATCTCGAGAAAAGCATCAGCAGAAGAACTCAAGGAAGTGGCTCTTTCCGAAGGAATGAACACGCTTAGGATGAGCGCAACAAAGCTGGTATTTGAAGGAATAACATCGGTAGCCGAAATGGTTCGTGTATCATTTGATTCATAAATAAGCTGTGGGAGGAAAGAGAATTGATCCAATTAGAGAGCGCCCTTGAACTGGCAACGAAGAGAAGAGCTTCGGACGTACATTTTTCCGTAGGAAGACCCATTATGATAAGGGTCGACGGTACGCTGTTGCAGCTTAATGATGATATCCTTAAGCCTGCCGACATCAAAGATGCGTTTACACCGATACTTACGGATTCGCAGCGTGAGAAGGTAGAGACACTGGGTGAAGTCGACTTCGCTTATTCCCTTAAGGGAGTAGGACGTTTCAGGCTTAATGTTTTCAAGCAGAGAGGTACATACGCTGCTTCACTGCGACTTCTTCCGTTCCAGATTCCCACACCCGAATCATTGGGTATTCCGGAAGCGGTTATAAGCATGACGACCAAGAAGAGAGGTCTGGTTCTTGTTACGGGACCTACCGGTTCGGGTAAATCAACGACCCTTGCATCTCTTCTTAATGTTATTAATACAAAGTATGCAGGTCATATAATCACCCTTGAGGATCCTATCGAGTACCTGCATAAGAGCCGTAAGTCAATAGTCAACCAAAGAGAGATAGGTCTTGATACGAAGGGATATGCATCAGCTCTTAGGGCTGCGCTTCGACAGGACCCTGATATAATCCTCGTAGGTGAGATGCGAGACCTCGATACGATATCAACGGCTGTAACGGCAGCCGAGACAGGCCACCTTGTTTTCTCGACACTGCATACGATGGGTGCTGCCAACACGATCGACCGTATCATCGACGTATTCCCGCCTCATCAGCAGGGACAGATAAGGGTTCAGCTGGCATCGGTTCTTGAGTGTGTTGTTTCCCAGGCGCTGTTACCTACAGAGGTGGGCGGAAGATGTGCTGCATTTGAGGTATTGGTTGCCAATTCGGCAATAAGGAATCTTATCCGTGAAGCGAAGTCCTATCAGATACCTTCAATGATGCAGACTAACCGTAAGGCCGGAATGATAACTTTGGATGATTCGTTGTATGAATTGTTCATTCAGAGGAAGGTAAGTGCGGAAACTGCACTAAGTTTTGCACAAGATTATAATTATCTGAGCCGAAAGATAATGTAAGTCAGTCTTATATGTTAGAAGGCGAAAGATAAGCTAAGCTGAAAACAAACATCAGGAGGAAACACAAGTGGCCAGCTTTGGTTATGAAGCCATAAATGCTAAGGGAGCAACAGTAAGAGGCAGCGTAGAAGCCGATAATATAGATAAAGCTACCGCGATGCTTAAGGCGCAGGAGCTGATTCCTGTAAGCGTAAAGGAGCAGGACGCCCTGACCAAGGATATGAGCTTTGCATTCTTAAGCAAGAAACCGGATGCGAGAGCTTTCTCGGTATTCTGCCGTCAGTTCGTATCAATGGCCCAGGCCGGTGTATCCCTTATAGATTCGCTCAACATGCTGAGCGATCAGACAGAGAATAAGGTCTTAAGAGATGCTATAAGAGAAGTCCAGACCGAGGTTGAGAAGGGCGAAAGTCTTACGGTTGCGATGCGTAAGCAGAAGATAATGCCTCCGCTTCTCTGCTCGATGGTTGAAGCCGGTGAAGCTTCCGGTTCGTTGGACATAGCCTTCGACAGAATGGCAGTGCATTTTGAAAAAGATGCAAAAATAAAAGCTTTGGTAAAGAAAGCCGCAATATATCCGATAATAGTAATAATAGTAGCAATAGCCGTTGTCATAGTAATGCTTCGAATGGTAATACCTACTTTTGCTGACATGTTCAAGGATATGGATATGGATCTTCCGGCAATAACAAAAGGTGTTATTAAGTTGAGCGACTTTATAGGTGAAAGATGGCTTTTGATTATTATAGTAGTAGGTGGTTTGGTATTTGCGGTTAGAGCATTTAAGAAAAGCTCATACGGAGAAATGGTATTTGCAAAAGCAGGTCTTAGGCTACCACTATTTGGTTCTCTTACTATAAAGAATTCGTCTGCGCGTTTAGCAAGAACACTAAGTACTCTGCTAGCTGCTGGTCTTCCTTTGGTAGAAGCTACGGGTATAACCGCTGATACAATGGATAATAAGATAATAAAGGATGCCTTGCTTGCAGCGAAGGATGAGATAGTACAAGGTACTCCTTTATCGGTTCCGCTTAAACAGTGTGGGCTGTTCCCGCCTATGGTATATCAAATGACCAGAATAGGCGAGGAAGCCGGTGATATTGAAGGACTTCTTGAGAAACTTGCAGACTACTACGAGGAAGAAGTTGAAATGGCCACGGCATCGCTAATGGCTGCAATGGAACCTATGATAATCATCGTTTTGGCTGGAATAGTAGGTACACTTATAGGAGCAGTACTTGCACCTATGGCTAAGATGTATGAAGGTCTTGATAACCTCTAATAACGAATTAAGCACTCATAATAGGGGTGGGTGTTTAAGATATAAAAAACATTTTTTAAACGAAAAGGAGATAGGAAAATGAAGAAAATGAATAACAAAGGTTTTTCACTCGTCGAGCTTATCATCGTAATTGCAATCATGGCAATCCTGATCGCTGTACTGGCACCTCAGTATCTGCGCTATGTTGAGAAGTCAAGGCTTCAGTCAGATAACTCGGCTGTTGGAGAGGTTGCGAACGCTGTGAAAGTAGCTGCTGCAAACGATGAAATCAATTCGGCTATCAGAGCAGCAGGTGGTGCAACAATTACAGTTTCCAATGGACCTACAACAACAGTTACTCAGTTACAGACAGAATTAAATAATGTCTGCGGAAGCAATATTCAGCTTAAGGCCAATAAGTATGGTACAACAGCTCCCACAATTAGTGTTTCTATCGATAGCACTAGTGGTGCAGCGGTAGTAGATGCGTTAAATTACTTCTCGGATGTTAATCAGACGACAGCAACAACTGTTAGAATGTAATATGAGGTTTTTTGATGGGACTGTGTTTGGTTTGTAGCTTAACGGCTCTACTTGGTGTGATTATCGGTAGCTTCTTGAATGTCTGCATTATGCGTATACCTTTAAAGCAAACCATAGTCACTGATCGCTCCCATTGTATGAAATGCGGATATCAGCTCAAGTGGTACGATTTAGTACCACTTGTGAGCTGGTTAGCATTAAGAGGCAGATGCCGGAAATGTAAACAGCCTATTTCAAAGCAGTACCCTATCATTGAAGCTGTTAATGGAATAGCCTGGTGCATAATAGCAGTAGTGAGAGGTATCGGTGAAGATCTTCCCTACAACGGCACAACTGTGTGCTACATGGCATTATTTTCGGCATTGTTAGTCTTAAGTGTAATTGATTTTCGCACCTATGAGATTCCAATAGGTTGCAACATATTTATACTAGCCGTTGGGCTGATCCATCTGTGTATGGACTTGTCCCATTGGTCACTGTATGTGATCGGCCTGATAGCGGTTAGTTTTTTTCTTTATCTGATTTATATTCTATCTAAAGGAAGAGCGATCGGTGGCGGAGATGTTAAACTTATGGCTTCTTGTGGGCTGCTGATTGGATGGAAGCTTAATATAGTTGCTTTCTTCCTTGGATGTTTATTCGGTTCAGTTATTCATATACTAAGAATGAAAGTCTCAAAAGAAGATCATGTGCTTGCAATGGGTCCGTATCTTTCAATGGGAGTAATAATATCAGCGTTGTGGGGGCAGCGTTTGATAGACTGGTATATGAATTTTTTATAAGATAATAGATAAGGGGATAAAACAGGACAGGGTATCGAAGTTAAGAAGCTGTATTAGTACTAATACAGATTTTTAACCTTGATACCCATTAGTGGTATCAAGAAACTTAAATTTGCGAGGACAACAGGATGAGTAAGGTACTCAGTATTGAGTTGGGATATTCCCTTGTACGTGTGTGCGAAGTTGACTACAAGGTAAAGAAACCCAAGGTTTACATCAACTTCGAATTCAGAACGCCGGTTGGCTCAATTGAGGATGGTTTTATAAGAAAGCCTGAAGAACTTGGTAATGCGCTGAAGAGTGCTTTAGACGCCAGAGGTTTAAAGACTAAGCAGGTGGTATATTCAATATCATCGGCTAAGATAGCAAGCAGAGATACCAATATACCTTTTGTTAAGGAAAATAAGCTTGCGGATCTTGTAAATGCTTCGGCGACGGATGTTTTTCCCGTAGATGTAAGCAACTGTAAGATAACTCATCAGATACTTGAGACTCTTGATGACGGTAACGGAAATAAGAAATACCATGTTGCACTGTATGCAGCTCCCAATGATCTTCTTGAGAGTTACTATACCATGTCAGCGATCGCAGGTGTACAGATAGTTGCACTTGATTACAGTGCTAACAGCTTTGCTAATGCGATAAAAAGTACATTTGTAACCGGAACGCAGATGGCAGTTAAGATAGATGACAGGTCATCTTTGGTTACTGTATTGCATGACGGCGCTCAGGTATTACAGAGAACTGTGCCTTATGGCGGAGATTCAGCCATTGATGCTGTTATTGATATGGAGGAGAAGGAAAGCGGAGAACGAGTTACATATGAGAAGGCTCTGGGTCTCCTTCAGATGCGTTCATGTATAAGAGCTTCTGTTGATCCATCTGTATTTGATGATGAAGATGGCAGCGATGAACGGATTAAACAGTTCAGAATGAATGTTGCTGAATCTTTTACAATGTTCAATAGCTCTATCTCCAGGGTAATTGACTATTATAATTCGCGTAATTCGGATAATCCGATAGAAGGAGTGTTTATAACAGGATATGCAGAGTCCTTTCTTGGATTAACCAAGTTAATGAGTAATGAATTAGACCTTCCTGTTGAAAGACTTTCTAATGTAGGAAGCGATATTTTTTCCGGCCTAAAAGAAGGCGGTCCCTATGTTAATTGTATTGGTGCTGCAATTGAGCCGATGGATTTTATCCCTGATATACATAGTGATAAAAGGAAAGGAAAGGCCAGGAAAGCCGGTCAAAAAGGATCAACCGGGAAGGTTATCCAGGGCACAGCAAAGGAAACGAATTATGTTGTACCTTCTATAATATTTACTTTTCTCTGCGTTTTGGCTGCAGCAGGAATTACAGCAGTAACAATGATCCCATACAGGAGCGAAGTAAGTAAGAATAAACAACTGGTCCAGAGGGATGCAGAGCTTGCACCGGTTCAGGAAATATACAGGAATAAAATATTTTCCGATAAATATCTTGAGCAGACCAAAATGCTTTATTTCCAGACAAGAAATCCAAATGAAGGTTTACTTAATTTTATAAGTGAGCTTGAAAATACACTTCCAAGGACTGTAAATGTCAGTTCGTTTAGTGCAAATGATACAACTGTAGTACTTAATCTCCAAGTGGATTCAAAAGATGCGGCTGCAAAAACCATACAGGATGTGAGAAAATTTGATTCGGTTCTTGGAGTTACCGTAGGCGGAATAAATGAAGAGGTTAATGAGTTTGGCGGCTCAATAGTTACATTTACTTTAAATATCACATATGCTCCTTTATCTGTAGATGATCCGATCACGGATATTAATGCTTCGTCATCCGGTAATGCAAATGATCAGAATGCGGAATCGAATGAAACAGGTAATACAGATGGGGCAGAGGAGGTAGAGCAATGAAGTATGTTGTAACTCAGAGAGATAAAGCTATATTGATAGCTCTTGTTGGAATTGTAGCTTTGGCTGTTTCGTGGTTCCTGATACATAATAAATATACAGAACTGACAGATCAGCTCAAGCAGACGAATAATGCCATTCAGGCCAGGGTTGATGTTCTTCAGAGTATAGCCGATCAGCAGTCGGAACTCGTTGCTACCACTAATTCCAACAATCAGGAAGCAGAGAGGATATTGGCTAAGTTTCCTTCTAATGTTTATGAAGAGGATGTAATACTTCTTGCCAAAGGACTACAGGAATTCGCTCCGTATGAACTTATTGAATCGGTGGGAATAGGAGCGCCTGCAGAGCTTTACAGGTATGAAGACATTAATGCCCAGACAAATGAAGTGGTTAACGGATATATTCCTGCACAGGTAACAGAGAACTCAGCACCGCCGGCAGAAGGCCAGCCTGCAGAAGGACAGCCTGCTGAAGCACCTGCTGCTGCACCAATAATGGAAGAACTTCCGGTGTTATATGCAAGAAACTGTACTATGACAGGAGAAACCGATTATGACGGACTGAAGAATACAATAAGGTATATAGTTGATAATACAGACAGATGCAAGCTTCAGATCAATGCGGCGTATGATATCACAACGGGAATGCTTCAGTCTAATGTGACAGTAGGTAAATATTATGTTACCGGAACAGGAAAAGCATATATTGAGCCTGATATAACAAATGTAATACAAGGTACCGATAATATATTTGGAACCGTTTCGCTTAGCGAAAGCAGACCGCTTGGAGGCGCAGCGGTCAGGGAGGGTGCTACAGAAGAGGAAACCGAAGGCGAGTAAGAAAGGAAAGGGAACTGTAATGATTGTAAAGAGGCGGCTTGATGACAAAGGAATGACATTGGTTGAGTTGTTGGTTGCTATAGTTATACTTGCAATCATTGTGGTTCCTTTATTACATGCATTTGTTTCTTCCGCCAGAGTGAATATGTCATCGAGGAAAAATTTAAGAGTTACAACGACAGCTCAGGATGTTATGGAGGGATTAAGAGCCGATACACTTGAGGAATTAGCTCTTCAGATACATAATCCGTCCGGAACGACATTATCAGGTAATGCTGTAAGGGATGGTTTCAGGATAATAGACAGAGCGCTTGTAACCGGTTCGATAAGCGAAAACAGATGTACTGTAGCTGCTGACGGGTCTGTGAGTGGTCTCAAGGTTGCAAGTGCGTCAGAGACATCAGATGATGATAAGCCCTGTATAACGACTACTGATGGGATGGAAACATATGAGTTCCACCCTAAGTCTGACGGAAAATATTATTTTACGATGACTGATGTCACTGTAGATACCACCGGCACCTCCAACTATAATGTTGATGTACTTGTAATGGCTGATGCAACCAAATACAGAAGTGGTGGATCGGCTTCCGTATCATATAACAGTACTCCGATAGTGGATATATCGGACATGAAGGATGTATCCGATTTTGTAATAGAGCTTAAGGAAAAGGATCTTCTGACACAGCTTAACGGAGCATTTTCGACATCTTACACAATGCAGGATGTATATTTAAAAGTAGATATTGAACTTAAGAAGGTTAATGTTTCCGAAAATGACAGATACAAGATAGAGGCAACGTACAGTATTATTTCAAAAGCCAACAGCAGTCAGAAAAAGGAAGAAAGCATAGTTATTACCAGGGATCAGATCAGAAATATATATCTGTTCTATCATCCGACATATAATGGGAAAACAATTGCAGCCAATACGCAACCGGACGAGATTAATTTCGTTAATAATGATCTTCTGGATAACAATTTCTATATAGTAAAACAGTATGACAGCTCATTATCATTTATTGATACATGGGAAGATGCATACAGGTGCAAGGTTGATATAACCGAATCAGGATCGACCACACCACATACGAGATTAAGAACGAATCTGGATTATAATCTGAGAAGCGTAATGAATAATGCAACATTAGGCGGAACAGGTGAGATCACAGAGATGGCTACGCGACAGGCTACGTATATATATAACACTACTGCATTAACAGAAGCGGAAATAAATGATATTAAGGGCCAGATGGGCGGAAGCCGGGTGGAAGACAGATTCTATGATGTTAAGGTATATGTATATGACAAAGGAAGTATCAGTGCAGCTTTGTCGGGAAGCGGTGATATACCTGCAAGCAAGATGCTTATAAGTCTTGAAGGAAGTATGAGATAAACGGAGGTATACAGTGATTCAGAGATTATTCAGACGTAATAAACTGTATAAAGATAATAAGGGCTCGGCAATTGTCATGGTGGTTATTGCGCTTGCGTTCATATCCATATTGGGTGTAACAATAATGTGGATGTCAATGAGCAATTACCGGATGAAAGCAACCGATCAGAACAATAAACAGGGCTTTTATACAGCTGAAACCGTTCTTGAACAGATTCGTATGGGCCTGCAGTCCGATGCATCTGTTGCAGCCAATTCGGCATATAGTGTTATTATGCAGAACTACAGTGATTGGTCGGAAGCAAAGCGTGAAAGCGAATTCAAAACTGAATTCAAGAAAAGTCTTGTTGCCAGACTGCAGGATCCTGCCAATATAGGTTTTTACAGCATAGATCATCTCGCCCAGTATATAGATACGGCCATAAATATAAGTACTGATAACTCTGCAAAGGGATTGCCTATAAGATTCATAAAGGGTTCACTGGGTACGATAGGAGAGATACAGAATGTAAGCTCAGAAGGCTGGATAATCCTGAAAGGAATAACACTTGAGTATACCGATGATGAAGGATTCTATTCGGAAATAACCACAGATATTATGATCTCTGCTCCGGATACTGCTTTTGTTGATACATCATCTCTGCCTCCCATTTTTAAATATGCCCTGATAGCAGACCAGGGGCTTGAAGTGGGAAGTCATCCTCTTGAGGTAGATGGAAGTATTTATGCAGGCGGAGGAGAAACAGGTGGTATTGATATTGGCAGAAACGTTAAGATCTATGATTCATCATATGTTGTATCAAACGGTCCGTTTGTCATAGAAAATGCAGGCTCAACCAATACTTCCATAGAATCTGATGCTTTTTATGTATCCGATATAGCTGTTAATGACGGAGTACTGAATGTTAAGTCAAATACAAGAGTAGCAGATGATCTGACACTTTCCGGACGTACAGCAAAGGTAAATATGGAAGGTACTTATATAGGGTTCGGTAACTCTATGTCTGATTCGGTAAAGAGCAGTGCAATAGTTATTAACGGTACCAATGCAGATCTTAATATGAGCGGACTCAGCAATCTGATAATTGCAGGCCATTCTTTTATCGGTACTGGAAAAGCAAAGGAAGCCGATGCTTTATCAACGGATCTTACGATTGTAAATGATGATGGAACTACATCCACCTATAATTGGAATGATGACCCATTGGATGCAGGATCAATCGCAAAGGTTAATTCCAATGTAATGATGGGAGAGTCGGTTGCTGTGAAAGGTAATCAGCTGGCATATCTGATTCCGGATGAGTGTATAGCCATTAATGGAAATCAGTTGACGGACTTCAGCAAGAATCCAATGACGCTTTCAGAATGGCATAAGATGAGCAGGACTTATTATGAGATTAATTCCTCCGGAATAAGAGTTCCCAAAGCCGGATTCGCTCCTGTTGCAATGAATAAGAAAATATCTTCAATGGGTGGGAATATGCTCAGTGATTATGCACCCGGAGGAGAAGCGGATGTTAAATGGCAGACGGTTTTTGCACCGAGTAACGGTCAGACACTCGTTTATTTCTATATAAAATTTGCGGATAATCAGTCAGCCAATTCGTATGCAACCGACTATTACAGGAATCATAAGGACAGAATAGATAATTATATTTCTGTTTATGCTGATAATATCTTACTTCCCGCAAGCAGGGATGATGTATTTACTCAGGCGGGTACAGTATCAAGGAATAAGACTCTTTCATCCAATGGTTACGGAGAAGCTCATCTGCTCACTACGCTCCAGGAGGGTGAATGTACCGGAAGCGCAAAAATATACACGGCTCTTTGCAGCAATCTTACAGAAAACATGGATGCGCTTACTTCGGAAGAGTTAAGTAACAGTGTATATAATAATATAGTTGTAAGCGGAAACGGAATAAGAAGCTTCACCGGAAATGGTGGAACAAAGAAATTTAAAGATTCAACAGGTAGCGTGATAGCTATAGTTACCGATGCGCAGACAGATATTTCCGGAATATATGATGGGTCGGGTACAGGTGCAACTGCAACCGGATATGAGTATGATAGTGCAACAGATGGTACCGATGTAAAGCTTATATTGGCTACTCATGATGTTGTATTGGATTCTGACTTCAGCGGAATAGTTATTGCAGGTGGAAAGATATATATAAACGGAGATGTAAAACTCGTAGGAATAGGTGATGACTCCGATAAAAAGGAAGAAATGATCAAGGTATTACAGCAGCTTTATGATCCGACGGGAGCGGATCCCAATGCCAATGTGAGACCTATCGATTTCTTTAAAGATGGAGATTTGTACATAGCAAGCAGCGGTTCATCGAGTTCCGGACTGGGTTATGTAGACATTAATAATTCGGTTATGTATCAGAATTGGATCAAGAGGTAATTTAGTATGATAACAAAGGATAACCGTGGACTTACATTGGTAGAACTGATGGTTGCGATAGCCATAATTGGTATTATAGCAACCATGCTTGTGATGAACACAGGATATATTCAGAGTTCCGCAGCACGTTCTCTTGCCAATTCCATTAAGACATCGGTAGGTGAAACCCGAATTAAGACAATGGGCAAACAGGAGACCTTACTGTACATTTATAAGGACAGTGCCGACGGAAGATATTACAAGCAGTTTATAACCAAAGTTAATGATAGTGTTCATTATGAGCCGGTAGAAATGATAGGTAAACATTATCCGTCGGTTAATTATTCATATGTTAACAGTTCAGGAACAACAGTTACCAACACTATTAATGCAGGAAGTGGAAACGGACTTCTCATAGCATTTGACAGAACCAACGGTAAAGAGAAGGTAGTAAGTGGTCAGGCTCTGGCTGACGGATCAACAAAAGACAGTGTATCATGTAATAACATAACCGTGAGCGGAGGCGGAGCGGATTATATTGTGGAAATAGTACCTGCAACAGGTAAAGTGTCTCTTAAGTAGTAATGGAGGGTTGTATAATGAGAAATCCTGTATGGTCAGTTAAAAAAGATAACAGAGGCTTCACGATTGTGGAGCTTTTGATAGCGGTAGCTCTGGTCGGATTGGTAGGTTCGGCTGTTTTTGGATTTATGACAGTAGGCGCCAGAACATTTACGAGTACAAGCTCGGATGTAAATCTCCAGAGTGAATCGCAGCTTGCCTTCAATCAGATGCAGGATATCATTATTGATACAGCGGTAGGAATTGATTATTCATATGCTCCGGCAGGATGTACTGATCTTTCCAATGATTCCAATTATATTAAAGTGGTTGAAGAGGATGTGAATACAGCGACCGCTGCCGGTAAGAGGCTTACCATGTATAATATGGATAAGATTTATGAACTGTCATGGGAGAGGGATGCCTCTGATCCGGTGCAGTCCAAGCTTTATTATACTGAGTATGCACCGATAAATACAGGTACCACCCTTACCAAGGGCTCTCCGGAGGCGAATGCGAATCATGTATTAATGGCTGAATATATAAGTGATTTCAAGGTTGATCTTACCCGTATGAATGACAAGCGCATTGTAAGGCTTGAAACAACATATGTAAAGAACAATAAGGAATATACATCAAGTCATAATATAACCCTTAGGAATAAACCGGTATCAGGTAATACAATACCTGCTTATGTGGATCCCGTTCCTTCAGCTACCATGGGGGCAATACATGGTCCTGTTGAGTTATTTGTTAAGCCCGGAGAGACAGGCAGTATTAATCCTTCAGGAAATACATATTATCAGGAGGATTCGAACGGAGTATTCTACTATAATAATTCTACAATAGATTACCAGGTGGTAGCTTCACCGCAGAAAGCTTCAGGAACCGGAATATCAAGTTCAGGGGTTCTGTCAGTAAGTCAGGGACAGACTGATGACTTTACAATAAGGGTATTCAGTACTGTATCAAGTCATTATCTTGATGTTACCGTACATGTTATAAGAGTAACGGGAATTACGCTCACACCAACTACGACGGCGACATTGGATGAGACCGGGACAGGAGTATATAATAATCTGATCAAGGATGAGGAGTTCAGTCTTACGGCGTCTGTAAATGGAAATTATCTTGATAAAACATCTTCAATATCAGGGGCCGGTATTGATGATACGGTAAGCTGGGCAATAACAAAGGGTGCAGCTTATTTCGAAATAGTATCATCAGACGGATATTCATGTTCATGCAAGATGAAGTCGGTATTTACATTATCCGGATCATCTGTTCAGAACGTGGGTAACAGGTTCCAGATAGATAATATTGAGGTTACCGCAACCAGCAATGAATCAGTAAATACTCCGAAATATATGGATTTCCTTGAGGGTGCATATGCTCCCGTGACAGCTAAGTTCCAGGGATATGCATTAACCAGCAAGGGTGATTTCAATATAAAGATAAATGAATCCAATCTTAAGAGAGGAAAGCAGTATACCGTTAATTATGCAGGTTTTGCCGAGGGTAAGCCCCTGTTCGGAGATATTACGATGCCTGACGGCAATACGATTGATTGGACTCAGTATTTCTGTATAGTCGAGGTGAATCTGGTTGAGAACGTTCATAAGGTGAATGGTGAAATAGATTCACATGAATTACCTCACGATGACTTCATAGATACGAAGAATGACAGCGGAGTTACGGGAACAGGTAATAATTGGCATTTCCAGTGTCCGATGACATTGAATCCCAATGCTGAGTATACATATACAATATGTATGCATATTGTCAAGGCTAAGGACGGTGCTGAATATTCATCAGATCATCAGACAATACAGACTGCACCGTATAAAGATTATACAACATCCGATTATGTATACAGCAGCAACACAGTTACTGCCACATTTAACCGTCTGCTGTTAAATTATCAGTATGGTTCAAACAAATATGACAACCTGGTTATAACAGACAATAAGGAGAATGCTATATATTTCCCGAGATCATTTGATACGACCAGTCCTTCAAAGGTTGTCGAAATGTTTATGACATATGACCAGTCTTTCCAGCCCGATGGCGGGTATTCGAACAAGGATTTTTCATTCGAATGGGCATTTTTCAGATATAACAGTGCAGAGGAGAAATACATTGATGCTGACGGTAATGAGATCGCCGTTTATGATTATGATGAGAATGCTCATACATACAGAGACTCATCAGGCAATGCAACACTGACTACAGATGCATTAAGCCTTGACGTGTCTCAATATCCAAAGAGTGAAGTTAATGGTATCTTTACAGCCAACAACGTAACAAACAATCTGTTTGGCGTAAAGTTTGATATGGGTGGTTATGAGAGTAAGAGTAAAACATGGGGCACAGTAGAAAACCATTTCAGAATGGTTCCTTTCTTCGTAACACATGATTCCGGAAATAATACAGTGCGTCATGCACTATTCAGTAATTATGTAGATATTTACACTAATAATATTGAGATTCCTGCAACAGGTATGATCGCCAAGCTTGTCGAAGCTACGACAGGAACGAGAGAAGCAGAGGAGAGTTATTTCCCTTCACCGCTTGATATTTATAATTCGGATATCAAGGTGAAATTCCCCGGTGAGACAACAGGAAATACCATGAGAAGCTGGACAGGTGCCTGCTGCAGATATGCATTCCCGAACTTCCCGGAAACGATCCGTTATACGATAAAGAAGAGCGGAAGTGCGGATAATGACAGATATGATCTTACGCTGTATGCACAGCATAGGACCACACATGCATGGACTGAATTCGCCAAGTATTATTGCAGTTCGGAATCGCGTGTATGGACACTGGAGACTATATATGATTAAAAGCTGCCTTTAACTTTAATTCAAGCATGGCTAAAGGAGAATTGCGATGAATAGAAATCTATTTGCGGGTTTAAAGAACAGTTCAATAAGAAGGAGAGTAAGCGCTGTCATGGCTGTAGTAGTAGCAGTGACAGGAGTGGCTTCGTATACCTATCTAAACAGACATGAGGTAGCTGCTAAGGATACACTTGACAGTATAACAAAGGTAGTGTCCGGAATATCCGAGAGCAGACCATATACCATATTGGAGATAACTCCCGGATACGCGCCTTATGTTGTAAGCCTTAACGGCCTTGACGGGCAGATACATATGGTGTCAGGTGATCAGCTTATGGGCTTTACAGGTTATTATATAAAGAACAGCGAACCTATCCGCACAAATATTAAAGAAGCCATAAATGACAAGATAGAGATAACTACAGTCAGTTCAAATGGCTTTCTTGTAGAAAGCGACCATATTTATACAAGGTCATCTGTAAGCGATTCCAATATGAGATATCAGATAGCCGATAAGATGTTTGGTGTGTTAGGTGAGCAGGGTATAGTAAATAATACTGCCCAGGAAAGAAGTATACTTAATGCAGAGACATTTACCGACAATGAAAAGGTGACCCATTACAAGGTATATGAGGAGCACCACGAGGGTGATGTTATTCAGAACGGAAATATTAATGTTGCTCTTGATAAGTCTAATTATAAGAGCCTGGGTTATGAACTGCTTGATAAAATATATACATACAGTGCCAATGACACTAATCATTATGATGAGAACGGCAAGTCAACAGACGGCGGAGTGTATATTGATTATGCCAAAGGAAGTATGGAGCACAAGGTCAGCAATAATGAAGTACCGCAGATTTCTGCAAATTATATAAGAACATATGACAGCAGTATGTCTGATAATAAATTTGCGGAAGTCTTTGTCAGTGCCAACCTTATAGATGAAAATTCTGAAAGTAATGATGAAAATAATACCGGAAATCAGGCGACGGATGAGGAGGATGAGAATCTGTTAGCTGATACGCTTAGGTATTTATCCGCAAATTCTGCTGAGCGTGGAGATGAGTGGAAGGGAGATTTTGATCCGGGCTTAGTAGCAGCTTATGATGATAATGAATATAAATACGCAACAGGAGATGCATATGTTTATGCCGTATTCCGTGAAGCCCGGAATGCTGCCTTCGGTTATAAAGTTAAAGACACTGTTAGTGTTACAGCAGAAAACTATATTAATTATCCGATTGATACACCGGTTTATGAATTGACAGATGGTGTATACAGGTACGCAGGTACCATAAGCAGTAATCTTGTTAAGCTTGAAGATAATTCAGAGGCTAAGGCATTGGATGGAAGGGTATATGCTTTTGTTGAATCCCATCCAAACAAGATTGCTTTAAGTTCTTCAGGGGCTTCTGACGAGCTTGATATTTCATCTGGCAGTTATGCTAATGCTCAGGATAATGGTACTATAGTTGTTGAAGATACTTATGATACTGATAATAACGACTCTATTGAAAGCAATGCAGGAAATGACTCAGGTGATAATTCACAGACGGTTGTGAATGAACCGACAGTAGATATTGTTATCAGTCAGGATTTTGATGTGTATAACGATGATGTTTCCGGTAATGATGTATCAGGGAATGGTGTATCAGGAAACGGTGTATCGGGAAACAGTGTTTCTGATAACGATATTAATGATGAGGATGGCGAGTATGTATTAAACGATGGTTTATACATAGTATATTTTGAGTATTCCAAAGACCAAAATACAGATAAAGATACGTTCTATGAAGTGGATAGTTTCAAAGGAGCTACGGCAGAAGAAGGTGCACAATATGTAACAGGTTATGATGAGAACCTGAAGGAAGACAGCAAAATACCCGCGCTTGTTCCCAATTATAACGGTACCGGCTGTATAGAAGCAGGCGTTACAGATGAGACGAGGAATTATTATGTGTACGAGTATGCGTTAGACAGAGGAAATTATGTGTGGACTCCCAAAACCTTTGATCAAAACTATGATTACAAGACAGTCGATGACGCTTACAGATTAAAAGGATCTGAAATATATTATAAAATTTCATTTACAAACAATGAGTGGTTCAAACAGTATGTTTTGGACAGAAATGAAGGAAAAGAGTGCGATGACCTTAATGTAAAGGTTAAGTGCATATCAGCGAACAATATAAAATCAGCTGACGTTGATGAAGCAAAGATGACTGTGGTTATGTCATCGGATGCAAGCTTTACGTTATTTAATAGTATGAATAATGAGCTGAAGGAGAAGTATCCGGAATTAAAGCCGGCAGATTACGACAGAGATAAAGCCGATATTGATCAGAATATATTGAAAAAGCTTGTAAACAGAGCTGCAGTAGATAAGATTCCTTCAGTAGTTGATTACAGGATTGTTGAAAAAGCAGACGATAATGTAAATAAGATTAGAGGAAGCTTCATATACAGATTTGCTCAGGCAATGATGCTGGATGCACCGGATAAGTATTATGATGCCATAAGCAATCTTGATCTGGATGAAGAGTCAAATAACAGAGAACCGGATGAAACTCCCAATACAAATACCTTGACATATAATGATTGTCATTATGTGAATAAGAATGTCTACATATATAATATGAAGTGGGAGAAGCAGAGTGACGGAACCCTGTTGAATCCGGTAAATAATTATCTGTATACAATGAGTGATTCAGAAAGGCTCAAAGGATTTACCGATGAGGAAGTAGCGGCAGGATTTGACGAAGTACTTCTTGACATCAATAATGAGAATCTGTTCAGGGAGACAGATAACGCAAATGGAGAGAGACAGCTGCTTGACACAAATATCACTGAAGCCAGAGCATTGAGGTATATTATCGGATATTCCCAGAGGCGTGAAGAGAGCATAAAGGGAAAGATGCGTATATTGGAGATAGAACCTACTCCCAATTTCGATCTTCAGGTCAATGATTCTGGTGAGAGAGTAAATGAATATTGGGGAGATAAATCCAATACTTCATACAGAAACGGTACGTTTGCAACAGATGACGGAAAGCTGTTCTTTAAGAACGATAAGAATAATCCACTTGTTGACCAGAAGGATACAAGGATAGAGCTTACCCGTATGAGCGTTGCCGAGTTCGTAGGTCATATTGAAGATCTTAATGCTGAATATGATATGATCTATATCGGAATGAACATAGAAGGCCTTAATACATCAGCAGCCGATGATAATGATGTTGCAAATGGATTGGCTACAGTAGAAGTGACAAATACTTATGATAGGTGGGGTAGGGTTAACGGAACTAAAAAAATTTATACACCGGATAAACTTACGGTATACAATGATCCGAATATGAGAGGTCTAGTGTACTCAAGTATTGGTGATTATGTTTATATGAAGGGTAATCTCCTTGGTAATGATCCTGTTGATTATACAAGTACAAACAGAGGGGCTAAACTGATCCCTGCCTCAAGCATTAGTGAAGACAGTAAAAAATACCGCACAAGGTATTCAGGGAATGACATTACTGCTGAGGATGTTAAGAAACTTAATGAATTCCTGGATGCAGGATATCCGATAGTTTTGGCTGATGAATTCTATAAGAGCGTAACAGCTTCGGAAAAAGAGATAGATACCAACAGAGTTGATACAGTATCCTATATGTATCAATTTGTTAACGGTGCCAAAAACAAAAAGAATATGTTCGCACTGTCAAGTATGAATAAGAAGCTGTTTAACTGGTATTTGAATCTGTCAAAGCCTGAGCTGACAATGAGCGGCACGGCAGCGGATGCTATGGTCAGTCCTCAGTATATATATCTTGATCAGGTGGATAACTATTACCATGCTATATACGATTTTAAGATAGCCAATAAGGGCGCGGCAAGTTCTGAATCGACCTATAATGCAGCACTCTACATTGATATTAATGCGGATGGAAAGTATTCGCATACTCAGGAGGGTATACGACTGACCAGCATCTATACAGTAGATGGTGATCAGATGTACGGAACAGAAGATATTGATGGAAATGTAGTCTACAACTTAAGGACAGGTGTCGAGTATGTAGCCAACTGTCAGTTGGCAGCCTCCTTCGAAGGTGTTGTACCCTGGCGTTTAGAGATAACTCAGAATGATAACGCAAAGAGAAGAACGAATGCAACGGGATATTATCAGATTAACAGAAATGAGCTTACACCAATAAAGGTATTACAGATATTAACCGGAAGCGGTTCTTCTACAACCTGGGATATGGAATCGACCAGTAAGAATGTTAATAATATTTTCTGTAAGCTTCTTAATGATCATAATGTAGTAAAGTATGATGTGGATATAGAATCATACAGTGCCAATGATTTTGATGATCTTAAGTTCCTTCCGGCTTCTCAGAGGACAGAAGCAAACAAGACTAAAGAAACATATTTAAGTGAACTTGAGAATTATGACATGCTTGTAATGGGTTTTGCTGATTGTTACAGAGCTCCGGTTGAGAAGAATGCGATACTTGCCATACAGGAATATATAGCCGATGGAAACAGCTGCTTGTTCTCTCATGACTGTTCATCTTATGTTAACTATATTGCGGGATCTCAGAGTGGTGTAAATAATGGTGGTTTCGGAACCAATTGGGGTTATGAATTTAACCGTTATATACGTAATCTTGTAGGAATGGACAGATATAATATGCTTGGATCAACTGACTGGTCCGGTGCGGAATGGGGTAATCTGTTTGAAACGACTGAGTGGAAGGATGCTCTGGATGATTCTATACCGCATAATTATGATGTGGCATATGTACCAAAGTCAGGGGTAAGAGGTGAGGATGGTACGGTTACAGGAGGTATTATAGCAGGAAGTAAGGATGACCCGAACGGAAATGCCAACGGATCGATAAAATATTTACAGAATCAGGGTTATTCATGGTTTGGCATGAATAACAAGAGAGCATGGCACAATCAAAATGGCAGTGGTATATCATTAAAATATCGGTATGTGGATAAGTTCTATAGTGATGGTTCGGACGGGCAGGAGAGCAACGGTGTTAAATATGATGTAACACGGGTTAATGAAGGACAGATAACAAAATATCCTTATAACCTTCCGGCAACATTTGTTGTTGCATCAACTCATGGACAGTATTATCAGCTTGATTTTACAGCAGATGACGATATGGATGGTGAGACTGATATAGTTGTATGGTACTGTATCGGCGGTAGTGCTAACAAGTCTCATGACAAAGATATGTATGAGCTGACTGCCAATGATGTAAGAAATAATTACTACATCTATAATAAGGGAAGCATAACCTATACAGGTGTAGGACATTCGGGTGTACTTAATGGGAATAATCCTACAGGTAGTGAGGATGAGGTGAAGCTGTTTATCAACACATTGATAGCATGTTATCAGCAGGGAGCACATGAACCTTCCCTGAATATAGTCGAAGGTTATGAGAAGAATGCAAGAAATATAAACAATATTTATATTTCTTATGATAAGATGCTTCAGGATGACTCAACGTTAGATTCAAATGGTGTTCTTGATAATTATGTAGATCTTTACTTTAAGACAGAAAAGACCAGTCTTGTACAGAATGCGGCATTTATCTCACATCAGATCAGTGCTAAGTTCTATTATGAGGCGGAAGCTACCGATCCCGGTGCTGTGGAAATTACGGACGGTGGTGGAAATAAATTCTATGGTATTGAAGTAACGCCTGTTGAGTTCAAATATGATAATGACTCTTATGACGGAGATGTAAATAATCTGGCTGACAGGATTACTTATAAGGCGAAGCTGCCGGTTAAGAGGGAGAGCAGTGATGAAATGTGGGCTGCATATACTCCTACAGTATCGGCTAACAAGCTAAATGCCCGGAAGATACTCGTAGTAACCACAGATACTACTACCAACTCAAAGACACACAAGAGTAAATATAAGAGCAGTGTCAAGTCTGTATCACTTGTAAGAGCACAGATGTTTATGCTGGATTAGCTTATATGGATTTGACAAATGAATTAGATTTGGTACGGAATATCAGCCTCGTTGTGACAACGGGGCTGATATTTTGAGCCAAAAAGACGGGATTTAAAGTCTTTACTAAAGAGAGTAATCAAATAAAGTAAACACTTTATAATCTTTTTGATTTTGTAAGAGTAAAACATTTATGTGTGTATAAATCCGTAAGCGGAGGTTTGTAAGTGCCTGTATGAAAACAGTAGGATTGAAGCGTAAATTCAATAATAAGGGTTTCTCTTTAATTGAGCTGGTTATTGTTGTGGCTATTATGGCCGTTTTAATAGCCGTGTTAGCACCGCAGTTTATAAGGTATATTGAGAAATCGAAAATGGGAAAAGACACGGAGGTGGCAGGTGTTGTACAACGGGCAATAAATGTTGCTATGGCTGACCCGTCAATAGATGACCGGCCGGTTTCATTTGGGCCTGCGCCTTTGGCCAATATTGATACTTCAACGATGACTGATTTTGCAGGTGCCGTTAAGGAATATATAGGCACTAATAACTTAAGTGCTTTTAATATAGATAATATTAAGTCCAATACCTACGGTGGCCAGGATATAATTGTAGAGATTAATGCGTCTACAGAACTTGTAAGAGTTAGGGTTTATTCAAATAATCCGGACGTTGAGGATATTGTTATCGAATGACATAGCCAATCAGATAAGAATCTGTAAGTCGGGAATTAAAGACTGTGCCATTCCGAGCGAAGTCGAGGAATCTAAAAACAACTATAATTGATAAGCCAATT
Source organism: Lachnospiraceae bacterium (assembly GCA_017450065.1). Lineage (GTDB taxonomy): Bacteria > Bacillota > Clostridia > Lachnospirales > Lachnospiraceae > UBA2868. Next base: position 52,041 of record JAFSYI010000061.1, read on the forward strand.
AGATTACATCTGTAAGTCAGGTAATTAAAGTCTGTGTCATTCCGAACGAACGTGAGGTATCTTGAAAAACAGCTTTAATAGATGAGAATAAAGAAAGAGTATGAGCCGGTTTAACAAATATATAAATGTAGATTGGAGTACAGGAAGTTGAAGGCTACGGAGCAGATAGAATTCAAAACACTTAACAAAGTAGAAGATAAGCTTAAAGATTTCAAGGATAAGCATGGATGGATAGATTACATAATAGCGCCGATAATCGTTATGATAATCGTCCTTGCGGTATATGCTATTAAGGGAGTATATCCGTTTGGAAGAAATACGATCGCTTACTACGATATGCCGGCACAGTATGTACCGTTTTATTCAGGTGCTTGGGATATTCTTCATGGTAAGATCGGTCTATTTTTGAACTGGTATTTTGGATTAGGAGTCCCGAGTGCTGCGGGTTTAGGGCAGTTTGTTTATTTTCCAACAAATGTATTTCTTTTTTTTATATCAAGAGATAACATTTTGTATTCTCTGTCTTTTCTACTTATGCTCAAAATGGTGTTGTCCGCATGTACAATGTCATTCTATTGCAAGAATAAATATAGCATTTCGTCTTGGACTGTGTGCGCCGGTATATTGTATGCCTGCTCAGGATATGTGATCCAGTATTATACTAATCTGTTTTTTTTGGACTATGTTATTATGCTTCCCATGATAGTGTGGGCGCTTGAGCGACTTGTAACAGAGCACAAATATAAAGCATTTATTCTGTTTTTGTTTTTATCTTTTATTACGAACTTCCAATTTGCAGCAATGCTTGTAATTTACCTCATCATTAAGGTGTATTTTATTTTGTATACGGTTCCTGATGAGAAAAGAGGCAAATCTGTTCGACTGTTTGCAATTTCAGGTATTTCTGTGGCTTTATTGTCAGCAGTAATAATGGTTCCATCAATTGTAGTCACTTTGGGATCTTCGAGAATGAATCTAAACAGTGAATTTAATTACATCTCCACGTTAAAGGAGGTGTTTTGCCAATTCAGAAAAGAAAAACAATTTATGATGTATGGCGGTGAGGCAGCAGTTGGTTTAGGAATCTTAATGTTAATAAAAGATAGAAAGAAATCAAGCAAGTATTGGCACAATATATCAATGATCCTGATACTTGGATTGCCAATACTTCTTGAAGGTGTAAATATTTTGTGGCATTTTGGGTCTTATAAACATTTTCCTATAAGATTTGGGTACATGCTGACATTCGAATTACTTGTTTATGTTGGTGAATACCTTAAAGGTGAAGATATTATAGTTCCCAAAATAATAGGAAGAATTGCTAAATTGGTAAGTGTGGCTGCTATGCCTTTTGTGGCATATGTATTATTTGTTTTTTTTAAACAGTTTACTAAAAGTGCAATTTCGGATTTGAGTTCATATGAATCATATGTAGTATATTTCTGGACTCTTTCGATTTCCTTTTTTGTAATATTTCTTGTCAATGAAAAGAATGTGCGCAATAATCTGCTGGTTATTCTTGCGGTTATTCAGGCATTTTGCGGATGTTATGGGTTTATAGCCCCTGAATTGGGTTTCGCTGATGGCGCAAGAATAAGATATCTGTTTAATTCCCTTGAAGACCGAACCTTGTTTGAGGGTGAAGATCTTAAAAATACAGAAAGGGTTAAAAGCGAAGCACTTAACTACGAGTCCGATTACGGTGAAATAATAGAACGCCCATCTATTGGCTTATGGGCATATGGCATTTCTGCTGATACGGAATCTTTATTGGTGAATAATATGGGTTATCATGGTACTCAGACGATGATTTTAGACGAGGGTGGAACTGTATTTTCTGATGCTCTTCTTGGAGTTACGAGAATACTTTCAGAAAATATTCACGATAATCTTTTGTATGAGAATATAGAAGGTAAGTTGAAATTGCATAAAAGCATATACACTATGCCATTCGGCTTGGTTACTGAAGATAATTCTATATATATAGATGAGACGTCATTTGAATTCCATGATAAATTGTTTAAAACTCTCACAGGATCTTCAGAAGATTTAATAAATATAAAAGAAGCAAAAGAGTATTTAAAAGAAGAGAGAGAACTTTCTGATTCAGAATCTATTACTTTGCGACGTAGATATGACGAGAATGTTCCCTTGAAAGGAACAATGGATGGATTGCAGGATTCAAATGAATCCTTGTCTGTGATGGAATCTCAAACAGAATCAGAAATGTCATTGAGTCAGAAAGCAATTGACGCACAGAGCCAGTCTGCTGCAAGGAATAAAGAATATGTCCTTTCAATATCAACAAAGGGTGCGCAAAGTATATATCTGGATATAGCAGACAAATTTACCGGCGAAATGTTTATGATTTTAAATGATCGTGAATTATATTTCAGTTCTGTAATGACTGAAAATTCAAATTCATATCCGAATGACATTTATAATGGTATTATTCCACTGGGAAGTTATGAAAATAATACTGCAGAATTAAAGATATATACAACAAATGCAAACCTTGATGGTGTTAAAATTGGCATTCTTGACCTTGATATACTGAGTAAGGGCATAAAGGCTGCTGAGAAAAATCAAGAACTTAATGTTGAATGCCTTAATAATGGGATGAAGGTCACCGGTAAGGTTAATAAGGATGGAACACTGTTCTTCCCAGTTGGATATTCCAGAGATTGGCACGTTAAGGTGAATGGCAAGAAAGCTGAGGTTAAGCCATATATTAATAATGCCTTTATTTCGGTAGATGTAACAAAGGGTGATGTGGATATTGATTTCTGGTATTGGCCGAGGGGACTGACGCTTGGAATAATATTGTCAATTCTTGGCATTGCATCTTTAATAATACTGAATGTTGTCATGAAACGAGGCGGTATTACAGGCAAGAAGTATGAGAAGGTGGTTGACAAGGTGTTTATCTATGGATTTAATGCGGTCGCGATTGCGATACTCGTTGTTATGTATGTGATACCTATATATGTTAAATTGGCACTGTGAAATCATTATAAATAAAGATTAAAGATTTCTTACATTAGTTCGGGATGAACAAGTCAATTTCGTTAATGAGTATAATTGAGTTCGTTTGAAAGAGGGGATTGAGACTTTGAACAGCAATTATGATATTGAATTCTAAGATACGTGATGTTAAAAGTATAGGCAACCGGGTTATATTGTTATCTAATACCAGGCTATATCCAATCTTTGCGTTCCTATTCACGTTAATACTGTATGTTGCCGTTCTTTCCGTTTCTCACTACCATTCAATACAATCTTTGGTAAGCGTCAAACCATGCGCCTTGGATAATTAGCATGTTTATGAGAAACTCTAAAAAGACGAAAAAACTACTAGTTTTTTAGAGGAGGCTAATTATTATGGATCAGATAACTCATGAAATACGTAGGCAGCATTGGTTGAGTATTGTTAATGCCTGTCAGACCAGAACCGAAGATATTACAGTAAAGCAATGGCTCAAAGACAACGGTGTCAAAGAAAAAGCTTACTATTATTGGCTCCGGAAATTCCGCAGAGAATCTATTGAACATCAGATTAGGGCGATCTCTCCTGATAACAAAGTTTCCCTTGCAGAGATTTTACTTCAAAACGAACCTGTAAACAATGACTTTACTCCCGGTTTCAAAGCTGATGCGATCATCAAAACTGAAAGTTGCATCATTGCACTTTCAAATACGGCTTCCGAATCCTTGTGCAGGATCATCATGGAGGGCCTTAAACATGCTCTCTGAAGCCCATGGGATTACAAAGATTATTATCGTATGCGGCACCACTGATCTCAGGAAAGGGATAGAAGGTCTCGCAGCCATAGTAAAAGAACAGTATTATCTCGATCCTTTCGAAAAAAATGTACTCTTCCTGTTCTGCGGAAGGCGTTCGGACCGGATCAAAGCGCTTCTCTGGGAAGGTTTATCCGAATGTTCGCATAAGCTTGTGAAAGAGCACTTCGTACATTCTGTGTTGGAAAGAAAAACTGGCTGTTTTTCGATTCGCCAAGAGGTGCCGAAGCAAGCTCCCGTGTATTTAGTATTGCTGAAACCGCAAAGCTTAACGGGCTTCGTCCATACCATTACTTCGAATATATACTCACCGAGCTGCCTAAGCTCTGTGATGATAATGGAAATATAGATAGTACAAAATTAGATCATTTAATGCCATGGTCACCCGAAATGCCAGATGAATGTCGGAAGCCGCAGCAATAAGTTGTGGCTTCCGTTTTAAGTCAGGGCGCATGGTTTGACGCTTACTTATGAACAGTAATTATGATATTGAATTCTAAGATGCGCGATGTTAAGGAAAAAGGTAATAGGGATATTTTGTCAATTAATACTAAGTTATACCCATTCTATGCGTTTTTATTCACCTTAATACTGTATGCAGTTGTTCTTTCCGGAGCTGACGTGCTTGGCAATGGTCTGCATCTGCTTGAATACAGTGACTGGATGACGCAACATATTCCGTTTATAATGCAGATGGGTGAGGTGATAAAGGGAAAGCATAGTCTATGGTATTCGTGGAATTTCGGGCTTGGAAGCGGCAGTATTGGGAGTTATGCATATTATACATTTAGCCCGTTTAATGTATTCTACTGGATACTTGGTGAGGATGGTAAGCATATAGCCTCCGCATTGGTGGTTACACTTAAGGCAGCAACATCTGCATTGACATTTCAGATTTTTGTAAATAGTTTTCTTCGTAGGACGTATTATGAAACTATTTTATTTTCTTCATTATATGCGCTTAATGGTTTTGCAGTTTCCTACTACCATTCAATACATTCCTTGGACGCGGTGATCATATTCCCAGTAATCATGTTTGGAATTATATTATTGGTTCGTAAAAACAGAATAGGCATTTTGGTATTTGCATATTCATATCTGTTTTTCACATCTGTTTATATGGGATATGTAGCAGGAATAAGCTCATTCATAATATTTTTATTCTGTTTCTTTTATCATGGTAAGGACATGGAAAAGAAAAACAAACTGCGTATATTCCTAAGATATGTTGAGAGCGTGTTGCTCTCATTGGGATTGACAGCGATCCTGTGGATTCCTAATGTGTTAAATCTGTATGAACTAAGGAATTCAGATGAACTGTATGAATATACTATTAATTGCAATCCGATTATGCTGCTTAATAATATGCTTGTCGGCATGTATCAATCAATTGAAGGAGTTATTCCGTACTATTATTGCGGTTTGCTTACAGTAATGGCTTTGCCGCTGTTTTTGATAAATAAACGAATCGGTAAGAGAAAACGATTATACCATGCCGCCTGCATATTGACATTTGCTATTATAATACTGGTTCCGTCTTTTAATTATGCCATGCATGGATTTGACAGGCCTAACGGGGTAGGATTTAGATATGCGTTTGTGCTGAGTTTTATCTTGGTCACTGTCCTTTGTGAGCAGTATGTATTTATGATTGGCAAGAATGGGATTGGAAAAAGGTTTTTTGTAGTATTCCTTTTTTCGTTAATTGTTATTTTTTTCTTAGGAAAGTATACCATCATAAAAAAAATAGGTAAAGATGCTGATTCAAACACACTGTTTACTTTAGCAGTTAATCTAATATTGTGCATTATGTTGTTTTGCACAATAAAAGGCTACAAATTTGATCGATGGGATAAGAGAACAAAGAAGGTTTTCTTTACTACGGTTATTATACTTGAGCTGATCTCAAATATAGTTTTAATACATCTGAGGATTAGTCCGAAGCAATCCGTGATAACAGATGAGCAATATACAGTTGCAGAGCAAAATACTATACGAATGCTTAAAGAAGAATCGATTTCAGACAACTGTATAAGAACTATTTATCAGGATAGGCATATTATTAATATTGCCATGGAGAATGATTTGTCTTCGCTTGCGTATTTTTCTTCTCTTATTAATGGAAGAATAATAAATATGCTTCAGAAATTTGGATATGAATATGCTTCAAACCTGATTAATGGAAATGGATGGACTCCTGTAACAGCATCTCTTTTTGGAATTGATTATATAGTTGATGGATCGTGTCTTTTGTCAGATGACCCGGATATTTATGTGATGCCGGGAGCTAATGAACATTATTATCAGAATTATATTAAGAATGAAACTCCTCTTCCATTGGTGTTCACGGTTAAAACTGACATTTTGGATTATGTATCAGAGAAATCAGCTCTCGATAATCAGGATGAGCTCCTGTGTAAAATGACCGGAAGAAAGATTGATTGCTTCAGACCGGTTGATATGATAATTAATTCAGGAAATACCAGGGATGTTGATATTACTGAAACAGAAGAAGGAGTTACTATTATAAATAACAATTATCCGAATGAAGCAGCTGAGTTGATATACAGTACACCATATCCTGTTACAAATGATGTTTACGTGAATCTTTATAACAGATTTAAGGTATACAAAGATAGTGTAAGAATGATTGGACCTACAGTTTCGGCTGATATTGATGTTAACGTATTCAATTCCACAACTCATCGGATATATCCTAACCAAATATTCAAGAGCGGTAATAAAAATGCGAATAATAGCAGTTTTGTCATGCATATACCGGCTGAGATGAAAGATGTAGAATATGAGAAGGGCTACTTCATGGAGTTTGACAGTGAGAAGTTCATGGAGGTTTATGAAGAACTCAGGGCTAATGGGATGGAGATAACGGACTTCAAGGATGGGTATATTGGTGGAATTGTTAATTGTAGTGAGGACTGTGTTCTGTTTTCATCAATACCTTATGAGAAGGGATGGACAGCTTACGTAGATGGAGTGAAGACAAATGTTGTTCCTCTTGTCGAAGATGCTTTTGTTGGAATAGAGCTGTCTCAAGGTGATCATGATATAATTCTTGAATATATTGCACCCGGTATGTATGCTGGACGTTGGGTTACACTTGGAACAGTTTTTTTACTATTGTTTGCAAAGAGTGTATCTCGTAAAAGTCATTTAAAGTTAGCTGCAGTTTGAATTTTGTTACTTTTTATCAATATGATGGCTTATGTTGTACTATTTAATTGTTTGTGTTATTATTTCTTTATATTTTGTGTTTTAAGATGGGTAATTACTTAAAGAGAAATATAAAGTAGATACGTTTGGTTTAATGATATTTATTCAGAAGGAACAGAAAATATGTTATTAAAAGGTAAAACAGCGGTAATAACCGGATGCAACAGGGGTATAGGGAAAGCGATACTTGAGGATTTTGCAGGTAATGGAGCGAACGTTTTTGCTGTTGTAAGAAAAGAAAGTGATGAGTTTAATTCATATATACAGGAACTCACAGTTAAACATGAGAATAGGATAAAGGTATATCCTGTTTTCATGGATCTTTCAAATGAAGAAGAAATAAAAGCAGGTGCGAAATCAATCCTTGGAATGAAGGATGAAGATGGAAACAAGATTCCAGTGGATATTTTGGTTAACAATGCCGGGATAAGTAATCCTCTTAATTCTCTTGCTTTGACGAAGATGGAAACTGTAAGAGAAGCATTTGATGTTAATTTCTTCGGACCTATGCTTTTAACCCAGCTTATCGCAAGAGGAATGATGAGAAATAAAAGGGGAAGTATAGTATTTATTTCTTCTTCAGCTGCTTATGATGGTGGTGCAAATGTGGAATACAGCGCAAGTAAAGCTGCTATAATAGGAGAGGTTAAACGTCTTGCAGTTGAATATGGACCATATAATATAAGAGTAAATGCGGTGGCACCTGGACTGACTGCGACAGATATGGGGAACAGTATGAATGAGGAAGATGAAAAAATTGCCCTTTCTATGAATATCATGAAGAGAAAAGGGAGACCTGAAGAAATTGCTGATGCAGTCACATTTCTTGCTTCGGATATGTCTTCGTTTATGACTGCACAGGTGCTTAGAGTTGATGGGGGCCTAAGATAATGAAACAGTTTAATACTACGGCGATATGTATACCCTCTAAGCACTATATGGTGGATATTTCAGATAAAGTCAACGAGATCAAGAAACTTGTTGAAGCCGGTAAGTATTTTACGATAAACAGGGCAAGGCAATATGGAAAAACAACCACACTCAGAGCCTTAAAGCTTGCATTGGATGAGAAATATAAGGTTTTGAGTCTTAGTTTCGAAGGGATAACAAAAGCGAATTTTTCAACAGAGCAGTCCTTTGTGAAAGCGTTCTGCCGCCTTTTTAAGAAGAATCCTGTACTCTATCAGTCAATCCCGGATATGATCCGAGATGAATTTGAAGACTTTCTTCAGAGAAAAGAAGAAAAGGCAGAGATGGACGAGCTTTTTGTGAGCCTCAGTAAATGGTGCTCAATATCCGAAAAACCCATCGTTCTTATGATAGATGAGGTTGACAGCGCAACAAATAATCAGGTGTTTTTGGATTTCCTGGGATTGCTTCGTGACGGATATATATCAAGGGAGTTTAATGAAATTCCGGCATTTCAATCAGTTGTACTTGCCGGAGTCACGGATGTTAAGCATTTGAAGAGTAAGATTCGTGATGAAGCATATTCAAAGGAGAACAGTCCTTGGAATATAGCTGCCGAATTCACAGTCGATATGAGTCTGTCGGAAGAAGGCATAAGAGATATGCTGGATGAATATGAAGCGGATCATAAGACTGGAATGAACCCAGAAGCCGTTGCAAAGTCGATCCATGATTATACAAGCGGATATCCTTTCCTTGTCAGTCGTATATGTGAATTGATCGATACAAGACTGGTTCCGGATATAATCAAAGATTTATCATCAGCATGGACCGAAGTTGGGATAAACGAGGCCGTCAAAATCATTTTGTCAGAGAGTAATACACTATTTGATTCTATTATGGGTAAGCTCAGAGATATGCCGGGGTTAAGAAGAAATCTGAAGCAGATTCTTTTTGAGGGGGAATCGATTGCGTACAGTCCGGATAATGATGAGCAGAAGCAGCTTTGCATGTACGGCTTTATTGTGAATGATCATAATACGGTCATGGTAGCCAACAGGATTTTTGAAATGAGACTTTATAAGTTTTATCTTGGCGAAAGCAGTTTTGCTGATGAAATGCGAGGAGATGCACTTGATAATAAACCGGAATTCATTAGGAATGGTGAACTGAATATTCCACTGATAATGCAGCGCTTTATTGAAACGCAAAAATACATACGAAAAATAGGTGATGAAGCGGCTGAGAAGAAGTTTATTGAAGAAGAGGGCAGAGAAAAATTCCTGACCTACATTTCACCAATAATCAACGGAGTAGGAACATTCAGTATTGAAGAAGAAACAAGAGACCGTAAACGAATGGATGTGGTTATTCATTACAATGGTAAACGTTATATCATTGAGCTGAAGATATGGCATGGGCAAAGCCGAAATGCTGACGGAGAAAGACAGATCGTGGATTATCTTGATCACTTTGGCCTGAAGGTTGGATACATGTTGAGCTTTTGCTTTAACAAGAATAAGGAACCCGGAGTAAATGAGGTTCACATGGGGGATAAAACATTGTATGAAGGAGTAGTATAGTAGACGGGGGATCAAGTTATGAAGTTGTCATTTGTAATACCATGTTACAGATCGCAGAATACGGTCATGAAAGTAGTAGATGAAATTGAGACTACAGTAAAACAGAGGCCTGAATATGATTATGAGATTATTTTAGTTAATGATGGGTCTCCGGATAAGGTATGGGATGTAATATGTGAAAGAGCTAAAGCTGATGATAAGATAATAGGCATAAATTTGTCTAAAAATTTTGGACAACATTCCGCGCTTATGGCCGGATATAATAATGTTAGTGGTGATGTTATTGTTTCGCTTGATGATGATGGACAAACTCCGGCGTGTGATGTTTTTAAATTGGTAGATGAATTAAACAAAGGATATGATGTTGTTTATGCGCAATACTCTGAAGTTCATCAAAATTGGTTTAGAAGACTAGGATCTGCCTTCGCGAAGAAGATTACTGACTATCTATTTGATATCAAAGGTGATAATCGAAAAGGGAGTAGCTATTATGTGGTAAGAAGATATATTATTGATGAAATGATTAGATATAAAAATCCATATCCATTTTTATCAGGATTAGTTCTTCGATCCACAAGAAACATAAGTGTGGTTGATATAGAGCACAGGAATAGAATAGAAGGAAGGTCAGGATATTCGATAAGAAAGTTAATCGACTTATGGTTAAATGGATTTACGTCATTCTCGATAAAACCACTTAAGATTGGTACATATTTTGGCTTTTTTCTTGCTTGCTTAGGCTTTGTTTATGCTTTTATTACGGTTATAAGAAAATTGTTTATAAATCCATTGATGGAAGCAGGATGGAGTTCCATTATTTCGGTTATACTGATTATTGGAGGAGCAAATTTGATAATGCTAGGTCTGCTTGGAGAATATACCGGAAGGATATTTATATGTATAAATAATTCGCCTCAATATGTAATAAAAGAAATTGTAAATAAATAAACATACAAGGAAGGTGCACTATGAAAATTACAGAAGCGACGTGGGAGAAAAGAAATCTTGGGGTAACAACATACGAAATTGGTATAGATTATGATGATGATGTTTCGTGTATAGATAGTATCAAGAGAATAGAATGTGAATATATGGTTGTGAAAGTATCTGCCAATAATATTGCTATAATTGATGAAATACAGGAGCTTGGGTTCAGATATATAGAGGATATGATACAAGTAGAGCATGATCTTAAAGAGATAGAGTATAATCCTATTTGGCAGCGACTATATGATGCTTGTTCATATCGAAGAATGACAGATGGGGATATTGAACAATTGCGGGATGAAATAAAGGCAGGTATGTTTAAAGATGACAGAATTTCAAGGGATAAGCACTTTGGAGTTAAAGTATCAGCGGTTAGATACCTTAATTGGTTTAATGATCTTTTAGAAAGAGGAGCATTGCCATATGTTATAAGATATAAAGAAGAAAACGGCGGTTTTATTGTGCTAACTACTAAAGATGGAATAACATATAGTTCTGTATTGGGAGGAGGATATACAAAATACAGGAAAACCGGTCTGGGTGTTGTGAAAAAGGAGATGGAAATAACAAAATCATTAGGTGGAAAAAGACTTATATCTGCAGTTTCAGCAAATAATCCAGGTCAGGTTAGAGCTTTGATAATTAATGGATATAAGCCGTACAACATAGAACATGTGTTTGTGAGGCATAGTAAATGATAGAGGTGGGATAATATGCATATAGATGAAATGATAGTTGAAGCGCAGAACAGATTTATTGAGGAGTGTTGGAAGCATTTTCGAGATTTTGCTTCAAAGACAGAGAATTATAATATTTTTATTTATGGTTCAGGAATTTATGGAAGGTTCCTATTTAACGCACTAACTGATATTGGTTTAGGGAAATCAATAAAAGCTTTTTTAAATGATTTCGCAAATGAGCAGGAGATAGTATTGGGAAGACCTGTGCAAAAACCGTCAGAGGTAAGTTTGAATTCAGATGATGATATAGTTGTAGTTGGTATACAAGATAATGGAAGCATTATAGAATTTTTGGAAAGAAGCAATATACGATATATTTCAGCTGATTATGTTCAATGGTTTTACCAGAATAATTTGATGTATACTGTTTATCGTTGTATTGAAGTAAGCAGTATTACCGATATGGTATTTAAAATTGATTTTTACTATAGAAATATGTATGGAAAGGACAAAGAAATATTAGATTTATATGATGAACCATTATCAAAAGAAATTATAAAAAATAGATTGCTTTTTTATAGAACGGGTGATTGCAGTTATATAGAATCAACCGTAAAGAATTATACAGAGTATTTCCATGAAGAGTATTTTCATATATCAGATAACGAAGTGTATGTAGATGTAGGGGCATTTGATGGGGATTCTATAGAAGCGTTTACTAACTATACAGATGGAAAATATTCGAAGATAGTTGCCATTGAACCAGATAGGATGAATTATGAAAAGCTTGAAAAATCAGTTGGGAAATATCAAAACTGTATGTTGTTAAGGTGTGCAACCGGAGATTGTAATGATGTTGCCGTTTTTGAAGCAAAGGGCACAATGGGATCTTCATTAGGTGAAAATGGAGAAGAAGTTGAAATAAGAAAACTTGATGATATCTTGGAAGATACTCATCCTACTCTGATAAAAATGGATATTGAGGGTGCTGAATTTGATACATTAAAGGGTTCGGTGAAAATTATTATGAGAGACAAACCTAAACTTATTGTATGCTTATATCATAAAATGGAAGATATAATAAATATTCCTAGATTTATCCATGAAATTGTGCCTGAATATAAGTTTAAAGTAAGACAGCATTCTAATACAATGTGGGATACTGTCCTTTATGCTGAAGTATAAAAAAAATCAAGAGAATTAAGGAGAAAAATAAATATGTCAAATTTAGAGAAGTACATCAACGCATTTGTAGAAGGACTTGAGATTGATCAGGAGTTGGTAAAAGAAGGACTGGAGTACCAGGCAATTCCTCAGTGGGATTCGGTAGGGCATATGGGACTTATAGCTGCATTGGAGGATGCCTTTGATATCATGATGGATACGGATGATATTATCGATTTCAGTTCTTACGAGAAGGGTATGGAGATATTATCGAAGAATTACGATATAGAGTTCTGAACCAAGGAGCCGGTCATGTGGGATTTCAGGCAGTATGGAGATAATACCGCTATCATAGCTGATGATGCTACACAGCTTACATATGTGGATTTAATAAAGGTGATCGAAGACATGGGCAATGCTGTTTACGGCAGGTGCCTTGTTTTCTGTCTATGCCGTAATGAAGCAGGTGCTGTTGCAGGATATGCAGCATTTATTGAAAACAAGGTGGTGCCGGTTCTTCTTAATGCCGGGATGGATAGGGAGTTGCTTGATAACTTCCTGAACATTTATAGACCATCATATCTTTGGGTACCTTCAGATATGGAAGATATATTTGAAGGTTTTGGTGCTGTTTATTGTGCATATGGATATTCTCTGCTTAAGAATCAAATTGAACCGGATTATGAACTTAATCCTGAGCTATGCCTTCTATTGACCACATCAGGCTCAACGGGAAGTCCCAAGCTGGTAAGGCAGAGCTATAAAAATGTCAGCTCAAATGCCAGGGCAATTGTTGAATACCTTGAGCTTTCATGTGATGAAAGACCTATCACAACGCTTCCTATGAACTATACCTATGGTTTGTCGATAATTAACAGTCATTTCATGGTGGGAGCGACACTGCTGGTGACTGAAAACGGACTTATGCAGAAGGGATTCTGGAACTTTTTTAAGGAACAGGGTGCAACATCCTTCGGAGGTGTTCCATATACATATGAAATGCTGGATAAGCTTAGATTCTACAGGATGGATCTGCCGTCATTAAGATATATAACACAGGCGGGGGGAAAGCTCACGCCGAGGCTTCACGAGAAATTTGCTGAATATGCACAGGACAAAGGAATCAAGTTCTTTGTTATGTATGGACAATGTGAAGCGACCGCACGAATGGGATATCTTCCGGCAGATAAGGCAGTCAAGAAATGCGGCTCTATGGGAATTGCTATACCGGGCGGACATTTCATGCTTATAGATGATAAAGGCCGTGAAATAAATGAACCTGATATTACAGGTGAGCTTGTATATGAAGGCGATAATGTTACTCTTGGATATGCGGAATGTACGGATGATCTGATTAAGGGCGATGAAAGAAACGGAGTTCTCTATACCGGTGATATGGCCCGCTTTGACAAGGATGGTTATTACTATATAGTCGGACGAAGAAAAAGGTTTCTTAAGATATACGGGAACCGTGTTAATCTGGATGAGATTGACAGGATGATAAAGAGCCATTTTGATGGTATTGAAGCTGCATGCTCCGGTGTGGATGATCATTTGACGATTTTCCTTACGAATGAGAAACTTGCAGAGGAAGTAAAGGCATATGTTGTTGATAAGACGGGTTTGAATTCTGTTGCTTTCAATACCTTTATTCTGAATGAAATACCCAAGAATGATTCCGGAAAGACATTGTACAGGGAGCTCGAAAAATATTTGGAATTGAATTAACAGAAGTATTTGAATAAATTAAAAGTACTAAGGAGACATGGTCGGTATGATAAGAGTTGCGGATTATATTATGCAAAGATTGGTACAGGAGGATGTAAAACATTTGTTTTACGTACCCGGTGGTCAGTGCGTATATTTAATGGATGCCTTAAGGCGTAATGAGGAGCTTAAGGGAATTGGAACACATCATGAACAGGCTGCAGCAATGGCGGCCACTGCATATGCGCAGTATAAGAACGGCTTAGGTGCATGCCTTGTGACAACAGGCTGCGCGGGAACAAATACCATGACCGGAGTTTTACACGCATACCAGGACAGTCTGCCTGTTATCTTTATATCGGGACAACAGAATATTAACCAGACGACCCATGCTTCAGAACTTTCATTAAGACAGATAGGTGTGCAGGAGGCTGATATAGTCCGTCTGGTTACTCCCATAACAAAGTATGCTGCCATGTTGACAGATCCGATGCAGGTGGCTTATGAACTGGATAAAGCTATTCATGAAGCGTTATCAGGAAGACAGGGACCTGTATGGATTGATGTTCCGCTGGAAATCCAGAATGCAATGGTAAATGAGGATAAGCTGCAAAGATATGAAGAGACACAAAGTGCTCCGGGATTATCATGTGATGATATTGATTATATTAAGACAGCTTTGAAAGAGGCGGAAAGACCCGTGATCTTTTCCGGACACGGTGTTATGAGCGCAGGCGCAAAAGAGGAGCTACGTCTCTTTGCTGAGAAGAATAATCTGCCTGTTGTTTTAACCAGGTATTCGGTCGATCTTCTTCCTTATGATCACCCGTTAAATATGGGAGTAGTCTGCTCGGTTAGTGCAAACAGATATGCTAATTTTATAATTCAGAATTCGGATGTGGTTCTGAATATAGGTGGAAGGTTATCCATTGATACTACCGGACCTGAACAGAAGCAGTTCGCAAGGGAGGCTAAGGTTATAGTCATTGATATAGACGAAGAGGAGCATAAGAAGGACGGTGTTAAGATTGAGAAGCTTATAGAAGCCGATGCCAGAGAGGCTCTTCTTGGATTGCTTGAAGAGAAGGTATCCTGTGATACTTCAGAATGGATTGAAAAATGTAACCATTGGAAGAGCATTTTTCCTGATTATTCCGGAACGGAGACTGCAAATGGATTTATTGATTTCAAATACTTCCTCGATAAGCTCTCATGTGTGATTCCGCATAATACTACGGTGCTGGCAGATGCAGGTATGACAGGGGCCTGTGTATCAGCCAACTGTCATTTATATGAAGGTGGCAGGATGATTCATGCATATGCACAGGGCGAGATGGGATTTACTCTCCCGGGTGCATTCGGAGCAGCATGTGCAGATTCGGATAAGACTGTAGTAGCTATTGCCGGTGATGGTTCTGTTATGATGAATCTTCAAGAACTGCAGACATTGGTACGCAATCAGTTCAATGTTAAGCTGATTATCAATAATAATGACGGCTACTCGGGAGTAAGGCATGGACAGAAGGCTCACTTCAGAGGTAAATCAATCGGAACGGATCCTTCTAACGGGCTTGATTTTCCGGATTTTGGCAAGGTGGCAGAAGCCTTTGGAATACCTTATACAGAGATTAGGAAAATTAATGAGCTGGATGATTGCCTTAAGAATGTTTTTGAGGAAAAGGGCCCTCATATATGCGAAGTATTTACCGATCCGGATCAGTTCGATCTTCACAATGCACTGGTAAAATATGATAAGAGGAAATTCGGGTTCAGACCCATTGAGGATCAATCGCCGTTTATTGACAGGGATGTATTCTTTGCTGAGATGATCATAAAGCCGCTGGAAACAAGCTATGGAGAACCTGTTTAAGGATATTGGAAGATGAGCAAACAGATTGAATTACTGGACTGTACATTAAGAGATGGAGCGTATATAACAGGATCGTATTTTGGTGTTTCTGCAATTAAAGGGATAATTAAGAATATGCAGAATGCCGGAGTTGAGATACTTGAGTGCGGCTGGCTAAAGGATGCTCCTTACAAGGAAGGCACTTCATATTATCATGTCCCGGATGATATCATTCCATATATGGCTGATAAGAAACATGACGTCACCTATGTTGCGATGATAGATTACAACAGATATGATACGGAGAACCTTCCCGAATATGATGGACGATCAATAGATGCCATAAGAGTTGTATTTCCCCACGGGCATCATGAAGAGGGGATTTCTATAGGAAGAAGGATACGTGAGAAAGGGTATAAAGTATTCTTTCAGGCAGCAAACACGCTTGCATATTCAGAGGAAGACCTGATCGCACTGGCCAAATGTATGAATGAATTCAAACCGGTAAGTGTCTCTATAGTTGATACGTTCGGAGCCATGTTCGAGGATGATCTTGATCGTATTGTTTCAATCCTTGATAACCGACTTGACCCGGAGATTAAGCTAGGATTTCACTCACATAATAACCAACAGCTTGCATTTTCACTGGCTATGCATTTTGTTGAAAAAGTGACAAGGGGCAACCGAGGCTGTATTGTGGATTCTACTCTGTGCGGCATGGGCAGAGGAGCCGGAAATGCGACTACTGAGCTCGTAGCCAGCTATTTAAACAGAAGACAGCACGGATGCTATGACATGAACGTGATCATGGATGCGATAGATAAATATATGCAGGAGTTCCAGGAAAAATATACATGGGGATATTCTACTGCGTATTTTATTGCCGGAATGTATCAGTGTCATGTGAACAATATAGCGTATCTTCAGAAAAGTCATAGAACCAATTCAAGGGATATGAGGAACATAATCAAATCTCTGACTGTGGAGCAGAGAAGACAGTACGATTATGATATCCTGGAAGAGAAATATATGGAGAACCAGAGCAGGCACGTAGATGATGAAGCAGGTGTTTCTTTTCTTAAAGAAGATCTGTCGAATAGAACGGTACTCCTGCTTTGCCCGGGTAATTCTCTTAATTTGGAAAAGACAAGGATCAAGGGTTATATTGATGAGCATTCTCCCGTTGTGGTGGGAGTCGGGGCATTGCTGCCTTATTACAGCTACGATTATGTGTTTTTTTCCAATCATGCCAGATATGAATATGCCAGAGAGGTATATGCTGATAAGGCGGAATCGGTAAAGAAGATATTGCTGTCGAATATAAAAACCGAGGCCGAAGAGAACGAGATAATCATTAATTTCGATTCGGTTGTAAAGCGGGGATGGAAATATTTCGATAATCCGGCAATCTGTTGCATGAGACTTATGGGATGGCTGGGTGTTAAAGTGCTTAAGATAGCAGGCTTTGATACCTTTGGACCACGATATAATGAGAGCTATGCAGATGCTTCCCTTCCTTCTGTCAGTACAGAGGATTACGCTGAGATTAACAGGGAGCTTAAGCTTATGTACAGGGATTTCAATGATACCTATGGTGCTAAGATGAATATTGAGTTCCTGACGGATAGTGAGTTCGCGGACAACTGCGTTTGATAGAACATTAACTGAGAATGGATCATTGACAACAAAATGAAGATAATGTATTGTTTTAATATCACATTAAAGCAATACATTTCTTGACATATATAGCATATTTCGGCTGATCTTCGGTGATAAACCGTCCGTTACGAAATCGTTTGCTTTAAAATACAAGTATTAACAGATTAAGTGAACGGAGGAATTAACATGGAAGATAACAGAATGAACATTGAAGAACAGTTGTTTGAATCAGGACTTTCTGAAGAGAGAAGACAATGGCACAGAGAAGTCAGTAGTGGTGAACGCCTGGCGGATATCTATTATGATACCATAGCAAAGCACGTATTTTCTCCGGATATGTTTCCTGAACGTATGGATTTCATTCTGCATAGAACGATGCGTGACCAATCTATTAGTGTGGAACACTCTGCTGCTAATGAGACATATCTTCAAAATGTCTATGCAAAGAGAACAATAAGCGATTTACCTGCATGGCTTAAGGATCACAGGCTTGTTGATATAGAAATACAGAGGATTGCCCAAGAGTATGTATTTGATAGAGCGGAAATCTATGCATCAAATATGCTTCTTTTGCAATATTCGGTCGAAGAAGGTAAACCTAAGAGTAGTCTGAACTATGAGAATATCAATAATGCAATCATTATTGTGATGATGGTTAACAGTCCGAGAATTTTCAAGGAATTCAGGTCGGATAGGTACATACACAGAATAACAACGGCAATAGCTGACTCGGGTATTGAGTTCTCAATGAGAAAGCATATTGTGTTTGTGCAGCTTGACAAAGCTCTTGAACTGTATTTGAACGACACGTATAATGAAGATGAAGATGTAGAACTTCTTAAAATGTTCTCTCTTATAGCAGATATCAATAATGAGAAGGTAATAAAAGAAACAAGAGGAAATGAATTATTTGATGGCATACGTGAAGATGTTTACAGATTCACCAGAAGTCTGGAGGTGCAACAGATGATTTTGGCAGAAGATTTGGCGATGTTAGATTGGAATTCATACAAAGAACAGAGTAAACGAGAAGGCAGACAAGAAGGAATACAAGAAGGCAGACAAGAAGGAATACGAGAAGGCAGACGAGAAGGCAAGCAAGAGGTAAATGATTTGTATAGGTGGCTGCTGGAACATGGACGCGAACAAGATATTAAAAAGGCAATAAGTGACAATGAATATATGGAAAAGCTTACAGAAGAGTATAGAGCATATCTCAGTAGCAGCACTTGATAATGCAGAGAAACAGAAAAGTTATATGGGATGACATTTCAAAATATATAGTGAACGAATTTAATTCGTTCACTTTGCGCCGATTGCGAGGCATCGAAGATGCCCATCCTATCGCAATCGTGTGCATCAATTTGGTATAGTAAACGAAATTATTTATTTCGTTTACTATAGTTAATGTTTAGGAAAGAAGGTTATATGTCATTTGATAAGTTACTGCAGCTGGAACCTTATTCATTGAAACAGGATGAAAAGGAAGAGCTGCTTACCGAAAGAATTACAGAGCTTACAGAACATCACAGGCAGAACTGTCCGGAATATGGGGCAGTTCTGTCGTCTGTTATGTATGACAAAAAGAATATAAGATCATATAAAGACATTCCATTCCTTCCCGTACGGCTTTTTAAAGAACTCTCCTTGAAGAGCGTGCCGGATGATGAGATCGTAAAGACAATGACATCTTCGGGGACTTCAGGTCAGGCTGTATCAAAAATCTATCTGAACAGATCTACATCGGTCAATCAGCAGAAGGCTATGGTTAAGATCGTGAGTGATTTCACGGGCTCTACAAGGATGCCCATGCTTATAATTGACTGTCCGTCCGTGGTGAAGGACAGGAAGATGTTTTCGGCAAGGGGTGCAGGAATACTTGGCTTTTCCATATTCGGGTCAAAGAAGCTGTATGCGCTGAACGATGATATGCAGCTGGATGTTGATGGTATCCGTGAATTCCTTGGAAGGCATAAAGAGGAAAGAATACTTATCTTCGGCTTTACATTTATGATATGGCAGTTTTTCTATAAACAGCTGGTTAAGCTTAAGGAAGAGGGAATAGTTCTTGACCTGTCTAATGCGGTTATGATACACGGAGGTGGATGGAAGAAGCTTATAAGTGAGGCTGTGGAGCCGGATGAATTCAGAAACAGATTCAGGGATTTATGCGGCCTTGACGATATACATGATTATTACGGTATGGTTGAGCAGACCGGATGCATATATATGCAGTGCGAATGCGGGCATCTGCATGCCAGTGTATTTTCTGATGTTATTACAAGAAGAGGGATTGATTTCTCGGAATGCGATATCGGTGAGAGGGGAATAATACAGGTGGTTTCATCTATTCCCGATTCATATCCCGGCCATTCGCTGCTTACCGAGGATGAAGGTGTTATACTTGGAGAAGATGACTGCCCTTGTGGAAGAAAAGGTAAGTATTTCAAGGTGCTTGGGCGTCTTAAAGATGCAGAGATACGTGGATGCAGTGATACCTTCGCTTTGGATCATGACAGGGGAACCGATACTGTAAATGATATATCAGAGGATCATGAAACTTCGGTGTTGGATAAAATATCTTATCTCATCGGAAACCGGAAAACAATTGAGGATATGACTGATGTGAAACCGCTTGAGCCTTTCGCGGATTCTGTTATGGATTTCCTTGCTGACCTGTCTGCAGCCATAATGAAAGACAGGGAAGCAAAGGAATATCCGGATGTTGTGACTCTGGGATTCTGGCTTCGAAGGGCATCGCTTGAAAACATGAAACAGCGCTTTACAGGTAAGGATAGTTTGATCCGCCTGGGGCGTGGAGTGGCATTCCACATCGCACCGTCAAATGTGCCGGTCAATTATGCATATACGCTGTTCAGCGGTCTGTTATGTGGCAATGCGAATATTGTCAGGGTACCAGGTAAGAACTTTAGACAGGTTGAAGTGATCAACGGACTGATAAGACAGGTGCTTAACAGTCATGAAGAGATCAGGCAATATATTTCTCTTGTGAGATATGAGAGAAATAAAGACATTAATGATTATCTGTCATCTATGTGCGATCTAAGGGTTATATGGGGTGGTGATGAGACAATAAGAAATCTGCGGATGTCTCCGCTTCCTGCAAGAGCTACGGAAATAGTATTCGCGGACAGATATTCTCTGGCTATTATTGATTCGGATAGTTATATGGAGAATGTGGGAGATGATGACTGCGTAAAAGACAGAAAGCGTATTGCCAATGATTTCTATAACGATACGTATCTGACAGATCAGAATGCATGTACAAGTCCGCGTGTTGTAATATGGATTGGAAAACAGATCACTGCAGCAAGGGAGTTGTTCTGGCGTGAGCTGCTTGACATTGTGAAACAAAGATATGATCTGCAGCCGGTTCAGGCAGTGGATAAGCTGGTTAAAGAGTATATGGCAGCTGCTTCAGGCTGTGATATTAAAGAAACCGGAGATGTCAGAGACAACCGTCTTGTGAGGATGGAAACAAAGACAGCCTCAAGTAAGCTTCTTGAATATCGGGGCAATTCAGGATATTTCTACGAATATATGGTTGATGATATAATTGAAGTCAGGGAGTTGTGTGATGATTCACGGTGCCAGACCATAGGATATTATGGGAACAGTGATTCACTTCGTCCACTTCTCAAATCCGGAATCAAGGGTGTAGATCGAGTGGTTCCTATAGGACACACGATGGATTTTGATCTTCTTTGGGACGGATATGATCTGGTTGAAAGAATGACCAGGATAGTAGTAAGGGTATGAGCTTTCTAAAGAAAATTTTCACAGAAGATTCATCAAACGGATTCATATGGAATGCGATAGGCGGGAGCCTGTTTGCAGGGCAGTCGGTCATTCTGCTGTTCCTTTGTGCAAGATTCTATGATCAGGAAACAGCCGGTGTCGTATCCATATCGTATGCGGTAGCGAATCTTATATATATGATAGCTCTTTATGGCGTGAGGAACTTTCAGGTTACCGATACCAAAGAGACGTACAGATTTACGGACTATCTGGTACTAAGAGCATTGTCAATACTGTTTGCAGTGGCAATATTACTATCGTATATGGTGCTGATGTATAAGTATAATGGATATTCGGGTCATAAATGCGCGGTTGTTATAGCAATGACAGTGCTGAAGATGGTGAATGCAGGCGAGGATGTGATCGTCGGCAGGCTTCAGCAGAGAGGATTCTTCGTAGTGGGTGCCAGGATGGGTGCAGTAAGGGAATTCATTATGCTTACAGCTGTCTGTATCCTGATATGCATGAAGTTTGATATTGTTGCTGCTCTTATATGCGGCACGGTTATAAGTCTTGTAATGGAGCTGTTCCTTGTATCTAAGTCAAGGAACTACCTGAGATCCGACATGCAAGATACCGGTGCTTCGGATGTTGCTGATGTGTATGCACATGATATGGATGAAGCCGGTATGATCATAACCGGTGGAGACACTGTATCAGGCAGAGCCGGATTTGACAGAACGCGGCTGCCTGGTCTCCTTAGGAGCTGTACTCCTCTGTGCGTGAGTACAGTACTTGCAATATATTTAAGCAATATTCCAAAGTATGTTACGGACTGGTATCTGGACGAGATCACGCAGGCGATTGTGGGATACCTTATTTTACCCGTGTTTACTATCGCACTGCTTAACCAGTTCATATACACACCTTTTATAAAGGGACTCGGTGATCTGTGGAATGCCGGGAACAGACGTGGGTTTATAAACAGAGTAGCGCTGCAGTCGGTGGTGATCATTTCAAGCGCCGGGATCATATTGCTGATTTCGTATTGGATAGGAATACCGCTTCTGTCAATGGTGTACAATATTGATTTAAGGCCCTATATGAAGGAGTTCGTGCTTCTTCTGGTGGGCGGTGGACTATATGCGCTTGAATATTATCTTATAATTCCTGTCACTGTAATGCATGAACAGGTTAAAATCGCATTAAGCTACATGGCAGCTATAGTTATGTCGCTGGCGGTGCAGAAAAGTCTGGTTGCCGGATTCGGGTTGACGGGTGTGGGAGTTCTGTATATTTTAGTCAATCTGATCATTACGGTATTACTTGTTTTTGTTATCTGTAAGAAATATAGGAGTGTAAGTGCAGAGGAGCAGGTTGATGGCTGAAAGACTGTTATCAGGTAAAAATATTATAATAACCGGAGCAACAAGGGGAATAGGAAATACGATCCTTAAGTTGTTTGCGGAGAACGGTGCCAATATATGGGCATGTGCGAGGACGGTTAATGAAGAGTTCGAAAGAGAGATCGGGGAGCTTGCAGAGACATATAATGTCTGGATCAGACCGGTATACTTTGATCTTTCTGACGAAGATGATATAAAGAGAGGTATAAAGGAGATCATCTCTGCCAAACAGAGCATAGATGTACTGGTAAATAACGCAGGTATGGCATATGGCGGCCTTTTTACCATGACTCCGATGTCAAAGCTTAAAGAGGTGTTCCAGATCAATTACTTTGCCCAGATACAGGTCATGCAGTCGGTACTCCGGGCTATGATGAAGCAAAAGAGCGGATGTATAATTAATATGGCTTCGATAGGAGGCATTGAGACCGCACCGGGATATCTGGCTTACGGCTCGAGCAAGGCGGCACTTATTTATGCGACCAAATCTGCTTCGCATGAGGTCGGACAATACGGTATAAGGGTTAATGCAATAGCTCCGGGACTTACACAGACGGATATGGGCGGATACAAGCCTGATGAAGAGATCCGGAAGATACTGGACAGGAGCAGCCTTCACAGAATGGCTGAGCCTGTAGAGATAGCCAACTGCGCGCTGTTTCTTGCTTCAGACAGGTCTTCCTTTATTACAGGTCAGGTAATGATTGCCGATGGAGGTAGAATATGTGTATAGATACTTCGGCTGAAAATGCTTCAAGGCTTAGGGATATGGCCGTAAGGATGCGGAAAATGGCGCTTGATATGGCGCTTTCTGCGGGAGCCAAGGGAGCTCATATCGGCGGAGGATTTTCCTGTATGGAAATTATGGCTGTATTGTACGGGGAGGTTCTGCGTCTTGATCCCGCGAATCCGCTCTCACCTAAGAGAGACAGACTTCTGATAAGCAAGAATCATTGTACGATCGCACACTTTCCGGCCCTGGTTGAGAGAGGCTATATAAAGGAAGAAGAGCTTGCTTCATATACAGTGAACGGAAGCCGGTTGATCGGATATCCTTATGATCCTGAGATCGGACTTGAATACTCGGGAGGAAGCCTGGGAATGGCAATATCTGTAGGCGTGGGGCAGGCTCTGAGTGCCAAAAAGAAGGGGCTTGATTACAGGGTTTATGTGCTGATGGGCGACGGTGAGCTGAATGAAGGTTCTATATGGGAGGCCTTTATGTCGGCAAAGCAGTTCGGACTTGACAATCTGACAGTTATAATAGACAGGAATCATCTTTGCTATGACGGTACTACAGAGGATGTAATGCAGCTTGGAAACCTTACGGCTAAAATGGAGTCCTTTGGATTTAATACGATTAACTGTAACGGACATGATATTAAGGAGCTGCTGAATGCATTTGTGTGTATTTCAAATAACAGTCCCAATGCTGTTATCTGTGATACGGTTAAGGGGAAGGGACTATCCTTTGCGGAAGGCAGGCCGGAATGGCATCAGAAAGCGATTACCGGGGAACAGTACAATATTGCGCTTTCCGATCTTATGGAGGGTAAAGTAATATGAATATAACAAAGGGCAAGGTAAGATCATGGGCAAGACTGGGACAGAGGGCGACTTTTTTTGCCAATGCCATGCCGGAAATAGCAAAGGAAAATGATGATCTGATGGTCCTTACGGCTGATCTTGCGCAGCTTTCGAATCTTGGAAGGTTTGCTGAACAGTATCCCGATAAGTTCTTAAATGTTGGGATAGCGGAGCAGAATATGATAGGCGTGGCCGCAGGTTTGGCGATGGAGGGTTATACGGTATTTGCCACTACCTATGCATCATTTATTGCGGTTAGGGATCTGGAGCATGTAAGGCAGCATCTTTCCAATCTGAATCTTAATGTTAAGCTTATCGGGACAGCTGCAGGCGTTGTGGCCGCCCGTTCCGGAGTGGCTCATTGGGCAAGTGAAGATATTACATTTATGCGGGCTCTTCCGGGCATGATGGTCATGAGTGCGGCTGACTGTGTTGAGGCTTATGAAATGGCTTATTATGCGGCAGAACACAAGGGACCTGTGTATATAAGACTCAATGGGGTTCCTGACTGTCCTGCCGTATATGATGAGAATTATGTTTTCGAACCGGAGAAGCTGAGTATAATAAAGACCGGAAATGATGTGGCTCTTATTGGTACGGGCCTGATGGTTAATGAGGCGTTGAAAACGGCGGATATTCTGGAGCAAAACGGTATTTCATGTACGGTTGCAAATATGCATACGATAAAGCCGATAGATAAGGATGGCCTGAATAAGCTATTCAGAGAGCACAGATTTATCGTTACAATGGAGGAGCATAGTATAATAGGTGGAATGGGAAGCGCCGTGGCAGAGTATAAAGCTACGCTTGATAACATGCCGCGTCAGATATTCATAGGATTTCCGGACTCATTTACCAAGGCCGGAACACCTCAGTATATATGGGAACAGTTTGGAATAACTGCGCCGCAGGCTGCTGAGAGAATAAAGAAGGAGCTCGGATTCTAGAATGATCGAGGATTTCTATTCATGCGGAACGTATGATCTTAATAAAGTTGAGAAGGACATACTTGTTACGAAGGAATTATTGGAGCTTACGGAGCATCACAGGACTGAATGCAGGGCATATGACAATATACTAAGCGCAATGAAGTATGATCCTGAGAAGGTTGAGCATGCCTGCGATATTCCCTTTTTCCCGGTTCGCCTTTTTAAGGAGCTGGAGCTTAAGAGTATTCCAAAGGAAGAGGTCTTCAAGGTCATGACTTCTTCGGGAACTACCGGTCAGGCTGTATCAAGGATATTTGTCGATAAGGAAACGGCGATGATACAGCAGAAGGTAATGATCAGGATACTGAGTGATTATCTTGGTAAACAGAGACTTCCGATAATGGTTGTCGATACTCCTTCTGTCATGAAGGATCGTAAATCTTTCACGGCACGGGGTGCGGCTGTCATAGGTCTGCAGGTCATGTCAAGAGGAACGACGTATGTTCTTAATGATGATATGAGCCTCAACATGGATGCGTTTAATGAGTTCATGGAAAAGAACGGAAACGGTAAGTTCCTGATCTTTGGTTTTACGTTCATGGTATGGCAGCATCTGTATGAGGCTTTACGTTGCTCAGGAAAAAAGTCCGATCTGTCTAACGGATGGCTCATGACAGGTGGCGGCTGGAAGAAGCTGATATCGGATTCGGTGTCTCAGGAGGAATTCCATAAACGGATGACGGAAACCTTCGGTATTGTACATTTTCTGGATCATTATGCGATGGTTGAACAGACAGGCTGCATATATGCAGAATGTGAATGCCACCATCTTCATGCGAGTATTTATTCCGATGTATTCGTGCGTGATCCAAGAGATTTTTCTTTGTGTAAGAACGGGGAAGAAGGTATAATCCAGACAGTATCCGTTCTTCCGCATTCCTATCCCGGACATTCGCTTCTGACGGAAGATAAGGGTATAATTCTGGGCGAGGATGACTGTCCCTGCGGAAGAAAGGGAAAGTATATAAAAATCCTCGGCAGGATTCAAAGCGCGGAGTTAAGGGGGTGCAGCGATACATATGCATCAAGGTATTGATAGAATTCAATTTCTTACCGGTAATCCGGAAATGCTGGAAGCGATCCCGGATATACTTGCGCGGGAGACATGGAGTGAACATACCGTTGACTTCCTTGGAGCTTTCTCGAGGAATCTTCTTAAGAATCCTGCTACAAAGAGCTTTGTTGATGTTACGGCCTATGCTTTCTGGATCAGGAACGCTTCACTTAGACAGATTAAGGAGCATTATTATCCGAACGTGAACGGAAAGATGGGAAGAGGCATGGCTTTTCATATTGCGCCGTCTAATGTTCCGGTGAACTTTGCCGTATCGTTTACATCTTCGCTTCTGGCAGGAAATATAAATGTTGTCAGGGTTTCAAACAAACATTTCGAGCAGGTGGATATTATTGTTAATGCACTAAAGAATACCTTTGCCGAAGGCTTTCAGGATATGGAACAGTATCTGATTATCATAAGATACGATCATGATGACGAGATCACCCGTTACATATCATCTATGTGTGATGTCAGGATCATCTGGGGAGGCGACAGGACGATCTGCGCTGTCCGTGAGGCGAAGCTTCCGCCGAGAGCGATTGAAATGTCTTTCGCGGACAGACACAGTATTGCACTGCTTGATGCGGATGCAGTCATGAAGACGGACATTGATAAGCTGGCTGAAGGATTTTATACCGATACATATTATATTGATCAGAATGCCTGCTCTTCGCCGAGGATGGTTATATGGTTCGGATCGCATGTTGAAGAAGCAAAAGAGAGATTCTGGACTGCGGTTGCAAAGCTTGTACAAAGAGATTATGAGTTCAGAGATATACAGGCGATAGATAAGCTTGAGCAGTTCTGCAGACTGGCATCGGAAAACAGAAATATTACTATGGAAGACGGTGATAATCTGGTGATGAGGATAAAGGTTGATAAGCTTGATGCCGGTATCATGGAGTATAAGCTTGGAGGCGGATACTTTTTTGAATATGATGCGAATGATCTGACGGATATATCGCCCATATTGGATAAGGCATGCCAGACTGTTTCTTATTTTGGTATTGATGCACGGGAAATACAACGCTTTGTTTTGGACGGTGGATTCCGCGGCTGCGACAGGATAGTTCCTGTGGGTAAGACCATGGATCTGACCTTTAAATGGGATGGATATGATATGATAGAAACCATGTCAAGATATGTTTATTGTCCGGAATATAAATAGTCTCTTGGCTTAACAGCCTTTATTTGTCGTAACTATTCAGAACAGCACAAATATTTTAAAATATGACTCTCATGCTTGCATGAAAGAGGCATGTTTTATAAATATTTGTATTTGAGCAGAACACTTAGCGAGGTTTTTTCGAGCTTAGTGTGAGCCATGCATATATACTTAATGAGGTATTTTCGAATTTAGTATATATGCTGGATGAATCCAAAACAGCGAAAAATATGAAGTATTTTGAGCCTGTTCTGAATAGTTACTATTTGTCAATATAGAATAATTAAGGAAGTAGCGAGGAAACAGATATGAATGAAGCATACAAGACATACGATATACTGTTTAATGTACCGCCTTTTACGGGTAATGAATTCAAATATATGCAGGAAGCCGTAGATAATCAGAAAATATGCGGCGACGGGCCTTTTACAAAGAAATGCGATGAGTGGATGGAGAAGAGGTTTGGTGCCAAGAAGGCGATGCTTACCACCAGCGGTTCCAGTGCATTGGATATGGCGGCACTGCTATGTGGCATAGAGCCGGGTGATGAGGTTATCCTGCCATCATATACGTTTTCATCTACCGCCAATGCATTCGTACTTGCCGGAGCCGGGCTGGTTTTTGTTGATATCCGTCCTGATACCATGAATATGGATGAGACTAAGATTGAGGAAGCCATCACGGATAAAACAAAGGTTATTTGTGTGGTTCATTACGCCGGTGTTGCCTGTGATATGGATGCAATAATGAGCATTGCAGCCAGGCATGGCCTGATGGTTGTCGAGGATGCCGCACAGGCCGTAATGAGCACTTATAAGGGCAGAGCTTTGGGTACAATAGGCGATTTTGGCTGCTTCTCTTTCCATGAAACAAAGAATTATTCCATGGGTGAAGGCGGGGCTATTCTTATAAATAATGAGAAGTATATAGAAAGGGCCGAGATCCTGCGTGAGAAGGGCACCAACAGAAGTAAGTTCTACAGGGGACAGGTTGCGAAGTATAACTGGGTTGATTTTGGCGACAGCTATTTACAGTCAGATCTTAATGCGGCATATTTGTGGGCTCAGCTTGAGAGGGCGGATGAAATAAACAATAACCGTCTTGAAACATGGAATTCTTATATGGATGCCTTCAAGTCCTATGCGGACAGCGGTAAGATTACTTTGCCGGCTGTTCCGGACGGATGTGTTCATAACGCTCATATGTTTTATATTAAATTTGCCGATCTTGAGACAAGGCAGAATTATATTGCATTCATGAAACAGAACAGGATAATGTGTGTGTTTCATTATGTACCGCTTCATTCGGCTCCCGCGGGGCTTAAGTTTGGCAGGTTTAACGGCACGGATGAATATACGACTGCTGAGAGCGACAGGCTGGTGAGGCTTCCGATGTATTATAATATGGATAAGAAGGATACAGAAAAAGTCATAGAGAAAACGATTGAATTTCTTGAGGAACATGATGTATAGATAAGTGGGGCATAAGGATATATGTACTGTTCCGAATGGTTATATCAAATCAATATTTAGGGATGCAAAAAACTACAGTTTGTGGTATTATATCAATAACTGTAGTTTTTTGTTGGTGGGGGTCAGAGGGGAATAACCGAACGAATGGATATTAATAAACATACAGGAACAGACAGGAAGATGGTTGATGACAGATATGGGGACCTTGCGAATAAGAAGAAGATCCTCACAATTGGGCTTATTATAAAGGATGTTTTTAACGACTACTTCAAAGAAATAATACACGGTGTTGCTCATACTCTGCATGAACGTGATGCGAGGCTTGTGGTTGTTGCGGGAAGACAGGATGATGGTTATGAGGCTGAAGACAAACAGCACCTTTATAAGATAGTTTATAATTCTATATTCAAAGCAGAAGAGAACTGCGGCTTCGATGGCGTCATAGTTGCACTTCCAAATATTAAAGGCATAAAATATGAGGAATATTCCGATATACCCAGAGTATTCATTGATTCCGATGCAGAAGGTGAGACTACGGTTAACTATGACGACAGAATAGGTATGCAGGAAGCGTTGGATTACCTTATTGATAAAAAGGGCGTAAAGGAAATCTGCATGCTTGGTGGCAGGGAGGATAATCCCAATGCTGTTAAGAGAAAAGAAATCTTCATAGAATATCTTCGTAATAAGGGGCTGCACTACAATGAAGACAAGTACGAAAAGACAGATATGTCTATTAACTGTGTAGCTGCCGCGGAGAAGCTTCTGGACAGGAACCGTGAAGTTCAGGCAATATGCTGTGTTAATGATATGGTTGCCGAGGGTCTGTATGAGGCAATGAGAAGACGCCAGATGGTTCCGGGACAGGATATTTACGTGTTTGGATTCGATAACAGCCAGACAGCGACCGATCTGATACCGCCTCTTGCTTCTATAGGTTCCGACTCCACAGGAATAGGTCAGTATGCAGTTGAACAGCTCCTTAAGAAGATAGAAGGAAGAAATATGAAATCCGTACTGCTTCCTACCCGCCTTTACGGAAGGGAATCAATGGATTATGAGGTTAACAGTTACAGCGTTAATGAAATGCTTAAGGCAGATCATGATTTCATTAACAGATTATTTGACGACTGCTTCTACAGATACAGAAATGAAGTAAAGGACAGCAGAGGCGTGGATCTTCGTATTCTTTTTTTCGAGGTTATGTCCAAGGTTCTTGTGTTTAACAAGGTAAAGATTGCTGTTACAAGAGAAAGTGATAGTATTGAGGAACTTAAAAGGATAATAGAGGAATTCTTTGACAACGGTGCGATGGAGTATACGGATGTCAGCAGGTTCGTGAGCTGTATGGATCATATTCAGAAGACTGCCGGGGAGTGCAGTAAATCTGCGTCTGCGAACGAAAGAAGGAATTACATTTTTAATTATATAAGAAACAGGGCACTGCTGGCCAATGGAATGCATTCGAACAAGAGGCATAATAAGCACATGGAAGAGAGGCTTAAGCTTCAGGAATTCATGGCAGCGACGGTACCGTTTAAGGATACCGATTTCGAGAATTTGGATGATGTTATTAACGCATTTTCAATGCTTGATCTTAAGAATGCGGCATTGTATCTTTATGATGAACCGGTTGCTTATAAGGCGAGGAAAGACTTCGTGTTCCCTGATATGCTTAAGCTGAAATGTGTTACAAGAGATGGGGGCAATATACTGATTCCGGAAGACAGACAGCCGTGTGCGATATCGGAAATATTTGACCGAGAGGAGCTGCCGGAGGTTCTTAACGGCTGGGTTTCCTTCCCTGTGTTCATAGGAAGGCATGTTTTCGGTATATTGGTCAGCGAGCTTAACAGGGATACGATAAGCAGGGGTGAATATATTGCGAATATTCTGAGCAGGGTAATAGCAATTCGCATGCAATAAGTACAGCTGTTTTGAAATGATTGTAATGAACGGATTGAGTTCGTTTGTTATAGAAACATCAGAACCTTATATATTTACGGATTGTTGAGAAATCACGATACAATAACGTGCGTTGTATTATAGGAATATATTTATAATGTAGTGTTGTAATGGTATCCGCTGCATGCGGAAAGATGAAAAGGAATCCGGGATATGATATATTTCAGCTTGAGCAATTCGCTGCAACTGCAATATGACGGCCTACTGACAAAGCTTAAGGGTAATTTCGTTAGTAAGGAGGTATACTTACTGGACGGAAATGCACTTACAGCTCTCGGAAGGCCTTTTTCTGTGTGTATTTCCCTTAAGGATGGGGAGATTTCCGAGGTGAGAGCCTTTGAACAATGGCACGGTATAGAGAGTATAATGAACTCTGATCTGCCAATGATCATGGAAGGGACGCTTATGGGTGAACTTATGCGTTATCTTCTTATGAGACTTCGCCGGGTGCTTCAAATAGAACCATATGCCAATGAGCATATGCTTTCTGTGTTAAGAGCCAAGCTGAATGATAAATTCAAATATTATAATGTTTACCTGGTCCGAAACGAGACTCTGGTTTCGGATATGCGGCTTAACGGTGCACAGGGAACCGCGGAAAATGTGCTTAGAGTAGTATCGGAGCCTTCATTGACAGGGGAGGCTCTGAAAGACATGGATCTGTCTTATATGGCCAGGCTTATGGGTCTGTGCAGATATGAAGAAGCTGCAGCTCTGTATGAAGAAGCACTAAGCAGGGTAGATGTATCTTCTATCATTGGTACAGAGCTTGCCATTTGTCTTGCGGAGACATATTATTTCATGGACAGATACGAGGACTCGGCAGCCTGGTATCTTAAATGTGACGGGCGTTATATAAAGAATAAGGATGATTATAAGCTTCGATTAGGGCATTCGCTTAGGGCAATCGAATATATAAAAGGAACAGCTGAGGAAGGAAAAGAGCATAAGGAAGTAAATAAGATCGGGGAAGGACATGAATCCGGGGAAATAAATAAAGATGCTGCATTCATAACATATTACAAAGGCATCCTTAATCCTACATATATTAAATATAACAGGGAAAAATATGATAAGGCCGAAGCTTCGGTAAAGCTTGTTTACGATGAGTATAGGGATGATTGTATAAAGATGGCTCAGCAGGCTCTTGATCAAAGCACTCCGGCCGGAAAACGGAATTAATATGACATGAGATAGTTGACATACGCTGTGCGTGTGATATAATCTGTATATGCTGCTTCTGATGTTATAGAATTTGTTATGAATCAAAACGATTTTTTTGAAGATGATATAAATGCTTTAAAAACGCAGGGGGCACTTACGATATGAAGGATGAGAAAAATATCAGGGAAGAAGATATTGATATAGACTATCTGATAAGTAGCGGAAATCTTAAGGATGCCCTTATAGAGATCCGTAGAAAGACGGGTATGAACAGGAAGGCGTTCGCCGATTACTTTAAGATTCCGTACAGAACAGTTCAGGACTGGGAGCTGGGGAATCGCCAGATGCCTGCTTATCTTTTCGAATTAATGAAGTACAAGCTGGACAAGGAAAATAAGGATTAGCAAATATATTAGGAGGTCATATGCAAAAATTACGTATATTGATGAATGAAGACAAGATCATGAGAGAAAATATTTATAGTCTTAATGAAATAAACAGATATATAAAGAAACTTATAGATAAAAGGAATATGTTTTTGGATAGTACCGGGTGGTATACGAATGGAGATTTTGTTAAATGTGGATCTTTAATTGCGACTTTGCGTGAAAAAGAATGGTTTTTGGATAATGTTAAAGAGTGGTTTTGGTATGATGACAAATTTGACTCCGTAGAGAATTTATTAGAACATTATAGACAGGATAGAAATAGGGTATATGCAAAATCCATTAAGAATGTTATATGCTGTTAATTTTGATTTGAGTATATCCGCACTTAGAACCCATTACTCTAAGACATGTCCCAAGAATGCATATCGAGAAATTGAGAGATATATGAAGGCAAATGGTTTCAGTCACAGGCAATGGTCAGGTTATGTTTCAGATAAAAAACTGACTATGGCTGAAATGGTGGATTTTACAATAGATATTCATAGAGAATTTCCATGGCTATATGATTGTGAAGTTAAAATGGATGCTACAGTATTAACGGAAGTTTATGATCTTAAAGAATTAATGAGAATATATTTGGAAGAAGGAAATGAATAAAAGAAAAGTAGGGGCCGAATATGAGGAGCGAGCTGTAAGATATCTTGCTAAGAATGGGATCAGGATAATTGCCAGGAATTTCCGTTCGAGATTTGGCGAGATAGATATAGTGGGTCATGACGGACAATACTACATTTTCTTTGAGGTGAAATACAGGAAAAATAAAAGCTCGGGCAATCCTGCAGAGGCGGTTAATGAACGTAAGCAGTACAGGATTTCGAGAGTGGCTGATTACTTCAGGGTATACCGTAAGCTTAAGGATTCGGACAGTGTAAGGTTTGATGTAATTTCAATACTTGGAGATGAGATTAAATGGTATAAGAACGCTTTCTTATATATATATTAGTTAAGCGGATCCTCCTGATACTCCCTTTTGTTATAGCTTGCAAGGAAGCTGTTTATCTTCTCGGTAGGCGTATGAACATTCGCAAGAGAAGCATCATGGTTCATGAAGTCTATGATGGATGCGAGGAACTTGCTCATGTTTGCTTCTATGAAATAAGGCCTGTTATAGAGTTCGGGTGTATGATAATTTAGATTGGTACATATTATTCTGTCAAAGTAGCATTTCTCGTATGCTTCATCGAATATTTCAAGACCATCTGTAAATAATCCAAAGGTACAGCAGATAAATACCCGCTTTGCATTCATGGCTTTGAGCTGATGAGCTGTGTCAAGCATACTTCCGCCGGATGAAATAATATCATCAATAACTATTACATCCTTGCCGTCTATGTTTTCACCAAGAAATTCATGGGCAACAATAGGGTTTTTGCCGTTGACAATCCTTGAATAGTCCCTGCGTTTATAGAACATTCCCGTGTCTACGCCCAAAACGCCTGCAAAATATACGGCTCTTGGAAGCGCACCTTCATCAGGACAGATAACAACAAGATTATCCTTGTCTATCACAAGATCTTTCTCATAATGAAGTAAAGACCTGATGAACTGATAAGGAGGCTGGAAATTATCGAATCCGCAGAGAGGTGCTGAATTCTGTACCCTGGGATCATGGGCGTCAAAGGTAAGAATATTGGTAACGCCCATTTCGTGAAGCTCTTCTATGGCATAGGCGCAGTCCAGGGACTCGCGTCCGTAACGCTTATGCTGACGGCTTTCATAAAGGAAAGGCATGATGACGGTAAGCCTGTGAGCCTTGCCTGCAGCCGCAGCTATTATTCTTTTGACATCCTGATATATATCGTCGGGGGACATGTGATTGATAAAGCCGTTGATGGGGTAGGTAAGACTGTGGTTTACAACATCTGCAAGTATGTACAGATCTTTTCCGCGGATTGATTCGTGAAATTCACCCTTGCCCTCACCTGAGCCGAAGCGTGGACATGAGCAATCTGCAATAAAATCATCAGCCTGATATCCCTGGAACTCGGGTGATTTGATATGCTTCTGGTTTATCTGCTTACGGAAATCGATAAGATATTCATTAACCTGTCGTCCGAGATCGGCAATACTGTCATGTATAACCAGCTTGAGAGGGGCAACCTGCATTACATCCTCTAAAAAAATACTGTCGCGCATATCATATCTCCTGATAACTGTTTTTGTTCCGCAGATATTATATACACTGAGGAGATTATCGTCAAGGCGAAGATGGGAAGAGATTTATGATCCTGTTATACCCGTTTTATTCGGGAGGATACTTCGATAATCTTGACACGGTTGCAACACGCTCGTACAATGTAATTTATTCGGACCACCCCGGATACTGTAAATATAAGGCTCCGGACAAGGGATACAGAACCGGATACCCGATATAAGCTTAAGCGGGATATGGAATAGAGCCGGCAGTTATAAATTATTATAATATTAGGAAAAGGAAAAAGAGATGACAAAGATAAGAACAAGATTTGCACCTTCACCGACAGGAAGGATGCATGTAGGTAACTTAAGGACAGCACTGTATGCGTACCTTATAGCAAAGCATGAGGGCGGTGATTTTCTGTTAAGGATCGAGGATACAGATCAGGAGAGATATGTCGAGGGAGCTGTTGATATTATATACAGAACCCTGGAGAAGACGGGGCTTGTCCATGATGAAGGCCCGGATAAGGATGGCGGCGTAGGCCCATATGTGCAGAGTGAGAGGCAGGCATCGGGCATTTATCTTAAATACGCAAAGCAGCTTATTGAAGAGAAGAAGGCTTACTACTGCTTCTGTGACAAGGAAAGGCTTGAGAGCCTTACTCAGGTGGTTGATGGCAAGGAGATCAGTGTTTATGATAAGCACTGCCTGCATTTATCTCAGGAGGAGATAGACAGAAATCTTGCAGAAGGGAAGCCTTATGTTATCAGACAGAATAATCCCAATGAAGGTACCACGACCTTCCATGATGAAATATACGGGGATATTACGGTCGATAATGCCGAGCTTGACGATATGATACTGATAAAGTCAGACGGATATCCGACATATAATTTTGCGAACGTTATTGACGATCATCTTATGGGCATCACACATGTTGTAAGGGGCAATGAGTATCTGTCGTCATCCCCCAAGTATAACAGATTATATGATGCTTTCGGATGGGAGGTTCCGGTGTATGTGCACTGCCCTCTGATCACCGATGAGGAGCATAAGAAGCTGTCCAAGAGATCCGGTCATTCCTCATATGAGGATCTTATCGAGCAGGGCTTCGTATCGGAAGCTGTGGTTAATTTCGTAGCACTTCTCGGATGGAGTCCTGAAGACAATCAGGAGATAATGTCCCTTGATGAGCTTATAAAGAAGTTCGATTACCGTCATATGAGCAAGAGTCCTGCAGTATTTGATTATACCAAGTTAAAATGGATGAACGGCGAATATATAAAGGCTATGGATTTCGACAGGTTCTATGAGACTGCAGAGCCTTATATAAAAGAGGTTATTACAAAGGATCTTGATCTTAGGAGAATAGCTGAGATGGTTAAGACCAGGATCGAGATATTCCCGGATATAAAGGAGCATATTGATTTCTTTGAGACGCTTCCCGAATACGATACTTCCATGTACTGTCATAAGAAGATGAAGACTAATGAGGAATCTTCACTGGAGGTTCTGAAGGAAGTTCTTCCTCTCGTAGAAGCTCAGGATGATTTCTCCAATGACGCGCTCTATGCCATGCTCAGTAAGTATGTAGAGGAGAAGGGTGTTAAGAACGGATATGTGATGTGGCCTGTAAGGACTGCACTTTCCGGGAAGCAGATGACTCCGGGAGGCGCTACCGAGCTTATGGAAGTGCTGGGTAAGGAAGAGTCGGTAAGCAGGATAAAGGATGGGATCTCAAGGCTTGAGAAAGCAGTATCTGCATAACAGGCGGATAGATTGAACACAGGCTTTAATGATCAAAATAGCGAAAAGAAGAAAACAGCAGATATAAGTAAAGAGTAATAAGAAAAGAGTAATAAGAAATGGGCTTAGGCAAATGCCGGAATGAGGTGTATATGGTAAAGGATAAGATCAACAACAGTGAAATCGATGATAATACTCCCGAGGAAGAGATGACAGTCGAGCTGAAGCTTGATGACGGAAGGATCGTTAACTGTGTCGTGATAACGATTCTTGAAGTGGACGGTAAAGATTATATTGCCCTTCGTCCGCTTGATGAAAAGGGAGAGAACGCAGACGGCGAAGTATGGTTCTACAGGTATAAGGAGGATGAGAATGATCCCAATGTTGAACCGGAGCTTACTTACATAGAGGATGATGATGAGTGTGATGCCGTGGAGGATGCATTCGATGAATTTCTTGACGAGCAGGAATTCCTTCTTGATGAAGATGACTGAGGATGAAAATCGCGGTCATAAAAGTGATAATGATCAGGCAGATAACGAGATCTGATAGTGTAAAGCAGATTATGAAGATTGAGAACCGTCATAAGGCTACGGATTCCTTATGACAAATTGCAGGAAAGGGTATAAATGCAGCAATTAAATAAAGAACAGCAGACGGCCGTTATGCATAAGGACGGCCCGATGCTGGTACTTGCGGGTCCGGGATCCGGCAAGACAGCAGTTATTGTGAACAGAGTGCTGCATCTTGTCAGGGATGAACACATTGATCCGTATAATATTCTGGTGCTGACCTTTTCAAGGCTGGCGGCAGAGGAGATGCGATCAAGGTTTATGAACCTTGCGGATGCATCATATCAGGTGACATTTGGTACATTTCACGCCATATTTTATCATATTCTTAAACGTCAGGGTCTGTACAGGACCGGTGAAATATTAACCCGAAACAAAAAAATATCATTACTTACGATAGCTGCGGGAAAAGTGGGGCTTAAATGCTGCAATGATCCGGAAAAGCTTAACCGCATTATTGAGAATATCAGTATAAAGAAGATGGGCTGCGTCAATCCCTTAAATGAACTGAATGATGAGGAAGCGCGCGAACTTGAGCTGGTCTATGAACCTTATAACGCCCTGTGTAAGTCAGAGGGGTATATAGATTTCGACGATATGGTGAATGAGTGCCTGAAGGCGCTTAAAGGGAATGACAGGATATTAAAAAAATGGCAGGAAAGGTATCGTTATATCCTTGTTGATGAGTTTCAGGATATTGACAGGAGACAGTATGAGGTACTGCGTCTTCTTGCGGGAGATACGTGTAACATATTCTGTGTCGGCGATGATGACCAGTCCATATATTCATTCAGAGGAGCCGAACCTGCTGTTATGAAAAGCTTCGTCAGGGATTATGCCGGGGCCGGGGTTGTTGAATTAAAGCTTAACTACAGATGCCCGGAGGAAGTCATCAGACATGCCGGAAGACTTATAGGGTGTAACAAAGACAGATTTACAAAACAGCAGATCTGCTACACCGGAAAGAATGCCGGGCAGGAAACAAAACGCGGGATTGAATATAAATGCTTCAGAAATCCCGGGGATGAAGCGGAATACTGTGTGAGAATATTGAATGAGATCAAAGACGCGGTGGGAGGTAAGAGTAACGCTGATGCCTGCGATCGCGAAAGGACCGGTATATTGTACCGTACGTCCAAAAGTGCCGACATGCTGGAAGAAGCATTAATAAGAGCGAATATTCCATACAGAAGAAAAGACAGGACAGGGAACTTCCATAACAGGGAATGGGTCTGTGATGTTACGGCATACCTTAAGCTCGCATACGGTAAGGGATATGATGATAACAGGGATGAGCTTTTCAGGATCCTTAACCGGCCTGAGAGAGGTCTCACAAGAGAAAGCATAACCCTTGAACACATAACAGCTGAAGAGGTACTTGCATATTATCGGAATAACAGGAATCTGACAAAGGTATGCGGTAAACTCTTTGATGATATCAGGTTCTTATCAGGTATGAACTGTTTTGGCGCAGTCAATTATATAATGAAGGGTATCGGACTTGAAAAATACATTAAAGAGCATTACTTCGGTGACGGGAATGAACAGGATGCCGAAGAAGCCATAAATGAGCTGAAGGACAGGGCGAGGAATTACAGCTCCGTGTATGAATGGATCACGCAGTCAGACAAAATGATACAGGATAATGCTGACCGGAAAGCCGGCAGGAATACGGAACCAAATGACAGACATAGAACAAATGAGGCATTGGGTCCTCATCATATAAGCAGTGAAAACAGGGGAAATGATAAGCAGGGAAACTACCCGGACATAGAGCTTATGACCATACACGGTTCCAAGGGACTTGAGTTCGATAATGTGATAATGATCGGGCTGCAGGAAGGGATATTTCCGGGGAAAAGGTGCGAAACCGCCGCACATACGGAAGAAGAGAGAAGGCTTTTTTATGTTGCCATGACGCGGTGCCGCAGAAGGTTGTGGCTTCTTGGCATTCACAGGGATGAATATGGCAAGACTGAATCAAGATTCATAAAGGAAGCAGGATTTAATTCCGAAACTGATGGAAGTATAATCTGATTTGTGCTATACTGTATTAATGTCTAGATAAATGTGAAAGTTCTGGGAAAACAAATGAGTGATAATTCTGGAAAAGTAATAACAGGCAGTGCATATCCGCAGGGAGCCGGTATGTCGGATGACGGTATACAGTTCTGCACTTCCTGTCCTTCGGAAAGAAAGCTGTCGCTTAAGATATATGATAACAGCGGTAAGACCATATACAACATAAACATGAACGAGCACCATGCCTCCGGAAGTGTGTTTTCGGTTGTCGTAAAGGGGCTCGATCACAGAAAAATATCATATAATTACAGCGTTAATGGCGAGACAGTGAGAGACCCTTACTGTAAGAGCCTTTCAAACAGGCGTAAATGGGGAGAATTCAGGAACCACACGGAGCACTGTCTGATTTATGACGGTGAGTATGACTGGGAAGGTGATAAACCGCTTAAGCTGCCATATAATGAAATCGTAGGATATATG
Organism: Lachnospiraceae bacterium; assembly: GCA_017450065.1. Lineage (GTDB taxonomy): Bacteria > Bacillota > Clostridia > Lachnospirales > Lachnospiraceae > UBA2868. The sequence goes on from JAFSYI010000061.1 coordinate 91,584, forward strand.
CTCCATGTAAGAGGGTTTACAAAACATGTTTCCTCTCAGGTTACGGGACGCGGTACTTTTCTGGGCTTACAGGAGAAAATACCGTATCTTAATGAACTGGGCATCACACAGGTAGAACTGATGCCGGCATATGATTTCGACGAGTGCGATGTTATCAAGAGCTATAAGTCGAGTGAACTTGATGAAGACGGGAATTCAACGGGCGTAGAACGCAGGATAAACTATTGGGGCTTTAAGGCGGGCTCTTATTTCCTGCCCAAACCGCAGTATTCATATTCGCATGATTCCGTAAAAGAGTTCAAGGATATGGTAAAGGCTCTTCATAAGGCGGGAATAGAAGTGATAATGCAGTTCTATTTCCCGGGGGAGATCAACCGTAATCTTGTAATGGATTGTCTTATATTCTGGCAGAGTGAATATCATATAGACGGGTTCCATATTTTCGGCAGCCATCTTCCGCTTGATCTTATTGCCACAATGCCGAGGCTCACAGAGACCAAGATCTATTATGAAAGATATGATCATGCGGGAATATTTGCAACAGACGGTTGCTGTATTAACGGGTTCCTGGCCGAGTACAACCAGGATTACCTTACCGACATGAGACGCTTTCTTAAGAGCGATGAGGATATGCTCAATAAGTTCATGTACAGGCAGAGGTGTAATCCGCAGGATATTAAGGTGATCAATCATCTCACATCATTTGAAGGATTCACGCTCAATGATCTGGTATCGTACGATTATAAGCATAACGAGGCTAACGGAGAGGATAATAAAGACGGCACGGGGTACAATTACAGCTGGAACTGCGGAACTGAGGGCAATACGCGTAAGAACGCCATCCTTAAGCTTCGCATGAAGCAGCTTAAAAATGCATACTGTCTGCTTATGTTCAGTCAGGGAACGCCGATGATCATGGCCGGTGATGAATTCATGAATTCACAGAACGGAAATAACAATCCCTACTGTCAGGATAATGAGATAACATGGCTTAACTGGAAGCATAATAACAGAAGCAGGGAGCTCCTTGAATATGTTAAAATGCTCATCGCGTTAAGGAAGGCACACAGGATACTGAGAATGCCAAGGGAAGCGACTCTTCTTGATTCAAGATCCTGCGGGTATCCCGATATATCATATCATTCCGAAGCGGCGTGGTATCCGCAGATGGATACGCATATAAGGCATATAGGAACGATGCTTTGCGGGGAATATGCTGACGGGAACAGGCCTGATGATTATTTCTATATAGCCACAAATATGCATTGGGAGGCTCACGTATTTGCACTGCCGAGACTTCCTAAGGATATGGAATGGAAATACTGTCTGGATACCGAATCGGCAGGGGATGAGAAATATGAGGTTATCCTTGACGGTAACGGAAATAAACAGGTGGAGGTTCCGCCGAGAACAGTACTTGTACTTACAGGCCGGACTGCAGTTAAGACAGGAAAGAAGAAAAAATGAGAATAACGGATATTATAGCTGAGAGATACGGTAATACGATAAAGGAAAAGGAGAAGGTAATGAAAAGAGTGGTATATGCACTGTACAGGAGAAGAGAAAAGATTCTTATCCTCCTTGTGGGATTTTTCTTCGGTGTTATCGTCGGTATCTTCCTTGCGCCGGCAAAGAACGGAGTTACGATAGGAAGCTACAACGGAAATAACAATGACAGCAGAAAAAAGGAAGAAGAGGAAGAGGAATTCAAAAAGGATCTAGCCATGGAAATGGGAGAACTGAGATAATCGGGAGAGTCGGGATAACATGGATAAATATGTAGCTTATGTATCAACCTATACTGGAGAAAGTGACTGGGGTATCAGGATATATGACGCTGATTTAAAGGAAGGACGTCTTACTGAGAAGGAGCATATATCAATAACCAATTCATCATATCTTACAATATCGCATAACGGAAGGTTTATTTATTCGATAACAGATATGGGGGTTGAGTCCTTCAGGATATTAAAGGACGGAAATCTGGAGGCCATAAATAAGGCTTCAATAAACGGAATGCGGGGGTGCTATATCTCAACCGATTACACGGACAGATTTCTGTTTGTTGCCGGTTATCATGACGGAAAGATAACCGTTCTCAGGTTAAACGATGACGGATCTGTAGGTGAGATAACAGATGAGGTATTTCACAAGGGGATAGGCAGCATAGCCGAGAGAAATTTCAGGCCGCATGTAAGCTGTGTCAAGATGACGAGGGATAATCATTATCTGTGTGCCTGTGATCTGGGACTGGATCATGTGAAGATCTACAGGCTGGATACAAATACAGGTAAGATCAAGCTTGCAGATATCGTCAGGTGCGATCAGGAGTCGGCTCCGAAGTATATCAAGTTCCGTAAGGACGGGAAATTCTGCTATATAATCCATGAGCTGAACAATACGATTGAGGTTTATGATTATAAGGAAGAAAATAATAATCCGGTATTTAATAAGCTTCAGACCATAGCTACGATCAACAGCTATCATGCAGGCGATTCGGCTGCATGTGCCATGAAGCTGTCAGCAGACAATAAGTATCTGTTCTGTTCAAACGCGGGAGATAACAGCGTCGGCGCTTTTGAGATCGATAAGGAAACGGGACTGCTCACAAAGAAGTTCGTACTTCCGATAAGCGGCGATTATCCTAAGGATATAGCCATCTTCCCTGATTCAAAGCATCTGGTTTCGCTTAATCATGAGACGGATACGATGACCTTCTTTAACGTGGATCTTGAAAACAATACCCTTATAATGAACGGACCGGAGATGAAGGTTACCAAAGGTAACGGTATTGTCATCATGAAGGTTAAAGACAGTCAGGAATAAAGTTCTGAGCATATATTTTCTTCAGATGGTCCATACGGACACCCATATTCCGGATGAGAAGATCAAGTAAAGTTACGGCTGCCATGGATTCGACAACTACCACAGCGCGTGGTACGATGACCGGATCGTGGCGGCCCTTTATATTTACCGATATCTCTTCGCCGCTCTTATTAACAGTATCCTGAGACATGCTTATCGAAGGAGTGGGTTTGAAATGTGCCCGCAGTATGATATCGGAGCCATCTGACATACCGCCGAGGACCCCGCCGGAATGATTGGTTCTTTTTATGATCTGCCCGGGATTTCCGGATGACACAATAAAGGGATCGTTATTTTCGCTTCCCCTTGATTCAGAGGCTCTGATACCGTCACCGATCTCAAATGCCTTAACGGCACCTATGCTCATAACAGCCTTGCCAAGCTCGGCATCCAGCTTATCAAAAACAGTTTCACCTATACCTGCAGGCATTCCTTTTATGATGCATTCAACCACACCTCCTGCCGAATCGCCTGCAGCCCGAAGCTCATCGAGGTATGAAGCGGCTCTTTTTGCAGCCTCTCTGTCAGGCATATACAAGGGATTTTCATTGATGTCGGAAGCATTGAAGCTGCTGTCATCAATGCTGATGTTTCCTATTGATCTGGTATAGCTAAGCAGACCGATCCCCAATTCCTTTAAGGCTTTTGCCGCAACAGCACCTGCTGCAACACGTCCTGCCGTTTCACGTCCGGACGAGCGTCCTCCGCCACGGTAGTCACGGAATCCGTATTTTTCATCAAAGGTATAGTCGGCATGTCCGGGTCTGTAATATGAAGCTATTTCCGAGTAATCACGGGAGTGCTGATCCCTGTTGTATATAATAAGAGATATCGGTGTTCCCGTTGTTTTGCCTTCAAATACGCCGGACAGTATCTCAACCTCATCTCCCTCGGCTCTTGCGGTGGTATACTTTGACTGCCCGGGCTTTCGCCTGTCAAGGAAGGACTGAATATCCGCTTCGTTCAGCGTAAGACCGGCAGGGCATCCGTCTATGACCACGCCCAGAGCTTTGCCGTGCGATTCTCCCCATGTTGTTATTCTGAAGTTGGTTCCGTAAACAGATCCTGCCATTTTAATGTCCTTTCTTCGTGTGAAACGATCAGCAGCTGTTTGGCGCAGTCGTTTAGCTCAGAGTATATTACGTTAATCTTTACCCGGAATAGAATATCAGAAATCCATCCTGTTGTAAAATATTTATCGTTGAATAATAAGTTAAAATCACTTACAATATATGAATGTTTATTGGTGCGGTTTAACCGGAAGATTAAAATATCGCAGGATGGACAGGGATCATCACATAGGACAGGCAGGTTTTGTTATAAATGAAAGAGAAAGCTTTGAAATGCATATGCATAACGGTGCTTGGTGCTGCCGTTTTACTTGGAACGGTTGCTTTTACACCCGATATTATACCGGCTGAAACAATAAAGGTTTCAAATACCGGGACAAATAAGGTATCAAAGGCAGGGACAGATACGGTATCAAAGACAGAGCTAAAGACAGTACCAAAGGCAGGGGCAAAGGCGGCGATCACAGCCTACTCCGATATTATCGGCGAAGAAGCGGGTAAGGAGGATGAGGCATTCACGGCCGATGATCTTAAGAAGTATCTGGAGAATGAGGGTAAGAACGGAAAGTACGGCGGACAAAAAGGAACCGGGACAGGGAATGCCGCGCATGAGATTGAGAGTAAAGAAGAACGATGGAAAAAGTTCATGGAGCTTTCACTGAACGGGGCAGTGTCTGAGAACGGTGCAGTATCCGATAACGAAACCGGTACAGATATTGAGAAAGATACCGGTAATGAGAAGAAAACCGGCAATGAGAGTACTGATTCGGAAAAAATGACGGATGAAGAAGAGGAGAACGATCATTATATCCCTCCAAAGGGAGAGGAATGGAAGCTTCTTCTTGTAAACAAGCAGAATCCCATACCGGATGATTATGATGCAAAGCTCGTGAATATTAACGGCAGCGCAAGAATAAGAGAAGAGCTGGCACTTCCGCTTGCTGAAATGTTCGATGCCGCAGCGAAGGAAGGAGTAACGCTTACCGTATGTTCGGCATATAGAAGCCATGAGCATCAGCAGGAGCTGTTTGACAGAAAGATTAAGGGATATACCGGACAGGGCCTTTCATATCTGGATGCATTCAGAATAGGTTCGTATTCTGTGATAATCCCGGGTACCAGTGAGCATGAACTGGGAATGGCACTTGATATAATAACTCCCGGCTATACACAGCTTAATGAAGGCTTCGCAGCTACCAAAGCAGGTAAATGGCTGGCGGAAAATGCATATAAATACGGATTCATATTAAGATATCCGGAAGGGAAAGAATATATTACCGGGATCACCTTCGAGCCATGGCATTACAGGTATGTGGGTATTGAAGCCGCAGAGGATATTTACAGAAGCGGCCTGACGCTTGAGGAATACTTAAAGGAGATCGGCTGGGAATGAGGTCTTGAAGAATAATGACATATAAGGTATTAAAAACAGAAGGAAATGCCAAAAGAGCCGAAATGACCACGGTACACGGAGTGATACAGACACCTGTATTTATGAATGTGGGAACCGTGGCAGCGATCAAAGGTGCCGTTTCGACTGAGGATCTTGAAAGAATAGGAACTCAGGTTCAGCTGAGCAACACATATCATCTTCATGTTAGACCCGGGGATGAGATCGTTAAGAAGCTTGGCGGTTTACATAAGTTCATGTCATGGAATAAGCCCATACTGACGGATTCGGGCGGCTTTCAGGTGTTTTCATTAAGCAGTCTGCGAAAGATAAAGGAAGAGGGAGTGTACTTCAGTTCTCATGTGGACGGCAGGAAGATATTCATGGGCCCCGAGGAGAGCATGCGTATACAGAGTAATCTTGCCTCGACAATAGCAATGGCCTTCGATGAGTGCCCAAGTTCACGCGCCGACAGGGATTATGTGCAGGCTTCCGTGGACCGGACTACAAGATGGCTTGTAAGGTGCAGGGATGAGATGAAGAGATTAAACAGCCTGCCCGATACGATAAATAAGGAACAGCTTCTTTTCGGAATAAACCAGGGAGCCGTATTTGAAGATATAAGGATAGCACACGCAAAGGAAATAGCCGGGCTTGAATTTGACGGATATGCAATAGGCGGTCTGGCTGTAGGTGAGAGCCATGAGGAGATGTATGATACGATCGAAGCTACAGTTCCTCATCTTCCGAAGGATAAGCCCACATATCTTATGGGAGTCGGAACGCCTGCGAATATCCTGGAAGCTGTTGACAGAGGGGTGGATTTTTTTGACTGTGTTTATCCTTCGAGGAACGGAAGACACGGACACGTATATACGAGATACGGAAAGCTTAATCTGTTCAATGCAAAGTATGAGCTTGATGACAGCCCGATAGAGGAAGGGTGCGGCTGTCCGACCTGTGCAAGATACTCGAGGGCTTATCTGAGGCATCTGCTTAAGGCAAAGGAAATGCTGGGAATGAGACTGTGCGTGCAGCATAATCTTTATTTCTATAACAATATGATGCAGGAGATAAGAGATGCTCTTGATAAGGGCGAATTTGCCGCCTATAAGAAGAGAAGGCTTGAAGAGCTAAAAAATACTTGATGAAGCAGGCAAAGTTGTGTATTATTAGAAAAGTGTTATCATTTGTTGGAGGAAGAGCTATGAGTTTATTATTAAGTGAGACTGCTGCAGGCGGAACAGGTTCCATTATTTACATGGTCGGATGGATCGTACTTTTCGGTGGACTTATGTATTTTATGTTCTACAGACCGCAGAAGAAGGAACAGGCCAGGCATGAAGCCATGCTGGCTGATATAGAGGTAGGAAGCTATGTATGCACGACAAGCGGCTTCTACGGAGTTGTCATTGATATTGCGGATGATACCGTGATCGTGGAGTTCGGTAATAACAAGAACTGCAGGATCCCCATGAAGAAAAGCGCGATCACAGAGGTTGAGAAGCCGGGAGCCGAGTAGGAATAATTATTACAGTGCAGTCGGTAAAAGTGGTTGGCCAAGACTTGCTACGTCGAGGCTTTCAGATATGTGCAATCGGGTTAAGCAGGCGAGAATACGGTCCAGGTATTTAAGAATCGTTATACTGGATATGGAACGAAAAAACAGGATGCTCGGCAGAGCATCCTTGCATTGTTTAATCCTGTACAGTTAAAAGCGCATGTTTGTTTCGCTGAATAAAATATGCTGTTTACATACAAGCATGACACATCATATTTTAAAATTTATGTGCTGTTCTGAATAGTTACCAAATACAAATCATATGAGGAGAACTTAAAATGAAATATCGCATAGCAAGCATTAAGGGAGACGGAATCGGCCCCGAGATAGTTACACAGGCACAGAAGGTGCTTAATAAAGTGGCAGAGAAGTATGGTCATGAGTTCGAATTTATTGAGCTTCTGATGGGCGGATGCTCCATCGATGTAAACGGTGTTCCGCTTACGGAGGAAACCATCGAGGAGGCAAAGAAGAGTGATGCGGTTCTCATGGGTTCCATAGGAGGCAATACGGCAACATCTCCGTGGTATAAGCTGGAGCCGTCGAAGCGTCCCGAAGCAGGTCTTCTCGGTATAAGGAAGGCACTTAATCTGTTCGCCAATCTACGGCCGGCATATCTGTATCCCGAGCTCAAGGAGGCATGCCCGCTTAAGGAGGAAGTGGCCGATAAGGGCTTCGACATGATGATGATGCGTGAGCTTACCGGCGGCCTGTACTTCGGAGAAAGATATACCAAAGAGATTGACGGTGTCATGACTGCGGTCGATACCCTGACATATAATGAGAATGAAATAAGACGTATAGCTGTCAAGGGCTTTGATATTGCAATGAAGCGCCGTAAGAAGGTCACGCTTGTAGACAAGGCCAATGTACTCGATTCTTCAAGACTGTGGCGCAAGGTTACTGACGAGGTGGCTAAGGATTATCCTGAGGTTGAATACGGCGTAATGCTGGTTGATAACTGCGCGATGCAGCTTGTCAGGGATCCGGCCCAGTTCGATGTTGTGCTTACAGAGAATATGTTCGGAGATATTTTATCCGATGAAGCTTCGATGATAACAGGCTCCATAGGAATGCTTCCGTCGGCTTCGCTTAACGAAACGAAGTTCGGGCTGTATGAGCCTTCAGGCGGTTCGGCTCCGGATATTGCAGGTAAGAATATTGCCAATCCCATCGCAACGATCTTAAGTGCGGCAATGATGTTAAGATATTCGTTTGATCTTGATAAGGAAGCCGACGCTATAGAAAATGCCGTTAAGCAGGTTCTTAAGGAGGGCTACAGGACTATAGATCTGGCCAAGCCAGGAGAGCCGCAGGTTAAATGTGATGAGATGGGAGATCTTATCGCCGACAGGATCTGAACGCCGATGATCTGTGAAGCTGTTCAGCGTTAAACTGTCAGGATGATTTGATGCAGACATAAGTATTCAGCATAGATATATCAGATTTTTAGTTATGAATAAGACAAAGGATTAACAGGGAGGATACTGGATATGTTAAGTGATAACATGAAATGCGGTATGCAACAGGCACCTGCGCGTTCGCTTCTTAATGCGCTCGGATACACACCGGAAGAGGTGAAGAAACCCATGGTCGGGATAGTGTGCTCATATAATGAGATCGTTCCCGGACATATGAATCTTGATAAAATTGCCGAGGCTGTTAAGCTCGGCGTAGCGGAGGCAGGCGGTACACCCGTAATGTTCCCCGCCATAGCAGTATGCGACGGTATTGCAATGGGACATATAGGAATGAAGTATTCCCTGGTCACAAGAGATCTTATAGCCGACTCGACCGAAGCAATGGCTATCGCACATCAGTTTGATGCACTTGTGATGATCCCCAACTGTGATAAGAATGTTCCGGGACTTCTTATGGCAGCGGCAAGGGTAAATATTCCCACAGTCTTTGTTTCCGGTGGACCTATGCTTGCCGGCCATGTAAAGGGAAGAAAGAGAAGTCTTTCATCCATGTTTGAAGCTGTGGGAGAATATGCAGCGGGCAAGATCACAGAGGATGATGTTACAGAGTATGAAGAGAAGGTATGTCCTACCTGCGGTTCATGCTCAGGTATGTATACGGCTAATTCAATGAACTGTCTTACAGAGGTCCTTGGCATGGGTCTTCCCGGTAACGGAACCATACCTGCCGTGTATTCAGAGAGGCTTAAACTTGCAAAGCGTGCGGGCTATGCAGTAATGGATATGCTTAATAAGAACATAAGACCGCGCGATATCATTACGAAGGATTCGATACTTAACGCCCTGACTGTTGATATGGCACTCGGATGCTCGACCAATTCGATGCTGCATCTGCCGGCTATCGCACATGAGATTGGATTTGATTTCGATATATCCTTCGCCAATCCTATAAGCGAGAAGACCCCAAATCTCTGCCATCTTGCACCCGCAGGTCCGACATATATGGAGGATCTTAACGAGGCAGGCGGTGTATATGCGGTGGTTAAGGAGCTGTGTGATATAGGACTTATCAATCAGGACTGCATGACTGTTACAGGCAAGACTATCGGTGAAGCCGTTAAGAATTCCGTAAACAGGGATCCCGAGGTAATACGGACAGTTGACAATGCTTATTCCAAGACCGGTGGTCTGGCTGTGCTTAAGGGCAACCTTGCACCTGACGGTTCTGTTGTCAAGCGTTCGGCTGTTGTTCCCGAAATGCTTAAGCATGAAGGTCCTGCAAGAGTATTCGACTGTGAAGAGGATGCAATAGAGGCGATAAAGGGCGGAAAGATCGTTGAGGGCGACGTGGTTGTCATCAGATACGAGGGTCCCAAGGGAGGCCCGGGCATGAGGGAGATGCTCAATCCCACATCGGCAATAGCCGGGATGGGTCTTGGCTCTACAGTGGCTCTTATTACAGACGGAAGATTCTCCGGAGCATCAAGAGGTGCATCAATCGGTCATGTTTCACCCGAGGCAGCTGTCGGCGGTCCGATAGCACTTGTTGAAGAGGGCGATATAATAGAGATCGATATAAACAACTATTCAATAAATCTTAAGGTTTCCGATGAGGAGCTGGCAAAGAGAAGGGCAGCATGGACGCCCAGGGAGCCCAGGGTTACGACCGGGTATCTTGCAAGATATGCCGCTATGGTAACCAGCGGTAACCGCGGGGCAATACTTGAGATACCCAGGGTGTGACGGATTTTGATCTTTAAATACCCGGAGACGGTGCAAGAGTAAATCAAATTTTTAATTAAGGAGATGACTATGCAGTTAACAGGTGCACAGATTGTAATGGAATGTCTTAAGGAACAGGGAGTCGATACCGTGTTCGGTTATCCCGGAGGAACAATCCTGAACATATATGATGCCTTGTATGAGTACAGGGATACAATAAAGCATTATCTGACTTCGCACGAACAGGGCGCTGCTCATGCGGCAGACGGTTATGCAAGAGCTACCGGCAAGGTGGGAGTATGTATGGCTACATCAGGCCCGGGAGCCACCAATCTGGTAACGGGAATAGCAACAGCCTTTATGGACAGCATTCCCATCGTGGCAATAACCTGTAATGTTAATCTTCCTGCGCTTGGAAAAGACAGCTTCCAGGAGGTGGATATAGCCGGAGTATCCATGCCTATCACAAAGCATGGTTATATTGTAAAGGATGTGGATCAGCTGGCAGATACACTCAGAAAAGCATTTGCGATAGCAAGGAGCGGAAGACCGGGCCCGGTTCTGGTTGACATAACTAAGGATGTTACCGCAAATAAGGCAGAATATAAGAAGAAAGAGCCTTATAAGCTGGATATTCCGAAGAGATTTACCGATGAGGACATAGAGAAGGCTGTAAAGCTTATTGAAAGATCAAAGAAACCATACATTTATACAGGCGGCGGAACTGTTATATCCGGTGCAAGCGCCGAGCTTTCCGAGTTCGCCCACAGGATTGAAGCACCCGTATGCGATACACTTATGGGAAAGGGAGGCTTCGACGGTACAGACGAGCTGTATACCGGTATGATCGGAATGCACGGGACCAAGGCTTCCAATTTCGGAGTAAGCCAGTGCGATCTGCTGATAGCCGTCGGCGCAAGATTTTCCGACAGGGTAGTCGGAAAGGCAAGCAGGTTCGCGAGCAAAGCGAAGATCCTGCATATAGATATCGATCCTGCAGAGATAGATAAGAATATAAAGACCGATGCAAGCATCATCGGAGATGTTAAAGAGGTCCTTACAATACTTAATGAAAAGGTAGCTAAGAAGAGTAATCCCGAGTGGCTTACTAAGATCGCAGAGCTTAAGGAACAGTATCCGTTAAGCTATGAAAGCGATAAGCTGACATGCCCTTACGTTATAGAAGAGCTCTACAGACAGACAAACGGGGAAGCGATAATCACAACAGATGTAGGACAGCATCAGATGTGGGCTGCGCAGTATTATAAGTATAAGGAGCCCAGGACATTTTTATCATCAGGTGGTCTGGGTACCATGGGATATGGTCTTGGAGCATGTATAGGAGCCAAGGTCGGCCGTCCTGACAAGACTGTGATAAATATAGCCGGAGACGGATGCTTCCGTATGAATATGAATGAGCTGGCAACAGCAAGCCGTTATAATATCCCGATCATCCAGGTGCTCATAAATAATGAGGTGCTGGGTATGGTAAGACAGTGGCAGACACTGTTCTACGGCGGAAGGTATTCGAATACGGTACTTACGGATAAGGTTGATTACCAGATGGTGGCCAGGGGACTTGGATGTGAGGCTATCAGGGTTACGAAGAAGGAAGAGGTGGCTGATGCGGTTAAGAAGGCTCTTTCGCTTAATGCTCCGGTGCTTCTTGAATGCGTTATCGATCCTGATGACAAGGTATTCCCGATGGTTCCTGCAGGCGCACCTATCGAAGAAGCTTTCGACGCCAATGACCTTAAGAAAGAGAATAAGTAATTGTTGCGCTGAACTTTCCGGAAAAGGTATGTTTTATGCTGAATAAGGTTTTAAAGATTGTTGGAATAGTGTTCGGAAGCCTCGTACTGCTTGGAATCATGGCTTATGGAGCCATGTCATATTATTTCAGATACAGATTTCCGTACGGAACATATATCAACAACGTAAATGCCGCCACGTTCACAACAGAGCAGATGAACGATTATCTTCTCAGGAATTATATTCCGGGAGTTGATTATTCAAACATATCGCTTCTGGTCGAGGGGCGTGACGGCTACAGTGAGACCATAAAATGTGCGGATATTGAGCTTAAGGCAGATATGACAGGTGAACTTAACCGTATAATGAGTGATCAGAAACCGTATGAATGGATTGTTTCCTGGCTGTATCCGATTCAGTATAAGGTGACACCAAGTATCACATATGATGAGAAAGCTCTCAGGGAAGAGGTTGGGAAGCTTAAATGCGTAAACGGGTCGGAATATAAGAAAAAACCTGTGGTCCGCCTGGAACCGGATGATAACGGATATCATCTGTATGATGAGATAAAGGACAGGGCTGATGCGGACAGGATATTTGAGATGGCAAGAACCGCTCTTGATAACATAGATAAAAGTGTTATTGAGATGGATATAGAAGACTGCTATATCGCTCATGAGATCCCGTCTGAATATAAAGATGTCATTTCTCTGTATGATAAGATAGAAAAGCTTAAGGCTGCCAGGATTACTTTTCAGGATGACAAGCTTAAATATACCCTCAATGGTGATCTGGCTGTCTCATGGCTTCAAAAAGGTGAAGACGGACTTCCGTTTGTTGATGAAAAGGGAGATCTCGTATTTGACGAAACAAGGCTGGAGGGGTATACTGATTTCCTGTCCGATGTTTTTAATACGACCGGAGGATATATAGACTGGGTAAAGCATTCGGGAGGAACGGTTACTCTTAAGAATTCGATGCCGGGATATATAGTTGACAAAACGGCAGAGAAGGAGAAGATAAAGGAGCAGCTGTTAAGAGGCGGTGCGCTGAAGAGAAGACCTCTGTACGAATCTGAAGGAAACGGGCGTGGGAACGACCGGGTCGGTAAAACCTATATAGAAGTGGATATGGGTGAGCAGAAGCTGTACTATTATGTTGACGGTCAGCTTAGTATGAGCTCTGATGTGGTTACCGGTAATCTGGCAAAGGGTAACGGAACTCCCTCGAAGCTCTGTTATGTATATTTTAAACAGAGGAACAGAACGCTTCGCGGAAGGGATTATGCGACTTTCGTGAATTATTGGATGGCGGTGACCGGCCATATCGGAATACATGATGCCACGTGGAGAAACAAATTCGGAGGCAATATTTACAAGACGGCAGGTTCTCACGGCTGTATAAATGTCCCGAAGGATTTCGCGGGAAAATTATATGAGGTCGTCGAGGTGGGAACACCCTGTATCATGTACTATTGAGAAGTAGGGTGTGCGTTATGAACAGGCTGAAATACAGTTCTTACAAGAACGATTGACAATCTGTGTTCTGGAATTTATGCTCTGTTCTGAATAATAAGGTTTTAAATTTTAAAAGATATATTTATGTAGGAGGAGAAGAATGAAAAGAGTGTACAACTTTTCGGCAGGTCCCGCAGTTTTACCTGAGGAAGTATTAAAAGAAGCTGCAGATGAGATGCTTGATTACAGGGGAAGCGGCATGTCCGTTATGGAGATGAGCCACCGTTCCAAGGTGTATGATAACATCATCAAAGAGGCAGAAGCTGATCTTCGTGAGCTGATGAACATTCCCGATAATTATAAGGTGCTGTTCCTTCAGGGTGGTGCGAGCCAGTTCTTCGCTGAGGTTCCGATGAACATGATGAAGAATAAGAAGGCAGGCTATATCGTAACCGGTCAGTGGGCGAAGAAGGCTTATCAGGAGGCTAAGATCTACGGCGAGGCAGTAGAGCTTGCTTCTTCGGCGGACAAGACTTTCTCATATATTCCCGACTGTTCGGATCTTCCGATCACAGATGATATGGATTACGTATATATCTGCGAGAATAACACAATATACGGAACCAAGTTCAAGACTCTTCCGAATACCAAGGGTAAGGATCTGGTGGCAGACGTTTCTTCATGCTTCTTATCCGAGCCTGTTGATGTCTCAAAGTATGCGGTTATTTACGGCGGCGTTCAGAAGAATGTCGGTCCCGCAGGCTGCGTTATAGCAATTATCCGTGAGGATCTTATTACAGATGATGTCCTTCCCGGAACTCCTACCATGCTTAAGTGGAAGACTCAGGCTGATGCCGATTCACTGTACAATACTCCTCCGTGCTATACGATATATATCTGCGGCAAGGTATTTAAGTGGCTTAAGAAAATGGGCGGCCTTGAGGCAATGAAGGAGCTTAATGAGAAGAAGGCAAAGATCCTTTATGATTATCTTGATGAGAGCAGGCTGTTCAAGGGTACTGTTGAAAAGGAGAGCCGTTCTCTTATGAACGTTCCTTTTGTTACCGGAAATGAAGAGCTTGATGCCAAGTTCGTAAAGGAAGCCAAAGAAGCAGGCTTCGAGAACCTTAAGGGACACAGGACCGTGGGAGGAATGAGAGCTTCCATTTACAATGCAATGCCGATAGAAGGTGTTGAGGCACTGGTTAAGTTCATGAAGGAATTTGAGAAGAACAACGCATAAATATGTGACCGTAATATTTTTTGTTATTTGGCTGTTCTGAACAGTTACAGATAAAGACGGATTTCAGAAGCAATAATAAGGAGATTGATCAAGATGTTCAAGTATACATGTTTAAATCCCATAGCAGCTGTCGGACTTGAGAAGTTCACTGCCGATTATGAGAAGACGGAAGATATAAAAGAGGCACAGGGTGTACTGGTAAGAAGTGCATCAATGCATGAGATGGAGCTGCCTGAGGAGCTTCTGTGTGTTGCAAGGGCAGGTGCAGGCGTTAACAATATACCACTTGATGAATGCGCAAAGAAGGGTATTGTGGTATTCAATACTCCCGGCGCCAATGCAAACGGAGTTAAAGAGCTGGTAATCGCCGGAATGCTGCTGGCTTCACGTGATGTGGTTGGCGGAATCAACTGGGTTAAAGGCGCTGCTTCAGAGGCTGATATTGCCAAGATGGCAGAAAAAGAGAAGAAGAAATTCGCAGGAACTGAGATCCAGGATAAAAAGCTCGGTATTATCGGACTCGGAGCCATCGGTGTAAGAGTTGCCAACGTGGCAAAGCATCTCGGAATGGAGGTATATGGATATGATCCGTATATTTCGGTAGACGCTGCATGGAATCTTTCACGCGATATCAAGCATGTTCATGACATTAATGAAATATATGAGCAGTGCGATATCATAACCATTCATGTCCCTCTCATGGACAGCACAAGAAACACGATCGATAAGGAAGCCATTGACAAGATGAAAAATGGCGTCATCATACTTAACTTCGCAAGGGATCTTCTGGTTGAGGAAGCTGTAGTGCTTGATGCCATTAAGGCAGGAAAGGTACGTAAGTATGTTTCTGACTTCCCGAATCCGACAACAGCAGGCCAGGAGGGATGTATCGTGATCCCGCACCTTGGAGCATCAACCGAGGAATCGGAAGACAACTGTGCGAAGATGGCCGTTAAGGAGCTTATGAATTATCTTGAGAACGGAAATATCGTTAATTCGGTTAATTTCCCTAACTGCGACATGGGCGTATGCACGAATGCGGGACGTATTGCGGTTATGCATAAGAACGTTGCAAATATGATCTCAAGATTCACGGGTATCTTCGGTGAGGTAGGTCTTAATATTTCAGACATGACCAATAAGTCCAAGGGTGAGTATGCTTATACCATGATGGATCTGGATGTTCCGGCAACAGATGAGATCATTAAGAAGCTTGAGGCTGTTGACGGAGTTATCCGTGTAAGAGTTGTAAAATAACGTAGTGATGAAGTGAACAGGACACAGTGAACAGGAAAAAGACACGGGGAACAGGAACCTTCCCCGTGTCTTTTGATGTTTTGCCGTGTATTGTTCCTGATTCCCTTAAAGCTTGAAATCAAAATCCGGTCCCATATCTTCTCTATACTTATTTTCCGCTTCAACACCCTGCTCGGAAGCAAGATCCATATATTTTATGAACACATCTTCGATAGGCAGCCCCATTTCCTTTGAAAGCTCCTCCATAACCGGACGCAGCCTGTCAAGCTGCTCCGACACATGTGTATTCTGGGGATCGATATCCTTAAGAACGTCCTCCGCATATTTATTTATCCTGTTTAAAAATTCCCTGTCCTTATCTGTCATGACTTGTGTCCTTTCTTTCCTGATAGTAACAACTAAAGTATAAATATACCTTATCATATAAATCCACAGCAGACAAGGGAACCGTTTCCCTATGGCTTCATTATTGACGGATACTGATCTCAAGTTTTGAAGCAAAATTGGCTCAATCCCAGTAATGGCAAGGGATTGATCCGTTTCTTCTGTATGGCTTATTTACTTCTGTTTGGGTGTAGATGTGATTTTTTGCCTGGCGGCATTGTCTATAAAAGGAAGCTTCGCCTTACGGCGAACCTTTGAATTGAAATGGGCTGTCAACTACACATGTTACGGCATGTGTTGACAACGGTATAGCTGCAAAAATTGAAGAAGGAAGTAACGTAAGCATTTTGGTAATACAACGTAAGAATAAGCTTGAGTTCGTTAGCTTGGTAGAAAAGGATTTTTCAAAATCGGTTAAATAAGAATAAACCTGAGGACATCACGACTCACGGGTTTAAGTGAGACAAAAACCTTCCTGGCATAGGGAAGTATTATCTCAAATACCTCTCTTTTAATGGATATCTTTGAACTGATAAGAAGGTTTCCACTCCCTGAGATAGTTAACGTATTAATTGAAAAAGAGGGTATAAAATGCTACAATATTATTAGTAAAAAATAGAACGGAGCATGACTATAAATTGAACTCAGATGATAGTAGGTATGTTGGATTCGCCCTTGGAGAAATTCAATTTGAATATGATGAGTATAAAAATCAAAAGAATATAGAAAAGCATGGAATATCATTCAAAAGCGCAGCACGTGTCTTTTTTGATTATGATCGTATTGAGTATTTTGATGAACAGGAAAGCCGAGAAGAGGACCGATTTGATATTATAGGAGATTTATCTGCCGGAAGCATAAACCTGTTTGGAGGCAATGATTCAACTATCGGGAACATAGGAAAGGACACGGTGGTTTTTGTTGTTTATACCGAACGGGTTAAGTATATAAGGGATAATAAAGAAGTTGAAGTCATCAGGATCATATCGGCAAGATATGCAACCAGTTTTGAAAGGGGAATCTATTATGGTAAATACTGATAATATATCTAAAGAATTAGCTAAAGAGTTGGCTTTCACAGAAGAAGAAATAGAAGAATTGATTGAAGGAAGAAATAAACCTATTGTGTTTGATGAAGACTGTCCGGAGACAACACCGGAAAGAGCATTGAAGTTTCGTAGAGTAAATCCACCACGGAACAGACAAGAAATGAGGGCCTAGTATTGCATTACCATAAGGATGTGAAGACAGGGGTGAAATATGTTATGGGTGAGAAATAAGGAAGAATTGTGCGTTCACTTTGCGTTCACCTGTAAAATCAATGAAGAATTGACTCACTCAAACCTCCTATTTATCAGTGTTTCAGGACTTTGGGCTTTTTAAACCAATGTTCGAGTCCCGTCTCGCGCTCTGGTGAAAAGTAGTCGGAAGCCTGTAAATATAAGGCTTCCGCTATTTTTTTATTTCTTCAAAAAGTGGTACAGTTTGGCACAGTATATACATTGTGACTACTTTGCCAACCCATAAAGTTTATTCCAGGTATCCTTATCTACCCCTTCAAGCCTTGATACACGCTTCCTGTAGTGGTCCGTAGTGGCCGGATCGAGATGGCCTGCCATATACTGCACTTCGGCAGAATTAAGTAAACAAGGGGACGGTTCCCCGGTTCATTTATTTCAAAAAGTGAACCGGGGAACCGTCCCCTGTTTCATTCTGTTTCATTACCAATTAGACATGAAAAATGACCGAATAGACACAAGCCATACACATATACATGCATTTGTGACAATATATAAACTGAGACACTGTAAAACCCTGCTTATTTTGAATAGATCATCAACATGGAAGGAGAACATCTATGAAGAAGGTAAAGAGGATCTGGGCGTTAACGATCGCAGCAACAATGCTTGTTACCATGCTGCCCGGGAGTGCCATGGCGGCATCAACGGATGTGAAGATCACAGATGAGGCCATTGCCGGGAGCGAAGCAGCATTATCTGATATGGAAGCGGGGGATGTCATTCTGTATGACGATGATATGGAAGACAGCTCCCCGACACCGGAAACAGAGGATGTTGATCCGACGATATCCGGGGGCATCCTGCCGGAGGGAGACGGAGACCATAAACACTGTGTATGCGGATCGGATGCATGCACGGGTGAGGGGCATGATAAGGATCAGGTGTGGACTGCGTGGGACCGGACGGATTCACTTCCTCAAAACGCAGGCTATTACTACCTGACGGATAATGTCATCTTAACATCCGATCAAAGCGCGAATGATGGCGTAAACCTGTGCCTTAACGGATATACCGTGGATCTTAAAAGTTATACGTATTCCTGCGGCAGCGGGATGCTTACAATCACCAACTGTAAGGAAACCGGCGGCTTTAAGAAAGAAAATGTTACGCAGGGCAGTTATTATATTAATGCAAAGAACCTTACCCTTTACAATATAAGCTTTACCGGAACAGGGAACACCGGCTCATCCTCAATGGTCGGATATGGCGGGGGATCATCGACCAATACATCAACTTATCATATAGAGAACTGCAGTTTTTCCAATACAGGTTTAAGCGGCGGTACAAATTATGCGGTCAATATCGGGTATGCAGGCGATGTGACGATAAAGAATACGCAGATCGATCTTGCAGGAAGCGGACCTCAGGCAGGTATAAGGATTCCGAACATGTACGGATCTCTGAACATGGATAATACTTCCGTATCCGTAGATTCAAATGCACAGAATTCATATAACTCTTATGCCGGCGGTCTTAGTGTAAACTGTTATAACGAAAATCCTGCTCATACCATAAGTAATTCGAGTTTTACGGTAACGGGAGATTACTCAAATAACAACAATTCACTCAAAGTATATGGCGTGAATATCAATGGTTATGCGGGATATACCTTTGATGATTGTGATATAAGCGCAGAAACCAAAAAAGAGGGAGAATCATACGCAATATACTGTAATGGGTGTCCGCTTACCCTCAGAAACGGTTGCGAAGTATCGGCATCGGCGACACTTGAAACAAATACTACCCAGGCATACGGTATATATGTGGAGGATGCAGACTGTACCGTTGACGGTTCGGAGGTTACTGCCTCCAATTCCGGAAAGGGAGAAGCCAGGGGCATATATTTTTATACTACCCGTTACGACGAGCTTCATATCGTCCGCACATTAAACGTGACCGATTCCGCTGTGATCGGGTTACAGCATGGTATATACAATTATGCTTCCAGAGGCGGGACTACGATCAATATAAAAAATTCTGCCGTTGCAGCATCCCTTGACACTGCGAGCACGTCTTCGATCCCTAACGAAGGTTATGGTATATATAATTCTTCCAATTGGGAGGATCAGAAACTGTATATCGGTGGAAGTTCATCCGTAACCGGAATAACGGCGGGAATGAACTTAAAAAGAATGTACAGTGGTGAAACATACAGGGATTACGCGCCTGCGGTTTATGCAACCTCAACTGATGGTACTGCTCTGAGCCTGGGCGAGGGTAAAAAACTATCCCTCTTCTGTGACTCAAGATCCGGCGAAATGCGTGCCGGAGATCCGGTAATAGTGGGAAATACCATGACACAGGCCCTTACGGGAAAGATCATCTTTGTATATCCTGAAAAATTCATCATTAAGAGTGACGGAACACTGGATGAGCTTAATGAATATAGTATTGTATTAATAAACGGGGTAACGGGTGCGGCCTCTTACGGTGCGTATGACAGCCCTGTGTATGATAGCGGGCATATTATCTCTAAGGCAATAACCGGGAAGAAGGTATATTTAAATGCCGTGCCTGCCACCCATTACGTATTTGATAAATGGATAGTGGAGTCAGGCGGAGTAAGTCTTGATAATGCGTCATCGGCTCAGACCTTTTTTGCTATGGGTACCTCAAATGTGTATCTTAAGCCATCATTCAAAGAGGCTGACTCCTACACCATATCATATAAGGGCGGCAGCCAGTCTGACGGAACGGTAAAGGATTTTACCGGTAAAAAATACCATGGAGAAGCGTCAGCACTTGCAACAAAGGTATTTAAGAATAAGGATGCTTCCAGATCCCAGACAGGATGGTCGACTACCGACGGCGGAGCAAAGGTTTATGATCTTGGCGGCTCTTATGAAACCGATTCGGACATCACTCTGTATCCGTATTGGCAGGGGAATCACACGATCACGATAAAATACGGTAACTACCCGCCTGAAGGGCATACATCAGATGAAACGGTATTTTCGGATAAGAAGATACCGAACACGGATTACAGCTTCATAGGGAGGGATATTGATGACAGATTCGGCTATCCGGAAGGAGGTTCCGGGGCTTCCGCATATTATTACAGGGAAGCGGAAGACGGGACCGTATATAAGCTGAGGGGATTATCAAAGGACCCTGCAGGGACCACCTGTGATTACAGATGGATATCAGGCTACGACAATACAAAATATACAGTTGATGAAGATATTACACTCTATCCTTACTGGGAGAGGTTCTACCGGATAAGCTATGCTCCGGGCACTTATGGGGTAGAGCGTGAGGTGCCCCTTCCCGACCAGTTCAAGGATGCAGGCGCTTCCGTGACCCTGCCCGGACGCATCACTACAGATAATGTAAAGATCACAGCTTATGACAGAAGGGAGCAGGACAGGGATCAGTACAGTCAGGGCGGCTGGTCCGTAAATCCCGACGGATCCACCAGGGACTATGCGCTTGCGGGAAAATATTCAAAGAATGAAGATGTTATCCTCTATCCTTACTGGGAACCCATTTATAAGATCACATATCTTCCCGGAGAGCACGGTACGGCTCCGGGCGGTGAGGAAGAGATCGTTGTAAAGAAATACGTCGGCGTGGAGTATAACATTTATTACGGCCTGTTCACGAGGACGGGCTGTACCCAGACGGGCTGGAATACCAAGGAGGACGGGACGGGTACGGCTTATGCCTTTAATTCAAAATACAAGGGAGATGCCAACCTTACCCTTTATCCTGTATGGAGTGAAAATTACTCGATAACATATGTACCTGATGAAAGGTGTGCCCAGACTGCCCCGGTAATGGATACCAAGGTTCCGGGCAACCCGGCTAAGATCAGGGGAAATATCTTTAGTGCAAAAGGATATAAGATTAAAGGTTATACAACAACCGAGGGTGGCACGGAAGTGGATTATCAGGCGGGTGACACTTATGATACCGATGCCGACCTTATCCTGTATCCTGTACTGGAACCTGAGGCCTATGCCCTGTGGCTTGGCAATACTCAGGTCAATACGGATAATAAAGGAAACATATTGGGTGATGGAAAGGCTTCATTTGATCCGGATACACAGACCCTTAAATTAAAAGGAGTGAATATTACAGATTATCATACAGTCACCGATGGACCATTCGTGTCAGGCTCGGGGATCAGTGCATTGTCGTTCCCGGTAGACGGTGAGATCGCGCTCCGCGCCCTTAATCTTGTGATAGAGGGTGAAAACACCGTTATTCCGAATTTTGCAGGCAGTGTAACCGGTTGCGGCATAGATGCAGAAGGACTTGATGTTACGGTAAGCGGCACGGGTACTCTTACTGTAGGAAAAAACGATCCTTCTTATAATATGGCATATGGCCTTATGGGCAGTTCCTTCGGTATGAAGAGTGCCACCCTAAATGTATACGGAAATTTAGTTGGATTGTATATTGACGGTCCGCAGAACGGACGTGATGCCATAACAATAGAGGGAGGTACTCTGAATGCAACGGCTCTCGGAGATGCCGGAGTAGCCCTTGGGTGTATAGCGGGTGATGCGGCAGCATTCCGTATGTCGGGCGGTGAAGTAAATCTTACTACGACCGGTAAAAAGGCAGTTATATCCGGCGAAGAAAGATATCCTTCCGCACTGGCTGCTAGAGCCGCCTATAGTGATGGCGTTATATTGGAAGGCGGAACGTTAAGACTTAATAACAGCGGAATTGACGGGTACGGTTTTGAGTTCTCCAATTTCGGTGAAGGAGAAGACGGCGAAGGCATTGGGGAAAGCCTGCATAAGGGAATAAGCTTCTATGCGGGAGATATTACCGTAAGCTCCAAGACCGCTGCCGTGGTAACTGAGTTATATGGCGGGTCATATACTGCAGTCCATATCGGAAACGGTGTTACGGTCAAGGCCGGAGCGGATGAGGGAAGCGCTTCGGATGTGAATGATTTTGCAACCAATTATGCAAACTATAAATATGCGAAGTTCTCGGGCGGAACGGCTCCCGACAGGACATATCTCTATGTCGGCAATGAGGCGGTTACTTCATCAAAGCTTGAAGGTGAGGGCTGGAGTTATGATCCGGGCACAGCGACGCTTACGTTAAATGATCTTGAGCTTGCCACGGTGTATGAAGAGAAGTGGGGAAACAATACTTATACCTACGGAATATACTGTGAGAAAGATCTGAATATTGAACTTAAGGGAGCTTCATCGGTAGGATTCTCGGATACGGCTGCGGACACGGGAATATTTGCGGGAGGCAGTCTGAATGTTACGGGAAGCGGTTACCTTGATGTGTACGGAAGTGATAATGCGGTCAATTCTTCGGGAGATTTTTCCGTAACCTCGGCAACAATCGATGCAAGTTCGGATGGATACGGAATATTTGCGCAGTCTGAGCTGACAATAGAGAGCGGCAGGGTCAGCGCTGAGTCTACCGGTGAGGGCGAGGGTTATTCCTATGGCATATACTGTGGGGATGGGCTGACAGTCAACGATGGTAAAGTCAGTGCGAGCGGCAAGGATGACGGTATATATTCATTTTATGATGTTAATATAAACGGTGGGGAGGTTACCATTACCTCACCCCAAATGGCGGTTGAGTGCGACAATTATTTCCAGTCCGGGGGTGAAGTTATACTTGTATCAACCGGCACCGGGGAGGATGCGCTTGATTATCAGGCACTCAATCCCGTTTATTCCACTACGCTGACAGGCGGCAAACTGTATGCGGAAGCCCTGTATACAGCCATAAAATCAGGAAGCACGAATCAGAGCATCAACATTAACGGAGGGCTGTTAAAGGCGCATACACGGTCGACTGAACGCTATGGCGGCAGTGGGATGACAACTACCATCCAGTATAAGAATGTTACCGTTGACGGCGGCAGGCTTGAGGTATCGGGATACGGTTACGGTATTTACGGAGACAGGAACTCAACATCGCCGAATGTCAGTATAACAGGCGGAAGCATGCTTATTGACATGACAGAGTCAAAGGATGGCAGGGTAAACTATGCTGTTGCAGGAAAAGTAAACGTAGACATGTCTTCCTCAAGATACTGCAAGGAAAGAGGAGGCAAGACCTACATAAGAACGGGATCTTACTCCGTTACATGCAATGCAAACCAGGCTGATAACGGAACGGATCATGTAAGTATTTCAGCTGTACAGACCGTGACATATAAGCACGGAACATCCGGCACCGGTGATGAGATATCTGTTGTTAAGGATGCCGGCGTGGCCCTTGTTTTAAAGGATGCTGTTTTCACGCGCGAGAGTTATGTACAGACCGGCTGGAATACTAAAGATGATGGAAGCGGAGTGCATTACGATCTGTCCGGCAAGTATGAACAGGATGCCGATCTTATCCTCTATCCTGAGTGGACATTAGCTAAAACAATAACCTACAAGCCGGGGCTCGCCGCTGAGACTGCGGAATATACAGATCCGGCAGCCGCGGGAATGAAGACGAAATTAAGAGGACAGACTTATACCAGGGATAAGTATATACAGACAGGCTGGAATACCATGCCAGACGGTACGGGTACTTCTTATGATCTGTCGGGAGAGATCACGGTGACGGCAGATGTTACTCTGTATCCGGGCTGGACCAAAGCAGAGGAGATAAAATATACATTATCCTTTAATAAAGGCTTAAGGGGTAAGGGAGAAGATCCTGAAGATGTAAGGCTTGGTATCGGTGAGAGTCATGTGCTTCCGGGAGTGACATATACGAGTCAGGGATTTGAGCACATCGGCTGGACGCGTACGGAAGACGGGGAGAAGGAATATGAGCTTGGCGGGTCCATAACGATCAGTAAGGATACAACGCTCTTCCCCGCATGGCAGGCTGTACAGCCGGGAAGTGCCTATGGTATCGAGATAGACGGAGCTAAGAAGGTTAAGGTAAAAGACAGCAATATTCCTGTATTTGTCCTTTGCTACACCGGTAATGCTCTTAAGCCTGAGGTAAAGGTTTATGACGATAAGACACTGCTCACGCCTAAGAAGGATTACACAATAAGCTTTAAGAACAATACAAATGCGGATATGACTGCGGCCGATCTGGCTGCGGAAAAGGGCATTGCCGTTACGGACCCCGGCAGCGGCATCAGTGCAAAGGAACTTAAGAAACTTCCGGCTTTTACCATAACAGGTAAAGGAAATTACGGCAGTACACAGACAGTATATTTCTCGATCGAACCGGCTTCGCTCGAGAACGGTGAATTTACGGCTTCGGATGATTTTGCATTTGAGTATGCGGAGAAAAAAGGCAAGCCGGTCATCAATAAACCTCTGCCCGTCGTATCCGGTACATTGGACGGCAAGACAAAGAAGCTTAAAAAAGGTAAAGATTATACGGTAAAATATTATCTTGCGGATCTTGATGCGGAAGGGAAATACCGGAAAGATGCAGACGGACATTATAAGTGCAAAGGCAATGAACTTGAGGGATTGGGTACTAAGGGATACTATGTCGTTAAGACAGACGGGATCGGAAACTACTCCGGAACGATCACCGTCAAGGCAATGGTGACAGATAAAAAGAGTATTACCGGGGCCAAGGTAACCTTTAAGAAATCCCTTCCCTACAATAACGGTGCCGAAGTTAAGCAGACGGATGTAAAAGTAAAGTACGGCAGCGCTGTTCTTAAAGAGAATACGGATTATGTGATAAGCTATGAGAACAACAGGGAAGTGGGGACTGCTTTCATGTATGTTGAAGGCAAGGGTGATTATGCCGGCAGGACACGCCTCACCTACAGCATAACCGGTATCCCCATGAGTAAAGTCAGGGTAGAAGGACTCGTAAACAGCTTCGAATATGACGGTACCGAAAAGCTGCAGAATGGTGCCAGACTGTCTGTTAAACAGGGCAGTATGAATGTGGAACTTGTCAACGGCACTGATTATACGGTGGAATACAAAAATAATGTGAATGCCGGAAACAATGCGGAAGTGATATTTACCGGAAAAGGAGTATATTCGGGCGTTCTTAAGAAAAAGTACAAGATAATGCCGTTTGATATGTCCAGGAATAACGGTATGCGTATTAAGGCAGATGTTGAAGGATCGACAGCATATGCCAAGGGAGGTGCAATGCCTGACGTTTCCGTTGAGTTTACGACAGGAAACGGATCGAAAGCGGTACTGGGTCCGGATGACTATGCTTTAAGCTTTAAGGATAACAAGGCTGTCAATGACGGAAGCGGTAATAAGAAGCCCACTGTATTTGTGACGGGTAAGGGCAATTTTAAGGGTAAGATGACAGCCGGAACCTTCGTCATTACTCCCAAATCTTTTGATGATGTTGACATAACCGTATTTGACAAGGCATATGAGAATAAAAAGGACAACTATGTAACGCAGATAACAGGAACGGATACTGACGGTAATGATCTTAAGGCCGGAACAGACTGGGATAAGAATGTAATTTACAAATATGATCAGGATGTTACCGTGACCAATAATAAAAAGCCGGCAGACCGGAAGAAGGGTGATACTGTTACCAAGGGAGATATCGTACCTGAAGGTACCGTGATGAAGGCCGTGATCATTGCGAAAGGTAATTATACCGGAAGCTTTGAGGCCGGATTTTCGATTAAGTCCTTCGATATTTCCAAGGCGAAGGTTGAATTCACAAAGAAATTCTATTATGACAAAGGAATACCTGTAACGCCGGGTAAGGACGACTTTAAGCTGAGTATAAAGAGAGGCAGGGAATGGGTAGAGATCCCGCCAAATGAATACAGGATCGTTCCGGGAAGCTATAAGAAGAATACCGGATGCGGAACCGCTGTGTTCATGATAGCCGGATCCGATAACAGTGCGGGAGTATTGACGGTCAAGTATATCATATTACCCAGAGTTCTTGAAAAATTATTCGGGTAGCTTCATTATTGACGGATATTGATAATGGTAGTAAAATCGAATCGCCACATCCGACATGTCGGATTGGACGTTAATAAGACGATATCGATAACCGGAGGCACGATCATGAATGTACGGGAGAATATTTTCAGGCTTATGGAGGAGAGGGGAATGACTCAGAAGGAATTCTCAGAGAGATCCGGTATAGCTGAAAGTACGGTAAGTGATTGGAAACGCAAGCAGCTGAATCCGGGTGTGGACAAGCTCCCCATGATATGCAGGACTCTTGGAGTCACCTCGGATGCCCTTTTGGGAATTGACGCAGCTGCAAGTGACTATGTGATAAGCGATGATGTTGGGATTATGATAGAGACATATAAGAAACTTGATCCGGATATGAAGCGCAGACTTATAGCTTACATGGAGGGATTATATCTGGAATCTGAGGATCATCTACATTCAGAAAGCACGAAGGAATTACGCGGAGGTTCCGCAAAAGAAAAAACAGCGGACACAACTGTGCCGCTTGCCGCCGATAAAGATTTCCAGATAAGGAAGGTGCTTGCAAGGAGACTGAGAAAGCTGTCGCGGCTGTCGCGGCTTGTGATTGATGAGTGTGAGCATGCGTCGGGGCTGAACCTGCATTTATACAGATACCTTGATTTCCTGGGACTCGACAGACTTGATTTCATTAAGGATTACCTGTCTCATATCCAGCCTTATATGATCAGGGAGATAAAGAGTCAGGAGAAATTTGATAATGCTGTCTGTGTGCTGGATGAGTATTACAGGATATCGGTGTATATTAAAGCGGATACAACGAGAGGTGAGGAGATAGTTGTTTCTTTTCATGAGAATAATAAAGGCGGGATTGCGAGAAACAACAGGTTGTACAGGCGTGATGATGCGGTCTATGTATTTGCCGATTCCATAGGATCCCATGTGAAGAATACTGATAACTATTCGGTTAACTTGTTCATAATGCGCGGAGTCAGGACATTTCCTCTCAATATTTCTGCGGTTAAATATGATGAGGATGGTTTCCTGGTTAGATATTCAGATATAAATAACGCACTTATAGGAATATCAAACAGGTATCTTGAAGATCTGTATACCTTGGATATCGATATTTCCGATATTGAACTGTTTACTTCTCTTCAGCAGAGATCTTTTACATCCTTCGGGAATGACGTATTCTCTAACATTTCACTCCTGATAGACAGCCTGATTGTTCAGAAGGATGCAATAAGCAGGCAGATAGCAGATGCGGCATTGTGTATATACTGTTCCAATGTGAAGCTTATGGAGAAAGACAGAAAAGAACTGGTTGACACTTTGAAAATGCGGGTCGCCGTCAATTCGGTAAAAGCTTTGCCTCAGATACTCGAAAGAGTAGAACTTAATCTGAAAGCTTCCGCAGAGTGATTAAGTATCCTTATGTTAAAAAATATTATGATAATGACAGCAGGCCGGTTAGGGCCTGCTGTTTTTGACAGGATAATCTATTGTCAATGCTGTTATGAAAAGCTCAAATACCAAATGTTCTGAATAGTTACGACCAAATAAACATGAAAAATGACCGAATAGACACAAGATATAGATTTGATGATGAATATATGGGAAAATGGTCACAATAAGTGCACAACGTGACTCGCATAGCGTTTGCATTAATGACTATACAGAATTTGTGTGTGGGAGATTAAAAACATTAAAGACAGACAGGAAGGAGAGATTGTATGAAATCAGGAAGAAGGATACTGGCACTTATACTTTCGTTCTTAATGATCGCTACGATGCTGCCTCAGGATATACAGGCGGTATATGCTGCGACAGATAACGGAAGTGATATTCTGCTCGAAGGGCCGGCGTCTGCACAGGTCTTAGGAGAAGATCTGCACGTGCATGAGGAGAATATTTTAGATGATTCTTCGGATATTCATGAGCATGAGCATGTTTATGAACATGAGCATGAATATGAACCGGACGCTTTGATAATGGAGTCGAATAATGAGCTGAAAGATTCCTCTGACGGACCGGTTCAGCTGACAGAGGCTGAAGGTAAGGCGGAAGATGAAGCGGATAACGCGCTTAATGACACCCTTATTGATCCGGAGGGTTTTAGTCCGGATAATTTCAAAGCAAATATTACTGAGATACATATAGGACAGCCTATACCCGGAGAAAAGAAATTACCTGTAACGGTTGTTTTCAATGCGAAAGAAGATTTGTCCAGTGACGGATTGGTGTATTATCTTGAGGGTTTAGCCAAAACCATTCTTAAAAGCGGAGATAAATGTGATGGAGTAAACGGTGTGGGGATGACTCTTGTGGGTCCGCTAAAGCCGGATGTTGAACCTTGGAATAATCATTGGAGCTGGGAATGGAATGAAAGCAAAATGGAAGGTAAAGGTATACTTAAATACGAAATACCTTTGCTTGAAAAAGATGATACCCAGAAAGTGGAAAAGAGTCCCGCTACAGGAATGATGGAGGTTAATGGTGTTAAGGAAGGAGACAGCATTAACCTGCAGATCGAGACCTGGCTTAAGGGTATTCCCGGTACGGACTATGTTAAGGGGAACGAGGCAAAATTCACGGTCGAGGATCTAAGCAAGTATCCCAAGACTATAAAGGTAAGCGGCAATACCTGCAAGCATACAGGTGCAAAAATATATAAAAGGAATGGTGCCAAGACTCACAGTGTTATCTGTGCAGAATGCGAGGAAGTCATTGATCCGGCTGAAGCACATACATGGAGCACACGGGGTTTTAGAAAAAAATGTTCCAAATGCAATTGTAAGAAGCCCAGAAAGATAAGCAAAGCCACATTAAAGGTTGTAGGGCTTAAATTAAAAGAGAGCGGAGAGGAAGATAAGGATTACGAGTATACAAAGACAGAAGCCGAGAGGATCGGTATTACCGATGAAGCCGGTGAATCCTTTGTTAAGGGTAAGGAATACACAGAGGTCATCGAGAAATCAACCGACGGAGGCAATAAAACCTGGAAA
>JAFSYI010000006.1 GCA_017450065.1 Lachnospiraceae bacterium
AATGATCCTGTATCCGTATGGTTTGATGAAAACGGTATGAAAGCAGGATATGGAACTTCAGCTAATGAGAACACTATCCTTGAAATGGATTGGACAGATATAGAGAACCGTATCAGGGGTATGGTCGAGGGCGGCTCATATGTGAGCCGTCTTGAGGCTTATTTTGTAGATCAGACCGAGCGTGAAAGAGTTGCGAACCATATCTTTTTCTTCTTCCGTGACGGTCTTGACTACATTCCGGACAGCCTTGAAATATCAGGGAATAATTTCCCTGACAGCGAAGAACGGATAATGGAAATGCTCTCAACCCATGAAGGCCGGAATATCATAGCTTCAGAGATAGCAGAGGCTAAGGATGCACTTGAGCGGGGAACAATAGAGCTTAGGTGGAAATATATAAAATCGCCTGAATACCTGCTTGAGGAGATAGCCGATCTTGATACGGAAATGGCAGAATTCCCGCTTCCTGAAGAAGTGGAACTGATGCAGGAGAGCTTTATAACACAGGATGAGATCGATTCGATTCTCACAAAGGGAAGCGGAGTATCGGAAGGGAAGATACGGATTTATGAGCATTTCAAACAGGGACACGACAGTAAGGATAATATATCTTTCCTTAAGAACGAATACGGAGTAGGAGGCAGGTCCCATGCACTTATCGGTAATGACAAAAGCTGGGAAGACCATGATTCCAAAGGGATAAAGCTCTCCAAGGGAAGCATAATGCAGCCCTATGCCGAGTCAGTCCTTAGCTGGAGCGTTGTGGAGAAGCGTATCCGTCAGCTGGTAGATAAAGAGAAATATCTCAGCCGGGAGGAAAAGGAAGAACTTGAGTCAAGATACCTTGAAGAGGCGTCAGAGGCTATATCACCTGTGGAAGATGAACTGACTATAGACGGTTCCAGATACACGATATACCAGATCGATGATGAAGCCGAAGACAGGCGTGAGATCATATTTGAAAACCTGGAAAGACTGTCCGCTAAAGGTAAGACAGTAGATCCTGATAATTACAGGGAAGTATACTCGGGAGAACTTGAGGAGGGTGTTACTCTTGATGACCTTTATGAGAAGTTCAATATAGCTCATCCGGAAGATTTCAAAGGTCATTCCATGTCCGTGTCGGATGTTGTGGTATTGCACAAGGACGCTCAGGATAGGGCATATTTCGTGGATTCCTTTGGTTTTACAGAAGTACCGGAGTTCATTAAAGAGAAAGAGCTGACAGCAGAAGAGATCCGGAGCATCCACTACTTAAGCGCCGAATACAGCAATTTCGGACATACTGCCAACTATGAGCTTGAAGCCGATGTCAGAGGTGAGCATCAGATCCTCAATTATGAGGTTACAAGGCATGACGGGGATGAAGAGAGCTTTTCCATACATACGGATGAGAATGATATATATGACAGGTTATCAGAACCAGAGCTTAGGAAGCTGGAGGAACGCCTATCTGATGAGGTACGGGTAGGCCATTATGAACTGAAGATCGAAAGAACCGAAAGCGCAGAGGAGCTTAAGAACATATACTTTGAATTTATGGATGATGAAGCATTCCCTGCAAGGCTTAAAGACAGGTTCTGGGATATTTACAACGCTAAGGAAGCGGAATATCCGGAAATGATCGAACAGTCAGCCGATACTGAACAGATCTCTGATGTTCCGGAAACGGACAGGAGAGAGGCAGAGAACTTCCGTATAACAGATGACAGACTCGGGGCAGGAGGTGCGAAGGAAAAGTTTAAGAGGAATATTACAGCTATCGAGACTCTTAAGCAGATAGAGGATGAAAGCAGGATCGCAACACCTGAAGAGCAGCAGATCCTTTCGCAGTATGTTGGCTGGGGCGGACTTGCGGATGCCTTTGATGAAACAAAAGATAACTGGTCGGATGAATATCGGCAGCTTAAGGGTATCCTTACGGATGAAGAGTATAAGGCAGCAAGGGAAAGCACGCTGAATGCCCACTATACAAGTCCTGTAATAATCCGGAGCATATATGAAGCCCTCTCCAACATAGGCTTTGAAAAGGGCAACATACTGGAGCCGGCTATGGGAATCGGCAATTTCTTCGGAATGCTTCCGGAATCAATGCAGGATTCAAGGCTTTATGGCGTGGAGCTTGATGATATCACAGGCCGTATCGCAAGGCAGTTATACCCCAAAGCAGATATCAGGATAAGCGGATATGAAAAGACTGACTTCCAGAATGATTTCTTTGATGTTGCAGTAGGGAACGTACCTTTTGGAAATTATCAGGTGAGCGATAAGCCGTATGATAAGCTGGGATTCCAGATTCACGACTATTTCTTTGCCAAGACACTCGATAAGGTAAGGCCTGGAGGTATCGTAGCCTTTGTTACAAGTAAGGGTACAATGGATAAGCAGTCACCGCAGGTAAGGAAGCATCTTGCACAAAGGGCAGAGCTTGTCGGAGCGGTAAGATTACCAAATACAGCCTTTAAGGAGAATGCCGGAACAGAAGTAACTTCCGACATTCTTTTCTTTAA
The DNA here is from genome assembly GCA_017450065.1 of Lachnospiraceae bacterium. Taxonomy (GTDB): domain Bacteria; phylum Bacillota; class Clostridia; order Lachnospirales; family Lachnospiraceae; genus UBA2868. The sequence goes on from JAFSYI010000006.1 coordinate 2,511, forward strand.
GAAGCGGGACAGGCTTATGGATATAGAACCTGACTGGGTACATCTTGCTGCCGATGAAAACGGCATAACGATGAACAGCTATTTCGTGGATCATCCCGAAATGATCGTCGGAATGATGGCTGAGGTATCGGGACCCTTTGGGATGGAGACTGCCTGTCTTCCGGATGAGGGCAGACCATTTGAAGATCAGCTGCGTGAGGCAATAGGGAATATCAATGCAGAATACGAAGCCATTGAGCTTGAAGAAGGGGAGGATCTGTCATTTGAAACAGTTCCTGCAGATCCGAATGTCAAGAATTTCAGCTACTGCCTTGTGGATGATAAGGTATATTACCGTGAGAACAGCATAATGAAGCCTACGGATGTATCGGAGAGCATGGAGGAGCGTATCAGGGGCATGATAAGGATCCGTGACTGCACGCAGGAGCTTATAAACATCCAGATGGATGAATACTCCGATGAAGCCATAACAGCAAAACAGCAGGAGCTTAATGATCTTTATGACAGCTTTTCCAAGAAGTTCGGGCTTATAAGTTCACAGACCAATAAGCGGGCGTTTAATCAGGATTCAAGCTACTGCCTGTTATGCTCTCTGGAAAAACTGGATGATGAGGGCAGGTTCGAGGGCAAGGCGGATATGTTCACGAAGCGTACCATCAAGCGAGCAGAAGTAGTTACGAACGTGGACACCGCAAGTGAAGCCCTGGCAGTATCATTATCGGAAAAGGCAAAGGTGGATCTTCCCTTTATGGCTGATCTTACCGGTAAAACGGAAGATAAGATAACGGAAGAGCTTACAGGAGTCATATTTAAAAATCCGCTCACAGATAAATGGGAAACAGCGGATGAGTATCTTTCAGGAAATGTCCGTGACAAGCTGGCGACAGCAAGAAGCTACGCCAAGAAAGACCAGTCATATGGAGTGAATGTAACGGCTCTTGAAGGAGTGCAGCCCAAAGAGCTGGATGCATCGGAGATAGAGGTACGCATAGGGGCGACATGGATAGATACAAAATATGTGGAGGATTTCATGCGTGAGATATTCCATGCACCGGAGCATCTGTTTGCCCGTGATATAATGGCTGTGCATTTTTCGGATGTTACAGGCCAGTGGAATGTTAAGGGCAAGAACTCCGATTTCGGAAATACGCTTGTGTATTCAACTTTCGGAACTGGCAGGGCCAATGCCTATAAGATCCTTGAGGACAGCCTTAACCTGAAGGATACCCGTATATATGATACTGTGGTTGAGGAAGGCAAGGAAAAGAGGATACTCAATAAGAAGGAAACCACCCTTGCAAGCCAGAAGCAGGAAGCCATACGTGAGGCGTTCAAGGTATGGATATTTAACGATCAGGAGCGCAGGGAAGTCCTGACGGCAAAATATAATAAGCTGTTCAATTCCACAAGACCGAGGGAATATGACGGATCGCACCTTAAGTTCCCGGGGATGACTCCGGATATAGAACTTAAGCCGCATCAGCTCAACGCCGTGGCACACGTATTATACGGGGATAATACGCTCCTGGCCCATTGTGTTGGGGCGGGCAAGACTTTTGAAATGACAGCAGCGGCTATGGAGCTAAAGAGACTGGGATTATGCCATAAATCTCTCTTTGTTGTACCGAACCACCTGACAGAACAGTGGGCGAGCGATTTCTTAAGGCTGTATCCCGGAGCAAATATACTTGCCGCAACGAAGAAGGATTTTGAACCGGCAAACCGCAAGAAGTTCTGCTCCCGTATTGCAACGGGTGATTATGATGCTGTCATAATCGGGCATTCACAGTTTGAGAAGATCCCGCTGTCAACAGAGAGACAGGTGGCGATAATAGAGAGGCAGATAGAAGAGATAGAAGCTTCAATAGCACTTGTCAAAGCAGAGCGGGGCGAGCGGTATACCATAAAACAGATGGAAAAGAGCCGTAAATCCCTGATGGCAAAGCTCGATAAGCTTAACGATCAGACAAGGAAGGACAATGTAGTAACCTTCGAACAGCTTGGCGTTGACAGGCTGTTTGTTGACGAATCGCATATGTACAAAAATTTGTTCGTATATACCAAGATGCGCAATGTTGCGGGAATAGCCCAGACCGAGGCACAGAAATCCCAGGATATGTTCAATAAATGCCAGTATCTTGATGAGATAACCGGCGGCAAGGGCGTGACATTTGCAACGGGCACGCCGATCAGTAATTCCATGACCGAGTTGTATACAAACATGAGATATCTGCAGTATAATACCCTGCAGAGGCTGGGACTGGGACAGTTCGATGCCTGGGCGGCAACCTTCGGTGAAACGCAGACGGCGATCGATATCGCGTGAGGGTTATAGACACATAACAGAAATCAGAGGGCGGAAATACGTAAAAAGAGCCTTGTTCATACAAGGCTCTTTACTTTTGGTTAGTATTAATTCTTTCAAATCTTGTGTAGCGTTATATGTAGATGATGGAGAGGTGAAGATGAAGAAAGTACTGATAATTGGGTTGATCCTATGCTTTTTATCTGTTTCGGGGTGTGGAGGAGCATATGCTGATGCAGTTACTCTGAATGCCTGTATAAGTGAAGAACCTTTAACTATACAATTGGATAAGAATAATCCAGATACAGACGGGGACGGATTATATGATGATGAAGAGGTTATCCTTCTCCGTAGATATGATGGGAATAAGTTGGTTATAATAGGTAATTTTATTTCCAATCCGTTAGATGAAGATACGGATAATGATGGAGTTTCTGATTTTGAAGAAGTTATGATAGGAACCAAGCCGTTAAAGAATGATACAGACAATGACGGATTGATGGATGGAATAGAATGCTCTGAAGGCTTTGATCCGCTTTCGGCGGATCCTGATGGAGATAAACGCTCAGATCTCAAAGAGTATACAGAAGGTACTGATCCGTATTTTTATAATAGAAAGTGGAGTGAATACATACGAGATTTTAATAAAGGTTTTGTGTGTGGTGATTTTATAGAGGATCCAGATAGCATAGCAACTGTAATGGGACAGATAACAAGTAGTTTTATACCTCTTGTTGACATTAGAGATGTTATTGGGAATGTGAAGAACGATGATTATTTTTTTGCTGGAATGAGCGTGGTGGGACTTATTCCAGATGTGGGTGATGTAGCTAAAGCAGTAACTGCAACTGGAAAATTTGGGCTAGTTTTGGTATGATCATGTTTGGTCATATTCTATTTTCTATACTTAGCATTGGCTTAAAAATAAGTCTTTAATTCTAAAGTCACAGTGCGATAATTTGTTGACATTGGATTTACTTGTGATAGTATATGGAAGTTGTTGCTTTAATTAAATCCTAATCACTGGGGATGGAGTCAATACGTTAGATAACTTATACAGGAGCAATTAAAAATGTGTTTGATGCTAATATATTATTGACATGATAACATTTGTGTGATTTGGTCCAAAAAGATTAAAAAATTCAAAATAATACGCATTTTGCAAAAATACTAATAGCAGAGGGAGGAAAAGAATGGCGTTTGTAAAAGAATTCAGAAATATTAGAGAAGAAATGCCGGAGTGGGAATATTTAAATTCAATAGGGGTAAGGGATTTGAGCGGGTGCTCTATTTATAATCATACATCAGAAATGATACTAGATAGGGAAAGACATTATTATTTTTTACAAGTAGATCATCAGGGTTTAGCATATAACGATGAAGAAATATATTGGTATATGCTGGTACTCGACGGTAGGAAAATTGAATTGGAAGTAATTGATGGTATGTGTAACGATAAATCAAAAAATTACCTAGAATATCATTGGAATATACGAAAGATAAACATTCTAGATGAGGATATTAAAGAAACCTATAACAAACAAGAAATTCTTCAAATAATAAAGGAGGCCTTTACTGCCGAATCAACGGTGAGCAAAGGTGGTTCCAAGAAGCTGGGAGTTGTAGAGATAAACATAAGTTGTGATATGGAGACAGAATAATGACTGGAGATGTTACGGTTCTAGATATTCTTGATTTTATATATAAATATAGAGTAGGGATATCATTGAAACATATACGGGATGGAATGAGGATTGGATTACTGACAAGATTGGTTTCAAGAATGTTCAGTCAAAGGATGTTGAGTGTAAATAGCAAATAAATAATCATGGAATAAAACACAAGGAGGAAAGACGATGGCTTTTGTTAAAGAATTCAGAGATTACAGTGAAGAGATGCCAGAATGGGATTATTTAAATGCTATCGGTGTTAGAGATATGTTTGGTAAACCTATAAAAAGAAATACTACAGAAATGGTTTTAGATAAACATAAGAATTTTTATTTGATTCCATTAGGACAAACAGGATTAGCTCATACAGAAGATGATTTGATTTTTTTTGAATTAGTACTTAATGGTGAGTGCATTAAACTAGAGACAGTAGATGATAAACTCTATGATAAAGAGAATGAAGTGATTAATCATAATTGGATAGTAAAGAGAGTTTTGGCAATAAATGGTCATGTATATGATTTTTACAAAAAAGAAGATATCAAAATAATAATAGAAGAAGCATTAAAGACAAAATCTATTGTACGAAAACATATGATACCAAACGGTTATATAAAAGTTAATTTAGAGAATACTTTTTGGGAG
>JAFSYI010000062.1 GCA_017450065.1 Lachnospiraceae bacterium
ACTATTCAGAACAGGCTCAAAATACTTCGTATTTTTCGCTGCTTTGGATTCATCCAATACATAAATTTATAAAATATGCCCCTTACAAGCAAGCTTGACGGTTCATATTTTAAAATTTATGTGCTGTTCTGAATAGTTACAAATACAGTAATTATTTACAGAGTCCGGAGACATATAAGATGTCAGATAAAGATATATACAGAGAGATACAGAAAAGGTGGGATACCGTAGCCAAGCCCCTTAACAGTCTGGGAACATTTGAGGATATGATATGCAGGATCGGGACAGTTCAGGGCAGTATAATGCCGGATATAAGTAAGAGAGCCGTTATCATAATGTGTGCGGACAACGGAATAGTAGAGGAAGGAGTCAGCCAGTGCGGGCAGGATGTGACGGCAGAGGTCGCGGGCTGGATGGGCCGGAGGGAAAGTACCGTATGCAGGATGGCAGAGCATGCGGGGGCAGACATAATCCCGATAGACATAGGAATAAATATGAAAGGTTCTCCTGAGGGAGTGACAGATCGGAAGATACGGAGAGGTACTTCCGATTTTCTTAATGAGCCTGCAATGTCATTAAATGAGATGAGACAGGCGGTAAAGACAGGTATAGAAACCGTAAGGGACTGCAGGGATAAGGGATACGGCATACTTGCCACAGGTGAAATGGGCATTGGAAATACCACGACCGCGTCAGCTGTATGCGCAGCTCTTACGGGAATTGCCGTATCGGAGGTTACCGGCAGAGGAGCCGGGTTAAGCGATGCAGCATACGAAAGAAAGCTTGAGGTAATTGAAAGAGGAATTAAATTACACGGGCTTAGACGGACTTCAGACAGGAAAATTATGCAGGATTTAAAGAGTGCATCCGATCCTGATGACAGAGCTTATATGACAGAACAGGAAAGCAGCATAACAGACGCTTCCGGTCAGGCTGAGAGAGCTCTCTCCTGTGTCGGCGGCCTTGATATAGCGGGACTTGCAGGGGTATTTATCGGTGGAGCCAGATATAATGTCCCTGTTATCGTAGACGGCTTTATAAGTGCCGTTGCTGCATTATGCGCGGAAAGGATGGAGCCCGGTACAAAAAAAGCCATGATCGCATCCCATATGGGAAAGGAGGCGGGCATGGCTTATGTTATGAAAGAACTTGGTCTTAAGCCGGTCATTGACGCCGGAATGGCTCTGGGTGAGGGTACAGGAGCCGTAATGCTGTTTCCGCTGCTTGATATGGCGGCGGAAATCTATAGAAACGGCTTCAGGTTTGAAGAAACCGGGGTGGAGCAGTATGTCCGGTTTTAAATAAGTTTTACAGATCGTAACTATTCAGAACATGCTCAAATGAATAGTTACTACAGGTTTACATTAAACAGATTTCTCAGTACATTGCTGACATCATCGCTGTCTGCCTTGATCTGTGCGGCTTCGTTTAAGTTGGATAATGCCGCGAGCTCGGTAGTATCTGAGTAATTATAGGCTATCGTATATACAGGTATCTTTAATCCTCCTATCACATCTTCTATCCTGCTATAGGGATACCCCTTGTTTTGCTGACCGTCGGTAAGCAGGAACAGCATAAGCTTGGCATCCGGGACTGTGGCTTCGAAATCCTTAAGCATCTTGGCACCAACCAGGAGGGCATCATACGTTGCGGTCGAACCGTTGGCATTAAGAGCCTTTACTTCACCCGAGAAATAAGCCCGCTGTGTGGGATCGAACTGCGCGATGGGCAGATTGACGGTCACATCGCTTGAATAGCTGACCAGACCTATATAGTGCTCAGAGCTTATGTAGGAGGATGAAGCTATCAGGGACTGCTTAAGCGAATTAAGCGGTTCGCCATCCATTGAACCGGATATATCGGCTACGAACACAGCAACGATAGGCTTGCCTCCGTTCTTATTCTGCTTCCATACCTTCTGGGCTGCCAGATAATCAAGACCGCTCATACCGGTATCCTGCGAAATATATTCATCATGTCTGTTAAAGCCTCTGTCACTTGCAAGCTCCTGCATTTTGGCGCTCTTACAGAACTCCACGAATTCTTCGGCAGCCTCCTTTGCTTCATCAGAGGTCCATTCAAAGGTATATACGGGATGATCATGTCTTATTCCGACCGGAGTATAGACATAGCTCTTAAGCTCGGGAGTATTTATGTATGCCTGTTCCTCCATGACCATTGCATTGATAACGCCCTTTGCAGCCTGATTTCTCAGAACAGCGGTGGTATATGCAACCGGAGGAGATGATTTCTGGTATTCAAGAAGCGCCTGTGTAGCCTTATCCGACAGGGGATCGGACGGATCGAAGGAAGCAAGCATTGCGCAGAGGACATTCAGTCCCGTGGAGCTTGTATAAGGGTTGGTATAGGCAAAAATAAGATCCCTGTTATTGGCTGCCTCCAGAACATTCTGTACCGTCACTTCGCCGTATTTTTCCTTGAATTTGTCATAGACTTCTCTTTTAATAAGAATACCTGCGGTATTTCCGGCTATCCTGTCGGTCAGCATACCTGTTCTGTAACCGGATGAATCCAGCATTTTTCCCCAGGCGTCATTACTGGGTATAAAGACATCCGGCTGATATTTATCATTGAGAATATAGGTGACCACTTCTCCGGAGGTGATCTTACGTACCGATACCGATACGGATTTACCGTTTATCGTGTGTGATTCACTGTTGAAACGTTTGGCCGCTTCATTAAGCCAGTCATCCGGTGTATCTGCCGACAGCTCCGTAGCAGCGGCTATTTCAATGTTTATGCTTCCGCTGCCTCTGACCATTATGGGGAAGGTGTCAATATCTGCCAGATTGTCGGCTTCCGAGGTTTCATCCGTATAAATATCCAGTATCGGATTGCTTTTTTCCCTGACATCTACCTTCGTGATAAGGCTTTTCAGCTCTTTCAGGGCATCCTCCTCTGATAATGAGCTTTTATACCCTTCGTCCCTGACCTTACCGCAGCCGCCAAGCATTAAGGCCGCAGCCATTAATAAAACCAATGCTCGTTTCATATAGTTTCTCCTTTTGCTGATAATTGTTCTGTTAAAGCTTCCTTATACAAATTTATTTCATCTTCACTGCTGCTGTCACCCTGTCTGTTAAGAAATTCTACAAGTGATGTCATAAAATCCCTGGTCAGCTTCAGCAGCTTCTGATTCTGTTCACTGCATTCTACGGCACTGTTTATGATCTTCTCCCTGTCCCGGCTGTTCTTCATGTCGAGAATTGTTATGTTGTTTATAAATTTTCTTACATTCCTGCAGATATGCTGTTCGACGTCATCAAGTATATTTTCCGTGTCTCTGAGTGCATCCGCACCGTTATTGTCAAGCAGTTCTTTCAGTCTGTCCTGAAGGTCATCCATGACATCCATGGTCTTTATTACCGTTTTGACGGCTTTCCTTACGGTTTCATCGGTCGCGTCTCCCGTTACCTCATAAAGGTTAGCCTTTATATGCTCAGGGTTGAGCCTGCTTCCGATATCCAGAGAGGGAGAGACTCTTATTTGCTGTACCTCGGCGGGTGTTTTCCTGTTTCTAAGCAGGGTCAGTACGGAACCTGCCGACGAACCGCCGAACAGGGCACCGAGTAAAGTCATACCGGCACGATAACCTGCCAGATGTGCAACTATGATAACGTCGTCTTTAAAAATATACATCAACAGGATAAACAGAGCCGATGTGCCGGCACCTATGAACCATCCTTTTTTCACAACAGTTTTACCTCTTTCAGTTTATTTTCGGCATCATTGAGGCTTTCGCTTACTTCATTAAGCAGTCTTAAGTCGTTATTTATAATGACCAGCTGCTGCTTTATGGCAGCGGTAGCCGTGTCACCGTCCTTTATAAAACGTTCGTCTGCCATGATACGGTCTATCATTGATTCCGCCTCGGATTTCTTTTTGCCAAGCTTCTTTTTCAGAAATTCTATCCTCGGAAAGAACAGGGGTATCGAGGATGCCTTTAAGGCAGCCGAACCTGTACGGATATCCTTTATCAGGGCTGAAACCTCTTCCGTGAGACGAAGAACTCCGGAAGGGAAGCTCTCGATTTCCTGCAGACTGATAGTATGTGACATTTTTAAGCTCCTTAAAGATATATGAATATTATACCTTCTACAATTTGTATAGGCAAGAGACAGGTTCCCGGGCTAAAATGTAATTTCATACTTGTAAAACCCGTTAAATACAGTTAAAATATTGCATATCTTTATTCGTCCGGAACAAGAGTATTGTCAGGTAGAGGGAGAATTATATGAAAAAACTGTTTTCAGCCTTTTCGATGTTGATTCTGTGCTTATTGGCAGTTGTGATATGTCCGCAGAAGACATATGCGACGGATATTTTGCTTACGCCTCCGTCAGCAGATATCGCTGACCCGGGCGATCTTGCTTATATAGCTCCGGTAGCGGCAGTTCCGTCAGCACCTGTCGTTAATCCGGCAATGACTTATATAGATGTGGATATTGCCAATCAGACTCTGACATATTTCGTTAACGGGAACGTGGCACTGTATACTCCATGTGTGACCGGAAGCCCCGGAAGAGGTACCCCGAGAGGACTGTTCCAGATCAACAGCTGCATTCCCGGGAAATATCTTAACGGACCGTCATGGCATGTATGGGTGGACAGATGGATGCGTTTTTACGGAAGCTGTGGTATCCATGATGCAAAGTGGAGAAAGAGCTTTGGCGGAGATATATATTTGAAGAACGGTTCGCATGGCTGTGTGAATATCCCGCATGACCAGGCTGTTGCCCTCTATAATATGGTTGGCATAGGAACCACCGTATATGTGCATTAACAGGTATTTTCAGACTGTTACGGATAACTGTAATGATCATGAATGATTAGAAATACCGCCCACAACGGTTCTCGTGGGCGGTATTTATTATATGTTTTTAATTGATCTTAACAAATGACAGTTACTGATTCTGGCTGTATCTTCTGAGTGAACATACCTGATCCCAGTTGATCTCCAGGGTATCCATGGCATTATCATAACCGTACTTGTCATGAGAATAGCGGATAGCGTCTTCCTTTGTCCTGAAGCGGGCAATTACGTTTCCGTTATAGTTATCTATAAGTTCCCAGGGATTGTATGGATCTGCACCTATGATCCCCGATGCATTGAAGATAACGCCTCCGCTTAAGCTGCGAAGCTCTTCATCCGTCATTAATGTTCCGCTCTTTATTCCTTCTTTACTCATTTCGATTTCCTCCTCTTTTTATTATCTGCCCGGCACTACATATAATATGTATAGATTTCCCCATATGTATTTCCGGTTATCCGGTCTGTAGCTTTCTTAACTGTTTCTGTATATTTATACGTTACCTGATCCCAATTGGCAGATATTTTTTTTATATTAATAAATATATGGTGTATACGGATATAAATACTGAACCGGAACGACGAAGGAGCTTCCCGGCAGATATACATTTCCGGTACTCTTTGTCGCGGGAGTGGGGTTGTACATAGAATTGAGAGAAGGTATACGTCCTTCTTTTATTCCGTAGGTAAGATAATGCCATAATAATCTCTCGGGGTACTTACCTCCTGCATATCCGGCCTGCATTTCCGGGTAGAGCGCCGCATAGAAATCCGAATCAAATACGGTCCCGTCAGGCAGGATATACACCTGTGCCTGTGCCGGGACAGGCTTTATCACACACAGGATCAAAGCAAGGGTAAGGGCAGCAGCCGTAAGCTTCATAATTCTGTTGAAAGCAGTTTGTACCATAATATCCGGTTCCTTTCATTTGGCGTAAGAAGTATAAAAATCAATCGATAGTTTCTCCAAGCTTACATCCGAAGTAGCTGAGTATGGCAACCCCGATGCACATTGCAAACAGTATTCCAATGGAAGATATGGATAATGCATCCTCCTGAAGCTTAAGGGCAAATGCGCCAAGGGCAAGGATCGTCAGTCCGGATACCATACCGATGCCGCTGAACAGGCGTTTCAGAAAGACGCTTCCTGTCTGGTATTCGTAATGATATTCGTTAACTACGGTGCTTCCTTTGGTTGTATTTTCGGATGCTTTATTTCCCGTTTTACTGACTGAGAGGTCTTTTGGTACCGCAGCCTTCTCCATCTCAGATACGGCTTCTTCCACTTCGGCAGCCAAAACAGCTGATTCCAGATTATCCACATCATCTTCGACAGGCAAAACCTCAGGCTCTGAGTCTTCCACATCATCTTCGACAGGCAAAACCTCAGGCTCTGAGTCTTCCATATCATCTTCGACGGGCAAAACCTCAGGCTCTGAGTCTTCCGTATCATCTTCGACAGGCAAAACCTCAGGCTCTGAGTCTTCCACATCATCTTCGACGGGCAAAACCTCAGGTTCTGAGTCTTCTGCATCATCTTCGACGGGTAAAGCCTCAGGTTCTGAAGCTTCATGCACTTCACCGGAAGATAATACTGTGGATCCCGGAATTTCTATATAAATATCGGAGTTGTCATTTTCTCCGGGAGTCTCTATATAAGCATCACCGGTTAATTCCGGATAATCGTCCCGGAAAGCTTCGTCAGCAATGCCGGTCTCTGTACCAATGCTTTCCGTATTGCTGCTTTCCGTATCACTGTCCCCGAAGTAAAACAGATCATTATCTGAGTTATGTTCCTCAAGCTTTGGCTGATAATCCGAAGGCTCCGGCTTAATGGCATTTTCCCTTAAGGGAGCTTCGGGGATGTTATCTTCCATATCAAATGCTATTGTCTCATCTGCCTCTGAAGACGCCGGTTCCTCCTTAGCTTCGGATTCACCGGATGATCCGTAGAAACCGTCCTGTTCTGCAGTGTCTTCTGCCGTATCAGCGGTTCCTTCCGGAATAAAAGGTTCTTCTGCAGCAGAAACAGCTTCGTCAAGGGCTTCGGGAATTGGTTCTTCTGCAGCAGAAACAGCTTCGGTAAAGGCTTCGGGAATCGGTTCCTCTGCAACGGGAACAGCCTCGGATGAAGCAGTGGATTCGGAGCCTGAATTACTTTCCGGCAGGAAATCAAAGAGACCGCTTTCATCCTCTTCAAATTCGAATTCAAACTGCTTGCTTCCGGAAGCTGAGGAGCTATCGTTACCGAAACCGGAACTGCCGGTATTGGAGGCTCCCGCGCCGAACCCGAATTCCAGCAGATCGCTCTCGCTTTCATTTTCGAAACTGAAATCAAAGCTTTCCGTTACGGGTTTGGTTTCTTCTTTCACAGGTTCATCCACTGTTCCTTCCGAAACAGAAGGTACTGCGTCAGCGTTTCCTTCCGAACCGGTTTCCTTTGCAGGACTTACATCCTGTAATATCCCGGTATCCCGGGAAAGATCATCATTTGCTTCCGGCTCCTGTTTTGCTTCCGGTTCCTGTTTTGCTTCCGGCTCCTGTTTTGTCTCAGCTTCCTGTTTTATTTCAGCTTCTTTTTTTTCTTTTTCTACGGCTTCTGCAGCCTTATCATGTTCATTCGCTTCGGCTTCCTTAATATACTGATGAATACGCCGGCCGCGGTCTTCCTTACTGCTGCTCTGCCATTCCTCCAGGCTTATATGCATATCTATAAGGAAAACATTGTCACAGTGGGTGCATTTTGCACGCCTGTTGCTTCCCTTGAGCTTGAATATCCTTTTACAGCTGCTGCATACATACATTGAACTTTCCATAACTCTCACCTTTTGAACCCTAAAGCTTAAGTATCATAGAGGTCATAACTACCGTAAACAGTACTGACAGTTCACAGATCTGAAGGAACCACCCCGCAAGATCTCCGGTGATACCTCCGAAGCTTCTGTATGACATTCTTCTGTAGAACAGGAATACCGATACAGCCGGAATGACAGTACATAAAGCGTATATCCCGTATAACACAAACATTAAAACTATGAGCAGGATCAGGACCGCAGCAATGATCGTCCGGCATTTTGTACCCTGGGCTTTGGAAAGATCACTTACCATTCCGTCAGCTTTAGCCTTCTTAAAGGTCAGGACGGAAGCAGCCGACAGGGTTCTTGACATCACATAACCTGCCATTACTAAATAGAATAACATATTTCCCATATAACCTTCAATATCAAGTCTTGCGAGCTCACTCCACAGGGACAGTTCCGCTACTGTATATATGACCGCATGTATAACGGCGAAGGCTCCTATATGGGGATCCTTAAGGATTTCAAGCTTTTTTTCCCTGCTTCCGTAGGAACTGAGGGCATCCATGGTATCCATATAGCCGTCCATATGGATTCCCCCGGTGAAGATAAGGGGAAGGACTGTCATAACGCCTGCGGTAAGAAGGTTACCGGCACCAAGACAGAGCATAAGCCTGTAAGCGCCGCATGACAGGGCGGCAAGCACAAGACCTACCAAAGGAAAAGCACACATGCTGTATCTTAAGTCCTCTTCCTTCCATTCAAATATAGGCATGGGAATTTTTGAATATGTTGAAAAGACTATTGCGATCGATCTGAACATAACGGTATCCTGTCTGTTTCGAAATTACCCTTATATTTCTATAAAAAAGAACTACCACAAATGTGATAGTCCTCTTATAGCAAGAATACCTAGGGGATAAGTACCTCTTGCCATATTGTGGGGAAATCTTGAGGTTTATACAAGGAGGTGAAACCACAAGATTTTGTAACAAGACAAGGGTATTTTACCATATGTGGTGTTGTAATGCAAGTCATTTAAAAATTTTTTTCAAAGGTCCGTATAAAAGATTTGAAATGACCAGACCTGACAGTCCCTGTATAAGATTGGCAGGCACACTTGCGATCGCACCGTGTCCGTAAATAAGCAGTTCAAACAGGAAATATCCGAATGTCACAAAGCCCATACCGAACAGACCGCAGAGTATGCATTTGGCTCTTGCGTTGGTAACGTTAAGTACCGAATACTTAAATATCTGTCCGCATACGAGTGCAACAATACCCTTGATCAGCAGTGTTATGGGCGCATAGAAGAAGTATCCTCCGAGAAGGTCGGCCATGGCCGAGCCGATACCTGCAGCTGCGGCTCCGTATAATGGCCCGAGAAAAATACCCGAAAGGATAACAAGGGCATCTCCGGGATGGATGTATCCACCGGTACCGGGAGTAGGGATCTTTATTATAAAAGTAGCAATGCAGGTAAGCGCAGCAAACATTGCGGTACGTACCAGCTTTCCTGTTTTAACGTCTGTCATTGGCTTCATCCTCCGTAATAATATGTTTTATACTGTCGCCCGGAATATGTATGCACTATATTTCAAAGATATACAAAAGTCAATAGTTAAGGTTATACCGTATTTCTATGCTGAAATATAGGGTATGCCTATATCTGCAAAATACGGGCCGGCAGGTGGTCTGAAGCCTTAAAACTCTTGCAAATGCGGCACTTTTATGCTATGCTGAGTTCACATAATCAGTACTGTTAAGGAAAGAAGCGGGAGCAAGGGACTTGCCATATGGGGCAGGTCCCTTTTCAAAGACCGGTGGGTAGGAAATGCTGAATATTAAAGAAAGATTTAATGACAAGAAAATACTGATCTGGGGCTACGGACGTGAAGGGAAGTCAACGGAAAGCTTCCTGAAAGCCCACTGCAGTCCGAAAAGCATTGATATCTTTGAAGGAAAGAGGGACGGATTTGATGAAGAGTCATATGACATTATCTTCAAGAGCCCCGGGATAGTAATGCTTGAAGATAATGACAGGTTCACCTCACAGACGGAGATATTCCTCGAATGCTTCAGGGATCAGACTGTAGGAATAACAGGTACAAAGGGCAAAAGCACCACATCCGCAATGCTGGCGAAGGTACTGTCAGACTGTACGGAACGAAATGTGATCCTTCTTGGGAATATAGGCCTGCCCTGCCTTGACCGTTATGATGACATAGACAGTGACAGCATAGTTGTATTCGAGATGTCCTGTCATCAGCTGGTTAACACCAAAGTATCGCCGCATATAGCCGTACTTCTTAATCTTTATGAGGAACATCTTGATTATTACGGCACAATGGAGGCGTATTTCGGAGCCAAGAAGAATATAACGCTTCATCAGCATGAGGGTGACAGGCTGTTTGTCGGAGATAACGTTCCGGAAGTAGAGACGGCAGCCGGAGTGACGGTGATAAATACTGAAGAGGTTGGAGAATATATACTTAAGATCCCCGGTGAGCATAATTATATAAACGCCGAGTTTGTATACAGGATAGCACAGGATGTTTTTGGTGCGGATGGGGAAGATATAAAACGGTCCATGGCGCAGTTTGAGGGACTTCCCCACAGGCTGCAGTATATAGGGGAGAATAAAGGAATAAGGTTCTATGATGATTCAATATCCACGATACCGCATGCCACAATAGCAGCACTTACGGCCCTTCCGGATACGGATACCGTACTGATCGGAGGCATGGACAGAGGTATCGACTATGATGAGCTTATAAGCTACATAAAGACACATCCCGGAGTAAAGTATATATTTGCCTACGAAACAGGTAAGCGTATATATGATGAAGTAAGCTCATGTCCTGAGTGTTATTATGAGGAGGATCTTGAGGCAGCCGTTAAGCTGGCCGTGGATCTGACAACACCCGGCAGGATATGTCTTCTGTCACCCGCTGCTGCTTCCTACGGTTATTTCAAGAACTTCGAACACAGGGGAGAAATGTTTAAACAATATGCATTAAAGGTGTAAATATGGATACAAGAAAGCTTCTGAATGATGTAAAAGACGGTAAAATATCTGTGGATGAGGCATTGCTGAGCCTTAAGAAGGAGCCCTTTGAGGATATTGGTTTTGCCAAGGTGGATCTGCACCGGAGGACAAGACAGGGTACGGCTGAGGTAATATACGGAGCCGGAAAGAGCGCTGAGAGGATAGTGTCTATAGTCGGGTCCATGGTGAGAGGCGGACAGGAGCCCGTGATAATAACCAGGATCGACAAAGCCAAAGCTGACGAACTGGCGAAAAATTATGAGATAAGCTACAATGAGGAAGCAGCCTTTGCCACGGTGGGAAGACTGCCGGATCCCGACGGAGCGGGCACTGTTGTGGTTGCTACCGGAGGAACCAGTGATATTCCCGTTGCCGAAGAGGCTGCGCTTACGGCTGAGGCACTGGGAAATAAGGTGATACGTATGTATGATGTCGGTGTGGCGGGAATTCACAGGCTTATGTCTCATATGGAAGAGATAATGGATGCCAATGTGATAATTGCGATCGCCGGAATGGAGGGAGCTCTTGCAAGCGTTATCGGAGGACTTGCCGACTGTCCCGTGATCGCCGTTCCGACAAGCGTTGGCTACGGGGCTTCTTTTAACGGACTGTCGGCTCTTTTATCCATGCTTAATTCCTGTGCTTCCGGTGTGAGTGTCGTAAACATTGATAACGGTTTCGGTGCAGGATATCTTGCAAGCATGATAAACCACGGAAAGAAGTGATCCACCCCTTATTACAAAGGAGAGAAGAAAAGGATGAAAACACTGTATCTTGATCTTTCGATGGGCGCGGCAGGTGATATGCTTGCCTCGGCATTATATGAGCTTCTTAACGATGAAGATAAGAAGAGGTTTGTTGACACTATAAACAGAGCCGGTATCCCGGGAGTACAGATAATTCCTGAGGAATCGGTAAAGTGCGGAATCACAGGCACTCATATGAAGGTACTTGTGGACGGTCATGAGGAAGCACTGTCTCATCATGACCATATGCATGAGGACCACGGACATGACCAAGGAGATCATGGCCATATGCATGAGGACCACGGGCATGACCACGAAAATCATGGGCACATACACGATCACGGTCACGGTCATGGAGAGGGACATGGGCATCATCATGGAGAAGGACACCACGGTGCTCATTCTCATGTTCACAGAAGTCTTCATGATATAGAACATATAATAAACGGGTTGAACATTCCCGATGACGTTAAGAAACATGCACAGGAAGTCTATACCCTGATTGCACAGGCAGAGAGCCATGCACATGGAATGCCGGTGGCGGAGATCCATTTTCACGAGGTAGGCACAATGGATGCGGTTGCAGACGTGACGGCTGTCAGCCTTCTTATAAGCATGCTTGCACCTGATACAACAGAAGCATCTTATATAAATGTCGGCGGCGGCCATGTACACTGTGCGCACGGAATACTGCCTGTTCCTGCTCCGGCGACTGCATATATACTGAGGGATGTCCCTGTATATCAGGGTCATATACTGAGTGAGCTCTGTACCCCCACAGGAGCCGCGCTGCTTAAGCATTATGTGACACGGTTCGGCAGTATGCCGGTAATGAAGATACAGGCAGCAGGCTACGGGATGGGCATGAAGGATTTTGAGCAGGCTAACTGTGTCAGGGCCTTTCTGGGAGAGCCGGTTTCAGATAATAATGATACGGCAGGAACATGTAAAAACAGAGTATCCATGGACGGAACAGCTGAAAAGGAAGCAGAAGGTACGATCACCGAGCTTGTCTGCAACGTGGATGATATGACCGGTGAGAGCATGGGATATGCGGTAGATAAGCTGCTTAAGTCCGGTGCACTCGAGGCATATACGGTTCCCGTAAATATGAAGAAATCAAGGCCGGGCATAGAGCTTAAGGTACTCTGCCGCAATGAAGACAGGGATGAGATGGTAAGGCTTATCTTTAAACATACAAAAACCCTCGGAATAAGGGAGAACGTTTGTAACCGTTACACCCTTACCCGCCGCATAGAGGAGAGAACGACACCATACGGTACAATGAGGCTCAAGGTATCGGAGGGTTACGGTGTGTTAAGGAAGAAGTGGGAATATGACGATATAGCCTGTGTGGCGGAGAAACAGGGAATGTCAGTGGAGGAAGTCACCGGCATGCTCTGCAGATATATAGATGATTAATAAAAAGCAGTATTTAATCTACTGACCGGAGATAGATCTGTGGCTAAGATTGATAACATCATTTCAATCATAATGGTATTTGTTACGGCTATAGGGTTCGCAAGAGCAACCTCAATGAGCCCGGTGATGACGGTGATAACCGTAATAGCAGCCTTTATCCTGTATGAACTTATTCTGAACGTGGCTAACGGCAATCCTTCGATAAGGACAATGCTGTTTGTTACGAACGGGTTCATTTTCGGGCTTTCACTGACTGTGATCCTTGATTTTGACATATCATGGCTTTCGGCTGTCATATGTCTTTTATGTATGGGCTACAAGTATATGGTTGCCGAGGCTTCATCAAGGGGGCGTTCGTACTCAAGGAACATCTTTGTGATCGTGGTTAACGCCTTTTTCTATTCCTGTATGTTTACGGTAGTGGAATGCATGGCATTCAGGGAAATGACCACTCTGTTTGTTATGATCTACGTGGTAAGCTTTGCGTTTTTCATGTGTTCGTATATTTCGGTCAGGCGTGCCCAGCCCGTAAGACGTAAATATCCTGCCGGTGGAGGAAGGGAAAGCCTTGATGTTGATGCTGACTGGAGACACATTGTCAGGAGAACGATAGGATACGGGCGTGAATTAAGGGAACAGTTTGAGGATGCGCTTGATAAATCGGGTGATACATTCTCGGGACTTGTGGATGAGCTCAGGAAGAAGATAGTCCCGGATTACAGTGAAGGCAGGAACGAAAATGATGAGATAAAGGATGAGCTTGATGAATACAGACAGCAGATAACGGTTATAGCAGCCAAGGAGGACCTTGATGATAATGAGCTTGAGATACTTGGAAGGATAAACAAGGAATTCGATGAGATTTATTTCGATTTCTACCGTAGCGGAGAAAGACCACTGCTGGAATATGAAGCAAGAATAAGCGAGCTTTCCAATGATATCGAGATGCTTAAGAATACCATAAACGTGCGAAAGGCCAGGGAAGAAGAGGAGCGGCAGAAACAGTCACAGCAGAGTAAACGTTCACAGGCACAGCAGGCAAGGCGTAAGAGAGAACGTGAGGAACGTGAGCGCAGGGAGAGAGAGGAACGCGAGGCAGAGGAAGCAAAGCAGAATAAGAACAGGAAAAAGGATAAGGAAAACGCTGAGGATATAGAAGAAGAGATAAAAAGAGAATACGAGAAGGCAGTAGAGGAAGAAAGACGCAGGAGGGAAGAAGAGCGTAAGCGCCAGGAAAAAAGGCGCAGGGAGAGAAATAAGCGCACAACAGGAACTGACAGAAACGGCCGGGAAAACAGTAAGAAGGCCGATGGCAGTAAAGAAAGCGGAAACAGCGGGAGCACCGGCACGGGAAACGAAAGGAGTGAAAAAAATACGGGAAGCAGGAGCTCCGGGAATTCAGGAAGCAACGGGCACGATAATACCGGTTCGACGGTCGTCGGCGTGGAAACCAAGTATTTTAAGGGCTGTACGAATGTTGACGAGCTGTCGCTAAGATATAAGAAGCTGTGTCTTATTTACCACCCCGATTCAGGCAACGGAGATGTGGATACATACATAGAGCTTAAGGACGAATATGAGCTGTTAAAGAAGAGATTATCCTGAGCGATCTGCCGGGTGATCATATGCCCGGAAACCATTCCAACAAGTATTGGTATAGGTATCATGTTACCCCACAAGGGCTTGTGGTTGTGAGTAATGCAACTGTTATGATATAATGTCAGATACGGGTTTTATATCTTTTTTGCAGAAAACATTCAGAAAGTGTCTGCGCAGGAGAGGGAATCGTAATGAGCCGTAATGTGGGATTAAAGGGTCAGATCAGAGCCTATGTACTGTGGCCTTTATTCTTTTCCATATTGTTGATCATATTTAACATATTTGTTTACTTCATAGACCGCAGGGCAGGGTTTGCTACGACTGTGTTTGCGGTTGTTTATATTGGAGTAGCACTGTTCCTGTACCTTAAGAACCGCAGTCTTATCCTAAACGAAATGGTCAGCTTCGCAACCAAATACGGTCAGGTTCAGCGTCAGCTCTTAAGAGAGCTGGAGATTCCTTATGCACTGCTGGACGATACGGGAAAGATCGTGTGGACCAATGAAACCTTCGAGCATACGATGAAGGTTAAGCGTAATACCCGTAAGTCCATTTCATCGGTGATCCCTGCGATAACAAAGAATCATCTGCCCGGCATCGAGAATGAAACAGAGACCATGATCACGCACGAGGACTGTGAATACCGGGTCAGCATGAAGAAGGTATCCATGCTGTCGATAGTATCGGATTCGGAGATCATAGAATCCTTTGATTACAACAGCTACATAATTGCCCTCTTCATGTTTGATGAGACCAAGGTAAACAAGCTGCAGACAGAGATCGACGAGCAGAAGCTCGCGGTTGCGCTGATATATATCGATAACTTTGATGAAGCCCTGTCGAGTATCGAGGAAGTAAGAAGATCTCTTCTTGTAGCCCTGATAGACAGAAAGATCAATAAATATCTGTCAGCTTATGACGGGCTTGTAAAGAAGCTTGAGAAGGATAAGTATCTTGTCCTGCTTACCAAGAAGCATCTGATGAGCCTGTGCGAAAACCGCTTTGCCCTGCTTGAGGATGTCAAGACAGTCAACATCGGAAATGAAATGTCCGTAACCTTAAGTATCGGTGTCGGACTGGAGGCTGAGAGTTATCTTAAGAATTATGAATATGCAAGAACCTGTATCGACCTTGCACTCGGCCGTGGCGGTGATCAGGCTGTGGTAAAGACGGAAGACAATATTACCTATTACGGCGGCAAGAGTCAGGCATCGGGCAAGAACACGCGTGTCAAGGCCCGCGTCAAGGCACATGCCCTGCGTGAGATAATAGAGGGTGCCGACAAGGTCATTGTTATGGGACATAAGATACCGGACGTTGATGCCTTCGGGTCTGCGGTCGGAGTATACAGGGCGGCGAAATCCTTCGGAAAGAAGGTTCACATCGTAGTAAACGAAGTTACGACATCCATAAGACCGCTGTATGAAGCAATGATGAAATCGGGTGATTACGGCGAGGATCTGATATTTAACAGTATGCAGGCTCTTGATGCCGTGGACCAGCATACGGCTCTGGTGGTTGTTGATGTAAACAGGCCGAGCCGCACGGAGTGCGCGGATCTTATAAGCAGATGTAAGACGATAGTCGTTCTGGATCATCACAGACAGGGGAATGAGAGAATAGATAATGCAACGCTCTCATATATTGAACCGTATGCGTCATCCGCATCGGAAATGGTAGCGGAGATACTGCAGTATATAGGCGATAATATTAAGCTTAAATCACTTGAGGCCGACTGTCTGTATTCCGGTATGATGGTGGATACGAACAATTTCATGACCAAGGCAGGTGTAAGAACCTTTGAGGCAGCCGCTTATTTAAGAAGAAACGGCGCTGATGTAACAAGGGTGCGTAAGCTGTTCAGGCCCGATATGGACGCATATAAGGCGCGTAACGATGCTGTCAGGAATGTTGAAGTCTTTAAAGATGTATATGCAATATCTCTGTTCGACGGTTCGGGAATCGATTCACCTACCGTTATCGGCGCCCAGGCAGCCAACGAGCTTCTTAATATAAACGGTATCAGGGCGTCATTTGTACTTACGGACTATCAGGACCAGATATATATTTCGGCACGGTCGATAGATGATGTCAATGTCCAGATAATCATGGAACGTCTCGGCGGCGGCGGACATCTTAATGTGGCCGGTGCACAGCTTCAGGATATGAGTCTTGAGGACGCAAGGGACCTGCTTATGAAGACGCTTGAAAACATGCAGAAGGAAGGGGCAATATAAAATGAAGGTAATTTTACTTGAAGATGTTAAATCACTGGGAAAGAAGGGCGATATCGTCGATGTAAGCGACGGATATGCCAAGAATTTCCTTATAACCAAGAAGAAAGGCGTAGAGGCCAACAGCAAGAACTTAAACGACCTTAAGCTTAAGAAAGCAAATGAAGAGAAGGTGGCTGCACAGAATCTCGCTGATGCCAAGGCACTTGCGGCAGCAATAGCCGAAAAAACGGTGGTTGTTAAGCTGAAGGCAGGAGAGGGCGGTAAGACCTTTGGTTCGGTATCCAGCAAGGAGATAGCCGAAGAGGCGAAGAAGCAGCACGATCTTGACATAGATAAGAAGAAGATAGTGATCGACGAGCCGATCAAGAGTCTCGGAAGCTATGAGGTAACAGTAAAGCTCCATCCCAAGGTAACGGGAACCATAAGAGTTAAGGTAGAAGAAGCGTAAGCGAGGAGAAGCCGGTGAGTGACGCGGTTATAAAGAGGATACTTCCCCATGATCATGAGGCGGAACAGTCGGTCATAGGTAGTATGCTGATGGATAAGGATGCCATAGTTGTGGCATCCGAAAATTTAATTAAGGATGATTTTTACGAAAATCAGTTCGGACTTCTGTTCCAGGCAATGGTAGATCTTTATAATGCCGGCCGGCCTGTTGATCTGGTTACTCTTAAGGATAAGCTCGTCGAGATGGATGTTCCCGAGGAGATCAGCAACATGGAGTATATGGTGGATGTGCTGAACGACACCTATACTTCGGCCAATATAAAGGAATATATAAGGATAGTCAGTGACAAGGCGGTAATGAGGCGCCTTATCAAATGTAACGATGAGGTCAATAACCGCTGCTACAACCCCAGGGAATCCACGAATGATATCCTGGCAGACGCCGAGAAGAGGATATTTAATATCGTTTCAAGACGCGGAGGGGATGACTTTGTTCCTATACGCAGGGTGGTTGTGGATGCGCTGGAGCATATAAGCATTGTATCAAGGAGCCAGGGAAATGTTACCGGCGTAGCTACGGGTTTTACGGATCTTGATTACAAGACAGCGGGCCTGCAGCCCTCGGATCTAGTACTTATTGCGGCAAGGCCTTCCATGGGCAAGACGGCATTCGTTCTGAACGTAGCGCAGCATATCTGCTTTAAATCAGGCCTGTGTGCGGCGATCTTCTCTCTGGAAATGAGCAAGGAGCAGCTGATAAACCGTATGCTTTCGCTGGAATCACATGTTGATTCACAGAAGATAAGAACCGGGGATCTTAATGACGCCGACTGGGAGAGCCTTATAGAAGGAGCGGATATCATTGCAAAATCAAAGCTTATAATAGATGATACTCCCGGAATAAGCATAGCCGAATTAAGATCGAAGTGCCGCAGATATCATCAGGAATACGGTCTCTCGATAGTGATAATCGATTATCTCCAGCTAATGTCCGGTAACGGACGCACCGATTCAAGACAGCAGGAGATATCGGAGATATCAAGATCGCTGAAGGCACTGGCAAGAGAGCTTCACGTTCCGGTAGTTGCACTGTCCCAGCTGTCGCGTGCGGTTGAGAAGAGAGAGGATCACCGTCCGATGCTTTCGGACCTGCGTGAGTCAGGTGCCATAGAGCAGGACGCCGACGTTGTTATGTTCCTCTACAGGGATGATTATTACAATAAAGAATCGGAAAAGAAGGGCATTGCCGAAGTCATAATAGCAAAGCAGAGGAACGGCCCGATAGGAACCGTGGAGCTCGTATGGCTCCCGGATTATACCAAGTTTGCAAACCTGGCGAAAAGATAAGGAGAGACAGATCATGCTCAAGATCTTCCTCGCAGAGGATGAATTCGTAGTACGTGAAGGAATAAAAAACAATATAGACTGGACGGGACATGGCTACGAGTTTGTCGGAGAGGCATCAGACGGAGAGCTGGCTCTTCCGATGATCCAGCGGCTGCAGCCGGATATTGTTATAACCGATATAAAGATGCCGTTTATGGACGGACTTGAGCTGTCACGCCTTATCAGGAAGGAATATCCGTGGATCGAGATCATCATCCTGTCAGGATATGCCGAGTTCAGCTACGCCAAGGAAGCGATAACGATAGGCGTTGCACATTATCTTAATAAGCCCATAAACGGAAATGAACTGCTTGCACAGGTAGATAAGCTGGCAGAAAAGATTAAGGAGAAGCGAAGAGAGAGGGAGCTCAGGGAGAAGTATATGGTCGAAATGGCCGAGAACTCCGTAGAGGATAAAAGGAAGCTGTTTAAGCATATGGTTACCGGCGACCTTAACCTTACAGAGCTGCTTGAGCTGGCCCACAGTCTGGATATGGACCTGTCAGCCGGGCAGTACAGCGTAATGCTTTTTCAGGTGATATCCTCGCATCACTCACAGACAGAGTACTCGGGCAGCGTGGTCTCATTATATGAAGAGATAGAAGATCTGGCAGCGGGTCAGGGTGCGCTTATCTTTGACAGGAATACAGAGGGTAAGGCAATAGTATTCAGGGCAGATTCCGTGGAGGAGCTTGAAAACAAGCAGAAAGAAATAATATCTTACATAGACGGACTGCCTTCACGATACAGTCATATAAGCTGCCACGGCGGCATCGGAGAACCTACGGAGAGGCTTTCGGGACTGCCGGAATCCTTCAGACAGGCTTCACAGGCTTATGCTCACAGGTTTTTCTCAGACAGGAACGGTATAAGAAGATATGTGAATACCGAACATCCGATAACGGAAGAAGAGACCAGCTTCAGTATAAGCAGTATAGATCCCAAGGAAGTAAGCAGGACACGTATCATTGAGTTTCTGCGCCGGGGCCAGAAGGATGAGACAGAGTATTTTGTCGATGAATTTCTCGGCAATCTGGGTGACGGTGCCATGAACTCCGGTATGTTCAGGAATTACCTGGCTACAGAGGTGTACTTTGCTGTTATCGCATTTGTTGAAGAGATCGGTGCGGACAAAGGATGTATAGATACATTTGATGTTGCGGCGGGTGATATCCGTGATAAGGAGACGTCAAAGGAATACTTTACTCTTATCATACACAAAGCGGTCGATCTAAGAGACACCGGAGCAAGCAACCGTTACGGTTCGGTGATAGATGAGGTTAAGAAATATATTGAAGAGAATTACGGCGACGAGGAGCTGTCTCTTAACAAGATAGCAGGGCATGTGAACTTCTCGCCCAATCACCTTAGTACGGTCTTCAGTGCCCAGACCGGCATGACCTTTATAAAATATCTTACCGACTATCGCATGAACAAGGCCAAGGAGCTGCTCCGCTGCACTTCCAAACGCGGTTCGGATATAAGCTATGAGGTGGGTTACAAGGATCCTCACTATTTTTCCTATCTGTTTAAAAGAACTCAGGGCATGACCCCCACACAATATAGAGAATTATCATGAAAAAAATCAAACACCTTTGGGTCAATATGCCCCTGGCATCCAAGATCAGATATTCATATATTGTCGTAATTCTGCCCATACTCATCATTATGGGCTTTTTTGTCGTAGCGCTCACCCATCAGAACAAACGGTATAATGAAATAATCAATGCTGCCGGAAGTGCAAGCGAGTTCAGCCTTGATTTTAAGAAGGATTTCGATTACGAGACATACCTTGTTATAGTAGAGAATAAATCCTACGAGGAGTCAGAGCTTGAGACCATGCTGAACGAGGCCACAAGAGTAGTGGATTCGCTTGATGCAAAGACGGATATAAGCAGTGATAATGCAGCAAGACTGGAGGATGTCCGCAAATACCTGAATAATCTCAGGACTTATACTCACAGGATAAGGGATAATCTTAAAGACGGGGACAAATACGAGGATAACATAGAGATATGGGAAAATGATGTGCAGATAGTGACAGGTCTTGTAAGAGAAACGATTCTTCAGTTTATCTACTATGAGATCCAGGATATGCAGCAGGTCAGGACCGAGATGCAGAGCTTCTACGAAAAAGGGTTTTCATACCTTTTTCTTGCAGCTCTTGCAATTCTTGCCCTGGTAATACTTATTTCATTTAACTTATCCCAGTCGATCACCAGACCGGTACGTGAGTTAAGCCGTGTTACGGAAAGAGTGGCAGGCGGGGATCTCAGCGTAAGGGTCAAGCTCAATACGGGAGCTGAGCTCGGAGTACTCAGCAGATCGCTTGATGAGATGATCGAAAGGATAAACAATCTTATATCACAGGTAAGGACAGAGCAGGAGAATCTTCGTGTAGCCGAGCTTGAGCTGCTGCAGGCACAGATAAATCCCCACTTTTTATACAATACACTGGATACCATCATATGGCTTGCCGAGGCAGGAGACCAGAGCAAGGTTGTGAGTATGGTGGGAAGCCTTTCTGATTTCTTCAGGGCCTCACTGGGTCAGGGAAGGGATATAGTTACCATTGGTGAGGAAATGAAGCATGTAAACAGCTATCTTGAAATACAGCAGGTAAGATATCAGGATATCCTGACCTACAGTATTGATGTTCCCAGGGAAATATATGGATCAAAGATACCGAAGATCACGCTGCAGCCGCTGGTTGAGAATGCACTGTACCATGGAATAAAGAATAAGCGAGGCGGAGGCTGTATTTCCATTACAGGCAAGATCGAGAGCGAATGTATCTATTTATATATAGAAG
Organism: Lachnospiraceae bacterium; assembly: GCA_017450065.1. GTDB lineage: Bacteria > Bacillota > Clostridia > Lachnospirales > Lachnospiraceae > UBA2868. The sequence goes on from JAFSYI010000062.1 coordinate 21,328, forward strand.
ATAACGGAATCGGGATAACACAGGAAAGACTTGAGCAGATAAACAGGAAGAAGAACGCCGGCGAAAAAACGGAAACACAGGCAGATGCGGGCGGAAACAGGGAAGAGGGCGAAATATTCGGTCTTTACAATGTTAATAAGCGTATAAGGCTTAAGTTCGGGCAAAGGTACGGGATCCATGTTGATTCGGAATACGGTAAGGGAACAGTGGTCACTGTATTACTTCCGTATGAGATAACGTCGGGAGAGACGGCGGTAATAGCGGAGGATTAGAAGTTAAGTAAAAAATCAAACCCGAATCGTAGAAAATTCAACCATAGGTGATATGAGGGTTAAAAATTTCAACATACTTAAGTTTTTTGTCAATTCCTTTCTTGAAATAAAAACGTTAGGATAATATCGTCAAAGGAATAGCCCTTGACAAAACAAATAACTTTTTCGTAACAGGAGGGAATTATTTATGAAGAAGAAACTATTGGCAGCAATTCTTGCATCAACAATGGTTCTTGGTCTTACCGCTTGTGGTGGCCAGGCAGCAGCACCTGCAGCAGCACCCGCAGCTGAGGCAGCACCCGCAGAAGAGGCACCTGCAGAGGAAGCTAAGGAAGAAGAAGCTCCCGCAGAAGAAGCTCCCGCAGAAGAAGCTACAGAAGAGGCAGCAGAGCCCGCAGCAGCTTCAGGCGAGCTTATCAACGTAGGCTTCGCACAGGTTGGTCATGAGTCTGACTGGCGTACAGCTTCAACCAAGTCATGTCAGGACGTTTTCAGTGAGGCAAATGGTTACAACTTAAGCTTTGTAGACTGCGACAATGATTCAGCAGCACAGCTTGAGGCAGTAAGATCCTTCATCGAGCAGGATGTTGATTACATCATCATCGACCCCATCGTTTCAACGGGTTGGGATACAGTTCTTACAGAGTGTGAAGACGCAGGCATTCCTGTAATCGTAATCGACAGAACCATCGATGATTCAGACAAGTATGTTTCATGGGTAGGATCTGACTTCCTTACAGAAGGTAAGGCAGCAGGCGAGTGGCTTAAGGCTTACGCAGCTAAGCAGGGCATCAGCGAGATCAACTACCTCATCATCCAGGGTACAACAGGTTCATCAGCTCAGATCGGACGTACCGACGGCTTCAGAGAGATCGCTAAGGCTGAAGGTTGGAACGAGCTTGACGCTCAGACCGGTGACTTCACCGAGGCAGGCGGCCAGGAAGTTATGGAGTCCTTCTGTAAGTCATATGCAGGCAAGTTCAACGTAGTAATCTGTGAGAACGATAACGAAGCATTCGGTGCTATGACAGCTATGGACAACGCAGGCGTTAAGTATGGTCCCGGCAACGATGTAATCCTTATCTCTTATGATGCTTGTACAGCAGGTCTTAAGGAAGTTCAGGCCGGCAAGATCACAGCAGACTTCGAGTGTAATCCTCTTGCAGCTCCTACAGTTGAGAAGGTTATCCAGACTCTTCAGTCAGGCGGAACACCTGAGGCACAGATCCTTGTTCCCGATAACTGGTATGCACTTAAGGATCAGATCGTAGACTTCTCAGTAGACGGCAACAAGCAGTCAATGACAGAGGTTACCGACGCAGTCATCGAAGCACAGTATTGATCCAACTGAGGACAGACCATATATTTGAAAATATGGCACGTCGTGCTTGCACGTAAGGGACATATTTCTCAAATATATGAGTTGGACGAAGTCCAACAAGCGAAAAATGCGAAGCATTTTGAGCCTGTCCGAATAAGTGAAGGACAGCTTGGCGAAGCATTTAAAGCCTGTCCGAATAAATATGAGGATAACAGGCGAAGCATTTTGAGTCTGTCCGAACATAGTAATTCAATACAAACCAGAAGATTTTCAGGGGAAGGGAGTTTTAACTTCCTTCCCCCTTTTTAGAAATTATCAAAAGGGAGGAGCAGATTGTGGAAGATAATGTAGTTCTTACTGCGAGACAGATATCAATGGTCTTTCCCGGCGTTGTTGCATTGGATCATGTTGACTTTACCCTTCGCAAGGGTGAGATACATGCCCTCATGGGTGAGAACGGAGCGGGAAAATCGACACTGATCAAGTGTCTCACAGGTATCAACGATTTTGAAGAAGGCGAGATACACATAGACGGCATTGAGGGACCTGTACACAACCATTCGACCAAGGATGCGCAGGAAGTCGGCATTTCGACGGTTTATCAGGAAGTAAACCTCTGCCCCAACTTAACGGTTGCGGAGAATCTCTTTATAGGAAGAGAACCGCTTACCAAATACGGTACGATAGACAGAAAAGCTTATACAGCGAGAGCACAGAAGATAATGGATGAGCTTGGAATAGCAGTCGATGTGCAGAGAAACCTCGAGAACTATTCACTGGCGATCCAGCAGATGGTTGCAATTGCGCGTGCGGTAGATATGGACTGTAAAGTACTTATCCTCGATGAGCCTACATCATCTCTGGATGATGAAGAGGTTGAGAAGCTTTTCAATGTAATGCGCATGCTTAAGGGCAAGGGTGTAGGAATTATCTTTGTTACCCACTTCCTTGAGCAGGTTTATGCAGTATGTGACAGGATAACGGTTCTTCGAAACGGTAGGCTTGTAGGTGAATATCCGATAGTGGATCTTCCCAGACTCAAGCTCGTTGAAGCCATGATGGGTAAGGCGTTTGACGATCTTAAATCCATTAAATCGGGTGACAGTAAGGCAGTCAGCGATGAACTGGAGATATCGGCAAGAGGTCTTGGACATACGGGAACAGTCAAACCCTTCGACCTTGACATACATAAGGGTGAGGTCATTGGAGTGGGCGGACTTCTCGGAAGCGGACGAAGCGAGCTTGCAAGGGCTATCTACGGTGCCGATAAGGCGAATTCCGGAACCCTTAAGGTAAAGGGTCAGGAGGTTAAGATCAATCAGCCGATAGATGCCATGAACCTTGGAATGGGCATGCTTCCCGATGACCGTAAGGCAGAAGGAATCATTGCAGACCTGTCCATAAGGGAGAATATAATACTTGCCCTCCAGAGTAAGAAGGGAATGTTCAAGCTGATGACAAGAGCTCAGCAGAATGAACTGGCAGACAAGTATATCAAGCTTCTTTCGATAAAGACTCCCAGTCGTGAAACGCTGATCAAACAGCTCTCGGGTGGTAACCAGCAGAAGGTTATCCTTGCCCGCTGGCTGGCAACCAATCCTGAATTTCTGATCCTTGACGAGCCGACAAGAGGTATTGATGTAGGTACCAAGACAGAGATACAGAAGCTCGTGCTCAACCTGGCAAAGGAAGGGAAGAGCATCATGTTTATTTCATCTGAGATAGCAGAGATGCTTCGTACCTGTTCGCGTATGATCATCATGAGAGACGGTGAAAAGGTTGATGAACTCGACGGAGAACTTACGGAAGAAAGAGTTATCAAATCAATAGCGGGAGGTGACAACAAATGAATATAGACTTAGGTGTATGGTTTAAGAAAATAAAAAAGTCACAGCTCCTGTTACCCATCGTTGCGATGATACTTGTTATGGCGGTAAATATTATCCATGATGCTGCTACCGGAGCCGGTGCATTTTCCTTCTTTAAGATCACTCTGCAGCAGACAACAGGAAACGGAACAATACTTTACGGCAGAATTATAGATATACTTAACAGAGGTTCGGAGGCAGCTCTTCTGGCACTTGGTATGACGCTTGTTGTATCTGCATCGGCAGGAACCGATATTTCCGTAGGATCCGTAATGAGCCTTTGCGCATCCTTCTGCTGTATGCTTCTTGCAGGATACGGAGTATCCTCAACAAACGATCTTGCGGTTCCGCTTTTTGTCGGTGTTATAGCAGGTATGCTGATGGGATGTCTGTGCGGTGCATTCAACGGACTGCTGGTTGCGCGGTTTAATATACAGCCCATGGTCGCGACGCTGATACTGTATTCGGCTGCGCGCGCTATCGGACTTCTTCTCTGTAATGACCTTATAGTATATGTAAGGAATGATTCCTTCGGTTTCTTCGGAAGCTTCCTTGGACCCATTCCGACTCCGATAATAATCACTGCGATATTTATAGCCATTCTGTCAGTGATACTTAAGAAGACAGCCCTTGGAATGTATATACAGTCGGTCGGCATTAACTCCAAGGCATCACGTATCGCAGGACTTAATTCCAAGAGGATCATACATCTTGCCTATGTAGTATGCGGCCTCTTTGCCGGAATTGCAGGTATAGTTGCTTCATCAAGGATCACATCGGCAGATTCAAACAACATCGGATTGTATCTTGAAATGGATGCCATACTGGCAGTAGCACTCGGGGGTAATTCCCTTGGCGGCGGCAAGTTCTCGCTGGCAGGATCCATAATAGGAGCATATACAATACAGGCCATAACGACCACTCTGTATGCTCTTGGTGTTTCAACCAACCAGGCTCCTGTTTTCAAGGCAATAATCGTCATTATAATCGTTGCCATCCAGGCGCCTCCGGTTAAGGCATTCATTAAAAAGAAGAATCTGTTCAAGGTATCAAAGGAGGTGGCGTAAATGAAAGAAAGAAAGATTAAATTAAACAGCCACACCATCCTTCTTCTTATAACGGTTGCTCTTTTTATAGCACTCTATTTACTTGGATGCATACTTTACAGTAAGAAAGGTTTTACACACTTACAGACCTTCCTCAATATCCTTATCACAAATGCCGGACTTATCTGTATCGCAAGCGGTATGACCTGTGTAATGCTTACCGCAGGTATCGATATTTCGGTCGGCGGACTCGTGGCAATGGACTGTATGATGCTGGCAGTAGGTATTAACAGCGGAATTCCCGCACCGGTGATGGTGCTTCTGGTTCTCGTTACGGGACTGGTATTCGGCCTTATGCAGGGCTTCCTGGTAGGCTATCTTAACATTCAGCCCTTCATTGTATCCATGGCAGGTATGTTCTTTACCCGTGGTATGACAGCGGTAATATCAACCGATCAGGTATCCATAACAAAGGATACTTCACCGTTATACTATGCGTGGGCCAACTTTAAGATCAAGCTTCCCTTCGGCGGATATGTTAACAACAAGGGTGTATACAATGCACCGTATATCAGAATAAATGTGGTTATCGCCCTGATAGTCCTGTTTGTTATATTCTTCATGCTAAGACATACAAGGTTCGGAAGAAGCCTCTATGCTGTAGGCGGAAACGAGCAGTCGGCAGCAATGATGGGTCTTAATATCAAGAGCGTAAAGCTTAAGGCATATGTCCTGTCATCATTCTTAAGCTCCATAGGCGGTATCTGCTTCTCGCTGAATACCATGTCAGGTTCGGTACAGCAGGCACTCGGACTTGAGATGGATGCGATCTCATCGGCGGTTATAGGTGGTACGCTGCTTACAGGAGGTGTCGGCAATGTTCTCGGATCATTTGTCGGAGTGCTAATAAACGGAACCATATCCTCGATAGTAAAGACCAACGGAAAGCTGGCAAGTTCATGGCCGAATATCTTAACGGCTGCCCTGCTTTTCCTCTTTATAGTTATCCAGAGTGCATTTGCGGCTTTGAGAAGCAGAAAGGCAAGGTAATAAATATATACAAAATATATTTGTTCTGTTACAATTAAGTTATGAGGAAGCAGTTATTTTCATATATTTTTACAGCAATAATATGTCTGACGATTTTTACCGGGTGTGCAAAAGCACCCGGTAATTCTGCTGTTGATGCATCCGAAGTCGTACAGACAGATGAGGCAGAGGGCGGCAGCGGGGACAGGGATCTTATCACGGTGGGATTCTCACAGGTCGGAGCCGAGTCCGACTGGAGAAACATTAATACGGAATCCATGAAGGAATCCCTGTCGCCTGAGAACGGCTTCGAGCTTATCTATGATGACGGACAGCAGAAGCAGCAGAACCAGATAACGGCAATCCGTACCTTTATACAGAAGGAAGTGGACTACATTGTACTGGCACCGGTAATAGAAGACGGATGGACTACAGCACTTACGGAGGCTGCAGATGCGGGAATACCGGTTATCCTTGTCGACAGAATGGTAAGCTCGACGGATAAGGAGCTTTTCACATGCTGGGTAGGCTCTGACTTCGAACTGGAAGGGAAGAAGGTATGCGAATGGCTTAATGCATACTGTAAGCTGAACAGGATCAGCGGAAACGACATAAGGATAGTAAATATTAAGGGGACGGAAGGTGCTTCGGCCGAACTGGGCAGGTCACGTGCCCTGCGCAAGGCCGTGAACAGATACGGATGGAAGCTGCTTGATGAAAGATCGGGTGAGTTCACACAGGCTAAGGGCCGTGAGGTTATGTCAAGATTCTTAAGACAGTATAATGATATCAATGTTGTCTACTGTGAGAACGATAATGAGGCGATTGGTGCGATCGAAGCCATAGAGGCTGCGGGAAAAACCGTTGGATGCAATATAAAAAAAGGCGAGATCATGGTTCTTGCTTTTGACGGCTCCAGTGAACAGGCTCTGGAGGCCGTAAGATCCGGAAGGATAACCTGCATCGGAGAATGCAACCCTCTTCATGGTCCGAGGGTAAGCAAGATAATTGAAGATCTTAGGAACGGCGTTACTCCGGAGAAGTACGAATATGTTGATGAAGATATCTTCAGCTCATACGAAGAGATCACTGAAGTATCCGTGGATGATAAGGTCTATCCGGTCAGTATCATGAAACAGTAATGAAAACATCCGGAAGAATATATGCCAAAACAAAAAAAGAGAAGGGAAAGCCCTTCTCTTTTTTCGATGTTAATATCTATTAGTCAGCGTCGATTGCTCCAACCGGGCAAGCACCTGCGCAAGCGCCGCAGCTTACACATTTATCGGGATCGATCTCGAACTTGCCATCGCCTGCTGAAATAGCGCCAACGGGGCACTGTCCCTCGCATGTTCCACAGCTGATGCATGAATCACCTATACAGTATGCCATAATTATGTCCTCCTTTGTTTGAATATTACATCTATCACATTATACACCATGAATAACAGGTTAGTACATGCTAATTGTCCCGCTACTTTAACGATGCCCGTCTCTTCCTTATTCCATCCAGCACGACCTCTTTTTTCTTGATGACTTCGCCCTTGTCCATGGGCGGTACACCTTTAAGCGGATATTCATATCCCAGTTTTTCATATTTAACAACACCCATTGTATGATAGGGAAGAACATCAAGAGCCTTAAGATTGTGAAGTCCGCCGATGAAGAAGCCCAGTTTGTAGAGATATTCATCATCATCCGTATAACCCGGTACCACGACATGGCGTATCCATATATCCACATCCTTGGTGTCGAGGTATTCCGCAAAGGCCAGGATACCATCATTTGGCTGTGAAGTAAGCTCCTTATGCTTTTCGGGATCGATGTGCTTTATATCAAGCATTACAAGGTTGGTAAGCTCCATAAGCTTATCAAGCTTCTTTATGAATTCGGTATTACCCGGCTTATAGGCTATGCCTGAACTGTCTATACAGGTATGTACATTATCCTTTTTGGCCAGTGTGAACAGATCGATGAGAAAATCAACCTGCATAAGAGGTTCACCTCCGGTAACGGTGATCCCGCCGGTCTTATAGAAGGGCTCATTTCGTTTATACTGTGCATAAACCTCCTCCGGAGTCATCTCGGTTCCGCCGACCATTGACCATGTATCCGGGTTGTGGCAGTAAAGGCATCTCATGGGACATCCCTGGACGAAGACAACGAATCTTGTGCCGGGTCCGTCCACTGTTCCGAAGGATTCAAGTGAATGTATTTTTCCGTTCATAGTGTTCTCCTTATATGCAGCCGTTCGGAAAACGTAAGATAATCTCATCCGGGTTCCGAACGGTTACCGGTTAGTATACTGTAGTTACGGCCTGTTTTGACTGATATAAGTATATCATATGTATGCCGATTTAACATCAATAAAAAACGACCCGACGTTTGCATAAGAGCCTGCCGTTTTTTTGGCATAAGTCAGGTCGTTTTTTTGCACTGTAATTCACTTGTGGATCCGTCTTTGATCCCGATAATCCGGTTATCCTCTGCCTTTAACCCGTACTGCATTTCTACTATAGTTACGTTTGGTCCCTTCCCCGTTTGAATGAGGCAGGGCGTTCTTATGTTCAAGAACCTGATCGTGATACAAATGCGGCCCGGATAACCTTTGAAGCTTCTTTGGCTGTAACATTACGTTTAATCAACATCTGGTTTGGAATATTTGTTCCCGTAAGGAACGGTTGGTTTATTGTAATTGAATATTATTTTGAGTAAAATTGGATAGTCATAAGACTATGATACCCGCCACAGAACGGGTAAAGACCAGTAATTATCTGGAAAAAAACTCAAATATGGCTTATAATATATATGAATAAAAGTTTTACCTGCCCTCCTTTCGTTACCGATTGCCTTTAAGCTTCGTGGGTATACTACCCCGATAACTGCCTTATGGCAATAGAGTTTCGTGATTTTCGTAAAATTTGACATAATAACCAAAAATCAATACTTTTGAAGGGCGGTTAAATTGTGATTTTTTGGTGAAATTTTCATAAATACGGTTATTGACTTATAGATTTTAATCGATATACTATTAAGAGATAATAATGATATGAGGAGGTGATCATATGAAGCTTGAAAAGGTTAACGAGAATCAGATAAGATGTACACTGACCAAAGCAGATCTTGCAGACAGACAGCTTAAGTTAAGCGAACTGGCCTATGGCACGGAGAAGGCCAAGAATCTCTTTAGGGACATGATGCAGCAGGCTTCATATGAGTTTGGGTTTGAAGCCGAGGATATACCTCTTATGATAGAAGCCATTCCGCTGTCGGCGGACTGCATCGTGCTCATTATAACCAAGGTAGAGGATCCTGAGGAGCTGGATACAAGATTTTCCAACTTTGCTCCTTCTCTTCATGAAGGTGATACGGATTCATCCTTTGAGGATATGATACAGAACTTCACGGAAAGCGCCGGAAACGTACTTGATCTTTTCAAGAAGCTTAAGGAGGAGACTGACAAGCTTTCAGGTGAAAACGGACAGGCACTTGAGGGAGCGGATGTCGCAGATGAGGATATTGACCTGTGCAAGGTATTCTCCTTTGATGAGCTTGATGATATAACGAGGCTGTCCAAGGTTCTGTCTAACTTCTATAACGGCAGGAGTTCTTTATATAAGGATAAGAGGAACGGTAAGTATCTGCTCTTTGTAACCAAGTCGGATCATACCCGTGAGGATTTCAACAGGGTATGCAACATTGCTTCCGAATACGGTGTGATGGAGCAGCTGACAGATGTTATGATCGCATATCTTGATGAGCACGGCGGCCTGATAGTCAGAGATAACGCCCTTGAAAGATTAAGATAACCCTTGAAAGATTTAGATAACAAAACCCCCACCGGCAAGGCCGGTGGGGGTTTGATGATTTTACCGGATCAGATGGCTGCGATGCGTTCCATAAGCTCATCAGCATCAATGCCGTGAACAAGAGCAGCTTCCTCAAGGCTCTCACCCTGAGATGCGGGACATCCGAGGCAGTGCATGCCTATTCCCATAAGTACAGGTGCGATCTCTGGCTTTATCCTGAGTGCTTCGCCTATAAGTGTTTCTTTTGTTATTTCTGACATCTTCATATCCTCCTACTGTAAATAAGTCTCGTTTGATATTTATTGAATCCGCTATATGCCGATATATACACGTATATCTCTGTTCAGTCACATAAGCTTCGTTTATGTAGAGTATCATTTTTCCGTAAAAAAAACAAGCCCCGCAGGATACGAGGCTTCATATTTTAATGCTTTATCAATTTAAAGGGAGCCTTTTGCCTAATTAAATCCGGCTTGTTTTGTGAAAAGTACACAAAATATGCTCTTGACGGAGCTCTTGTATCTGAAAAAGTACACTACACAATCTTGACGTGTATACACGATTCAAATATAATTGAAATACACCAAACGTGTAACTTCCGTCTGCTCTGAGCAGATCGGATTAGCAACTTATCATATTCAAATAGGAGGCAAACAATGAGATCAGAATGGAATGGTTTCGTAGGCGGCAAATGGGAGAACGAAGTTAACGTTCGTGACTTCATCCAGAAGAACTACACACCTTATGACGGTGATGCAGAGTTCCTTGCAGGACCTACACAGAACACAAAGGATTTATGGAATCAGGTACTTGAGCTTCAGAAGCAGGAGCGTGCAGCAGGCGGCGTTCTTGATATGGATACAAAGGTTGTATCTACTATTACTTCTCATGGTCCCGGCTACCTTGACAAGAGCAAGGAGACTATCGTAGGTTTCCAGACAGATAAGCCTTTCAAGCGTTCACTTCAGCCTTACGGCGGTATCCGTATGGCAGAGAAGGCATGCTCGGATAACGGTTATGAAGTAGATCCCGAGATAAGTGAGTTCTTCTCAACACATCGTAAGACTCATAATGCAGGCTGCTTCGATGCATACAACCAGGAAATGAGAGCTTGCCGTTCAGCTCATATCATCACAGGTCTTCCGGATGCTTACGGACGTGGACGTATCATCGGTGACTACAGAAGAGTAGCTCTTTACGGTATTGATTACCTTATCGAGGACAAGCAGGCACAGAAGGATTCAACCGGACGTGTTATGACAGATGATGTTATCCGTCTTCGTGAGGAACTTTCCGAGCAGATGACAGCTCTTAAGATG
>JAFSYI010000063.1 GCA_017450065.1 Lachnospiraceae bacterium
GTAGAGCAGGTAGAGATATCAACAAAACTTCGCAGACGCAGATGGAACACGGAAGTAACTGCTTGTGATACTTTATATCTACAGAAAATCGGTGTATCTCAAGAGTAATTAATTGAGTACATATTTCACGACTTTAGAGGTTGCAAGGAAGCTGAATATTCTTTTTTGAGATGAAGAGGATTTCTCGTCCATTTTTAATCTATATATATTCCCAGATAGTTTCTCATAAGATATTTTTTCTGAATCCAGTATCTTGTCATAATTACCACCCTTCTCAAATATAACTCTAATATATGTTGCATCTGTATCCAATTCGGATATACACATATTTTTTTTAATAATGCCGCCCGATAAAAACCCTACTCGATCGCATACTCTTTCCATATCAGTCAGTATATGTGTAGACAGAATAATAGCCTTTCCCTCTTTTTTAAGTTCACAAAGAATTCGCATAACATCAGCTCTACCACCGGGATCCAAGGCCGAAGTAGGTTCATCTAAGAGCAGTATCTCCGGATCGTTAACTATAGATGCTGCAATACCAAGCCGTTGTCTCATCCCTCTTGATAACGTGGATATCCTGTCTTTTTCTGAAAGTTCAACAAGTTGCAATAATTGTTTTTTTCTTTCAGGATTTTTATTCATCAATAGATAATTCAAATATTCACCGATTGACAAGTATTCAAAAAAAGAAGGTAAATCTGGAAGGTAACCTATTCTTATAGTGTTCTTATAGAAATCACGATTCTTTCCGCCAATCATAAATGTACCGCTGTCAGCGGATGACAATCCAGCCAAAATGTTCATAAGAGTTGTTTTGCCGGCACCGTTTTTTCCAATCAAGCCGTATACTTCGCCTTTTTCTACTGAAAACGAAATACCTTTTAGAACCTTGTGGTTGTCAAAAATTTTCTCAATCTTGTCAACTACGATCATTCTTACCACCATCCAGTTTAATTCTGCTTTTTAAAAGACTCCAATAGGCTATCGCCCCAAAGATATAACATAGAAAATCAATAGGATCTGTAACTGCTCCAGATTTAAGGTACGGCGATGCAAATTCCCAAACACATCCGGCTACCAAAGACAATAATAATAATGTTTTAAGATATATTACTTCTCTGCCGCACGTTATCAACAATAAGTTTGTATATGCTAAAAATAGACATGGACAGAGCAAGTCATTAAAATAGGACACAAAGAAAACATGAATCAATCCCTTTGTATTTGGTTTGATGAATTTGTTATTTACTAAGTATAACGAAGCCACAGATAGAATCGATAAAATATTAATTGGTCTGTATTTGATACTTGCAACAAGCTTATGCAATAGGCTCCACCATCCTCATGTAATGTAAGAGAGTGACATCCCTTTGCAGGAAGTCACTCTAAATAATGCATATCCAGAATAATACCACTTTCTTGACACATGGCATTTAAAAAAAACATAAGATTAATACCGCAACGATAATTGCACCTACTATTCCCCAAAAACTCACTATCTGTACCTCCTTAATTTGGAAAATGAATAAAATACGTTTGTAAATACTTACACCAATTAACAGAATCGAAATACCATTTAAGAAAAAATTATTTATAAATCAAACCAACTACTGCTGTGTATGCAGCCAAGGCAATTATTAATAAGGTGACCACAATAACAGTAAGAGATATACAATGAGTAAAGAATATGTAAGTAAATAGAATCCCAGATGCTATAACCAATAATGTGATACTTATCACTGCAGCCATCTCAAAAAACTCCCTAAAAGTAAATTGATAGTTTGATTTATTTTGTTGCATCGGCCCAATGTTTATCACAATATCCATAATTCGATGTCTTGTGTGTAGCAGGCTTTCCGCATATGGTACATTTGCTTGTATTACCATATCCAGGGGCATGATCACTTGAACAGCCTGCGACAGAAAATATCATAGTCATAATAAGCACTGTTACAATCATAATTCTATATGCTTTTGTCATAATTGACTCTGTCCTTTCTTTTATCATTATCTGCCTTTATAAATCTTTTCTGCGTCTTTAACTCCTTTTTCCACCTGTTTGTTATGCCAGGAATTATAATCATTTCCATCATCACAAGCCGTACACACAAAAGTGAGCGCTCCTAATATCATAGCTAAGATTATCGTTCTGAATACTTTTTTCTTCATAACCCTTTCCTCTCTAAATGATATTTTTTAATCTTTCCAAAGCGATTCAATACTTTTTTTTCAAATCAAATTAAACAATACCCTTTGTTTGTAAAAATTATACATCAAAGCTGCTATATACGCAAGTGCGTATACGCAGCTGCGCACTATTTTATACAATTTATTAAATAATATAAGGAGATATGTGGATGGGTATTAAAGACGCTGTTGTAGAACGCTTTAATAAATTGTGTATAGAGAGAAATATCCGGATCAATGAATTAGCAAATCGATCCGGAGTAACACCATCTACGGCTTATAGTATGTTTGATAAAACCCGTCGGGATATCTCGATAATTACAATAAAAAAATTCTGTGATGGCCTTGATATATCCCTAAAGGACTTCTTCGATGATATGATTTTTTATGAATTGGATCAAGAAATCAAATGACAGCTGACTATTGCTGAGATGCATCATTTATATGATTTCTCCATCATTCATCCCATCCCGCAGTTCGTTAAGTGTTTTCCTCTTGAGCGATCGCAGGTATCGTTCCGCAAGATGGAAGTGTTCTGCTGTTTCTGCATCGGTGCGCTCATCCTGAGTCTCCAACCCATACAGATATGTGATCAGACGATACTTCCTTGGTGAAAGTCTCATTAGCCGGTTTTTCATTTTTTCTATCATAACTCTCAGTACAGCAAGATTTCCCGTCGGATCTTTGCCGCCATTTCCATATTTTTCAATAATCGGCACTCCGTCATCATCCACGGGATTATCATTGAGAAATATCCTTGAAAATCCCTTGTGTATCATATTAAGCTCATATTTAGCCGTATTATTTCTGATATAATCTATCAGGGCATTTCTTATAACCTTGTATGCATATGTAGAGAAGTTTATGTTCCTGTCATCCTCATAGCTCATTGCCGAATTGATCAGTGCAAGACCTCCCACCTGCATAAGATCATCATGGTCGATATTGCTTATACTCATCACAAAGGATATCGCTCCCTTATCAACATCTTTTATTACAGACAGTATAAACTTTTCATTTTCTTTTATGATACAGTCAGCAGCATTAAGATCATTATCCTTGATTCGGGCACAGAGATACCGGTTCCTTTTTTCCTGTCTTTGTTTATGCTTTTCTTCAATCCCATTACTCATCTGCTGCATTACCCTTTCCGTAATCAACAGTGACGGACGCTATCTTAGACAAACCATCCTGCAGATCGGTTATCTGTCCGGGTGTAAGGTTTGGATCAAGCGAAAGCGCATTTGATAAAACCTTTGACAGCACATTCTCCATGGCTTTCTTTTTTTCTTCGGGAGAAAGGTTTCTGCCTTTTGCCTTTTCAAATATTTCAGCCTTGACAGTCTCAAGAGTCTCCTTTGTTAATCTCTGCATCTCTGTATCGATTTCATCTGAGACCTTTTTCTTTATCTCCCTGATCGATCTTGTAAACATGCTCTCTATCTTTTTAAGCTCATAGGCTCCGATAGGCTCCTTGGAAGCCTTTAATCCATCCCTGATATCCTTGATGGTGTCATCATCCGGAAGCTCTCCGCTTTCAGTAAGCTCCATTATCATCTGGTATTTAAACTCCTGTATGGCATTAAATGTCCGGGTTGCCATTTCGGTTTCACCCGACAGGTATGAAGCGATAAGTCTTGTGAGTTTGCAGAAGCTGTCATTTATGAGAAGTTCATTTACCACTCTTGGGTCTATTTTCTTTGAATAAAGGTTCCCGGCGGCTTCGACCGATAATCCGAGCTGTCCGATCTCATAATAGGTCTTATCCGGCGTATCGTTTATACCCATGATAAAATCAGACGTCACATCATAAACATCTGCCAGCTTCTTTAAAATGTGGCTGCCTATAGTTTTGGTTCTCCCGCTTTCGATCTTTGAATATGTGGATCTGTCTATTCCTATTTTATCCGCAACTTCTTTTTGGCTGTATCCGTGTGAAGTCCTTAATTCAACAAGACGGTCGATTGCCTCTCCGGGTAAGTATTCCTTCATCGTTTCGCTCCATAAGAATCTGACTGTAACAACGTTTCCTATTCTATCACAGGGTGGGGAAAATTTGCACCATATCCGGGAATAATTTCAGTTTTGATACCGTATCGGGGCAAGCCGGACACAAAACTCTGATATCGGGAATTTCCTACGTAGAATAGAGTAGGAGCGAAACGAAGGGAGGGATGCGCTATGAGCGTGCCTGGATGAGCTGTCACCAACGTGGCAGCTCTTTTTATGATTCACAAATCTGAGCTGCCTGATACACAGCGAGGATTTGTAAATCATGCAGCCGGACAAACGGCTGCCAAAAAAAAATGCGTAGAGCATTTTTGTAACGAGGGTCAAGGGAGCGGAGCGCCATTGTCGGGTCCAGGGCGAAGCGCCTGGGCAGATCCAAGGTGCAACCTTGGCCCAGTTATGCGTTCGCTTGCGACGCATAGTACTGGGTATTATTTGTCGCCCTGTGCAACAATCCGCTCCGCGGCGGAACCCCAACGAACCCCCAAAAACGAATGAAAATCAAATAAGAAGGAGGAATTTATGAGAGTATCACGCCACAACGGGAGATCAGGTTCCCACGGAACCTATAATCCCAAACACAACGACAGGGAATTTGATGTCGATAAGGCTGACGGTGTCAAGGATGAAATGACGCCCTACAACGTCTATTGGAACTGTATCGACAACCGGCTGGTCAGGCATAAGGATCTATCCGAAAATGACTTGAGCTTTACGGAAGCTGAGCGGCAGTTCTATGAGATCGCTTACGGGGATTTCCTTTTAAAGCAGAACGAACGGCACATCGCATCAAGACATAAAGAACGATGCCGAACAATGGATGATATAAGAGAGAATCCAAAGACCTGTCCCGAGGAGACCATATACCAGATAGGCGATAAGGACAGTCATGTCAATCCGGATATCCTTACAAAGGTAGCAGTTGAATTCTTCAGCGAACATCAGAAACGGTATGGCGATCATGTCCATATCCTTAACTGGGCGCTGCACCTGGATGAGAGTACGCCCCACATCCACGAACGCCATGTATTCGATGTCATCAATCAGCATGGTGAGCGCTGCCCCAAACAGGAGCAGGCATGTAAGGAGATGGGCTTTGAACTTCCGGATCCGGGTGCCAAACAGGGCAGATATAACAACAGGAAGATGAGCTACGACAGGGAATGCCGTCAGCTGCTTTTGGACATTTGCTGGAAGCATGGCCTATCGATAGAGGAGGAACCCATCTACGGCGGCAAGGAATATCTGGAAAAGCAGGAATATATAAGCGATAAACTTAATTCCGAGATAGAAAACAAGCAGAAAAAACTTGATGACATTGACGCTCTTGTCAAAGAAGTATCGGATATAGCCTATGAGAAAGCCTGCGAAGCTATGGTCGAGCCTATTGTGGAAGAATCACATAAAGAAAACAATAAAGTGATAGAAGAATACAAGAAATGGCTCATGTCAGATGAACGTAAAGCCCCTAAGGAAAAAAGGACTTACGCATCAGATCGTATATCCAAAATACAGGATAAACTTACAAACGCAAAAGCAACTGTAATATCAGCTATCAAAAAGGCATTCAGACTGCCTGACAGGAAGAAGGTATACACTGCCGAGATAGCTAAGGCGGTAAAGCCGAGCATCATGGAAAGATTGCGTTTGGCAAAAGAAAGAGCTGATAAGGAAAATGCAGCCCGTTCTGCTGTAAACATTGAAAGGAAAAGAAACAACATATCAGATTTGGAAAGATAAGGAGGAACAACACAATTGAATATTTTTAAAAGTGTTAAGGAGGCCGTATCCGTTAAGGATGCGGCTTCTTTTTATGGGATCAAAGTTAACAGGAACGGCATGTGCATATGTCCGTTCCACAATGACAGGAACCCGAGCATGAAGGTAGATCATCGTTTTCATTGTTTCGGGTGCCAGGAGGACGGCGATGTTATCGACTTTGTCGGTAAGCTGTTTTCTCTTAAGCCGTTAGAAGCAGCAAGGAAACTTGCGGATGATTTTCATATCCGGACAGAGAATCTCGATACTCCCCTCGGGATAAAAAAGAGAATGAACAGCACAGAAAGAATTATGTCAGCGAAGATACGAGAGGAAAGGGATTTTAAGGAGCTTACAGACTATGCCATTTCCGTTATCTGTGATTTTCACAGGTATTGGTGGAAGGTTAGAGAAGCCGAACTGCCCGACAGGGACGGTGAATGGTCGGATCTTTTCTGCACCGCAGTAGAAAACATAAATCTTGCAACGGAATGGCTTAAGGTTTTGGAAAACGGAGAGGAGGATGAAAAACGTGAACTGCTTAACCACATATGCAACTGATAAAGAAAATACAGACATGATTGCGGGGATTAGGGAAACCCTGGCAAAAACAGGAAAGGGATATGTTAAACAGAATATTCCCAACATCCTCCATATTTTTGAGAACGATCCTTTCTTTGCCGGTAAGTTTCGCTTTAATGAACTTACCGAGAGGATCGATCTTGTGGGTGATTTTGACTGGAAACGGTCAGGGACATCCGTAACAGACACGGATATGAACTATATAAATATGTATCTTGACGCTCACTATGACTTAAACAGCGACAAGCGTATCATGCAGGCCCTCACGATAGCCGCCAATAATAACAGATACCATCCGATAAGGGAACTTCTTAAGACACTTGTCTGGGACGGAACCCCAAGACTTAGATATGCATTACATCATTTTCTTGGGGGAGATATGTCCGACCTTACCTGTGAGTCGCTTAAGCTTTTCATGCTCGGAGCAGTGTCACGTGTGTTCAATCCCGGCTGTAAGTTCGAGTATATGCTCTGCCTTGTCGGAGGACAGGGAGCAGGAAAGTCTTCCTTCTTCCGCCTGTTGGCCATTAAAGATGAATGGTTCTCCGATGATATCAGGAAACTTGATGATGATAATGTTTATCGTAAGCTCCAGGGACACTGGATCATAGAGATGTCGGAAATGATTGCCACAAGCAGTGCCAAGAGCATCGAAGAGACAAAGTCATTCATAAGCCGGCAGAAAGAAACCTATAAGGTCCCGTATGAAACCCATCCGGCTGACAGACCAAGACAGTGTGTTTTCGGTGGCACTTCCAATAAGAAGGAGTTCCTGCCGGGTGACAGATCGGGAAACAGACGTTTTCTTCCTATTGTGTGCCATCCGGAGGAAGCCGAGGTTCATATTCTTGAGGACGAAGATGCTTCAAGAGCATATATCCTGCAGATGTGGGCCGAGATCATGGATATCTACAGGAAGGGTGACTTTAAGTTATGCCTGCCGGATGAGATGTCCGAACAGATGAAGGAACATCAGCAGGAGTTCATACCTGAGGATTCAGACGCCACAGCTATTCTTGGATTCCTTGATGAAACCACTGAAGAGTATGTATGTTCAAAGATGCTCTATCACGAGGCTCTTGGTCATCCTGAATATGATATGCCCCAGAAATGGGAATTAAATGCCATAAACGATATCATGATCACATCAGCTGCCGGTTGGGAGCAGGGTCCCCAGCACAGGTTTAGTAAATATGGACAGCAGAGGTCATGGGTACGTAAGGGACATGATGAGGATGACGGTTTTATCCGTATCCCGGAGGAAGCCTTAAAAGACATCCCCTTCATATAGGAATCCGGATATGGCTGTTTACAGCTCGTTTACACTGCAAAGCCGCTTATTTACTGGCTTTACTGCCATTTGTAAACGTGTAAACAGGAATTTTATAAAAAAAGAATAAATGAATAATATAAAGCATTCCCTGCAGGGATAAAAAGTTTTACCCCTCGTTTACAGGTTGGTTTACAAATCTCGTTTACATCAACCCTTTTATGAAAGGAATGCAAAATGCAACCACAAACGACACTCTCGGACTTCCGGGAGTTTTTTATTGCCCGTCAGCAGGTCTATCCGGCCTTCTGTCGGGCTTTTTACCTATAAGGAGAAAATATGAACGATACGATACATAACAGAATCAGCGCTTCCGAGCAGTTAGAAGCAATAAAATACCTGGCAGAAAGCGGAACCCTATCGAATTATCTTTTGGAAGATGGTAAAATGGATACGGACGCTATTTGGGGTGCGGTGAACGAAATGAATAAACGTAAGCTGCTGGAGCAGCATCCATATACCATAACTCAGCTGGCAAATGGACGTTGGCAGACATTTCTTCCTGCTGACGGCAAACAGAAAAAGAAACAGATAAGGAGGGTTGACAAGGACGACCTTGAAGCAGTTGTAGTAGCATACTATGTAAAAAAGAATACTGTGCATACCATTGAGAAAGTCGCCTATGAATGGCTTGACTTCAAAGCATCGGAACCGGGATTCAAACGGGCTTCTTATGACCGATATGAAAACAACTATCTAAGGATACTTGGTGATTGCAGTGATATAAACATCGCGAAACTGTCTGAATTTGATCTCGAAGACTATCTTATAAAAAAGATTGTCGAAAAACAGATAACTTACAGGGCATGGTCGGATATAAAGATAGTGTTAAAGGGTATATTTAAATACGCCAAGCGTCACCAGTACACAGATATCGCAATTGATGATGTTCTTGACTATGTTGACAGTGAGAAGAAGGTTTTTGCCAAGCCTAAGATAAAGAATGACAGTGACGATGTATTCACGGAGGATGAGGTCAGGAAGATTGAAGAGTATATCGATGGCAGGAAGAAGCTGTCCTTAGTAGATCTTGGGATCAAGCTCGCATTGAGAACGGGATTACGCGCAGGAGAGTTGGCAGCCCTTAAGTATTCGGATCTTGATAGCGGAGCTAAAGCGATAAGGATAAGCCGGACTGAGCAGCATAGCAAGAACAGCGAGGGACACATAGAGTATTATTTTTCTGACGAAGGAACTCTTAAGTGTGAGCACCCGGCCGAGGATCTGTATATTGACAATGGCGCCATTGAGCTGATACAGGAGATAAATTCCAGATACCCTGAAAGCGATTTCCTGTTCTTTGATGGACATTTCATAAGATCCCAGGCTTTTTCCAAAAGGCTCAGCCACATTTGTAAGACTATAGGCATACCTTCAAGAACGCTGCATAAGGCTCGCAAGACCTATGCCACAAGGCTTATCAATGCCGGAGTAGATCAGATGCTTGTAAAGACACAGTTAAGGCATAAGGACATCACTACAACGCTTAAACACTATTACAGGGATAATAAATCCGCCGCCGAAAAGGCAGCTAAAATAGAGGCGGTTTTAAGTGCTTATTGACCCTCAAAAGTGGAACATGTGGAACATCTATGGAACATATGATTTTTTGAAGAAATAAAAACCCCGGAAAGCCGCATAAAATGGGCATTCCGGGATATCGTGAAACAGGGGATGAGAGAATCGAACTCCCGCTAAAGGTTTTGGAGACCCTTGTCATACCATTTGACCAATCCCCTAGGATGGTTTAAAATATTATTTTAATAATGCTTTAAACCGACCTAATATTTATATCACAGCTACAAGCTCTTTGTCAATAATTTTGTAGGACGGTTTTTATTCGAAGTATTCTGGGCATTACAGAAGCATCCGGAGGGGCTGAAGAAGCAACCGATGGGTAGCAGGAATACCAGGAAGGCTGAAGAAGCAACCGGAGAGTAACGGGGAAATCCGGAAGGATGAAGAAGCAACCGGAGAGTAACGGGGAAATCCGGAGGGGCTGAAGAAGCAACCGATGGGTAGCAGGAATACCAGGAAGGCTGAAGAAGCAACCGGAGAGTAACGGGGAAATCCGGAAGGCTGAAGAGGCAACCGATGGATAGCAGGGATATCCGGAAGGCTTTAAATTATTCGGGAGACGGACTATGCGGGATACTGTGTTCTACAGGATGAAGGGTATATTTAAACATATGAAGGAATTTGCAGGATACCTGATTCCTTCATGTGTTACGCTTGTAATATACTGTATCATACTTTCAGTAAAGGGAATTTATCCGTTCGGCAGCAATACGATCGATTATTATGATATGGCGCAGCAGATTGCGGCATTCTATTATCATGTTTACGATATGCTTCATGGAACAAAGGCGTATTTCTACGACTGGTATTCCGCACTGGGTACTAACATGGCGATGAGTACTTCGGGCTGCTCTAATCTGTCACCGTTCAATCTTTTCTTCCTATTAATAAACAGAAGCTCACTGCTTAAAAGCCTGTCTGTATTTAACGGACTTAAGCTTATGTGTATGAGCCTCAGCATGTATTTCTATCTTAATAAAACTCACGAAAAAACCCCCTTTTTCTTTAAATTGGCGGCCTCGGTCGGCTACTCCTTCTGCGGTTTTGTTCTGGTTCTTTATATAACAAATCAGTGGGTGGATATTGCGGCGATGTTTCCGCTCATCATGTACTTTTATGACAGGCTTATAGAGACGGGAAGGATAAGAGGCTATGTGATAACACTTACGATAACGCTTATCGCAAGCTATTATCTTGGCTTTATGATACTGATATTCATTTTCCTTTATACAGGTTTGAAGCTGGCTGAGAATCTGTATGAATCCATGCCCGGCAGGAAAGGAAGTGCCGGGAGAGGAGGTCTTGGGTATATTTTTACAGGTGCTAACAGGACTGAAGAGTCAAAGGGAGAGAAGAGTGAAGATGGGCCGGAACAGTCGTATGAGACGGGATCTTCCGGTGATGCTTCAGCTATGGATACGGCGGAAAGTGGAGGAACGGAGAGTGAATCCGGAGACGGGACCGGTATTAGAAGTGAGCTGCATTTAACCCGTCTTGGTATAGGAACGTTCATGTCACTTGCATTATCGGCGTGGATACTGATACCGCAGATCGCCCAGATGCTTCATTCGGCGCGGTTTAAGAATGGAAACGAGGGCGAAGCCTCAGGGCTGTTTGGAAGATATTTAGAAATCATATCCCATGTAAGGGGAGATTATACGACACGCTGGTGGTCGCTGCTTGGCATTTCCTTTGCAGCCGCGATCATACTGACCGGAATGGTCAAATTCAGAAAAGACAGAAAAGCGATATTTACAACGATATCTCTGATCGCGATGATGGTTCTTGAACTGTTTTTCGAGAGCATCAATCTGATCTGGCATTTTGGTTCATATGTTCAGTATCCCATAAGAAACGGATTTATTATTTATTTTGTTTTTGCATATCTTTCATGTTATTACGCCGCGCGTTTGTACGGAGAAGAGGAAGCATCGGGGAAGTCATATTTAAGCTTTATCATAACTGTTATAGGCTTTCTTGTTTTTATAGGATTCTACCGTAATCATACCGGGATGCCGCTGCGAAGGGTATTCCATATAACCTCGGGCATGATGGCAGCCGGATTTGTGTATTATATGGTTATATTAAACCGGGAAGGGCTGCTGAATATACCTTCGAAAGCCGGGGAAGGGCTGTTCCGCAGAAAACAGGGAAGGACTGAAGATGCAGAAGCGCCTGTACAGGAAGGCGGAAGCAAATATGGAAATAAGCGGATAAATAATAGTCTGAACGATTACAGGTGGGCAGCAGGCGTGTTGGTTCTTGAACTGTTGTGTTACGGATTTCTTCTGTTTGGCAAGCCTGATTTTATTACAGGATACAGTGAGGAACCGGAGCAGAACGGGCAGTACATTTATCTTTGTGAACAGCTTAAAGATAAGTTCGGATTGGAAAATGAATTTCTTTACCGTGTCAAGAATCCTGATGAGAGCCTTAACGCCAATTATGGATTTGTACTGATGCAGCCTGCTCTTTCGAACTGGACTCATATGATTGCGCCGGGTGAGCAGGAGGGTGCAGCGGCCTGGGGCTACAGTATTCAGTTCACAAGACTGCTTGATGCCGGCGGAACTGTCTTTTCCGATGCGCTTATTGGCGTGCGCAAAATAATAAGCCGCGTACCGATGGATGAGAAACTGTATACTGAAATAAACAGAGCTGAAATAAACGTTGATCCCGTAACAGATGAAACGGTGACCTACTATCTGTATGAGCCGGTATATAAGCTTCCGTTTGGTGAGGTTATCAGGAATGAAACGATAAGCGACGGAGAGGAGGATCCGACCAGGAAGAGTTTAGGGAAGAAGAGTTCAAAGAAGATTTACGCTGCTGCGGATGATCAGGCTGTCGGGCAGGCTGTCAATGAGCAGGATACAGTAAAACTACACAATATGATCTATCATTCCATAGTCAGAGCGCGTGAGGATACAGGAGCTGATACCGGTACAGCTTCCTTTGATCAGTATAAAACGGCAGGTGAATCCGATATGGCCGTATGGTATTTAAGGGATAACAAGCCTGTTTCTGATAATACTGAAGCCTATGTTGATATATCGGCATCCGATAAGATAGTAAGCTCAAAAATAAGAGTCAGTGGTGAAATGGCACTGTATGTATCGGGCAGCGGAGGAGATCTTGAATACGCCAACTGTACGATCGAAGAAGGAAACGGGGATGATATGCATATGATAACTGTTCCGACGATCGGAAATTATGCTAATATATATTATCCGGCACATTTTAACAATAATTCGGTATATATTGGCTGTTATAAGGATGAGACCGTTGAAGTAAGAGTAACCATGGACGGAGATAAGGGTGATTACTTCGATGTTGATATAATGGGTGTCAGCGTTGACGCCATGAAGACACTGTGCGCCGGGGACAGAACAGCGGATGATGCCGGGGTCAAAGCCGATGGAAGCGGACTGACTCTTAACAGGCCGGTATCCCGGGGTGCTCAGGAAACACATGATTATGTAAACCGGCTTCTTCTGCCGGTAACGTTTGACAAGGGCTTCGGGATATCGGTTAACGGTAAGAAGGTAAAGGGATCCTCGTATGCCGGACTGTTTACCGTTATACCGCTTGAAGATGGTGATAACACGATCAGCATGAGATTCGTTCCGCCCGGGATGACAGCCGGAATTGTGATAACCCTTATTACGGCCGCACTGATCCTGGCCTATGCCATTATTATGCATACAAATAAGGAAAGCCTGCAGGAACTGGTGACAGAGCCGGAGAGCCGTATTGAACCGTTGCTTGTAAAGCTTTATGCATGTGTATTTGCGGCAGTGATTCTGTTTATGTATATCATTCCGGTCGTTTATGGACTGTTTGCGCTTGTATCAGGCAGGTAGACGTGGCAGCAGGGGCGGAGTGAGTTAACTCAGGGTAATGATTATTATGGAAAAGCTAAGGAAATTCCTGAATATTCCTATCGTCTTTTCGGTGGTGCTAAATGCGGCAGTACTGCTTATTTCTGTTACCCTTTTTAAACCCTTCTTTGAAGAAAACGATGACGCCTTTATCAGCATGATAGCCGAGGGCGCATACGGTGCAAAAGAGGTGCATCTTATCTATACAAATGTGATACTCGGAAGCGTATATAAATATCTTTATTCCGCATATCCTGCAATCCGCTGGCATTCGGTTCTTCAGTATGTTTTCCTGTTTATCGCATTTACTTCGCTGACTTATATAATTCAATATACCGGATGTGACGGTGGTAAAAACGGAATCCAAGGTGAGCATAAGGGTGAAATACCTCACGGGATCAAAAACAGAATAAATAAACCGGTGGCTGTGATTCTTGCATTGAGTACGTTCCATGAGGTATATGTGTCTGTACAGTATTCAAAAACTGCTGCGTTTGTGTGCACTATAGGATATGTTTTGCTGCTTTATGGAGCAGGGGTAAGAGCGGAGGAGAGAGGTTCTGTTAAACGGGGAGCCCTTAATATGCTTGAGGCAACGGGATTCATTCTCCTTATTTATGGGATGCTGCTTCGGGATTCGTCATTTCTGCTGGCAAGCCTTCTTATGCTGCCTGTGTGCCTGTATGAATTTGTAACCTCGGTCAGCCTAAAAACAAAGTGTTGCGGGGACGCCACGAACAGCCGCAAACTCAGGATTTATATTTTTGCATTTGCACCTGTTTTGATATGGTTTGTTGCCACGAAGGCTTTTAATTCGCAGGCTTATAATGCGGATGAGGGATGGAAGAGCTTCATGGAGTACAATGACACCCGGATGGAGCTTCTGGATTACAGATACGATCTTCTTGACCGGAATAAATACGCCGACAGGCTTGAGTCCATAGATATCAGCGAGAATGATGTGCTACTGTATCTTACCTGGCAGTTCGGTGATGACTCGGTGCTGGATACGGCTAAGATGACGGAAATCCTTAAGGATGCCCCGTCAAGATGGTCGGTACTGTCGTGTCTTAAGGCGCTGGCCAGGCATATATATGAGGATGTGCTGATCCTTGATCCGATGATCGTGGGGACACTGTTTTTCCTGATGTATGCGATGACTGCTTTATGCAGGCGCAGGAACAGGGGACTGATGTTTGCCATGGCATCGCAGCTGATTGTTTTTTGCGGTATTCTTGTGTATTATGAATACTGTGGCCGCTGGAGCCACAGGATCGTGTTTGCGGCAATGCTCGCAGTTACTGTGGGCCTCTTGCGGATATGGATGGTATCCTGTGATGCTGAGGAAGATATGGCTGCAGGTAAATACACATATGCTTATGCGGTCGTTATAATGTCATGCGTATCCGTTCTTCTGGGTAACCGCCTGGATTATAACATGTATGTAAGGGAAATGCCGGATTACGGCGGATTCTTTGAAGACATGGCAAAGGATAAAGATACGCTGTACATTGGTGATACCTTCACCTTCCAGTATGCATATAAGTATGATGTATTTAAGGCTTATAAGGAAGGAAGCCTTGATAATTTCGTTACAGTGGGGAGCTGGTTTGTTAATTCACCGGTGACACGCGGGATTACGACAAAATACGGTTATAATAATCCTTTTCATGCACTGGGTCTGATCGATGATGTACAGGCAGACGGCAGAATAACAGAACGAGTGGTTCTTGTTGACAATATGTATCCCGAAGAGAAGCTTCTTTATATAAATGAACACTATGGCGATCTTAGCGGGAAGCATCATATAGAGCGGACATTTGCGGAAGGGTCGGATGATCACGGTCTGCAACGGTATATTGTGAAATGATAATGGATATAAGCAGGTTTATGAAATGATAGCACCGGTTAATATTTTGCTGATTATATTATGGGCGATCATTGTTCCCTACATATTGGGCAGTCTTGTGACTCGTATTAACGGTTCGGGTAAGGGAAGTATGGCTGCGGCGAAAAACATATCATATGGATTTATGCTTATGTGTGTGATCTTTATTGTGCCGGCAATACCCATGATCCTTATCCATGTGCCTTTCCATATCCTCAGCATAACATGGCAGGCAGCGGTATGCATACTGTCTGTGCTGTCAATAGCTGTTGCATTAAGGGAAAGGAAGTCTGTATCACAGAACGGCAGGGAGACAGAGGATAAGGTACAGCCGTACAAAGAACGGAAAAGCATTGTCCTTTTTGTGTGGGCTGCGGCGCTTATCGTTATAGCTTTTGAAACAGGCCTGCCTGTACTGAGAATGCATGTTGATACGGATGATGCGAGATTCCTGGTGGATGCGATGGAGGCACTAAAAAAAGACACGCTTCTTGAGTACAATCCGATAACCGGGATCCACCATGGCGTACCTGTAGGAGAGCAGATAAAGGACGTTACCGCCCCGTTTCCCATATTTATTGCACTGGTAAGCGATCTGTTTAAGCTCCATCCTGCGATAACCGCCCATACAGTCATGCCAATGCTGTTTATTCCCCTAAGCTATACGGTATTTATGCTTATCGGAGACCATGTATTTAAGGGAAACATGAAGGATACCGGGCTGTTTATGCTTTTCCTGTCGCTTATACATCTTTTTTCCTTTGAGACCATTTATTCAGCGGGATATACGCTTCTTACGATAATATGGCAGGGGCGGTCCGTTGCGGCCATGATAATGCTGCCGTTTCTTTGGTACCTTCTTCTTGTTCTTTCGGATAAAGATTCTCCGGCTGCCGGGGATTATATAATGGTTATGATGGCATCTGTTGCCTGCGCAATGCTCAGCAACATGGGATCGCTGTTCGCATTTATCCTCTGCATGGCATATGCCCTGTCGTTTTCAATAAGGGGAAAATCAATAAAACCCCTTGTTTTCATGGGATTGAGCATGATACCGGATGTGGCGGTCATAGTAACAAGCAGAATACTCTATACCGGAATACTGTACAGATAGACGGGACAGGTACCTGTCTGAACGCATTCTGTGTACGGCTTGCGATTGTGCCGTAAGAGAAGGGATAATGATATATATGATCGTGATGGCGGATGATGATCATCTGTTATTGGAGTAAGAGTAAATTGAGTTATGGATATGGCGGGTTGGATGAATGAAGGACTATATTCTTGATATAGTACATTTGAATAATGATTTTACCGGAAACGGGATGTACATGGCTCTGTATCTCATCACATTGCTGTTTATTGCTTTTTATCTTAAGGATAAAGGGCTGAAAAATGCGATCTTGTATCCCGCCATGATACTGCTGGCAGGGATATACATATGCGCACCTGCCGTAAACAGATTTGTTTTCCCGTTTTATGATGATGAGGTAAGGGGACGCTTCGCCTGGCTGTTCATGGCACCTGCCGTTGCGGCTGCGGGATGCGTCTTTATGGTTAAGGGAGTTAAGGAAAAGAAGCAGCAGATACTGCTGACAATGGCCATAGTTCCCGTTATATTCCTGTGCGGTGTGTTCCAGATAAACGATTACAGATTCCCAAAGGCGGAGAACCTGTACAAGCTGCCGCAGGTATGTATAGATATAGCGGATGATATACTTGACGAGCAGAGAAGCGAAGGAGATGGAGTGGCCAGGCTGATAGTTCCGTATGAAATAGCCTATGCGTTCAGACAGTATGATACAGATATTGAGCTTATGTTTGGAGAGGATGCTACCTACGGCAGGATATGGGATTTAAGACAGGCGGCACTTGACAGCGTGGCAGCGTGCGAGACCATGACTACCTCATGCCCGGATATGGATGTTATAAATATCGCTGCAGATCATTACGGTATGGAATATATCGTTTTCGACCGTACATATACCGATTTCGGTCTGGAAAGCATAAATGATATGGGATATACGGAGGATGAGAACTTCGTTGGCAGCAGGGAGCCCGACCCGGATGCGGTCAGGAGGATGAGTGAAAGTATTTCTGTCGTGGATGGGAACGGAAGTGAAGGATCCGAAGGCCGGTATTGGGATCTTGGCGCATACGGACTGGAATACATGGGGAGCTATGAGAGGTATCTGGTGTACAGATATAAATAATGACGGCACAAAAATTGCATATCAGGTAAATATATATAAATTGTGGCTATAATCTGATGGTTATAGCCTTTAATATTGAATGAGATATCATTTTGTGCTAAAATTGTGATGAATTGTTTCGTGAAATATGTAGAATTGTGATTGAAAAGACAAGTAAAGACTTGTTTGAAATATTTATTTCAGGATATAGGAGGAAAAAAATGAAAGGTACTAAAAGAAAATTGGCGTTTGTACTCTCGATTGCTATGATCTTGAATTCGTTATCATTAGGGAGCATCCCTGCTTTTGCGGCAGAGGAGGATCAGCTGCTTGTTGATGCGGTTCAGTCGTCTGAATCTGTGGGAGAGATTGATACGATCGGAACTGACGGGGATGGGTTTTCAAAAGATGATGCGGATTTAAAAGATAATGCGGATTTAAAAGATAATACGGATTTAAAAGATGATACCGTTTTAAAAGATGATACGATCTCAAAGGATGGGGAGCAGATTATTTCGGAAGATGGATCGGGTGCTGTTCCGGCTGAAGATCCGGCGGATAATGTTTTAGTCTCAGAAGATGGGAAAGGCTCCGGCGATGATGGTGCTGCCGTTGCAAACGTGGGATTTGTCAATGAATATGATAATGATGGACTTCCGCCGCAGTCTATTATTGTGAATGATGATAAATATAACCTGGAGGTCAGAGTCGGTGATTTTATCTATGATATATACGACGGAACACACTTTGCCATTTTAAGAAAATGGGCTCCTGTGGCACCTACAGAAGAAATGGATGTGGTAATTCCCAGGGAGCTCGATCTTAACACGGATTATGAAGGTGTTTACGATTCCGGACTGATCGATGACAATAAAATAAGAAAGGTTGTGGGTATTAATGCAGCTGCATTCGCAGAGGACGAAGTACACAGGCTTAAATCGGTTGTGATCCCGGATACGGTGAGGATGATAGATGCCGGAGCGTTCGCTGATTGTACAGGGCTTACATCGGTGCAGTTCCCTGAAAGTATGGAAACATCGGCCAAGGAAATCTACGGAGACGGATTTATCGGAGACAATGCTTTTATTGGTTGTACCTCTCTTGCGACGGTAACTCTGCCTAAGAAGCTGGATGAGGTAGGAACTGGAATTTTTGCAGAATGTACTTCTCTTACTTCGATTGAGATACCGAGGGATTGGGACTCAACTGTAGTGCAGAAAGGTAAAAAAGAGTATACGATCCGCGAGGATACTGTTGTCAGCGGGCCGTTTTCATTCTGTGACAGTCTGACTACGATCACTTTCGCACCGGGAACATCGAAAATTGCCGACTGTATGCTTGCGGATTGTGATTCCATAGTGAATATAGATATTCCGGCCACTATGACTAATATTGGTAAAAAGGCATTTTACGGGTGCGCTTCTTTGGAGTCTTTGAATATAGACGGTAATTCATCGCTTGTCAATATCGGCGACTGGGCATTCCAGAAGTGTGGAAAGCTCACCGGCGCAGAACTGCCGCGGTATACGAAAACGATCGGCCAGGGCGCATTTATTGATTGTGTAGCGCTGACAAAAACCGTTATTCCGTATAGTATAAGCAAGATAGGAGATAAGGCATACTATAACTGTGTTGAGCTGGAAAGTCTTTCGTTTGAGGATGGTGATCCGCAGAATATATCAGGCGGCACCATAGGATACTATGCTTTTGGTGATAACACATATAAAAAAGACATCGGTTATTCGCATCCTTTGGCTAAGCTTAAGACCGTAACCATACCAAACAGTATCATATCAATAGGAGAAGGGGCATTTGAGGGTTGTATAGGTCTTGAGAGTCTGACTACCGAGAATGTATATGCAACCTTTACCGGAAGCCAGAAGATTGGCAAAAGAGCATTTTACAGGTGTACAGCCTTGTTGACTGCTGTTTTCTCCGACACGGTTGAGTCGGTTGGTGAATCCGCTTTCGAGGAATGCAGCTCACTCAGGACTGTCAGGTTCGACGATAAGGAAGACAGTGCCGTTGAGAGTCAGAGCATAGGATTGAAGGCGTTTTATAACTGCACTGCTTTGGATGATTTAAAACTTTCGGATAAGCTTACATCGATTGGTCAGTCTGCATTCGAGAACTGCAGCAGTCTGGCAACGCTTACCATGACAAATAACATTCAGACTATAGGCAGAACGGCATTTAAATCATGCACCGCGCTGTTGGATCTGAAGCTTCCGGAAAAGCTTGAGACGATCGGAGAGGCTGCGTTCAGTGATTGCAGCTTGCTTGAGAGTGTTGTTATACCGATGAGTATAAAGAAAGTAGATATTTCGATCAAAAACAACAGGCTCGAAGATTCAGATAAAGAAAAAGGAATATTCTATAAAACAAAGCTTACAAATGTTGAGTTTAGAAGATTTAATGCAGATGACGGCGTAAAGATACCGGATAAAATTCTGATCGGAGCTTCATGGGTGCAGAATGTTACAATGCCTAAAGGTGAGGTAACGGAGATCGGTGAGTTCGCTTTCGCGCTCTGTACGGCATTAAAGGAGATAGAAATACCGGAGTCGGTAGTGACCATATGTGGAGGAGCCTTCGCCGGATGTATTCGTCTGGGTGAAAGCAAAGCGGACAAATCTGAGAATCCCCTGATCATTCCTGGAAAGGTTACTTCTATAGGAAGATCTGCTTTTAAGGATTGCAGTGCTTTGGTGCATGTTCAGCTTCCCGATAGTCTGGAAACTCTGGGTTACGGCTCGGGAGACGGTGCGTTTGAGAACTGTACTTCGCTTGTGGAAATGGATATCCCCGACAATGTTACCGTAATCGGAGCATCCACTTTTGCCGGCTGCGAGAGTCTGGAGAGGGTAAAGCTTCCGGTCAGCACCAAAGACAAGTACATAAAGAAGATAGATGATCAGCTGTTTATGGGATGTATGAAACTGGCCGTTGTGGAAAATGTGTCTCAGGACTATCTTGAAGAAATAGGTAACAAATCATTCTATAAGTGCCGTGTATTAACCGGAATGAACGGTGCGGAGAAAATGGATTTCTCCGAGTATAAGA
Organism: Lachnospiraceae bacterium; assembly: GCA_017450065.1. Lineage (GTDB taxonomy): Bacteria > Bacillota > Clostridia > Lachnospirales > Lachnospiraceae > UBA2868. The sequence goes on from JAFSYI010000063.1 coordinate 20,473, forward strand.
AGCTTAAAAGGATAGGCGATGAGGCCTTCTACGGGTGTGATGCGATAACGGAGGTGGTATTGTCGGCAGCTACCGAGACATTGGGAGTTTCGGCCTTTGATACATGTAAGGGTCTGGCAACGCTGACTATAGGAACAGGTCCCAGGGTAATCCCCGAGAACGCTTTTGCCAACGATCCGGGACTGACAAGCGTAACAATACCAAGAAACGTTCTTGTGATAAAGACCGGTGCGTTTTCTTTTGACATCGGACTGAAGGAAATACGTATCCCCAAAGAAACAAATATAGAAGATAATGTATTTTCATATTTAAACACACTTACAATATACGGAATTAACGGAAGTCCGGCTCAGAAATATGCAGATGAAAAAGGCATTAAATTCGTAGATGAAAGTGTTATATACGCAAAAACAATAAAATTTACGGATAACACTCCGATCCTGCTTAAACTGAGAGGTAAAAACAATACGGACAGAGCGGATGTTCCGAGTCTTGACATCTCACCGGTGGATTATTCGGTTGATGTTGAATACACCTCGAGTAATACCGAAGTATTTATCGTTGAGGAATATGAATACAACAATCCGGCTACAAAGCTGAAGGAAAAAAGGCACAGGGTAATAGCAACGGGTGTAGGAACAGCCGAGCTTAAAGCGCAGGTTCCCAAGGATGAGAATGATATGATATCGGCTTCCATTACGGTCACCGTAAAGAAACCGGTTGAAAGAATAAGTATACCTGCAGGTATGTCAAGAGAGAATACAATAATCATACCTGATACGCTCCAGCTGGATGTTGTGGTTACTCCCGAGGATGCAACCGATAAAACGTACACGTGGAAATCAGGAGATGAGAATATATGTTATGTGGATAAAAACGGTAAGGTATTTTCCAAGGGCGTCGGAACCACCAAGGTATATGCGGTTTCGAATGATGATCCGACTGTATTGTGTGTTTTCGATATTACGGTAATAATCAATTGGGGTGATATCACGGAATCCATGCAGGAGGAGCTGTTTGATAATAAGAGAGAAAAAATCCCGCAAAGGATATGGTATGCATTCAAGGGTGATAATACCGTATATTACCCGTCCTCCGCGCCTCAGATTACAAAAGTAAGTAAGTACTATACCGGCGGAAGGATCATGTTCAACGGTGATATCTGGGTATACTACGGTATCAATAAGCTTGTTGAAGGCAGAGATTATACGGTTAAGTATTATAACAATATTAATCCGGCCAAGGCAGATGCAGCCAAAGCGCCAACAGTCAGAATATCGGGAAAGGGCAGTTATTATAAAGGAAGAGAAGACTTCAGATTTAATATAGAAGAGGGAGAAAAAGCTAACTCCGAAGTTAAAATAGCATGCCTTAACAGGAAACCCGAATATACAGGTGATGTTCTTACGCTGCAGGATTTATATCTGCCCAACACCAAACTGGGATATGATAAGGTAACCCTCTATACCGAGAAAAACGGAAAGAGAGTAGAGCTTATTGAAGGAAAAGACTATAAGTTTGACGAGTCACAGCTTAGAGACACAGGTACTTTCGCTCTCAGGTTCGATCTTATCGGAGACGACTATAAGGGCGTTGTGATAAGTGACAGTATCACTGTTAAACAATATGATGTTAAAAAGCATTCCGATGAAGTGAAATTAGAGTATCCATCCGCAGTAGAGTTCAGTAAAGCGGGAGCGACTCCTGATATTGTCGTGAAATGCGGAACCAAAGAACTGAAGGAAGGCGTTGATTATAAAGTAACCTACAGCGCAAACAAGAAGCTTGGAACAGCCGCAAAGATGAGAGTAGGATTTCTCGGAAACTATAAAGGCGCACTGACCGTCATGTTTGGGATAGGCCAAAAAGATGTTTCGAAGCTGAAGGTATTTGCAAAGGATATAAAATATAAGAATAAAAAGGGTAATTTTAAAGTATTGCCCGTTATCTGGGATGACGGATTGGCAGTATCGAAATCAAAAGACATCGAGAAATTCAGTAAAACACAGGGATGTACATATTATTATGCATCAGGCGATAATATAGGAATGCCGATAGATGATAATGCGATCCTGGAGCCGGATCAGGTTGTTGAAGTCAGGGTAGCGGTGACGGCCAGGGCCAACGGTTTATACAAGGGAGCTGCAACTCTCAGCGGGTATTACAGAGTATATTCATCTGAGAAGGATATAAAGAAGGCTGTGCTGATACCCAAGAACCCGACGATGGATTATGGCGCGGGAAATTATGTGAATCCTGTTTACGGAAATGATTTTGAATTGAAGATGCCCAAGGAAGATAAAACACTTACGGAAGATAATATCGAGATATTCTCGATATCGAAGAACCGCTTTATCGGAACTGCGACGGTTCAGGTACGTGGTAAGAACGGTTACGGCGGGGTGAAGAAGTTCAAACTTAAAATTAAAGCCAGAAGTATTTAATAAGTAAATAGATAAGTGCATTGACAGTTATATTAATTGATATCTGAATAAGTACATTAATAAGTATATCAACAAATATATCAAGAGATGTAATAAAGGAAGGGCGCTGTTTAAGGCGCTCTTCTGTATTGTATACATAAAATGACGAATTGGATTATTATGTAAATAAATATCCGAAGAAATATTGACTACTACGGTCAAAATGTTCTTGTGCATTTTTACTAAATATAAAGGTACAATTAAACTTTGCCCGAATTCTATGGTTTCAATAATGACTGATTATGTAAATTGAATATATTTTTGGACGGTATATTGACATCGAAAAGGCCACAAAATTAGGCTATTGTGTAATATTCTTGCGATTTACCGTTAAATGATTGGTAAAAATCACGAATAATTGGTTATTGTGTTAAAGGGAAAAATAGAGTACAATATCTGGTAGTTAGGTTCAGTGCTATTCTACATCGCATTTAACTGTGTTTTTTTGCGTATGTGGCACTGATAATAATGTTTTATAGGATGTTTGAATGGAGGAAAGCAAAATGAAGATCTTTAAGAAACTCCTTCTTGCATCAGGACTTATCGGACTGATAGGTTCGTTTGGTCTTGGACAGAAGGTAAGCGCAGCATCGGATGTCAATCCGGTAACTGTAACGGTCACGGTTGATGGAACCGAAGTCAGCTGGGAATGGGAATCAGAAGCAGGAGAGGCTGAATACGATTATGAGGAAGTGACCAAAGCGGTTATTTCCACTTCACAGGGAACTGTGTGCACGATCACCGAAGAGGACTTACTGGATGGGGGCCCGGTTGATCTGCTGGACTATATTAATGTAAGTGCAGGTTCTCCGAATGAGTACTCAGGCAAAGTGACTGTTACACTTTCGCTTAAGTACGTAGACGCAGATGACCATGAACGTCCCGGAACAGCCAAAGGCACATCTCAGGAGTCTATGACAAGCTTATATAAGCAGACCGTTACTTCGGGTGATTTCTCTAAAGGCACGATCTATGCTGATGGTGAGGTTTGGACATCTCCTTATATTGCATATTATCCTGCAGGCGATATATTAGGACTCGAAGCTGATCCTTTAGGAGTATATTCTTTTATAAATTGGAAAGAGGATCCGACCAAGAAACAGGTTGATACGGTGACTGTACGTGGTTCTGCAACATATACTGCTGTTTTTGGTGCAAAGGCAACTTCGGTATCGATTCTTGCTAAAGGTCCCAGAGATTCGTCTTACATGGGAGAAGGCGATACGGTTGAGCTGTATGTAGGAGAGAAGCTTACAACGGATAAGATTCTTGTACCGACTGATGCAGATGCATTTACAGGAAGCTGGAAGGTTTCAAGTGCAGGTTATATTAACTCAAACTTTGTTGCGGTAAAAGCAACTACAACACCTGTTGAACTTTATTACGAATTAAAAAACTCAGGTGAGACAACATCGATTAAGAGTGGCGTTATTTACGTTAAGATATTGGATAATTCAGTTAAGGTTACAACAAAGGGAAAGAAACCGGATAAGGATGAGGAAACAGATTTCGTTAATTACCTGACAACAGGTTACGAAATGAAGTTCTATGCTACCAACTCTGCTGATGCCGATAATATGAAGTGGACGATCGTAGAAGGTGGCGATTACGCCGAGATCACAAATCAGTCGTGGAGCTCAAGCAATAAGAAGCAGACTGTAACGATCAAGGGTAAGGGCGATATTGATGCCGGCGAGAAGAAAGAAGTTAAGCTTGCCTGCACGGTAAACGGAGTTTACGCTTATATCGACAGTGATGATAAGAGCGTGCTGACAAAGACCATCTATATTTACAGCAAGCCTTCACTTTCATATAGTGACAGAACTCTCAGGTATAAGGCACCTGAGAAGGTTAATTCAGGTACAACGAGTGGAAAAGATAGCAGCCTGTCAGATTCTACAGAGACACCCATCGACAGCGTTAAGGGTGTGAAGATACAGGTTCTCGTTGACGGAACATCTCTTGGATTCACAAGCTCAGCCAAGGATAAGGGATCGGGAACAAGCGAGTATACAATAGAAGCTTCTACTGTTGAAAATATCATAACAAATCTTAACAATAAGTTTTCCAAGACCTGTGATGTTGAGTTCAGAGCATATCCTTGCAACAGCGATGGTAAGTTCAATAAGAACATCTATAAGTCAGTAACAGTTAAGGTTTACAAGGTTAATGTAATAGTAGAGTCAGCTTCATCCAAGACTTCAGGCGGCGGCACAGCCAAGGCATATGCACTTCCCGTTGCTGCAATCGCACCTGTTGGTAATCTTGTAGGTACCGCTACAACAACAGCATCATCAAAGGATTATGTATATTACGGACTTGAAGGACAGACAATAGATCTTGCATCTCAGGCAGATGCTTCAGGTGACAAGGGTATAATGACTGCTCAGTTTAAGACCCTTACCAATAATGTTGTTGATGTAGCAACAACAAAGAGAATAGTTGTAAGCTCAACAGAAGGTCTTAATACATACAGAGGTGTACTTGGAACCAAGACAGCTACTGATGAGGCAGGATATGATAAAGTTCCCAAGACAGGACAGAGCAATGTATTTGTTCTTCTGATGGCAGCAGTTGTTGTTGCAGCAGTATTCGGTGGTCTGTATGTATACAACAAGAAGAATAAGGAAAACATCTAATTAAAAACATTCATTTTGCTTAAAATATAAAGAGTAATATATTATGAGTAATACTACCAACCGATATTTCTTAGGTGTAGTAAAACTAAATGTACCTTTTCGGGTGGAGCAGGTTGAACTTGCTCCACTCGTTTTTGTACCGGTTTTTATTGTCACAATATATATTTTGGCCGGAATAGCATCATTGTTACACAAACCTGAGCCTGTTAAAGAAGTTGCCGAAGAAACAAAGATGGAAGCTCCCACTGGTATCCAGGTGAATAACACCTTAAAAGGATCGGTATCGGGAGAACTTGATGAAGATGATATTTTGTTCGGTACTGACACAGGTGAGGATATGATGCCTGATATGGCCGAGCTTCATGAAAAGAACCCCGATGTTATAGGCTGGCTTAAGGTTGACGGGATGGTAATAGATTATCCTGTCATGCAGAGGATGGATAATGAAGACTATTATCTGGACAGGGATTTTGACGGTAATCCGAGTACTGCCGGAAGTCTGATCATGGATACTGATTCGGTAGTAGGTGATGGCACAAAAGCCAATGATTATAATGATGGAACAAAACCAGGCACAAATCTTATAATACATGGTCATAATATGCGGAATGGCTCGATGTTTGGTGATCTTGACAAGTACAGGAAGCAGGATTTTGAGAAACAGCACAGCATTATAAAATTCAAGAGTCTGTATGAGGAAAGGGAATATGAGATCGTATCGGTTTTTCTCTCGCAGGTATATCTTGCGAAGCAGACGGATGTGTTTAAATATTATAAATTTTTTGAAGCAGAGAATAAGGATCAGTTTGATTACTTCTATAATAATATAAAGAAGCTTCAAATGTATGATACTGGAGTTACGGCAGAGTATGGTGATGAATTTATTACACTGTCCGTATGTGCATATCATGTTGAAAACGGTAGACTGGTAGTAGTAGGAAAGAGGATAAAGTGAGCTGTTCTGAATAGTATAAGATGCATATTGACAAAATGTATATATCAAGATATGATTTGAAAGTCGGGATAAAATACCGGTGAAATAAATATCAATTAAGGACTAAATGATAGTAAGGAGATTAATCATGTTAGAGAAATTAGCGGAAATGATCAAGGAACAGCTGAATACAGATGCAGCAATCACTGAGGATACTTCTTTCAAGGATGACCTTGGTGCTGATTCACTGGATCTGTTTGAACTTATAATGGGTCTTGAGGAGGAGTTCGGTGTTGAGATACCTACTGATGACCTTGAGAACATCCAGACTGTTGGAGATGTGATCAATTACCTCAAGGAGCATGTCGCAGAGGAGTAAGTGTGGATTACCCGCTGAGTTTTAATGAGCTAAAGTGTGAACCCTGCAAACGTATCCGGTTATATTATTTCGGATATTATGTGTTTGAGGAGTAATCAACATATGTATTATATACAATAATGCTCTCACCAAAAAGGTGGGAGCATAATGATGTATAGCAGTATATGGATATAAAGAGGAAGCAGATATATGAAAACAAGAATTACTGACCTTCTTGGAATAGAATATCCCATTATCCAGGGAGGTATGGCATGGGTGGCTACTCATGAGCTTGCAAGCGCAGTATCAAATGCCGGCGGACTGGGTATAATAGGGGCAGGCGGTGCTCCGGCATCATGGGTAAGGGAGCAGATTCAGGCATGTAAGAAAGAGACAGATAAGCCTTTTGGCGTTAATCTGATGCTCATGAATCCTGAGGCAGATGAGATAGCTAAGGTAATAGCAGAGGAAAAGGTTAAGGTGGTAACTACCGGAGCAGGAAATCCCGGTAAGTATATAGAGATGTGGAAGGAAGCCGGTACGGTCATAATACCCGTAGTGGCTTCAGTTGCTTTGGCAAAGCTTATGGAAAGAAGCGGAGCAGGCGCAGTGATAGCTGAGGGTACAGAATCAGGCGGACATATTGGTTCTGCAACAACGATGACTCTGGTTCCGCAGGTCGTTGATGCAGTTAGTATTCCGGTTATCGCAGCCGGTGGTATTGCAGACGGACGTGGAATGGCAGCAGCCTTTATGCTCGGAGCCGAAGCGGTTCAGATGGGAACGAGATTTGTAGTGGCTAAGGAATCCATCGCACATCAGAATTACAAGGACAGGATAGTAAAAGCGAAGGATATAGATTCAGAGGTAACAGGTCTGTCATACGGACATCCTGTAAGGGTGCTTCGGAATCAGATGACGAAGGAATACCTTGAGATGGAAAAGAAGGGTGTTCCGTTTGAAGAGGTAGAGCATCTTACCCTGGGATCTCTTAAAGCAGCTGTTGTGGACGGTGATACCAAGCGGGGTTCCATGATGGCAGGACAGATAGCGGGGCTGATTTCCAGGAACGATATGTCCTGCGAGGAGATCATACAGGAGATTGTTGGAGATGCAGTACATCTTCTAAAGATGGATCTTTAATCATTTTTAAGTCGAATAAGTGAGCGGAAGCATGACATTTCCATAAGCAAACCGTTGGAAGTTGCATGAAGAAGCGGAGGAGAGAGGAGATAAGATGGGAAAAACAATGTTTATGTTCCCGGGACAGGGAGCACAGTATGTCGGAATGGGCAAGGCTCTGTACGATGAGTACGAAAAAGCCCGTGAGATATTTGATACAGCAAGCAGGGTAACGGGACTCGATATTCCCGCATTGTGCTTTGATGAGGACAGGGAAAAATTCCTGACAGGGGACGATGGAAGTAATGACAAGATCAATATCACAGAATACACACAGATCGCTATGCTGACGGTAGAAGCAGCCATTTATGCAGTGATGGAAGAGAAAGGTCTTAAGTGCGATTATACTGCAGGACTCTCACTTGGAGAGTATGGTGCGCTTATAGCGGCAGGTGTGTTAAGCTATGAGGATGCCTTCAAGGTGGTAAGACAGCGTGGTATATTCATGCAGGAAGCAGTTCCTACGGGAGGTGCAATGGCTGCAGTGCTTGGAATGGATGCTCAGACGATCGAAAAGGTCTGCGAAGAGACCGAAGGGTATGTTGCGATAGCCAATTATAACTGCCCGGGACAGATAGTCATCACAGGCGAAGAGGCAGCGGTTAACAGAGCATCGGAAGCACTTAAGGAATCGGGAGCAAAGAGAGTGGTTCCGCTTAACGTAAGCGGTTCTTTCCATTCAAAGCTGTTAGAGCCTGCAGGAGAGCGTCTTGGAAAGGTAATAGATGAAACCAGTATCAATGAAGTCAGGGTTCCATATGTTGCCAATACCACGGCAGAGATAGTGACTGATTCGGTCGACATAAGAAATCTGCTTGTAAAACAGATATCTTCATCCGTACGCTGGCAGCAGACCATAGAGCTTATGATAAAGGAAGGCGTGGATACATTCGTGGAGATAGGTCCGGGAAAGACGCTTGCAGGTTTTATGAAGAAGATCACCAAGGCCGTAGCAGATAGTACCGGAAATGCTGAGGCGGTTGCAGGAATAACGACTTATCATATAGAAACACCGGAGGAATTAGAGGCATATGTTAACAGGTAAGACAGCTCTTGTGACAGGAGCATCAAGAGGCATAGGAGCAGCCGTGGCAAGGAAGCTGGCTGAGAACGGAGCATTTGTTTATGTGAATTATAACGGTTCCCAGTCAAGAGCGGATGAAGTGGTTGCTGCCATAAAGGAAGCGGGAGGAGATGCTGAGGCTGTTAAATGCGATGTGGCAGATTTTAACTCCTGTAAGGAAATGATCGATAAGATCATCGCAGATAAGGGAAGGCTTGATATCCTTGTAAATAATGCGGGGATAACAAGAGATGATCTCCTTATGAAGATGAGCGAGGAAGCCTTCGATGCAGTTATAAGTACCAATCTGAAAGGATGCTTTAATACCATAAGACATGCATCAAGATATTTCCTTAAACAGCGAAGCGGTAAGATCATAAATATGTCATCCGTGTCGGGGGTGGCAGGAAATGCCGGACAGGCCAATTATTCATCGGCCAAGGCAGGAGTGATAGGTCTTACCAAGAGCGTGGCAAAAGAGCTTGGAAGCAGAGGGATCAACTGTAATGCGATAGCTCCGGGCTTTATAGAGACTGAAATGACGGAAGCCATGACAGACAAGGCTAAGGAAGCAACGATTGCAATGATCCCATTCGGCCGTACAGGAAAGACAGAGGACATTGCGAAGGCAGTACTGTTCCTGGCATCGGATATGTCTGATTACATTACCGGACAGATACTGAATGTCGATGGCGGGATGTGTATCTGAATATAGCAAACGACAGAGATATCTTTACTCAGTCGTTTATTAAATCCGTGCACATCGATTTATTATATCAAACGGATTAATTTCGTTTACTATAGTTACATTTGTATAAACATTATAGTCGTAAGGGAGAAAGCATGATCATGGAACCGATAACCTTACGGCAGATAAGCAGGAGGAAAGGATGAGCAAGAGAAGAGTAGTGGTGACCGGAATGGGAGCAATTACGCCTATAGGTCTTTCGGTAGATGAATTCTGGTCATCGGTAAAGGAAGGGAAGCTGGGTTTCGCGCCGATCACAAGATTTGATACCTCGGAATACAAATGTCATGTGGCAGCCGAGGTTAAAGATTTTGACGGCAAGAATTACATGGATTTCAAGTCCGCAAAGAGGATGGAGCTGTTTTCGCAGTATGCCGTGGCTGCTACAAAAGAAGCCATGGAGGACTCAGGCATTGATATGGAGAAGGAGGATGCTTACCGGGTAGGATGTGCCATAGGTTCCGGCATCGGGTCATTGCAGAGCATAGAGCGTGAATATACAAGGCTTACCGAGAAGGGACCGGGCAAGGTAAATCCCCTGTTCATTCCCATGCTCATAGGCAATATGGCTGCCGGAAACGTATCGATAGCGTTCGGACTTAAGGGAAAGAGCATAGATGTGGTAACAGCCTGTGCTACAGGTACCAATAATATAGGAGAGGCTTACAGGACGATCCAGTACGGTGATGCGGACATTATGGTTGCCGGGGGTTGTGAGGCATCCGTTACGCCTACGGGAGTGGCAGGATTTACCGCTCTTACCGCTCTGTCCAATGAAGACGATCCGGAGAAATGTTCACTTCCGTTCGATAAAAGAAGGAGCGGCTTTGTTATGGGAGAGGGAGCCGGAATAGTTATACTGGAGGAGCTTGAACATGCCAAAGCCCGCGGAGCAAAGATATACGCAGAGGTAACGGGATATGGCTGTTCATCGGATGCCTTCCATATAACCTCACCTGCAGAGGATGGATCAGGTGCGGCGAAGGCAATGCTTAATGCTCTTAACGACGGCGGATTAGATCCGTCTGAACTGACATATATCAATGCACACGGCACCGGAACCCACCACAATGATCTCTTCGAAACAAGGGCAATAAAGCTTGCATTCGGAGATCATGCAAAGGATATAAAAGTCAATTCGACCAAATCAATGATAGGACACCTTCTCGGGGCAGCAGGCGCAGTAGAGTTCATTACCTGCATAAAGGAGATACAGGAAGGTTATATTCATAAGACAGCAGGCTACAGCGAGCAGGATGAAGAAATGGATCTTGATTACTGTAAAGAAGCATACGAAAATGTCGACCTTAAGCATGCTCTGTCGAATTCACTCGGGTTCGGAGGACATAACGCTTCATTACTCGTAAGCCGTTATAGTGAATAAAGACAGATATCCGGGGTTCCGGAATAACATTGGCGGGCATACGAAAATATTGACACAGAATCAGAATACGTAATGTAATGGTAATGGTAACAGCAACAGTAACAGAAATACAGTACAAACAGGTAATAATGGATAGGTAGTAATAAATGGAGAAAAAAGATTTACTGACAGCAAAGGAAATAATGGACATAATACCGCACCGTCAGCCCTTTATGCTGATAGATGCGATCGAAGAGATGGAAGAAGGCAAGTCGGTAAGGGCAAGGAAATGCGTAAGCTATAACGAACCCTTCTTCGGCGGACACTTTCCGGCAGAGCCTGTAATGCCCGGCGTACTTATTGTAGAAGCCATGGCGCAGGCAGGAGCAGCAGCAGTCCTGTCAATGCCCGAGATGAAGGGAAAGACAGCCTACTTTGCAGGAATTGACAAGGCACGCTTCAAACGCAAGGTCGTACCCGGTGACGTACTTACCCTCGAGGTAGAGATAACCAAATTAAAGGGACCCATCGGGATCGGTCAGGGACGAGCAACCGTAGACGGCGAACTCGCATGTTCAGCAGAGATCATGTTCGCAATTGGGAACTAAATATTGAAGGTATTAAGGAGAACATCATGTGGCAGGGAATAAAAAGCGCCAAAAACTACTTTACTTTAAAGAAACAGGTAAACGACAAAGAAGAAACAGTCACCTGTAAGCTCTGCGGCGCAGTGCTTAATAAACAGGAAACCATAGAGAATAAGTATATCTGCGGCAAGTGCGGATACTACTTCAGGGTCAGGACTCACAACAGGATAAAGATGGTGGCAGATCCCGATTCCTTCGAGGAATGGTTCACGGATATCGAAGATTCGAACCCGCTTGATTTCCCGGGATATGAAGAAAAGCTTAAGGAAGTTCAGGAAAAGACCGGGCAGAAGGAAGGCATGACCATAGGACGTGCGACCATAAACGGACTGCCTGTAGTGCTCGGTATATGCGATTCCAGATTCCTGATGGGATCCATGGGTCATGTATATGGAGAGAAGGTAACCGCAGCCGTTGAAAGAGCAACAAAGGAAAGGCTTCCGGTAGTTCTGTTCTGCTGCTCGGGAGGAGCCAGGATGCAGGAAGGAATAATGTCCTTAATGCAGATGGAGAAGACCTCGGCAGCGCTTAAGAGACACTCTGACGCAGGACTTCTGTATATTCCGGTTCTGACAGATCCTACAACCGGCGGTGTTACGGCCAGCTTCGCAATGCTCGGAGACGTGATACTGGCAGAGCCGGGAGCACTAATTGGTTTTGCGGGTCCGAGAGTCATAGAGAAGACAATAGGCGAGAAGCTTCCTGCAGGTTTCCAGAGTGCAGAGTTCCAGCTGGAGCATGGTTTTGTGGATGCCATAGTAGAGAGAAAGCATTTAAGGAAAACACTGTATAAGATAATAAAGCTCTACACCGGAGTCCGCGGATATGCTGATTTTACCGAAAGTGAAGCAGATACGGCAGAACCTGAAGAGGTGGCAAGAGAGCAGGAGGTAAAGTCACTGCCTCTGACTGCATGGGAGAAGGTCAAGGCTGCAAGAAACGTAGACAGACCTTCAGCCATGGATTACATGGATATAATATTCGATGATTTCTTTGAACTTCACGGAGACAGACTGTTCAGAGACGATCACGCGGTTGTAGGCGGAATAGCATATCTGGACGGACAGCCCGTTACCGTAATAGGAATACAGAAGGGCAAGAGCTTCGAGGAGTGCGCGTACAGGAACTACGGCATGTGCTCACCTGAAGGATACAGAAAGGCACTAAGACTTATGAAGCTTGCGGAGAAGTTCGGAATGCCTGTCATAACCTTTGTAAATACTTCAGGAGCATATCCCGGAAAGGAAGCCGAGGAGAACGGACAGGGCGAAGCGATCGCGCGTAATCTGTACGAAATGTCAGCTCTTGCAACGCCGGTCATCTGTCTTATGATAGGAGAAGGCGGAAGCGGCGGAGCGCTTGGACTGGCTGTTGGAAATGAAGTATGGATGATGGAGAATGCTACCTATTCGATACTTTCCCCGGAAGGCTTCTCGTCGATCCTCTGGAAGTCATCAGACCGTGTGGAAGAAGCAGCAGGCGTTATGAAGCTTACCGCAGCGGATCTGAAGAAGCTTGGGATAATCGAGAAGATAATTCCCGAGTACGGCGGGGCAAATGAGTGGACGCTCCGTTCGATAGCTATGTATATGAAGAGGAACCTTAAGGAGTATCTCAAGGCAGGAGCAAACAAGAGTGGCGCAAGATGGGCTGAGGAGAGATACGAAAGATTCCGTAAATTCTAAACGGTTTCATTAACAAAGAACAGAGAACTTCATCAGAAAGTCATATATTACAGTACATAAAAGAAAAATAAGCAGGAGAAAGAAATGTTAGCACGTATAATGGGTACGGGAATGTCTATTCCCGAATTAAGGGTAACAAATGACGATCTGGCAAAGATCATGGACACCTCGGATGAGTGGATCACCGAAAGAACAGGTGTGAAAGCAAGACACCTCGCAGTAAACGAGGGAACGACATCACTTGCTATAGAAGCATGTAAAAAGGCGCTTGACAATGCAGGAATGGATGCTCATGAGCTTGATCTGATCATAGCGGCAACCGTAACGCCCGATCATCTGCTGCCCTTCCTTTCGGGTGAGGTACAGGCAGGACTTGATGCCATGCAGGCGGCGGCCTTTGACATGGTAGTGGGTTGCTCCGGTTATCTGTATGCGATAAGCGTTGCCAACGCATATGTCAAATCAGGAATGTATAAGAATATCCTTGTATTCGGAGCCGAGACTCTGAGCCGCATTATGAACTGGGAAGACAGGGCTTCATGTATCCTCTTCGGGGACGGAGCCGGTGCAACCGTAATAAAGGCGGACGAGGAAGGTATCATCTGCTCGGTGCTTGGAACAGACGGTAAGGCCGGTCCGGCACTTGGATGCGAAGCAAGGCCGCTGCAGAATCCCTATGTTCATAATGAATGGGATTATCCTTACGTGAAGATGGCGGGCCAGGAGGTGTACAAGTTCGCAGTGCGTACGGTGCCCAAAAGCATAAATGAGGTGCTTGAAAAGGCAGGAGTATCAGCAGATGAGATTAAGTATTTCGTTATACATCAGGCTAACTTAAGGATGATAGAGGCCATAGCCAAGAGGCTCGGACAGCCTATGGAGAAATTCCCGGCATGTATTCAGGAGACAGGAAATGTTTCGGCCGCTTCGATTCCCATGGTACTTGATAAGATAAACAGGGCAGGACAGCTGACACGGGGAGACAAGCTGGTATTTGCAGGCTTCGGAGCAGGACTTACCTGGGGAGCAAGTGTACTTACCTGGTAAATCCGGATGTTTTTCGGAGCAGGAGGATACACAGAGTAATGATCAAAGAATACCCGGGATACAGAAAAGAACATATGGAAATGTTCCGGGTATTGCCTGAAAGAGAGAGGGCAGATTAAGCAGAAGACAGAAGACAGACGACAGGATAAGTTACAGGGGGATACAGCACATGATCGATAATCTCAGACCATTGTCGTTTCCACATCTGATGAAGTGGATACTGAATGAACAGAAGAAATCAGGTTCCATATTCGGGGTGCGTGATTTCTATCAGGCCAATCCGTTTAAGACGCTTGATATAATCGGAGAGAAGATGGAGACTCCCTTCGGTCCCGCAGCAGGACCGCATACCCAGTATGCGCAGAGTATAATTGCTGCATATGCCGCAGGCTGCCGCTTCTTCGAACTTCGTACGGTTTGCCCGAGACAGCTTGACCAGGACCCTGAAATAACCGCCGGATCGGAAGGGTATAACGTAGAGGGCGCTGCCAATCTGACTTTTGATCAGTCCTATGCCGAGTATTGCAAGGCGTGGGTAGCCATCAAGGTTCTGTCTGTTGAATACGAGATGGGCGGCATGGACGGATTTATCTTCAATATGTCTGCAGGATACACATATGATGATTTCACATCTCCCGAGATGAAGCTGTTCTTTGAGCATATGAGGGATGCCACCCAATCGGAGATATTCGGTGAGTGCCTTGATTTCTTAAGAGAGAATATCGGTATGTTCGAGAATTTAACGCTCGAGGATATAGATGATATCTCGCCTGTGATATCATCTTCGGTTTCCGTATGTACTCCGCTGGATATTCCGCTGAAGGAGCTTGAAAATATAGCAAGATACCTCATGTGCGACCTTAAGCTTAACATAGGTATCAGGATAAACGCTACGCTCCTTGGATACGAGTACTGCCGGAACACCCTGGATTCCATGGGATATTACGATATTGAGATAAACCGTGAGGCAGTAGAAAAAAGTGCCAGGTATTACGATATGATCCCTCTTATAAATAAGCTTATGGGAATGGCGGGAAAGGAAGGCAGACTCTTCGGAGTGAAGCTGACCGGATCGTTCCCCGTTATCAGCAGAGGTGACAGAAGTAAGGAATTGAAGCTTTCCGGCAAGGCTCTTTTCCCGCTTTCCGTGGCTTTGGCAGCCCGTATCAGCGAGGATTTTGACGGACGATTAAGGATAGGCTTTTCGGGCGGCGCGGACGCCAATAACGTGGAAGACATTTTTGAGGCGGGCGTATGGCCGATAACGATGAATACGACCATATTAAAGCCGGGCGGATATAACCGGTTTAAGCAGTTCTCATATACCTTTAATGAGTGGTCATATAATGATTTCTACGGAACCCGTACGGGACTTTTAAGACGTATGTCCGAGAGGGTAAGGCTTAACAACCATTACACCAAACCACTTAAATCAGATATCCAGATAAGACGAAAGGGGAGGATACCGCTTAACGACTGTTTTATAGCACCCTGCGTTGAGGGCTGTCCCATAGGCCAGGATATAACAGGATATTTAAGCCTTATAGATGAGGAAAAATACACTGCGGCTCTTAAGGTTATCATCAGGAATAATCCTCTTCCTTTTACTACAGGCTCAATTTGTACCCATGAGTGCATGAACAACTGCACCAGAATATTTTATGAAAAATCAGTCAAGATAAGAGAAGCAAAGCTGATCGCCGCGCAGAACGGTTTTGACGGAGTACTGGAAGAGCTTCATCCGGGACTGCCCGTTGGCAGACGGCTTAATATAGCTGTTATCGGAGGAGGTCCGGCAGGAATGTCTGCAGCATTCTTCCTTGCAAGAGAAGGTCATAAGGTTACCATATACTGTAAGAAGGAAAAGCTGGGAGGTATTGTAAGACACACTATTCCCGATTTCCGTATTCCGGGAGACAGGGTGGATAAGGATGCTGCACTGCTTAAGAAGTTAAATGTTGACATTATACGTGAGCACAGTATTGAGAAGCTTGAAGAGCTTGAAGGCTTTGATAAGATAATAATTGCCATTGGGTCACAGGATATTAAGCTTAAGGATATTCCGGGTATAAATACACAGGCGGCTGTTAATTTTCTTACAGATTACAAGAAGAACAGGGGCAAGCTTCCCATGACGGGAAGCGTGGCCATCATAGGCGGAAATAATGCAGCCGTTGATGCTGCCAGGGCAGCCAAGAGGATCAAGGGCGTTGAGAATGTATATATGATTTACAGACGTACCAGGCAGTACATGATGGCCAATGATGAAGAGCTGCAGACAGCTCTGAGTGAAGGCATAGAGCTCCTGGAGCTTCTCAGTCCGTTTGAATATTCGGCAGGTCACCTCAAATGTTATGTAAACGAACTCGGAGCCAGAGGTGAGGACGGTCGCAGGCTTCCCGTAAATACAAATGAGATCATGTCTGTTCCCATTGACCATCTGCTCGCAGCAGTAGGGTATGAGGAGAGCAACGATTTCTATGAACGAAACGGAATAGAAGTAAATGAAAAGGGATATCCCGTGCTAAATCCGGATACCTATGAAACAAGCATACATAATGTGTTTGTTGTGGGAGATGCGAGAGAGGGTATGCATTCGGTGGTAGATGCCATAGCGGATGCGAAGAGGGTGAGTGAAGCCATACTGAGGGAATTCAAGGATATGGTGGCAGAGGAACCCGGCAGTGAATATCCCGGAGTAGGATACGGTTCACACGGATATCATAACTTAAAGCAGATAGAAGAGCGAAGGAACGCCGGAAGAAGAAGCAGTGACAACAGGCTGAGCGGTCTGTATGCAAGGAAGGGAATACTGAGGGAGCCTCATTACAGAAATGACGGAAGCCGCTGCCTTGACTGTGCCAGGCTGTGTGAGAACTGTGTGGATGTATGTCCGAACAGGGCAAATGTTGAGATCAAGGTGCCCGGAAATCCTGTTCCGCAGGTCATTCATCTTGACAGACTGTGTAATGAATGCGGCAACTGTGATACCTTCTGCCCATATGAAGGAGCTCCTTATAAAGAAAAATTCACACTTTACGATACGCTGGAGGATTTCCGCGCGGGAAATAATGAAGGACTGGTATTCACGCACGACGGTTCGGCGTTTACGATACGGCTCAGAAAGAAGAAGAGGGTGTTTGATACCGTGACTAACAGGGTGGAAACGATCGAAACCGATGAAATGAGTGTGTTCAGCGTAAGCCGTATTGAGGCAGCGGAGTTCAACGGTATCAGTACGGATCTGTGTAACCTGATAGCCACGATCTACCAGAATTATAAGTATCTGATCCTGTGTTAAGCGTAAAGAAAAGGATATATTTTATAAAAAACAATAAATCAGTATGAGAATGTGAAGCCTGCGATAACGAAGTTCCCGTTTACAAACCATACGGCACCGACCTGTGTATATTCGGGATGCATCATGATATTGCGGGCTTCTCTTATTTCCATAAGTCCTTCAACTATGACCTTGGGGCTGTAGGTATCGGTCGGATGTGAGAAGTTCTCGCTGTTCCAGTATCCCGGTCTTGCTTCCCAGACGGGAATTACGGAATTTCTTACCGGAATACAGTAGTATTCATTCTCAACATAACCCTGGGGACTGACGGTTGTGAATGGACGGCCGTCAGGCCTTATTTTGTATACGGGATATACCGCATATTCTTTGGCACGTACTTCAGCGGCAACGCAGAGACTGGAATTCTTGGCCAGATTTCCCGTGGCGAAGCTGGCTCTGTTCTCATTAAGCGCTGCTATGAGCTCATCGCACATATCCACATCGCAGTAACCCATTACCGGTTCAACGGAATCCTCGACATCAAAGAACTGCGGAGCTGCTTCATAGGGATCTTCGCTGTCCGGGAAGGGAGTGGGAGTGGGATTGACGGTCGGTACGGGCGTAGGAAGGGTATCAGGTTCATATTCGCTTCTTATGATGTTGAGCTGTCGTCCCCCGACTGTGTTCCCGCTTACGGATATGGTATTATTGGTATCATCTGAAGCCATGGTCGGTGCATTTTCAGCTGCTCCTGCAGCTTCATCCGCAGCACCTGCAGCTGCATCTGCATTTCTGTTGCAGCCCGACATTATCACGGAAGCACCTAAAAGTATGGCGGTCAGTAGCCGCAATTGTCGTATCTTCATAATGTATTACACTCCCCGTATTATTCCCTCTGATCTGATCCTGCTCTGTAATTATATACTTCTTATTTTCGTTCGTTTAATTTAAGCTTCTTCCTGCTGTATATCCGGCACGGAATTCTTTAATGAAGTCTGTTATATAAAAACGTGACCAGCCTGAACAGCGGATTCTCAAAGCGTCTTTTGACACGCTTCAATTCCTGACGGATGGCAATTCCCTGAGGGCAGTGCTGCTCACATCTGCCGCATTCCTTACAAAGGGATGCCATGCTCTGCTGGGTCTTAAGCGCCGTACACATGGCATATTCCTTGATGCCTACGGCGTAGTTGTCCGTATATGAGGTGTTCAGACAATGGAAGGAACCCGGAATATCGACTCCGAACGGACAGGGCATGCAGTATGAACAGCCCGTACACGGTACCTTTGTCTTTTGGTTTATTGCTTTTCTGACTTTTTCGATGGTCCTGAAATCTTCGGGTGTGAAGGAACCCACTGTAACTTCCGAAGCGATCCGGATGTTTTCACGGACCATTTCCATAGAGTTCATTCCCGACAGTATAACAGATATACCAGGCTGCTCCCAGAGCCATCTGAGCCCCCATTCCGCAGGTGTATATCTGCGGGGGGATGCATCGAAGGCTGCCTGTGCTTCCCTGGGAAGATTGTTTACCAGACGCCCGCCCTTAAGAGGCTCCATTATGATAACGGGAATCCCCTTTTCGTAAGCTGCTTCAACGCCTTTTCTGCCGGCCTGTGAGTGCTCATCCACGTAATTGTACTGAACCTGGCAGAAATCCCAGCTGTACGCATTAAGGATCTCCAGGAAAAGGGTGGTATTTCCATGGAAGGAAAATCCCAGCTTTCTGATCTTCCCTTCATCTTTAAGCTTGTTAAGCCAGTCGAGGGCTCCGTGTTCTGTAAGTGTGTTCCAGGTCTTAAGGTCCGGAAGCATATGCATCAGATAATAATCGACGTGATCGGTTCTTAAGCGCCTTAACTGCTCGTCGAAATGCTTCTGCATATCGGCTGTATCCTTCATCATATAGTGGGGCAGCTTGGTGGCGATATTTATCTTATCGCGGAAGTCGCACTGCTCCATGACACGGCCGAATACTTCTTCTATCCCCGGATAGATGTAGGCCATGTCAAAGTAATTGACCCCTGAGTCTATGGCATAAAGAAGCTCCCGTTTGATCTCTTCTTCATCAAACGAGTTGCCCTTCTTCGGAAAGCGCATACATCCAAAGCCAAGTATTGAGAGGTTATCTTCAGTTCTGTAGTTCATCGTGTCTCCTCAGGTATAGAATAGCGAATTTCATCAGAAATTCGGCATTCGTACTGGACCAGGCTCTGCTGAAAGCAGAGACGTGTCATGCGGAACGCATGATTTCTGAATGCATTTCATTGTTTGCATTCAGAAAGTCATACACAACATTTAGGGAAGGCTGCTCTTTTTGTATTCATTAACTGCATTGATATTGCCCTGCTCGATCGAGTATGCACCTACCTGTCCTATTATACCATTATAAGCGGCCTGATTGACAAGTTCCGAATGTGAGTATGATCTTTCCTTCCATGCATTGTCATATTTGGACTTGTTGGTAAACATTGCCCAGCTGGTCGGTTCGGTCATAAGAGACGGATCCTTCGGTATCAGGTTATCGATATACTGAGTGGGATTACCTGAGGCTATGGCTCTGTTCATAAGATCGGTGGCCTGGGACTGTGCCCATATGCGGTTGTTTGCCGCGGCTACACATTCATTCCATGCATTGGCAATGGCCTTCTGGGATGCTCCTTTGTTTACAAGGTCACGCCATTTGTTGATTGCGGCGGCGTGAACCTGATCGTAGTAGTCTATCCTGTAGAAATCCCAGATTATCTGTCTTACCACAGCCTGATCGTATTGGGAATTGGCTGCCTTAACCTCGGCTGCCGGAATGATCATGATCGCGGAAGCAATCGCTGTTGCTATACATAAGGATATGATTTTTCTGCCCTTCATTATAAATTCCCCCTGAATTAGTGTTTTCCAATGTTGCAAACGTATCCACATACGTTATCGGACAGGTGAGGGGAAATATTTAGAAAAAAAAGAAAAATCACGAATTTTTGTGAAATATATTCTTATGCCGGATCGGATTATCATGGAGAATGAGGACCGACATCAGACTGATGCGGATGTGTTTCCCTTGTAGTAAGAACATCGTAGTGTTAAAATACTTGTATCTGTCCGGAACAGGTGCTGTAGCTTTAAGAATACACATGATATAAAAGTAACACGCGCCGGCCGGATTGTTAAAGAGAAAAAGTCAGTAAAAGAAAAGTCAGTAAAAAAGGCGGCAAGAGAGGAAGACATTAATGGCGGATGGACCGGGCGACGGGGTAAAGCTCAGTATAATCATACCCTGCTACAGAGTAGAGAAATATCTTGCAAGATGTCTTGATTCCCTGCTTGCTCAGACAATTGAAGGAATCGAGCTTGTATGTATAAATGACGGATCTGATGATAGCTGCCCGGAAATACTTAAAGAATACGGGGAACGTTACCCCGACAGGTTTCTGATCATCAATAAGGAAAATGAAGGTGTATGGAAAGCACGCAAAGACGGAATAGCGGCAGCGCATGGCAAATATATAGGTTTTATCGATCCGGATGATCATGTACATAAGGATTACGCACAGAAGCTGTATCAGGCAGCCTTGGATCATGATGCTGATGCAGCCTGCTGCGGATTTGAACGCATAGAGGATGAAACCGGAAGGATTTATTCAACGGAGATGACAGGATTTAAGTATGAAACTGTTGACATCCGAAAAGATCCGGGGCTTCTTCTTGAAGTAAATGCCGCAATCTGGAATAAGATATACAGAGCGGATGTATTAAAGAACATGAAGGATGCCGCGAGCATTCCAAGAGCCATGGATGACCTGATCTTTGGCCATATCATCTATCTTAACATAAAAAGGATTGCCTTTGTCAGGGAACCGCTGATCTTTTATACGGTGAGGGCGGACTCAATAGTCAGCAGCATACGTCAGGAGTATGTTCCGGGCATATACAGAGCCATGACAGAGCTTCGCCGTATCTATGAGACAGACGCGCCGGAAATGCTGGCTTATCTTGATTCTGCAGCCTTTCTCCACCTTGGTATAGCGCTGATGCACAGGCTTTCTTCGGATCCCGGTACGGATCTTACGGGGGCTATAGCCGGTAATACGGCTCACCTTGATAAGGAACATCCGCTTTGGAGAAAGAGTCCGTACATAAAGCTGTCATATGTACTGAGCCACAGAGGAGCCAACCTTAAGCTGTACACAGTCCGCAGACTGTACAGCTTACATCTGTTCAGACTGTTTCTGATCATTTACGGCCGGATGATAAGGCGCCTGGGTATAGATATCAAATGGTAGAGCACAAGAAGCTGGTGATAATACCTGCCTTCAATGAAGAGGAGAGTATTATCGGACAATATAATGAAGTGAAGGAAAAGGCAGAGGGCTACGATATCCTTGTGATCAATGACTGCTCGAAGGATATGACACACAGGCTATGTGTGGATAACCATGTTAAGGTACTGGATCTTGCCGTTAATCTTGGGATTGGCGGGGCAATGCAGACAGGATACAGGTATGCCCTGCTTAACGGATATGACGTGGCTGTACAGATAGACGGAGACGGACAGCACGATCCGGCTTATATAAATAAAATGTATGATGCTCTTGTGTCAGATGGAGCGGACATGGTAATTGGCTCCCGTTTTATCGATAAAGAAGGATATCAGTCGACATTTTTAAGGAGGCTGGGCATAGGTTATTTCAGCGCGATAATACGTCTTCTTACCGGACATACGGTGACAGATCCCACTTCGGGACTGCGGATGGTGCGAAGGAAGCTGATAGAAGAGTTCGCGTCAGATTATCCGCAGGACTATCCTGAGCCGGAGAGCGCAGTGAGACTTCTTCAGCATGGGAATAAGGTTGTGGAAGTGTCTGTCAGGATGAGGAGAAGAAGTGGGGGAAGATCGTCGATCCACCCTGTAGCATCTGTTTATTACATGACAAAAGTAACGATTGCGATCATATTGGAGAGGATGAGAAAGTGAGCATAAGGCTTAAGATTTTTCTGTTTGTTATCTGGATACTCATATTCCTGTTTATGATGATGAAATTAAAGTCCAAAAAAGCAGACATTAAATACATACTGCCATGGCTTTTTGTGGATTTGGGTCTGATGGTAATAACCGTTTTCCCGGGGATACTTAACTTCTTCTGCAGCCTTTTCGGCATAGAGACGCCGAGCAACATGCTATTCTTCTTCGGTCTTGTTTTTCTTGCCATGATAGTCTTCTCCATAACTCTTGTGCTGTCTAAGCAGAACAGTCAGATTAGGGATCTGACGCAGAGGCTTGCACTGTATGAGGATAAGGAGGGAGAGAAGAAGTAAGGTGGGGGTATTTATGTTTCGTAATCTGTTGCAACCGGGGAAGACTGTTTATTCGCAGTGGTTTAATGAATATCGGCTGGATGATAAAGAGATTAAGGCACTTCAGACCTGTCTTCTCGGAATATTTGCCGATTTCAGGAAACTGTGTGATGATCACGGCATCGGTTATATGATGTGGGGAGGAAGTCTTCTGGGAACTGTACGTCATGAAGGATTTATACCATGGGATGACGATATTGATGTAATGATGTTTCGTGAAGACTTTGACAGATTTGTCGGAATTATGAAAGAACAGCAGAGTCTGGGAAAGCTGAGCAGACTTTTACTTGCGATCCCGTTTGAGTCGAAGGGTTATTATTTTAAGATTCCCAAGTTATATGATATAAATACTCTTTATGAATCCATTAATTATATGGGTAACCCTGATTACAATATGGCTGGCATTGATATTTTTATTCTGGAGCGCGTGCCTGAGATTTTTCTGCACAGAAAAATTAGATATGCCTTATATAATTTTGCGTACTATGCTTCTGCCTTATGTCTTGATCAGGTATTTCCGTCTCCGGTAATTATGGAAAAGAGCAGGAAGATAAAGGATGTAAAGCGCTTTTATTCATTCAGGAGATTTCTGGGAGCTTTCTTTGGCGGCCGTGCGGGAATGAAATTCTATCTCAATATATGTAAAGGACTGTCGGAATATAAGAAGGCATCGCCCTTACGCGGGATTCCTTCCGGAACGATCAGAGAAATATTCAGGGCTGAGGATCTTTCAGAACCGGAAAAAGGCAGATTCTGCGGTTATACGGTCAATATTCCTAAAAAATATGACAGGTATCTGACCTATCTGTACGGAGATTATATGAAGATACCGCCGAAGGAGAAAAGGGAGATCCATGTTGCGTACAGGGTAAGGGTTTAGGTGAAGACATACCATGAAGGACAAAGCAGACAGCGGTGCTGATCTACAGCCGGATCTTAGGAAAAACTATATATACAGACTTATAAACGAGATTCTGACATTCGCTCTTCCTTTGATAGCCATGCCGTATATATCAAGAGTACTTGGTGCCGGCGGTGTCGGTGAGTACAGCTATACCTATTCCGTTATCACATACTTTATTATGTTCGGCGCAATGGGAACAGCAAGTTATGGAGCAAGGGAAATAGCCATAAACCGCGATGATAGGCAGACGTGTTCACGGCTGTTCTGGGAGATCGAGCTTATGAGCATATTATTGTGTCTTGTAAGTCTGATGATGTGGCTGCTCCTGATAATGACAGATACCGCGCACAGGATGGTCTTTATAGCGCTGACTCCATATATCCTTGGAACGATGTTTGATATTTCGTGGTTATTTACCGGGTTGGAACGTATCGGCTTCATGGTGACCGCCAATGCTGTTGTAAGGATAGCGGGCATGATGCTGTTGTTCCTGATGGTGCGCTCGGTGGACGATCTGGCAATTTACTGTATCATTAATTCCATGACCATGCTGACAGCAAATCTGTCCATGTGGTTGTGCCTTCCCCGATTCCTTGTACGAGTCAGCATCAGGGGATTCAGGTTCGGAAATCATTTCCGTGCGATGCTTGTATATTTTATCCCGAATATTGCGCGGTCTATATATACCGTATTGGACAAAACACTGATAGGCCTTATTACCGGCAGTCCCTTCCAGAACGGATATTACGAACAGGCGTCCAAAATGATAGGGGTGGCTGACGGGCTTTCGTTTGTAGTATTCAATTCGGCATTATATGCCAGAATGTCATATCTGTTTGCCATGGGAAAACATGAGGAGGTTAAGAACAGGATCGCTGAAAATGCAGATTATATCATGTTTATGTGTTTTGGGACGGCTTTCGGACTTGCGGGGATAAGCCATACGCTGGTGCCTGTTTTCTTCGGTAAGGGATATGAGCCTGTAGAAGGGCTTATATATATGATGCTTCCGCTTGTTCCCGTGATAGGAATAAGCAACTGCCTGGGGACACAGTACTATACGCCGGCCGGCAGACGGGCACAGAGCGCAGGATATATTGTTGTGGGAGCAGTAACGAATCTTATATTCAATCTGTGTTTAATACCGGTCTATGAAGCACGTGGCGCTGTGGCCGCATCGGTAGCAGCGGAATTGCTTATAACAGGATTATATCTCAGAAACTGTGATGGATATCTGACAATAAAGCAGATCATGGATTCATCAGGCAGAAAGATAGCTGCAGGTATCTGTATGGCGGTTATCGTCCGTCTGCTTGGAGGGCTTAAGCTGAACGGAGTGTACGTGATAATTATACAGATATTTACGGGAATTATAACTTATGTTGCGATACTGATCATTCTGAAGGACAGCTTTTTACGGAATCTGAGGGAAAGGGCTTTGTGAAATTTATGAGTAATAACAATATAAAAAACAGCAATAAGATCATCAAAATAACTGTTCTGATCATACTGATCATGCTGATGTCGTTTGGCTTCAGGTTACTGGTAAATCATAGGGTTAATACCGAGCTTGGTGAAGCTTATACAGATCCCGAAACAGGGGTACCGTACCTGACGGAGATGGACTCTTATTACCATCTGAGGATGACGAGGGATATTGAGGTGTACGGGCATGCAGGCGAGACTGTTAAGGATGGAGAACCATGGGATGCCTTGAGTTATGCGCCTTATGGAAGAAGTGCGGATAATTACCGTCCTCTTATGGCCTATATTGCCATTTTTGTATACAGGATACTGTCTGCAGCAGGCATGGTGACACTGGAACAGGTTGCATATTGGCAGGGAGCGGTTCTGTCAGCTCTGGTCGTAATACCTGTATTTATTATGGCATACCGTATGCAGGGTATGATCGCTGCAGTCACAGCGGCAGTACTATCGGCGGTCAATTACGGATATTTTGTTCATACTGTACCGGGCTTCTATGATACGGATATGGTTATTTCATGGACTTCATGTTTCTTCTTTTGCTTCGGATGTCTGCTGGTATCCTGTATGGAGCCGGATAGTGAAGAAGGGGGAAGTAACATATCGGGACGACGTATTAAGATTGCGGTATATTCATTCTTATTTGGTTTGAGCCTGCTTCTTCTTATAGGTTCATGGTATATCTTTTATATGTTTGCCGGTATATTTGCCGGTACTGTATTACTGTTTATTCTTATGAGGACGGTTATGGCAGGAAAGAGGAATGGAGCAGCAGTGGTGAAAGGATCGGCACCTTTGATGCTTCTTATCGCAGGATTGTGCATTGCCGTGTTTATTGCAAGACCTGATATCATAAACAGTGTAATAGTAAATATAAAGGGTGTATTCTCTCAGGGGAAGGGTAGTATATTTCCGAATGCGCTTGTTTCGGTTTCCGAAATGCGTAAGCCTTCTCTTATTGCCGGAGGGCTGACCGGTCTGTTCCAGATGCGTGTTCTGTCTGATACAAATATAGGCATCATCAATGCAGTAGGAGGACTGGTTCCGTGTCTTGCGGCATTGATCATGTGTGTTATGCTTGTTATGCGTATTGTAAAAAAGAATGTGAAGTTCGAATATATACTGCTGATCATCTGGTTTCTGATAACTGCGATACTGGCAGTAAGGAGCTGGCGTTTTATTATGCTGTTTGCTTTTCCTGTTGCGATATTGGCCGGTATGTTTACCGGCAATATATGTTCGCTTATGGAAGAGAAGAAGATGATGGACCGGAAGGTGTTTGAAGGAATGATCATAACTCTCATGCTCTTTCCCGCACTCTACGGTGCCTATCGTTCTTCGGCCGATTCAATGCCTTCGGTAAACAGGGGGATGCATGATTCACTGACATATATAAGGGATAACACGGACGAGGATACGATCTTAGCCGGATGGTGGGATTACGGATATTTCTTTGAAGAAAAAGCTGTAAGACGTACACTGTTTGACGGAGGTTCACAGGACGGAGCCAGGATATACTGGGTTGCGAGGGCGTTCGCAACGAAGGATGAGGTATTGTCATCCAATATATTCCGTATGATCGCAGGCTCAGGTAATGAGGCGGTGGACAGGATGCTTGAGCTGTTCGGAGAAGATAAGGAAACGCTCAGACTTATGGATGAACTGCTTTCGGGAGACAGGGAGACTGCAATTGCAAGGCTTAAAAGTGAGAATATAGGTGATGAAGAAGCTGAAGAACTCTCTATGCTGCTGTTTCCTGATGTTAAGGAGGATGTGCTGTGCATTATAACCCGGGAGATGCCGGGTGTTGCAGGGTGGTTTGCGAGATTCGGGTATCCCGATGAAGAAGACGGGTACAGTGATGACGCATACGCAGTGATAATGGATCATGAGGATTTCGTATCATATGACGGCAAGGCAGGCTGGCAGATAGCAAGGGATGACGGTAAGATCAACCTGATCATTGAGAACGAGGACGGGATGTACAACGCATATACTACACCTGAAGATTCGGAGGATGAGAAGACTCCGGTTGACAGACTGCTAATAGCGGAGAACGGTACCATGAGAGAGTACCGCTCCAATACAGAGCCGGATGAAAATACCCCGGGATTTGTTGTTTTTGTGCAGAACGATCTTGAGGTGCCCCAGGTGACCGTAATAACATCGCTTATGGCCGATTCCGTTTTTGGCAGGCTGTATTACCTGGGCGGTTCAGGCCTGGAGCGCTATACTTCGATAGACAATGTACCCGGCAATGTGGCATTGTACAGGATTGAATAGGGCAGGCTTCTGCATTGGAAGCTTTAAAAAGTTATGATAACTTTATGGAGCCTCATGTGGTTATGAAGAGTTTACAGTACAATGGGTAGTTATGAAGAGTTTGCGATATATGGATAAGTTATGAAGAGTTTACAGAGACTTGTTAATGTGTTATCATATAGATGGAGTAATTGATAAAAAGGATACATCTCATCCCATGCAGATACGGAGGACCGGAATGCATACAGAGAACCCATTCACCATAACCTTCGGCAAACAGCCGAATAAGCTTATTTCAAGGTATGAAGATACCGATGAAATAGTCAGTACATTCAGTGCGGATAATGCCGTAAGCCAGACATTTCTTATTGAAGGCATCCGTGGCAGCGGTAAAACGGTGCTAATGACTACCGTGTCCAAAATTCTTGGTGAAAAAAAAGACTGGATAGTTATTAATCTGAATCCGACTATGGATTTACTGGAGAGCTTTGCAGTAAGGCTCAATGATGCATGCAATTCCAAGCCTGAATTATTAAGCAAGGGATTCAATATTTCAGCAGCCGGTTTTGGCATAGGAGTGAATGGTGAGGAAAGAAGTACCGATCATGTCGGTATGATAGATAAGCTGTTCAAATCACTTATCAGAAAAGACCGAAAGGTTCTTATAACAATAGATGAAGTGGTACACAACAACAATATGAAGGTATTTGCCAGCCAATTTCAGATTTTCATCAGGCAGGATTATCCTCTGTTTCTTATTATGACCGGTCTTCATGAGAATATCTATGAAATCCAAAATGATCCTGCTCTCACTTTTCTCCTGAGGTCACCTAAGATAATAACGGGACCGCTCAGTATTCTTCAGATCACGAAACAGTATAAAAATATTTTTGGAACGGATGAAATAAAGGCCCGTGAGCTGGCTTATCTTACCAGGGGATTTGCTTTCGCATTTCAGGCATTGGGTGTATCCTATTGGAACAACAGAGAAGCAGGAATGGAGGCGGTTCTTGAGGAGTTTGATGAGCTGCTGGATGATTTTGTATATAAAAAAATATGGTCGTCGCTGACCACACGTGAACGTGAAATAGTCAGGGCGATAAATACAGATGAGGTAAAGGCATCTGAAATATGTGTCCGTACCGGGATTAGTAACAGTTCCTGGTCTCAATACAGAGAAATGCTTGTGGATAAGGGAATTATAGAGACACCCCGATATGCTTACGTATCCTTGACACTGCCACGGTTTAATGAGGTGACTGCAAATTACAGGATTTGAATTTGCCTATATCTGTCCAATTACCGGATAAACACAAAAAACGACCGAATATACAAAAAAAGTTGTTGCATATGACAAGATATGTTATAACTATCTGCATAGGCATAACTATGTGTATTTATGCGGTTTGGAAATTTTACGGATTAATTTGAATACATTTTGGCGATGAAGGAGGATGAGTTATGTTAGGAAGACGGTTACTTAAGAGGCTGACGCGTCTTGGACTTGCTACATATGCAATGACTTACTGCATGGCGTTTACCGTCTGCGCGTCCGAGAATCCGATAGCCGATCTTGCGGTTGCGGACACTGTTCAGGTTCTGGAAGTAGAGGCCGGAAGAGACAGTGGGCTTAATTCAGATTTACTGTCGAAGGATTTAATAAAGGAATCTGAAGACGGTGAGATTATTGGAGCAGACGGCCTGTTGGAAGATGGGGCTGTTTCTGCCGGTGAGGAGCCGGATAAGCTTCAGGCAGAAGATCTGTTAGTGACACACGAAGGAGAAGAGGGTGAGGCTTTCTTCACTGAGACTCCCAAGCTGCCACCTGCAGTTGATGACGAAGGAGAGGCAGTTGATCCCGATTATGTTGAATTTAACTGCAGCGCACTTACGGTCACTGATTTGAATCAAAGTTATCCGTTCACAGTTTATAAGGGTGGCAACCCCATCGAGAATATTTCGCAGATAAGCTTCGGACTGGCGGATAATAAGAATGGTACAGGTGCAAGTCCTTCATTCAGAGGTGCAAGTATCAGTGAATACGGTATCCTTAATTTCTCTTCAAGCACCGAATCCATGACATTCTATGTGATCGCAGATGTCGGAGGAAGGATCGCATCATGTAAGGTCGTGGTATATGTTCCCATAGAAGAGATCGAATTCGTATGTGATACAGATTCCGGGCATGAGCACGGCAAAAATATTAATATGACAGTTAATGAAACCGCCGAATGGAGACAGGCCAAGGCTAACATTATTCCGGTGGGACAGAGTTATAAACTGTTAAATATCAGCAGAATATCCTATGAATTACTGGAGAACGGAGAGCAGATCGATAAAAATCGCGGAATAAATATGACTGTTGATGAAGGGGGTCTTGCCCATATCGATTTCCTGAATCTTACACGTTCCGGACTTTTTGAAATAAGAGCAAAATACAATAATGCATATGTAGATGCTGAGGGTGTCAACCGTACGTATGCAAATAATCCTGAAGCTGTCTGCAGGCTTAATATATCAGTCAAGGGAGATGTTCTCCTTGATGATTACGAAGCACATCTGTCAGATAAGTCTCTTAAGGTGCAGATGTATAAATCGAAGAATCCTCTTACAGTTACGTTCCGAAATGCAAATACAGGTTCAACGGCTGAAGTGGATGATTATGTAATAACCAATTGCAGCTTTACCAATAGTAAACTCAATGATTTTAGCAGTTCCGATTTGCTCAATCTGGGAGTCCTTGAAGACGGTAAGACCGTAAACATTAATGCATCAAAATCATTTGTTGACGCCGGTTCGGTACCGAGCTTCATTAAGGAATTTAAGAAAGGCATATCAACAGGGCTTGAAGTCTCCGTTAAGGCAACGATTAACGGAACCAGGGTTGAGGATACATTTACGACCAATGAGAATGTGACCATTACCTTCGGTGATACAAAACCTACGGCAAAGGATATCAAGGCAGTGGGAACTCTTGAGTTCAATTCCTATAAAGCAGGTCGGGAAGGACACGGAATAACGTTCCAGGGACCTGAGGTGGGAAGGATTATGACTCCCCCTGCAAAAAAGGACAAAGAAGCATATTTTAAGGCCGGTCTGGACGCAGATTCAGATGCGATTGCTTTCAACAGTACTTCTTCAATGCCGGCAAAGGGAAGCGGTAAGCTGAATGTGCTCGTATTCCTGAATGATACGGAATACAATCTCCCTTCCAATTATAATATTTCTGTTCCGGTAAGCTATAAGATAACGAATGGCGCGCCTGTACTGACGCTTGATCAGTCATCGGCACTGCTGAATTGCGCATCATCGGATTTTCTTCTGGTAAGCTTTGGCATTAAAGGAATGACCAGTGATACATCGGTTATGTGTGATGTTAAGGATTCCAAGGGTCATGCAATAAACGGAACGGCTCCGATCACCGCATATGCATCTCCATATCCATCTGGTACATCGGGATATGTTTATCTGGGCGCCAACTATGGCATTGAATACGGAACGTCATATAAGGTGGAAATATATCCTCAAAACGTTGACAGCGGCAGGAAGGGTGTAAAAAAGGTAATCACTGTCAAAACACCGGCTGAGAAGGCAGTACAGAGCTTTACGACCAAGCAGAAGGGAACGATAGATGCAGGCATACCCATGTCGGCTGTTTACCTTACTCTTAGCGGCAAGAATGTTAATCTGCTTCTGAAAACACCGGTTAATGTTACAACGACCTTAAAGAACGGTGAAGATATATCGGATCTGCTGACTTATTATGCTTTTCCCGATGAAAAGCTTAATCCTGTCTTTATACTGTATGAGAAGTCACCCTTCCTCCTTCTTGAAAAGGGACTGGGAGGGCAGCAATATGTAACGAAGATTACATATAATATCAGCGGTAATACTATAACAACAGAATATAAGGGTAAGATAAGCAATTCGGTGGTGACACCCAAGCTGGAAGAGTCCAGGATAAGCATTAATCCTGATGCCAATTTCAATCAGACTATCAGGATCCCGGTTACCAATCTTCCCGGTGGGGAATATAAATATGATATAAAAAATAACTCGCCGTTCGGGATCAATGTCACATCTGAGCTTGCCAGGGATTATGTTGAAATATCCACAGATACGATACCCGATTCGGCATACGGAAAGACATTTGAAATTGCGATCACTCCCAAAGCTCCGGAAAAGTACAATGCAACCTTAAGTGCCAAGGCGGCAACGCTTAAGATAGCTGTACTCAATCCTAAAAAGAATGCCGCAGCTATGTCTGCACAGGTGAAAGGAAGCATCGATGCCGTAAGGGATGATACAAATGCAACGGCTGTGATATCATTTAAGAATATATATGACGCAGAAAGCATGATCGAGGATATAGTATGTAAAGATATCGTTCTGAAGGGGAAGGGAAAGAGTACACCTTTGCCGTGTTATGATAATTTCAATTGTACAACAGATGGAAATAAGGTCATATTTACACGTATGCCGGGTAAGAATATCCAGGCAGGGACTTATGTGGCCACGGTAGAAGCATTTTTATATAATGGCGGACATGTGACGGGCACCGTAGAATTCAAGGTTGTACGTGGAAAGACCAATACGGTTGTCAATCCTGCGACGGCTGTCCTTATAAACCGTGACAATGCAAGATATACAACGGTTTACTTCAGCCCTAAAAAGAACGATGCCAATGCCATTATAAATGCAACGATCGTAGCAGATAAGAATAAGTTCGACGAGTATTTCAGCCTCGAGCAGATTAAAGATAAGCCGGGCACATACAGGCTGAGAGTACAGAAGGGATATTACGAGAAGCAGGTTAAAAAGAGCATTGTTTCCCTGATCACCAAAGAAGTAAGCAAGAACGTTAAGGTTAATGTGTACTATAATGGAAGTACCGAGTGTGAAACGGTTACGATGAAGGTTAAGATCAAGCCGTAAGGTACAGGCTGCAAAAAGGAATATTGAGCTAATGATCGGGACGGTTAAGACCGTCCCGATTTTTTTGAAAAAATTTTTTAAATTTTCCATAAAAACCATAAACCTCTCACGTATCTATATCAGAGTTAAGAAAATGAGGAATCCGGAAATCCTGAAATTAAAGCATATGAACAGCTAATCTGAAGAAACAGTAAACGGAAAGTAAGGCTGGAAGAAAGTGAAACACGAAGAAAGCGGATGGCGTGGAATGTTAAAGGCGTAAGTAAACAAAATGAAAAGATACGAAAGGGAGGACGTGTATTATGAAGAGGAGAAGGATCACAGGTTTATTAACAGCAATGACAGTATTATCAATGTGTGTAACAGGCTGCGGAGGAACGGCAACGGCTAATGCGCCGGCAGCGACTAAGGAAGCTGCATCGGCCGAGGCTGGATACACTGAAGCAGCTCCGGCACAGGAGAGCTATGATGATATGTATGATGATGAGTGGGCAGAGGCGGCAGCAGAGGAATACGGTTACGATGAGAAGGAGTACGAGGCTGCGGATACGGAAGCAGGCGAGTATACATATGACGGAGCAGCGGCCGAGGCTTATATAAATACTCCGGGTGCTACTCTGCAGGCATCGGCAGCTTCCTATGACAGCAGTGCAGATTATGATGAGACGGCAGGAGAGGAAGCTTATTATGATGATGTATACGGTGATGAGAACAGCGAAGAGACGGTTTCGTGGGACAGGAACGAAGACAGAAAGAGTGCTGGCTCTGAAGAGACATACCGTGAAAGCAGAAAAGATAAGAGTGGGAAGAAAGCGAAAACAGCAGGAAGAGATGACTATCTTGGGCAGATATATGATTACAGCTGTTTCCCGGCAGGATTTAACACTGAAGAATATTCAAAGCTTGAGGAGCAGGGCTACAGATCGGTACTTAACAGACCTCTCTCGACCTTTGCCGCAGATGTTGATACGGCAAGCTACAGTAACCTTCGCAGGATGCTTAATGACGGATATTCGGTATATGATCTTCCGAGCGGAAGCGTAAGAGTAGAGGAGCTGCTTAATTATTTCAATTATAACTATGATGGTCCCAAGGGAAGTGATCCCTTCGGCGTGAACTTTGAGATGTCTGAGTGCCCGTGGAACAGGGAAGCGAAGCTTATGAGCATCGGCCTTAAGACAGAGGATATCGATTTCGAAGAGACACCGGCATCCAACCTTGTATTTCTTATCGATGTTTCGGGATCGATGTCTGATCCGGATAAGCTGCCTCTGCTTCAGGAAGCCTTCTGTATGCTGGCAGACCAGCTCACTGATAAGGACAGGGTAAGCATCGTTACCTACGCAAGCGGAGTTAAGACTGTGCTTAAAGGCGCAAAGGGAAATGAAAGCCGCAGGATCAAGGAAGCTATCAATGATCTGAGGGCTTCGGGCGGAACCAACGGAGGCAAGGGAATCGAGCTGGCTTACGAACTGGCTGAGAAGAATTTCATTAAGGGCGGCAACAACCGTGTGCTCCTTGCTACGGACGGAGATCTTAATCTTGGCATCACTTCGGTAGGCGGACTTGAAAAGCTTATAACAGATAAGAAGGAATCGGGTGTATTCCTTTCGGTGCTTGGATTCGGAACAGGGAATATCAAGGATAACAGGATGGAAACACTGGCTGACAAGGGTAACGGCAATTACTCATACATCGATTCGGTGAAGGAGGCAAAGAAGGTTCTGGTTGATGAGCTTTCATCCAATATGCTGACTGTCTGCAAGGACGTTAAGCTTCAGGTGGAATTCAACCCCGCAGTTGTTAAGGGATACCGTCTTGTAGGTTATGCGAACAGGACAATGAAGGCTAAGGATTTCAATGATGATAAGAAGGACGGTGGTGAGATAGGTGCAGGACATGAGGTTACGGCACTGTATGAGCTGATCCTGACAGAGGATATGGATGCATCGGATGATGACACGGCTGATGTCAGTGAGCTCCGCTACGCAGATGAGTTCAGAAAAGCCGGAAAGTCATCAAAGAAGAACGGATCCGGCATGAGCTATACAGGAAATGAGGAAATAATGACTCTGAGCGTTCGTTATAAGAAGCCGTCGGAGGATAAGAGCAATCTCCTTACATATCCTGTAACCTTTAAATGCTATGAGGCTTCTCCGTCGGATAACTTTATCTTCCAGAGTGCTGTTGCGGAATTCGGACTTATCGCATCACACAGCGAATATCAGGGGAATGCGGATCTTGACCGTGTGGCCGACGAGCTTGAATCCATCAGACTTAACGATGAGTACAAGAGGGAGTTCAGGGATATGGTTGAGGAAGCGTACTGAACCATACAGAGCCGTGTGTTAGAGGTAAATATTCTGAACAGATGATTTTGCAAGGAATCAGTCACGAAGGATTTGCCATAAGAGATAACCGTTATAGAGAATAGGCATTAAAAAGAGGCCGCAGGAGCTATGAGAACAGGTTCTGCGGCCTTAGATAAAAGAGCATTAAAAGGCGGCAGAAGCTTGCATATGCTTACGGTTCACTGTACAATCATACAGGTAACGTATCTGTCGGGAACGGGAAGAACCGTTTCCTGTAAAAGGATGTGTGGCTGCGATGAGCTGCTTACACATTATAATATCTGTATGAAAGGAAAGACATGACTGACGAACAATTCAATAATGCCATGGAACGCCTTCGGGACAGGGAGAAGCCGGCGGACAGAGCGAAGGAGGCACTTAAGGAGATATATGAGGAGTACAGCGCTTTCATATATCATGTGATCCTGGATGTGGTCGGTACACGTGAAAACGCCGAAGATATCACATCGGATTTCTTCATAAAGCTGTGGGAGAAGGCAGGACAGTATAAGCCCGGCAACGGGCATCGCGGGTATCTGGCAACAATAGCGCGGAATATGGCGGTAGATCATATAAGGAAGTACAGAAAAGAGGAGCTTGAGGGTGGCCGGGATGAGCAGGATGAAGCACCTGATGATATAGGCCGGGCGGTATCCGGTGAACCTTCACCGGAGGAAAGCACAGTAGCTTCTCTCAGCGTCGAGCAGGCGCTTGAACGATTAAAACCCGTATACCGGCAGATAGTAACGATGAAGGTTCTCGGGGAAATGACTTTTGCTGAGATAGCGGAGTCGATGAGCATGCCAATGGGCACAGTCACGTGGAATTACCGTGAAGCGATAAAACAGTTAAGGAGGTTCGGATATGAATAAGATGCTTAATTTCGAAGACGAATACCGAAAATATGCGAAAAGTTCCGCTCCGGATCTCTGGGACAGGATCGAAGCGGGTATAGATGCGATAAGTACGGAAGAAATATCTTCTGATGACAAGATGCAGAAGCAGACAGATACAGAGGCGGAAGCAGACAGTAAAGTTATTAGTATAACTGCATCCGAAAGCTATAGAGATTACGGGATCGCGGAATCAGAGGATACCGAAATAGAAGATACCTATAATAGGGTGGCTGAGCCCCCGGTAAATAATGCTGTTGAGGAAACCGGGGATCCGGCCAGGGCTGGTGGCAGAGAACCATCGGAAATCAGGGAAGATAAGATATCAGATATAAACAAGGCGAAAAAGCGGATTCATATAACAAGATATACCGGAATAATCGCTGCAGCTGCATGCGGACTTATCGTGATATCGGCTGCGGGGTGGATATCGGGATCATCCAAGTCGAATTCAGCTGCGGAATCGGCCTCCTATGCGCCGGCAGCACCGGCAGCCGAAGCGGCATATGAAGCATCAGCCGAAGCATCAGCCGAAGAAGCAGCTGAAGCAGAAGCACCGGCAGAGAAGGCAGGCAGTTCATATGATTACGAAGCCACATCTGAGGCGGCGGATGATTCATATGTGGAGTATGAAGAGGCAGCGGAACCGTCTGCAGAAAACACAACATATGCAGAAGAGTCAGCTGATGAAAGTACATATGCCGGTGAGAGCACATATGCTGAAGAGGAAGCAGCAGATGAAGCTCCGTCAGCAGCCGGAGCATATGCTGATAATTCCAAACAGAGCGAAAGCAACGATGAAGCTGTAATGATGTCCGAAGCGGATGATTCTTCCTATGATGCTGCTGAAAGCGAGTATTCCGCCGATGAAAGTGAGATGAGCGATATGACGTTGGCTGCGGATAAGGCTCAAGATCTTAAGGCAAGCAGGGATCAGTCGGTTGCAGCCGGTAAAAAGAAGACTTCCGATAAATACAGACAGAAGGAACAGAGCCTCACTGTGAAGCTTGATTTACTGAAGGAAGAAGACGGGAAGCTTATCTGCACGATGACTGTGACCGATCCGGGTATTACGAAGCATAAGCAGGACGAAGTAATTACGGCGGTGATCAATGAGCCGATAAAGGGAAAGGTATCGAAATTCTATGAAAAGTCAAGGAGTTCTAAGGATGATACCTATGTGGTCATACTGCTTCCGACAGAGCCGGGTTTTATTGTTACGGATATCCGGAGGGAATTATAAGCCGTGCCGATGCGATGCTGAAATGAAAATTCGTTAAAAATTCACAAAAACCGGTGATAAAATGTGTTGTGAGTGGTCTATTTTTCATGTATAATATATTCTGACTCTTGAAACATGATGTGCCGTGGGCTGTGTTTGCCAATATAAAGAGTTGATCATTTCGGATGATGATAAAGACTTGGGAAAAGGAATTACAGTGAATGAGAAATAAGATCATATGCGCAATAACCGTTACGTCACTGCTGGCCGGTGGAATATGGTTTACACCTAAGGCAAATGAAACAGAGATATCACTTATGGATCAGCCGGGATCAGAGCAGAGTGATGTTTTGTTGGGTGTGGGTGAAGGAATGCCGGGCGCTGATATTGAGCTTACGGCCGGGGATGGGCTGATCATGGATGGCGGCATCGATATTTCCGGAGGTTCTTCGGATGAACTTCTGGGTAACGGTTCGGGTCCGGCCGCCGATATAATCGCTCAGGATACATCGAACGGGGAAATTGGTGCAGATGACAGTGATATACTTTTGGATGACGAGGATATCGAAGATGCGGTACCTGATGAACCGGATAATGCCGTGGATACGGAAGAGGATGATTATTTCGAGACGGATGCCGCATATATATATGATGACAGACCTTTTGATGCCTCGTATATAACGGGTAAGGGGGTTGACCGTATAAGAAGAGTGATAGTGGCATATGCCGAGTCATTGGGAGGTACTTTCAGAAGTCCTTATTATAAGGGCGGCCAGCCTGTCAGCATCCAGTGCTGTGCTTATGTCAATCAGGTATGGAAGCATGTATTCGGAAAGGATATTTATGATACCGGCGTTATGACCACGACGAGTCATGAGGGTGAAACCATTTATAATTTCCTCGACCGCACCGGTGCAAGAGCGGGAGACATTTTGTATGTGCGTTACTGGAAGGTTAAGAAGAATGACTGGTCGTCGCATTTCATGATCTTGCTTGATTATGATAAGACGGGTGTATATGTAACGGACGGATATGAAACAGATGACGGTGAGTTCCTTGTATGGCGTATAGACAAGAAGGCAATTTACAGTCAGTCGAACTTCTTTAAGAAAACAGGAAGCGACCGGGATAAGCCGAACAGTGTACACTGGACCGGCAAGGACGGAAGCTTCTTCAAGCTGTACCGTATGAGGCAGGAGGAGTGGTGCAGCGTAGCCAATTCAACATATGATGAGTATGAGACCGATCCGATGGTCCGTTCATCATTTGCAAGGATAAACAGAGCCGGGGGAACATATACGATCACATCAATTATCCATTCGGTTAACGGTCTTGACAGGGTTCAGTTCCCCGTATGGACGGTGGCGGACGGACAGGATGACCTGATGGCGGATTATGAGACGGACGAAGCGGCTTCAGGCGAAATAGAACCGCTTGATGATGATCTGTACAGGGTTACCTATACGGTTAACATTGCGGATCACAACAACGAATGCGGTA
The DNA here is from genome assembly GCA_017450065.1 of Lachnospiraceae bacterium. Lineage (GTDB taxonomy): Bacteria > Bacillota > Clostridia > Lachnospirales > Lachnospiraceae > UBA2868. Next base: position 58,804 of record JAFSYI010000063.1, read on the forward strand.
ATTACATGGCCGAGATGTATATGTATGATACGATGGGTGTGCTTATCACTTACCAGTGCGATGCGGTTAATATGGACGGAGCAGCCGGCAGCGTCTGTGTCGATCCCATACCCTGGTCGTTGGAGTAATATAAGGATTTTTGGGTAGAGTGAAGCGATTGGAGGAGTATTATTATGTCTGAAATAGCGAGATTTTATGGTTTTGTAGTTTTTATGGACAATAATTTCGGCGGTTCTCCCAATGTGTTTATTGATTATGAAGAAGATGATATTAAAGGTCATTACGATCTGGTTAAGGGGGAATTTACAGATGTGGAATTTCCCAATTACTTAATCCGGGTTATAGCCGAATGGATAAATGATCATATTCAGGTTCTTAATGCTATGTGGAATGAGAAGATGATAACTAAGTTACCGGATTGGGAGTGATACATTATGGCAGTACTGAAGAGGGTTCTTGATTATGAAATATGTTTGTGGGAGATAGAGGGGAATGCTCTTAGGGGTATTCCTTTACTTCTTATAAGGAAGAATGGGTTTACAGAGATTGTGTCTTTTGAAGAGGGAACCGTAGTTCATGAAATGGGTGATAAAATATTGAGAGAATCTGTAAAGGATGCCGTGTTTGGTTGGATAACAGAGAATAAGGATTATCTTCTGGAAGAATATAATAAAGCAAGCAGTTACAGCCGTGAGTATGAGGGATAGTGAATGATAGAAAACAGTAATATACTACAATTCGCAGAAGCACTGTGTAAATACAGTAATAAGGATGAAGAGTTCTGCAGGGAATTCATACGGAGGCTTGAGGAGTCTCCTGCGCTGTATAAGGAGTTCGCATACTATCTTGAGCATCAGGACTTCCTGTGTGAGATGAACATACAGGGGATAACTGTTCCCGATATCCTGGTATGGCAGGTGGATAAGTTCAAGGCCGGGATAGATGAAGGACGTTTCGAGCTTAAGTATAATGCTGACGCCATGCTTCTTATGGCTTTTAACACCATGTATGAGGTGGAAAAGGATCCGTCGAAGTATCTTGAGAATTTCAGAACCGTAACGGGTTCGGATTACGAGGATAAGATCAAAGGATATTAAATATCACCGCATATGGTGTGTCAAGACCTTGCTAACCACTAAGTTTTGTGCTAACATAGGTGGGTAGACGAAAGGTGAGAGCATGTACGCGGCATTATTTATTTTATGGATAATATTTAACGGAAGGTTAACGCCGGAGGTGGCCATTATAGGGCTTATCGTATCGGCAGCAATCTTCCTTTTTATATGCAGATTTATGGATTACAGCATTCGTAAAGAGAAGATGCTGTATATCCTTATCCCGTGGATGATCAAATACTTCTTTATATTGTTGACTGAAATAGTCAAAGCTAATTTTGCCACAGCGCGTTTCGTGCTGGATCCGAAGATAGAGGTGGAACCGAGGATCGTTACCTTCAAGCCGGAGCTTCATTATGATTTCCTTAAGGTGGTACTTGCGAATTCGATCACGCTTACGCCGGGAACGATCACAATAGAAATAGAAGACGGTGTATATACTGTGCACTGTCTGGATATGGAGCTGGCAACCGACATAGGTTCGTCAGTATTCGTGAAGGAATTAACCAAGGCACAGGAAAGGATGGACAGGGTCAGATGAGCGGCGTTATGTCAGCACAGAATGTGCTCCTGACGGGAATAATGTTTTTATATGCCGGTCTTGTGGTCCTTGTACTTATCAGGGCAGTCTCGGGACCGAGGATAGCCGACAGGCTTATGGCAATAAATATGATAGGTACCATAGGTATCTTCCTTATGGCTGTTACGGCGGTCAAGCTGGATGAGGAATACCTGCTGGATATCTGCGTGATTTATGCAATGATCAGCTTCCTTTCTGTTGTGATACTGACGAAGGTTTATATGGGAGTCCATCTTGAGAATGAAATGAAGCGGCAGAAACAGGAAAGGCTGAGGCGTGAGAGCGAAGAGGCAAACGGAAACAGGGATAAGGAAGAGGATGAGCTTGACAGACTGCTGAAGGGTCTTGAAGAGCTTTCGGACGGGGCTGCAGGTAATTGAGAACATAAAATAAATGTAACTATTCAGAACAGGCTCAAAATACTGCGTATTTTTCGCTGTTTTGGATTCATCCAATACATAAATTTATAAAATACAGTTCTTACAAGCAAGCTTGACGCCCTGTATTTTAAAATTTATGTGCTGTTCTGAATAGTTACAAATAAATAAAAGACAAAAGAAAGCAGTGAATAAAAGTCAGAGGAAACAGAAAACGGGCACAGGATTATAAACGGGAGATATCTGTATGGAATGGGTAAGATTTATCGCGGCTGCCATATGCCTGATATTTGCAGCCGTCATGGAATGTATAGCGGTATTCGGAGTATATAAGTTTAAGTTCGTCATGAACAGGATGCATTCGGCAGCCATTGGGGATACCATGGGGCTTATGCTTGGGGCACTGGGACTTATGCTCCTTAAGGGCAGCAGGTGGTTTTCGTATAAGATGGCTTTGGTTGTACTGTTTTTGTGGATGACTTCCACCATATCATCTCATGTGATCATGAGGATGGAGTACAATATCGATCAGAAAGCTGTAGAGGAGGAGACGGGAGGAAGATGACAGTATTTGCATGTTTATTGCTGGGCTTTCTTATAGCCTGCGCGATTGCCACGTGTCTTCATAAGACACTGCTTACATCGATAATCATTTTCATGGCATACAGTACGGTCATGAGCGTTATATGGGCTCTGCTGGAATCACCGGATCTTGCCATCACCGAGGCAGCGGTGGGTGCCGGGGTAACGTCCATACTTTTCTTTGTAACGCTTAAGAAGATCAAGGCCGTGGAGGCCTTCGAGATAAATACGGTAAGTGATGACGGCAGTGATGACAGTACACATGGCACCGTATAGCATCCCAAAGATATATAAACCAACAGTCATAAGAGAAAAGAACGCACAGATAAATGAGCAGGAAAAGAAGAGATTACAAATCAACATTTTACAGCAGAATAGAGAACTTCGTTAACGGCAAAGAGGAGTTTCTGCTTTACAGGGAAAAAAAGGAATCGGATGTCCAGAGGCTTGAGACGCTCGAAGAGGAGCTTACCGAGGCTGCCGATCTTCTTGAAATGCGGGAGGAGCTGCAGTGGATGAGGGATCACACGGAGCCTCTTGATTTCCTCAAGAGATTCCACAGGCTTTACGGCGTTATTGCAGCACTTGTATGTTTTACAATGATGGTACTGCTGCTTGTCACCGTATCGTGGCTGCCCAGATTCGGAAATGCAGACAATCCTGCCAATAATGAGGTTATAAAGAGATATATCGAGAAGGGTGAGGAAGAAACGGGAGCCGTAAACATAGTTACCGGTCTTATCCTTAATTACCGTGGCTTTGATACCATGGGCGAGACCCATGTGCTTTTTATTGCGGCCAGTTGTGTCATGATCCTGCTCCTTATTGCCGAGGGTGAGGAAAAGAGAGCGGGCTATGCCTTTGACAGATATCTTGAACCGAAGAACGACATCATAATCCAGAAGGTGGCGGCCTTTTTAGTCCCCATGGTTTTTGTACTTGGGATATACGTTATACTTAACGGTCATCTGTCACCCGGAGGAGGATTCTCGGGAGGAGCCATCATAGGAGCGGGACTTATCATGTACGTATCGGCGTACGGCTTCCGCAAGACGGAGCGCTTTTTCAACGAGCATGTATATAAAGTAGCCAAGGTGAGCGCACTGTGCTTCTATGTGTGCTGCTTAAGCTATTATTTCTATATGGGCGCACACGGGTATGATAACCATATTTCACTGGGCACACCCGGAAACATTATTAGCAGCGGCCTCATTCTGTTTATAAATATTTTTGTCGGAACCGAGGTGGCATGTACCATGTATGCATTCTATGCCCTGTTCAGAAAGGGGGGACTCGAATGATTGGTCCCAATCTTTTCTATAACGTATTTTCTGTGGCGGCGGTGATACTCTTTTCGGTCGGATTCACAACACTTATGCTTCACCGGAACATGATAAAGAAGATAATCGGATTCAATATAATGGATACTGCCGTATATCTCTTGCTTGCCAGCAAGGGCTATATTTTCGGCAGGAAGGCTCCGATCATCGTTAACGGTATTAAGAGTACGGAAGCCTACATTAATCCCATTCCCGCGGGACTTGTGCTTACGGGTATAGTTGTTTCCGTATCGGTTACGGCGCTTATGCTGGCCATAACGATAAGGCTGTATGAACGTTATCATTCGCTTGATATTGATGAAATATCATTAAAGGCAAGGATGGATGCTCCGGGAAGAAACAAATACAGGAAGAAGGAGCCCAATCGAAACGTTGATGCACAAGCAGCCGCAAAGAACGGAGGTATTAAAGGTAAGGACGCCGTTAATAAAGGTAAGGATAAAACAGTCACGGAGGGCAGGAAATGAGCTGGATAGAAAACTGTGTCCCTCTGTCGATAATCATATGTCTTATGGGCGGCATCATAAGCTCGGCGATAAAGGGCGAGGCGGCAAGAAAACTTACAGTAACTCTTATAACGGCAGTGGCCTTGATGAACGCTTTGGTACTTGGTTATACTGTGCGGCTGGGTCATGAGTTCGTATATGTTATGGGCAGGTTTCCGGCACCATGGGGAAATGAGCTCCGTGCGGGATGCCTTGAGGGACTGATGGGGCTGTTCTTTTCCGTGATAATGCTCCTGTCTGTCCTAGGCGGTGTGAGAGGGCAGAATGATGATATCAGGCCGGGCAGGATGAACCTTTATTTCATCATGATAAACCTTATGATGAGCTCGCTGATGGCGCTGGTTTATACCAACGACCTGTTCACGGCATATGTGTTCGTTGAGATTAATACAATGGCTGCCTGTGCTCTTATTATGATCAGGGATAACGGTCATACACTTGTGGCTGCTACCAAATACATGATAATGAGTCTGCTTGGCTCCGGTCTTCTGCTTATCGGGATAAGCATGCTGTATTCGATAACCGGACAGCTTCTTATGCCGAACATCAGGGACGCGGTTGACAGGCTGGCGGAATCGGGTGAATATGCGATACCGCTTACGGTTATAATCGGACTTCTGAGCGTTGCTCTTGCCATCAAGAGTGCACTGTATCCCTTCCACAGCTGGCTGCCGGAGGCGTACGGCTTCTCAACTGCATCCTCAGCTGCGATACTTTCATCTCTGGTGAGCAAGGGTTATATTTTCCTTCTTATCAAGATATTCTACCGTGTCATCGGGATGCAGGTAATGGTGGGACACAAGATAACCAATATCCTGTTTGCTTTCGGCATCATAGGAATGATAATGGGTTCGGTAACCGCTATAAGGCAGACTGATGTGAGGCATCTTATCGCTTACTCCTCGATAGCTCAGATAGGTTATATATACATGGGCATCGGGCTTGGAAGCACGGCCGGAATGATCGCCGCAGTATTCCATATATTATCGCACGGAGCTACGAAATCGATGCTGTTTATCGCACAGAGAGGACTTGTTGAGGTATCAAACGGAAGCAAGAACTTCACAGACCTTAAGGGCTCCGGACTTCGCAATAAGCTTTCGGGCGTTGCTTTCGCAGTGGGCGCATTTTCGATGGTAGGTATTCCGCTACTGGCAGGCTTTACCTCGAAGGTTTATTTTGCCAAGGCTGCAATTACGGCAGTTGATGCGAAGATGTGGATCGCCATGATCACGCTGGCGATCTCGACGATACTTAACGCGGTATATTTCATCCGGGCAACAATATCAATCTATACCCCGAGAAATATGAATTATGCGGACCCCAAATACAGACCGGGCATAATGACCGACATTGCGCTTGTCTGTTTTATAGCACTTAATTTCTTCCTGGGAGTTCTTTCTTATCCCATATATCATACGATAGAGCTGGGACTTAAGATATTTGGTTAGGGGATTGTTAAATGTACCTTTTAAAGGACGTATCCATTTACTTCAGGCCGGATACACTGGGACTTATGTTTCTGATGCTGACCGCTGCCATGTGGATAATGGATCTGATCTATTCAATTGAATATATGAAAGGTGAGAAACACAGGAAACGCTTTTACCTGTTCTATGTGCTGACACTTATCAGCATGTGCGGCATATGCATGGCCGGAAATCTCATAACCATGTATATGTGCTATGAGCTGATGGCGATCGCAACCCTGCCTCTTGTATTGCATGAGCAGACTGAAGATGCGATCGCGGCAGGTAAGAAATACATCTTCTATTCGGTGGGAGGTGCATTTCTGGGACTTGTGGGCTTCTTCTTCATATACGTATATGGAGATACGCTTAACTTTACGCCGGGTGGAGTTCTCAATACGGTAAGGCTTGCCGGACATGAGAATGCGATGAGGGTAGTGACCCTGCTGGTTATTATAGGCTTCGGCTCCAAGGCGGGCATGTTCCCGCTTCATGGATGGCTTCCCACAGCGCATCCGGTGGCACCGTCTCCTGCTTCGGCTTTTCTGTCCGGAAACATAACGAAGATGGGCGTTTTCGTGATAATAAGATATCTTTATTATCTGGTGGGCGCTGATCTTATAAAGGGTACATGGGTGCAGTACACCTTCCTTGGACTTACCGTTCTTACGATCGTAATGGGATCCATGATGGCTTACAAAGAGCAGGTATTTAAGAAGAGGCTTGCGTACTCAACTGTCAGCCAGGTAAGCTATGCACTGTTTGGGATCGCTCTGTTTAACAGGATCGGACTGATCGGAGGACTGCTGCATGTGATATTTCATTCGTTTGCGAAGAATACACTGTTCGAGGTTGCAGGCGCCGTGATCCTTAAGACAGGCAAAAAGAAGGCGGATGATTATAAGGACATGGCAAGATACATGCCCATAACCATGTGCTGCTATACGCTTGTTTCGCTTACTCTTGTGGGTATTCCTCCCACAAGTGCTTTCCTGAGCAAGTGGTATCTTGCAACCGGCTCTCTGGAAACAGAGCTGAGCGTTATCTCGTGGCTCGGTCCTGTAGCACTTATAATAAGCGCACTGCTTACGGCCGGTTATCTTTTAAGCATTACGCTTAAGGCTTTCTTCCCGGGCGATGAATATGACTATCCCTGCCTTGAGAAGAAGGAGCCCGGTAAATACATGCTGATACCCATGCTCATAATGTCGGTTCTCTCGGTTATGATGGGTATCTGGGCAGAACCTGTCATGCGGGTTGCCAGGCTTATCGCAGCGAGTATTTTGTAGGAGAAAAATGACTAAGTACATGATAATCGTTCCGATCCTCTTTCCGATAATCACGGGAGCGATACTTCCGCTTTTCAGGTTCACGGAAAGAAAGAGCAGGAACATCTACACAGAGCTTGTGACTCTGCTTAATTCAATAATGGTATGGATACTGCTGTTCAATGCGCCGAAGGGCTCGGTAAGGGCACTTAATCTTGCCGGTGATCTGGAGATAACCTTCATGGTGGACGGACTTGGTTCGGTGTTCGCGGGGCTTATAGCATTTCTGTGGCCGATAGCGACCCTGTATGCCTTTGAGTATATGGAGCATCACGGTAAGGAGAACACCTTCTTTACCTTCTATACGATGACCTACGGAGTAACTCTGGGAATTGCATTGGCAGCCAATCTCATGACCATGTATATGTTTTATGAGATGCTGACTCTTGTGACTCTTCCGCTTGTTATGGCCGGAATGAGCAGAGAGGCCATAATGGCCGGACGGAAATATATTCTGTATTCAATGGGTGGAGCTGCCTTTGCTTTTATCGGGTTTATATTTATCTTCACTTTCGGTACCACAATGAACTTTGTTCCCGGGGGTGTACTGCAGGGAGCGGATATTGCGGGCAGAGGAAACCTTCTGAGAGCCGTATATGTACTTGCTGTTCTTGGCTTCGGCGTTAAGGCAGCGATCTTTCCCTTCCACAGATGGCTTCCGACGGCATCCATAGCTCCGACGCCGGTTACGGCTCTGCTGCATGCTGTGGCAGTCGTAAAAGCAGGTGCTTTTGCGATAATAAGGATCACCTATTACAGCTTCGGAACGGAATTCCTGAAGGGGACATTTGCCCAGCATACGGTAATGTGCTTTGCCATGGTGACGATCATCTTCGGATCCGCCAGAGCGGTCAAGGAGCCGCATTTCAAGAGAAGGCTGGCTTATTCAACAGTAAGCAATCTTTCATATATTGTCTTCGGGGCTTCGCTTATGACGCAGGCCGGACTGGCAGCGGCATTAACTCATATGATATATCATGCAGTGATAAAGATCACGCTGTTCTTCTGTGCAGGTGCGGTGCTTGTAAGAACACATAAGGAGTATGTAAAGGAATTGAACGGACTGGGATACAGGATGCCCGTAACCTTTGCCGCCTTTACCGTAGGAGCCCTGTCGCTTACCGGTGTTCCGCCGTTTCCAGGATTTATCAGTAAATGGAATCTGTGTACTGCGGCTGTGGCCGAAGGAACGCCTTATGCATATGCAGGAACAGGTGTGCTGCTTACATCGGCATTCCTTACCGCCATATATATGTTCACGACACTGTTCCGGGCTTATTTCCCGAAGGATGATTTTGATCCTAAGACAATACAGGGCTTCAGCGATCCGGGATGGCAGATGTGTGTACCGTTTGTGATATTTATTATTGTAATGACAGTGCTTGGATTCACGGCTCCCATAGTGTACAGGATATGCAGCGGGGTCATGTGATAGAAAAGTATAGCTTTTAGTAACTACAGTAACGGAGAGAATATATGCTGTTTACTTTGGCAGCAGGCCCTATGGTGGCCGGTGTGATAGCATTTATACTGGGAAAGAAGTTCGGAAGACCTGTAAGGGATTATTTTGCGGATCTTGCGGCTGTTGGTGAGCTCGCCCTTCTTATATACTGCTCATACCTTGAGCTTAACGGAACACCCGTGTACTTTATAGCGAAGGATATGTGCGGTCTGGGTTTAAGCTTGAAGCTTGACGGATTCAGGATAATATATGGACTGGTGGCCGCCTTTATGTGGGCAATGACCACGATATTTTCAAGAGAATATATGGCACATTATCCAAGAACCAACAGGTATTATTTCTTCTTTCTGTTTACGCTCGGAGCGACGGTGGGAGTGTTCCTGTCGGCGGATCTGTTCACAACCTTCCTGTTCTTTGAGATAATGTCCTTCACTTCATATGCATGGGTTGCGCATGATGAGACGAAGGAATCCCTTCGTGCCGCGGAGACGTATCTGTGTGTTGCGGTCATAGGCGGTATGGTCATGCTCATGGGTCTCTTCCTTCTGTACAGTATTACAGGAACGCTCAGGATGGATGAGCTGTATGAATCAGTAAGCCAGGCTGTCGTGGCTGATCCTTCGGTTAAGTTAAGGGTCTACGTTGCAGGCGGCTGTATGCTGTTTGGCTTCGGCGCCAAGGCAGGTATGTTCCCGCTGCACATCTGGCTTCCCAAAGCGCATCCCGTAGCTCCGGCCCCGGCATCCGCCCTTCTGTCCGGTATCCTTACGAAATCGGGAATCTTCGGGATACTGGTGATCTCATCGCAGATATTCCTTCACGATCCGTACTGGGGCTTTACGATACTGGTGCTCGGTGTGATAACGATGTTCACCGGAGCACTTCTCGGAGTATTCAGTATAAATATTAAACGCACCCTGGCATGCTCATCAATGTCACAGATAGGTTTCATCCTTGTAGGTATAGGTATGCAGGGACTGCTAGGCGAAGAAAACGCACTTGCGATCAGGGGAACTATCCTTCATATGGTCAATCATTCACTTATTAAGCTGGTACTGTTCATGTGCGCAGGAGTTATCTATATGAACCTGCATGAGCTTGACTTAAACAGTATAAGAGGCTTCGGGAAAGGTAAGATCGTTCTCACGGCGGCTTTTCTGACCGGTGGGCTGTCAATAAGCGGTATTCCCGGATTCTCGGGTTATGTGAGCAAAACACTGCTGCATGAATCAATAGTGGAATATATGAATGAAGCTCCGGCGGAAATGTACGGAACATATAAGTTCATTGAAGCTGTATTCCTCCTGACCGGAGGAATGACGCTTGCCTATATGACGAAGCTTTTTGTTGCCGTTTTTTTGGAGAAACGTACACAAGGTACCGGACAGGGTCATGCGGAAGTTTATTCATATGATGCAGGAAACGGATTATACGATGAATCACATGATAAGAGACGCAGGGAAGGATATTACATGAACGATCAGTCATCATTTGCCATAATCCTTGCGGCGCTGGGGCTGTTCGTGCTGGGCGCAGGACCGTACAGATTCATGGACAGATTAGCGTCACTTGCTGTTCCTTTTATGAACGGTGAGGGATTTGGTGAGAAAGTTAATTATTTCTCGGGCGGCAACCTTAAGGGCGGGCTGATCTCCGTAAGCATCGGAATGCTCATATATTTTGGGTTTATAAGAACTGTTCTTATGAAGAAGGATGAGAACGGGAATAAGGTATATATCGACGCATGGCCGGCGTGGCTTGATATAGAGAATCTTATTTACCGTCCGGCTCTTCAGCATATCATCCCGTTTGTCCTTTCATTTATCTTAAGGATAATTGACAGGATGACGGATCATATCGTATCTCTGATGCAGAGAACTCTGCTCAGTGAGATCGAGCCGAGAAGGCCACTGCTTTACGGTAATGCGTTCACACATATGACGGGAATAGCCCTTGATAAGGTGGAAGAACTTCTTAATGATACCGTCAGGAAGAAGCGTCCAAAGCATGTGAATTATGAAAAGAAGATCGTGCTTTCGGTCGAGCAGGTGTTTAAGACCTTCAGGCTTACATCCAGAAGTGTATCCTTCGGGCTTATGATGTTCAGCCTGGGATGTATCTTTACACTTATTTATCTTATTTATGTACTTGTTATGCATATATCATAGGAGACTGTTATGAACATAGACGAGGTCCTTAAAGAACTTGATTCTCTTCCGGGCGGGGAGGAAACGTATAAAACCTTTGATTTTCTTAAAGAGAAAATAGAAGAAGCCTGTAAGGAGGGTGACCATTCTTCCGAGCTTACTCTTATAAATGAAATGATCGGTTACTGCCGTTATACCGGAAGACATGATGATTCCGCGTTCTATGGGGACTATGCTGTCAGACTCTGTGAGGAGCAGGGACTTGCGGATACGCTTCCGTATGCAACGTCTCTTCTTAATATTGCGACGGCCGACAGGGCAGCAGGCAGGCTTAAGGAATCCATGAATGGGTATAGGAAGGTCGAGGCTCTGTACGATAAGCTGGTAAAGAAGGGTGATTATCTGTACGCAGCTCTTTATAATAACATGAGCCTTCTGTACCAGGAAATGGACGATCACAGAGGTTCGGCAAGATATCTGGAGGCAGCACTTAATACGATAGACGGTCTTGACGGCGAGCGTGTACCACAGGCAATAACAAGGACCAATCTTGCACAGGCATATTTAAGACTTCATAATTACGACAGGGCTGAGGATCTGCTTAAAGAAGCGGAGACTATTTTTGAGGAGCTGGGTGGAGATGAGTTCCATTATCCCGGATGTTTAAATGCTTTGGGTCAGCTGTATTACGAGCGGAAGGAATATGCAAAGAGCAGAGACTATTACAGAAGGGCGCTCGGGCTGTTAAAGCATCATGTGGGTGAAGACAATCCGGGATATATCTCTGTTGCCAGGAATCTTGAGATGGCAGAAAATATGACCGGACAGACCTGCAGGACTGAAGAAGAACTTACAGAAAAAAATGAAAAGATGAACGGAATGGAATTAAGCCGCAGGTTTTATGAGGAATTCGGAAAGGATATGATAAAGAACGGATTTCCGGGGTACATGGACAGGATCACGGTCGGACTTGTGGGAAGAGGCTCCCAGTGCTACGGATATGATGATGAGCTCTCGGCAGATCATGATTACGGGCCGGATTTCTGTATCTTTCTGGATGACGATCTTTTCTACAGTATAGGTGATGAGCTTCAGAAAGCATATGATGGTCTGCCCGAGGAATATATGGGCTATAAACGGGTCACTTTACTGCCGCCTGACGGCAGAAGGGTCGGGGTGATAAGAACAAGAGAATTCTACAGCCGTGTTTTGGAGGTGGATGAAGGTTTTCTTGCGGAATACATTGATGCGGCTTCTCCGGATATTTACAGATTCTTTGCTGCGGTTAAGGAAGAACATCTGTCTGCATGCACCAACGGAGAAATATTTAAGGAAGGGCTTGGCGAATTTATCAGTATAAGGAAACTGCTGTCTTATTATCCGGACAGTATCTGGAGACGACGGATAGCGGAAGAGCTTCACTATTCAGCCCAGATGGGTCAGTATAACTATATCAGAATGCTTAAGCGGGGAGAGAAGGTAGCTTCTGAGATCGCACTGGCAGGATATATGGAACATACGATGAAGCTGGTATATCTGATAAACAGGAAATATGCCCCGTATTATAAATGGCTTCATCATGGAATGGCCGACCTTGAGAAGGCGGCTGTCATAATGGATATCTTTAATGCGGTCTATGATATGCCCAAAGGAGACGACAGAATCCGGATGACAATCGAAATAGTAGCGGCTATAATCATAGAAGAGCTTGAAAAGGCAGGGATGACAGGAAATATACCCAAAGAAGAGAAGTTCCTGGATGTATATTCAAGGATGATGATCGAATGATGCCTCCATTACGACCATAAACAGGCACAACAAACGTTTAAGTGAAGAGAATTTTGAATTATGACAAAAAATATAATAAAGGAGGAGAGTAAATATGTCAGAAATTAACTTGAATACTAACCTAAGTTCGTGTATCATAAACAACGCACCGGGTGTTAAAGAAGGAAAAGCACCCGTGTCCGGAAGCAGTGAAAGAGACGCCGTGAATGAAATAGTCATGCTTGAGTGGCAGGCATTTGATAAGGTTCAGAACGAGGGCGGCCGGGCATCCTGTCAGGATGACTGGGATACATTTTCAATAATGAGAAGAAGCCAGTATGATACATGGACCGATGAGATGCTGGATTCATATATAGATGATTTCTATACCGCCAATGAGAACGGCTGGAATCTGATCACCGAGAAGTATGCACGTATGGAAGAAAGTACAGCTCCGGAGTGCTATGCAAAGATAAAGGATGCGCTTCCGGAAGTTGATGATACCAAGAAGGCGATCGTAGATCAGATAGCGGGAATACAGGTTGAATGGATGGAACAGTTTGCGGATCAGTACCCCAAGGCAGCTGCAAATGCAAGAAGTATTCATTCATCCGAGGATACGACAGACAACACTTCTTATGAAACATATTTGCGCGGAGAGCTTATGACGTATTCCGCCAGAACCCTGGCTTTGTACGGACAGTTTATCGTAAAGCTCGCCGGCAGCGGAAAGAATCTGGCATGCATGATAATGGAAAATACGGCGAAAGCATACGGATATGAGAGCCTTAAGGCACTTGAGGAAAGTCTGTAAAGCATAACCTGAGGAGCCTGATATGTATCAGGTATGCCGGAACACTTAAGAACAGATAAAGAGATCTATGGGTAACGAGGACAGCACTACATCAGGTAAGACAATTAAAGAACGTACTGTTAAGAAAAAGGCAGCGCGGAGTATTGTTGCACCCACGACCGATGAGGAGATCACCGGCAGGGAGTCAAGACGCCGCGAGTCTTTTGCTGCAATGAACAGACAGCCTGTAAGCGAGAGGGAATCCAGGGTCATCAAGACTCCCGGCGGTATGAAGGTACGCGAGGAATCAGGTAAGGGAGTTAAGATGGTTACTGCTCCGATCCGTCTTACATGGAATGAGGATACGCTGACACCTTCTCAGGGAACGACCAGAAAGGTACAGGCAACCGGTTGGCCTGAGACTCCGCCGGCTCCGAAGAAGAGCGGTAAGGAGATGGCAAAGACAAAGACGGCATCGCAGGGACAGGATGATAACCTTCGCGGTCAACAGCTGCATCAGGACAGGCAGCAACAGCAAATCAGACCACAGCAGCAAATCAGATCGCAAGAGCAGGGCAGACCGCAGCAACCGGTTCCGAAGCGCCGGCCTGCGCCTGATACAACGGGACAGCGTCAACCCGGACCGAACGGACCGGACAGAAATATGCAGCCGGTTCCACGCATTCCGGAGACAATGGAAGCCCTGAAGGAAATGACGGGTCCTCTGCCGGATATTAAAGAAGAGCTTAAAAGAAGCAATCCGGCGCAGCAAAGGTATATGCCTGAAGCGGTAAGAGACAGGCAGAACGGTTCACTTACTGTACGCCCGATGAAAGAAGGACCGCAGAAGGGAATGCAGGGTCAGCAGCGTACCATAACGGGAAGCTATGGGCAGCCTCATTCGGATATGGCGGGACTGTCGTCTGTTAAGGATTCCAACCTTGGGAATACAAGCGTCTGGAATCCTGTAGAACAGGAAAGAGAGCCATTAAATAAGGAAAACAAAAGAGCTGCTGACGGCGGTGTGACTGTACCGATCAGCATGCGCGATCCCGACAGGGCCAACACACATACAACTGTAACAAACAGGATAGACAGAGAAGCGGTAAACGAAGAAATAGAGCACAGAGGTCAGAGAAGGATACTAAAGACCGTTGTAACGACCACAACAACCACTACTTACGAAACAGTTAATGATGATGATCTGAGAGAAATATCTGCGCCACCGGCCGATACGGTAACGGAAACGGTACCTGTGGCCAAGGCACCGGGACCGGCAGGACATCCGTCCGCAAGACCCGGGACAAGACCTGCACCCGGACCCGGAACAAGGCAGGGACAGCACCCTCAGAGACCGCAGAATATGCGGAATCCAGCAAACAGGGCAGGAGTGGTTCCCGGTCAGCGCCGACCCGCACAGAACCGTCCTCCGATGCCCAACCGGGGTAATATGCAGAACACGGGAATGATGCAGAACCCGAACGGAATGCAGAATACCGAAGTGATGCAGAACCCGAACGGAATGCAGAACACGGGAATGATGCAGAACCCGAACGGAATGCAGAACACGGGCATGATTCAGAACCCGAGCGGAATACAGAACACGGGGATGATGAATAAGCCGCCGGCAGACAGGAAACCCATGTCAGCTATGGACAGGCAGCTGGCCGATATCGAAAAAGCATTGGGACTTGCACCGGAAGCTCCGACAGGAAATCCTGCAGGGAACCCCGCAGGGAATCCGGTGGCGCCGCAACCGGCCGCAGATAACATTGGTAACAACACTGCCGGTATGGGAGTAAATAATATAAATAATACAGCTGCCAGGCCCGGTGCAGATCAGGAGAAAAAACAGCTTAATGAGGACATTTTTAAAGGGATAGATACTTTCTCAAAGAGTCCGACCGTAACTATTGACGAAAAAACAGGGCAGAGGAATAAATCATCCGAATATGTGATCCTTGCGATCGAAGGCGTTGTTTTTATTATTGTGCTGTGTATATGCATGATGATCTACAGCAATATCAGAAAGAGCAACCTCGATTCGGATATTGATATTGTAAAGACTGAGACGGAAGAAACAGAAACATCGGCTGATGAAGATGATATGACAATGGATACCGGTTCTGACGGTCTGGAGGTTCAGGAAGCGGGAGCCGGTGATGAGATAATGACGGAGAGTGATGTGGAATCCGGAACATTAGAAGATCTTACGGGTACGGCTGCATCGGATTCCGTTGATGTGGATAATGACAGCTTTACGCTGAGATGTACCAACGTAACTGTTGTTCTTGATTCAGACAATAATCCGGCTGCACTCATCTACTTTACATTTGTCAATAAGACGAGTAAACTTTTATCTATGTCGGAAGTCTTTCCGCCGAGTGTTACCCAGAACGGAGAGGCATGCGAGACATCTGCTTCACTTAATGAATATCCGGAGGAATTCTATAACAAGGATACACAGATTTCCGACGGAACTTCAATAGACTGCTGTTATGCCGTATCGCTTAAGGATGCAATATCACCGTTGCAGCTGACGATACATGATAACTATGAAACATTCAGTGATATAGGAACAACAGAGATACCGTTGCAATAGTCTGGATTTCAGAGGAGGAGAAAGGGAAAATGAAGAAAAGAAGAACTAAAAGGAAAAGAATGACGCAGGTACTTATCATTGTCGGAGCAGTATTCGTGGTGGTCATCATAGTTGCTGCGGTTATACTTCTGCTCAGATCATTAAAGACGCTGAAATCAATAACACTGACTCCCAATTTTGCCGAGACCGAGCTGGATGTTGATCAGGATTACGTATTTACCATAAAAGCCAATCCGTCCAAGGCAAATCTCAAGTCCCTGAAGTATAATGTTGATGATGCAACCGCATCCTTCGGTAAAGGGTCAGGATCGGAGACTACAACAGCCATCCTCCATACCGGGGCAGAGGGTACGGTTACACTGTATGTAAATAAGGATAAGGTTAAGAGTAACGTGCTGACTTTCCAGGTTGTCGATCAGGCAAGGAAAGCCGAGGAAGAAGCAGCTGCGGCAGAGAAGGCTGCTCAGGAAGCACAGCTTGCTGCAGAAGCTGCCGCTCAGGAAATGCAGGAAGCTGAGGCTGTTACGATGGTAATGGTTACAGGTGATAATGTCCGTATGAGGGCAGAGCCGAACACAGACTGTGAGATAGTAAAAACATGCAAGAAGGGTGAGACTTATACAAAGATTGAGACAGTGGATGACTGGACCAAGATTGATAACGGCGGCAGAGAGTGCTATATAAAGACTGAATTCTTAAAAGAAGTAACAGCCGAGGAAGCCGAACAGGCACAGGCGGAAATAACGCAGGAACAACAGGATACTGCTGAAGCTGATAAGAAGAAAGAAGAAGAAAAGAAGAAGACGGAAGAAACACAGAAAAACAATAACGATCAGGCTGCAGCAGATGCAGCGGCAAAGGCAGCTGCGGATGCAGAGGCAAAAGCCAAGGCAGATGCGGAAGCAGCAGCAAAGGCTCAGGCAGAAGCAGAGGCGGCAGCACAGGCTGCAGCAGCGGCAGCAGCTGCGGCATCGGCAGGATCGGTAACCATTAACTGTGCAGACGGACCTGCACAGTTTTCAAAGGCTGAGTATGATTATTTCGTTGCTACATGGAATTATACAGGAATGCCTGAGGAAATGATGACTCATCACAGCGCTGCTGAGCTGCATCAGCTGTATAACAATACCCATTAAGACTATCGGATATGATATGACAATACAGAACCGTCTCAATAATATGTGGGACGGTTCTTTGATGCCTGGATTGACACGATAATTGCCGCAGTATATACTTGAATTTATGAAGATAGCATTATTTGTAGGACAAATCTATATGTACAGCCAGAGGGAGATCATCAAGGGTGTTTATGATGAATGCAAGAAGCATCATGATGATCTGCATCTTTTTTCTTTTCATGTATCAAAAGACGAGAAGTTTGATCTGGGTGAATATGAATATATAAGAAGGATGGATCTTGACGGATTCGATGCTTTTATTCTGTATGCGTGCGCGTTTTACAATCCCAAAATACAGAAGATGGTTGTGACCAAGCTGAAGGCGGCAGGAAAGCCGATAATATCAATTGACAGTTACCAGGAAGATTTTATAAATGTGACCAGCTGCAATAAGGAGTCAATGGCTGAACTGGTTGAACATCTTATATCCGAACACGGTGTTAAAAAGATCAATTATGTAAGCGGACCTACGGACAGTGCCGATGCGGCAGACAGGCTTGAGGCATGTAAAGAGGTAATGGAGAAGCACGGACTTAAGCTTGATGATGAGCGGATTTTCTCCGGTACATATTATGTGGATAGCGGATATAAAGCATATGAATATTTCAAGGCAAATGATATGATGGATGCCGATGCCTTTGTATGTGCCAATGACCAGATTGCAATGGGAATATTCTATAAGGCCGAGGCAGATGATTACCGGATACCGGATGATTTTATCATTACGGGCTTTGATCATATTCCCGAGGCTGCATATAACGATCCCTCGATCACATCCATTGAAAGATATGAACGTTCCATCGGAATGACGGCGTACAGCCTTATAAATAAGAAGAGCGATGAACCGGTCAGGATAATTCCCAAGCTTGCGATCGGGACAAGCTGCTGCAGGAACTGCAGGGTTTATACAAGCAAGCGGGATGAATATCTGCGCAAGTGCATAAAGAGAGCGGTGGATATTTCAAGATATACAGGTTATGTAAGTGACTGTGCGGCTGATTTTATGACATACAGATCCGTTGCTGAAATGTACGGCATTTTGCCCGAGTATCAGCGTAAGTTCGGCATTCCGGTCATGAGTATAGTCCTTGACAGAAATGAGAGGCTTAAGACCCTTGATATCCCATACCACTATAATGCTCTTGATGATGAACAGATGAGTATGCATATTAAGCGCAGGGATATTTATAACGACCGGGTAGAAGGTAATCTGTATATCTATTCTTCACTTCATTACGGCAGTGAATATTTCGGATATGTGGTCAGCACGAATTATTTCGATGCTCTGAACAATGAACTCTACCATATGTTCGTTAACAATATTTCCAATATGTTTGAGTCAGCGCTGAAATACAAAGAACAGGAGGAGTACATAAACAAGCTTAAGGATTTAAGCTATTATGATCCTCTTACCAAGCTGTATAACAGGCTGGGATTCTTCAACATAACTGAGGATATGTTTGACCGGGCAAGGGCAGACGGACTTGAGACCTTCATTATCTTTGCAGATCTTGATAAGCTTAAAGTGATCAACGATACCATGGGTCATAAGATGGGTGATGAGTATCTTGTTGATTTTGCCAATATATTGTCGGGAACCACGGATTCAGGTGATGTAGTGATGAGATTCGGCGGTGACGAATTCGTGGTATTCGGAATCTCAGATGTTGAGGATGAGGTTCGCAAGAAAATCCTGAGCATTCAGGAGCAGATAAAGATATTCAATGAAAAAGGTAAATATTCGCCTTATATACTCAGCGTCAGCATTGGATATACAATAATACATCATGACACCGATCAGACTCTGTTTAAATTCATAGAGGATGCGGATGGCAAGATGTATAAGGCTAAGATGGAAAAATATGAAGCACGCACCGGAAGTAAGGACAGACGTTCGGGCAGAGACCGCCGCGTAAGCAACAGGAGAAGTCTTAATGAGCCTGTGAATCTTACATAGAAAGAGAAGCCGGGGGACGGTTCAGAACCAATCCCCCGCTCAACAAAGCTTACTTTCCGATCAATTCGCTGACAGTTGCGGCAATCCTTTCATTTTTGCAGTCTCTGTAGAAGAATTCCTTAAAGTGTTCGCCGGACAATGCTCCGACAACAAGTTCCCTGTCAAGCTCTTTTAATATATCGCAGATATCTCTGTAGGTTATAGTCTTTACTTCGTCAAGAATTTTCTTATTGCGTTTCTCGGGTACAGCTCTTTCTCTCGGATAACCCTGTCCGCTTTCTTCGCAGTAGAGTTTCTCAAAAATATATTCAAGATTTAAGTCGCCGCCCCAGCCGAAGCCCTTGGCGAACGGAATGGCAATGGCGTTTCCGTCGTTGATCTGCGCAAATGTATATGCATCCAGAGCATCTTCGACATGTCCGCAGATGACACCGGGAAATGAATTGAGCGCAAGCATTGCACCTTCGCCGGTACCGCAGCCTGTTATAACATAATCTGCTGCGCCGGAATTAAGCAGGACTGCAGCCAGAATGCCGTTCTGAACATAGGTAAGCTGGCATTCGTCATCAGCTGCATACATACCGTAATTAACGACTTCGTGTCCCATGGGCTCCACTACTTTCTTAAGAGCTGCTTCTATTATACCGTTCTTGGCAGCCTGTGAATTCTCATTAATAAGTGCGATCTTCATTGTAAACCTCCTGTGTATAAGATATTTGATGATACATTTAAATATAACACAGTTTTGGAATTAATGATATGATTTGTACTGTTATGGAACGGGATTTCAGTAACTTTAATGTAAAAATATAAAAATGGAGGTTATAGTAATGTACAGATTATCAGGAGTGGAAGATATGGTGCTGCAGCAGATAGTGAGTAATGAGATCGCTGCAGGTTTTCTTAAGACCTTCGGGGTCAAGAGGGCTGTGAACAAGCTTGAATTCGGCGACCGTGAAAAGGAAATACTGAAATATCTTTTTAAAACCTATTCCGGAAATGATTCACTGCACGATCTCGGAGATATACAGTTAGAAGAGATCGGGAAGAAGATTTCGAAGATGTATGAAGAACTGATCGATATGGATTATGAATATATATTTGATGAATTCGGAGAGTATCTCATGTACATCTTTATTGAACATGCGAAGAAGAATGCTTCCGTTAACGGGGAGTACGGATATCTCGATATCGATGATGTTACCAAAGAGAACTATTCAGATGTTCCGCTGTTTGCGTCTTCGAGCAGCTGTATCATGGATGAACTGTATTTAAGGAAGTTCTTTGGTGATCTTTTTGATGAATTCCTCGGAGGTATCGGTGATTATGAGGATGAGTATGGTTATGAAGAAGATACGGAAAATGAAGATCATGATGAAAATGATGAGGCCGGGGACGGGGACGAGGATGACGACGATTACGATGACTATGATGAAGAAGAGTTTAAGCAGAGATTTGTTGATAAGATGATCAGACAGGCATCGATGTTTGCATACATGGGATTCGAGAATGACAGCAGTGATTCTTTTGTCTTCTGGGATGACGACTTCCTCAGCTATGATAAACCCGGGGGAGCAGAAAGATTATTATCCGGTCTTTCAGAGATAAAAGGAGTTATTATGACCCGGAATGGAAGGGAACCTATATCCGGCTCTGTCGGACGTCCGACGGAATGATCCTTCGCCCCGTTCTATATCCCTTTTTTAAAATATATCTTAACTGGATAGTTACAAATTGTCAGATATATATATATTATTTGCATGATATAGAATATTTGTATAGCAATTTCTACAAAAGATATACATCAAAGTATTGTAACTTTATCTACAATCTGTTAGAATTTTAACAGTGTAACTTTAATATATTGTTGCGTTTGCACAATAAAGTAACGAAGCAATGCTTTGACTGAACAAGGAGGGTAAGAGATGGCAGGCAAGAGGAACGGTTTTTCCCGGAAATGTGCGATATTACTGGCAATAGCCATGGTATTCGGCAATATTCCGCAGACTGCATATGCTAACGAGGTCATCAGTGTCGCAAAGGATGGCGATGTATTGACCGGAGAAGTTCTGGTGAATGATGATTCATCGGAAATCCTGAATGACGGAGTACTTCTGTCGGATGGGGAAAGTAATGATATTAAGAGTGATGAAAAGAAAACAGAGGAAACGTTAATTCCGGATGTTGACGCCGATAACCTCACCATGGTTTCCGATAGTGTGAAAGAGTATGATACAGACAACCGCCCTGAAGTGATAGAAAATGAGGGCGCTGTGCATTATGACTGGGGCAATGTAGAACATTTTCAGAAGGATCGTTTATACAGGATAAGAGGGTCATGGAACGAAAATAAGCTCCTTACAGGCAATTCGGGAGTAAATATAGGAACCAACCAACATAAAAAAGCACAGATGTGGATCTTTTCAAAGCCTGGCATAGACGAGAAGTATAGTGGTTGGAATTATAATCATCAGGAATTGTATGTTATCTTTCCATATACTGACAATAATTGGGGAGATAAGTCAGCAGTAGATACAGGTGTACTTGATGCAATGGGATACTCGGATGATCTTAATTCCAGTGATGCAGGTGTAGGACTTGAACCTAATCCTCCTACAATATCCTTAGACACGACAAATAAGTGGATGATAAGCAGGTACAAAAATATAAGTGAGAATGATGGCTATGTTTTACGTACAGGAGTAGATAAACCCGGCGTTGACAAGGCTTTGACTTATCAAACGTACGATGCTTACCCGATTAGTATGACGGCTTATAACACATCGGTTGTAGCACAGATCCAACACTGGTTTATTGATCCGGCGTATTTGATCACTGCAGCGACAGATAATAGCAACTACGGAACAGTCTCAATAAGCGGGGGCTGGGAATGTGCTATTGAAGGTGAGCAGGTTAATGTAACAACAAACCCAAATACGGGATGTCAATTGGATAAGCTTACGTATACTGTTAATGGGAGTGAGTATGATATTACCGCATCGAAATCTTTCAGTATGCCTGCGGGGGACGTTGAAGTTAAAGCAACCTTCAGTCAGATACCGGTGGTAACACCAGTGATCACATCACAGCCGACGGACCTTAAGCTGTATGCAGGCCAGTCCGGTAAGCTCAGTATAGTAGCGACAGTACCAAGCGGATATAGCCTTGAATATCAGTGGCAGAGTAGCCCCGATAATTCAACTTGGACAAATATTTCGAATGCAAAAAGCAAAGATTATAGATTTACACCTACAACTGAGGGAACAACCTACTACAGGTGCCTGGTACGTTCGAAGACAGGAAGCGTATATTCAGATTATGTGCCGAGTGACGTTGCAACTGTAACAGTAACAGAGGCAACCCCTGTGATCACATCACAGCCTACGGATCTTGAGCTGTATGCAGGCCAGTCCGGTAAGCTGAGTATAGTTGCTTCCGGCCAGAATCTTGAGTATAAATGGCAGCAAACATCCAAGAAGCAAGCCGAGGAAAAAGATTGGAGTGATATCCAGACAGCAACAGGTAAAGAGTATGAATTTGATACGACAGCTGAGGGAACAACCTACTACAGGTGCCTGGTACGTTCGAAGACAGGAAGCGTATATTCAGATTATGTGCCGAGTGACGTTGCAACCGTAACAGTAAAAGAGGCAACACCTGTGATCACATCACAGCCGGCAGATCTTGAGCTGTATGCCGGATCATCCGGTAAGCTTAGTATCGTAGCAACGGGACCGAGTGGTTATACCCTTGAATATCTGTGGGAAAGCAGTCCGGATAACACAGACTGGACAGTAATACAAGGTGCAACAGAGAAAGACTATACTTTTACACCGACAGCTAAGGGAACAACTTACTACAGATGCAAGGTACGCACATCTATAAAGGTAGATCAGGAAGAGATAACGTCATCTTACGAAGAGAGTGCAGCTTCAAAAGTAACAGTAAAAGAAGCAACGCCTGTGATCACATCTCAGCCGACAGACCTTAACCTGACATTCAGCGAGAGCGGAATACTCAGCATAGTGGCAACGGCTCCGGAAGGCTATGGGTTAACTTACCAGTGGGTGAAGAAAGTCGGAAATGACTATGTGGCATGGAATCCGGATACCCCCAGCGCTGAAGCAAAAAGTATAACCTATGTAGCAGATAATAAGGATGAGGTGGGTACAAACACACTCAGATGTAAAGTGATCTCTACGATCATGGTAGATTCAGAACCGGTAACGGCAGAGACATACAGTGATGTAGTGAAGCTGGTAGTTGCGCCTAAAGCTGCTGAAATAACAAAGGCACCGTTACCTAAGACTCTGAGCTTTAACACAGCACCACAGCCGCTTGTTGAAGAAGGCACCTGTGTTAACGGAACAATGAACTATGCAGTGCTTGAAGAGGGCAAGGTTCCGGATAATGATACCGCCTGGTCAACAACAATACCTGCAGGAACGAATGTAGGAAAGTATTATGTATGGTACAAAGCGAAAGCAGCAGAAGGCACAGGCTATAAAGATTCACAGGCCGATTATGTAACATCAACTATCGACAAGATAGAAACAGGTATAGAAGTACTGGGTAAGAGCCTTAAATATTCCGGTGATGAACAGGTATTGGCAGAGATCAATGGTACTGTTCCGGACGGTGTTACCGTATCGTTCAGTATGGACGGAGATAAATGGAATAAAGAAATACCCAAGAAAAAGGATGCAGGCGTTTATACTGTATTCTGGATGGTAGATGGCGGAGATAACTACCTCAGCTCTTCGGGCAGAGTAGTGTCATCAATAGGCAGAAACGTTCTTACAGTTAATATAACAAACTATGAAGGAGTATATGACGGAAAAGGACACAGCATTAAGGTAGGCGTTACAAATGCCGATGCAGAACCTGTCATCACTTATTCGCTGGTAAAGACCAATCCTATTTATGAGAACTCTGTATCCGTAAAGGATGTAACGGATGGTACGGAAGTCTATTTCAGGATAACTGATAAAAAAGGTAACTACGAAGATTATGAGAGTAACGGAACAGTAAAGATAACACCCAAGACTCTTACGGTTACAGCTACTGCAAATACTATTACTTACGGTGATGCACCTGCAGGAAACGGTGTGACCTATGACGGCTTTGCTGAGGGTGATTCAGAGGATGATCTTACAGGTACTCCGGATTATGATTTTACCTACAGCCAATATGGTGATGTCGGTAACACATATGAAATAACACCCAAGGGTCTTAATGGGAAGAATTATACCATGGATTATAAACCGGGTATCCTTACCGTTGTACCAAAAGAGATAGGTCTTGACTGGGGAGAACAGACCACCTTCGTATATAACGGTGAACTGCTGGGTCCCGATCCGGTGGCAACAGGTACCGTAAACAGTGATAAGATACAGGTGGATGCCGAAAACAATAAGAATATGAATCCCGGTCAGTATACGGCAACAGCTAAATCCCTGACAGGTGCGAAGGCCGGGAACTATGTGCTTCCCAAAACGACTACTTCCGATTATACGATCGTGAAGGGACAGTCTGAGATCATCACGCCTCCGACGGAAATTGAGGGTCTTGTTTATGACAGTACACCCAAGAAGCTTGTTTCGGGAAATGCTGTAGCAAAGAACGGTAAGATCCAGTATTCGGTACAGACAGAATTAGTAGATGATCAGACGATCCTTCCGTGGTCAGATCTGATCCCTGAGGAAACGAATGCAAAGACCTACTATGTATACTTTAGGTCAAAGGGAGATCCGGAAATAGGATATGAGGATGCGTATTGTAAAGCGCCGGTTACTGTTACGATAGATAAAGCTGCGGCTCTTACCATTGATACCACACCGATAGTCCTTACAAGAAGTGTTAATAAAAAGGATCTTAAAGATTTGATCAATGGAGGTGAGTGGCCTGATTATTATGGCATTCCCGCATACTCATGGAAGGGTGCTGCCAATGTGGCAACTGTAGATGGATCGGTACTGAAGGCCGAAGCAACAACAGGTAACGGGTTTGCGGTTATTGGTATACCTGAATCCGATAATGCATACGGAACCCATAAAGAAATAAGAGTAACCGTTAATGGTCAGAATCAGGATGATCCCGAAGAGAACGGAACCATTACTGCTTCCTTTGCAGACGAACTGGAGAAGGTCGTAATAGGTGAGACGGAATACAGCTATCTTGTTTATACAGGAGAAAAGCTGATGCCTGAAATTATCGTGCAAAACGGCACGAAGACACTGGTTCCGGGTAAGGATTACAACGTTAAATACAGTGACAACATAAAAGCCAATGCTGTAATAGGATATGAGGGTACGGCTGATGCAATAACAGGAAAGCTGGCATCCGTAACCGTACAGGGCAAGGGTGACTATAATGACAAGGATGTTCTTTACTTCCTGATAGCCAAGGCAGATATTGAAGCTGCATCGGCAGGCAATAACGTGGTATTGGCAGGGCAGAAGGCTTCACCTATACTCAGCTACATGGGTAATGTCCTGAGAAAAGACAGAGACTATACGGGTGATTTTTCAAAGACATTCATTGATCCGAAGGCAGACAACAAGATAGAGATAACAGGCAAGGGTAACTTTATAGGTACTAAAACTGTCAGGATAGTAGTAGTAAATGTCAAAAGAGCGATAGATGTAAGCATTGCGAATGCCGACATAACCTATAATGGCGAGGCACATACTCTTACTGACAGACAGCTGGTTGTTAAAGACAAGGGCACGGGAGCCAAGCTTACAGAGGGTGAAGATTATACCGTAACCTACAGCAACAACACTAACGCAGGTTCAGTCAAGGTACTTGTTGCCGGTCTGGGAACATACCAGGGTAAGGTAAGTAAGACATTTAAGATAAAGCCCGCAAAATATGCAGTATTTAAGATAACGAATGAGCAGGATCTTATAAATAAGGGTGTGGACTTTGCCAATATCGGAGTTACTCCCGAGGTGTATGTAACAGCGGATCTGGATGCGGATCATAAGGATATTTCGCTGGTTAACGGCAAGGACTTTACAATTTCTTACGGTGATAACAAGAAGGTGGGTTACGGTAAGGCAACGATCAAGTTCACCGGTAATTATAAGGGAGCACAATCCATAACCCAGCATTTCAAGATCAATAAGGTGATCTTCGAAAATGGTGTGGATTCCGGAATAACCGTAGCGAACAATCTTGTATATAATCCTTCAAAGAATAAGATGGGAGCTTATTTCCCTAAAGCAGGTACGAATCTGTTCGTTGTCATGAACGGAGTACTCATTAAGTCCTCAGAGTGTACGCTGTCCTTCTATTCAAGCGATGATTATGCTGCAGAACATCTGCTGACAAAGGATTCGCCGGTAACCTTCGGAGAGGGTGAGAATGAAGTTACGGTATATGTTAAGGCCGAGCCTAACCCCAAAAATGCGAACTATAACGGTGGTGCTCTTACAGGATCTTATAGAATAGTCAAGGGCGATAACCTGCTGGATGTATCCAAGGCAAAGATAAGCATCGTGGATAAGAATACCGGTAAGGCCGTCAAGGTTCATTATACGGGACAGAAAGTCGGATTCGCCGGTGATGACCAGTTCAGCCAGGGATTCCTGAAGGTTGTCATCAAGAATGGAAAACAGGAAATCGTTCTGCTGGAGAACGGTGTAGGCGATAATCAGGTCAGTGATTTCTTTGACATAGAGTATGTTAATAATGTCAGAAGAGGAACCGCATACGTACTGATAAGCGCCAAGGATAAGGATGAACAGCCTCAGGATAAGGGTTATAATTTCGTAGGCTCAGCCAAAGGAAGCTTCCGCATCGGACAGCTTGGATTAAAGGAACTTCTTAATCTGCTGCTGTAAGAACGGAGCAGTGGGGACGGTTCTGTGGCTGACATGTTAAGCTGAAGGATCACCCCCGGATCATAACAGTCAAAAAGTAAAGCAACATTTAAAGTGGACACTTAACGGCAGAAAACTTCTGTATCAGAGAATAAGAGGATGATCTGCCGGGAGGGGTCCACTTTGATGATGTGATAAAATAAATTCTTAAGGCTTGATGACCTTAGGGAGTCTGCGGTACCGGTCGTGACATGATATATTGGTTTTGGATTTCCATTCGGGAAATATGACCGTAGTTGCGGGAGGAGCATGGAAAGCAGAGACAGAACGGGACTCTGAGAGAAGACAGATTAAAGGAACGCGGGATATATATGAATGTTCTTATAATATTGACGTGGCCAAGGAAGGACAGAAGCTACAGGAGCAGATTATCTTCATTTCTGTCATATGCTCCTACAACCCTTGGTTTACTTGCGGCCATCGTAAAAAGAGAACGGCCGGAATGGGTGACAGATACTGTTGATGAAATGTCCGAAACCGTTTCATATGACAGGAAGAATTATGATATCGTCATGATATCCTCAACGACTGCTTCCGTGAAACGCGGATATGAGATAGCACAAGAGTTTAGGAAAAGAAGATCCCATGTGGTAATGGGCGGATATCATGTAAGATATAATCATGAAGAGGCGCTTAAATATGCTGATACGGTCATAGTCGGTCCGGGAGAATATGCTCTGGCTGATTTCATAAGGGATTACGAAGCAGGAGAGCCGAAGAGAGTATATAGCTGCATACATGTAAACGGAGAAGATATACCAGCACCGGACAGGAGCGCAATAAAGGTTAAGCATTATCTTAAAGTCCCGGCCGTAACGGCCAATAACGGCTGCTTCAATCATTGCGCATATTGCACCATAAGTGAGATGTGGAGGGATTCGACTCCGCGTCCCGTATCAAATGTGATAGAGGAAATAAAGAACCTGAAAACGCGGATGATAATATTTTACGATCCCAATTTCTTCGGTAACAGGGAGTATTCGATCGAACTCATGAAGGAGCTTAAGAAGCTTAAGCTAAGGTGGGCAGGGAGTGCTGTCATTAATGTGGGATTTGATGAAGAACTGCTGACGCTTGCTGAACAGAGCGGCTGTACGGGTCTGCTTTTCGGGCTTGAATCCATGAATAAGAAAACCCTGGATGACAGTAAGAAACCATTTAACGATCCGCTTTGCTACAGGCAGGCAATAGAGAATATCAAGAGGCACCGGATCATGGCAAACGGATGCTTCATCCTGGGAATGGACGGAGACACCGAGGAGGATCTTCTTTCCCTTCCGGGACAGGTTGCCTATCTTAAGCTTGATCTTGCCCGGTTTGCGGTACTTACTCCGGTTCCGGGTTCGGATCTGTATAAGAAGCTTGAGAAAAATGGAAGGATCACAGACACGGACTGGGATCATTATACGCAGCATAAGGTTGTGTTCAGACCTGTAGGAATGTCCGGTGAAAGACTTGAGGAAATATACAGATATGTGTGGAAGGAAACCTACAGAATGGGAAATATCATAAAAAGGGTTAGGAATGCTCCCGGCGGAGGGCTCCTGCCTATGTTAGTGTGTTTTACATCAAACATCGGGTTTAAATATCTTGGGATCGAATAGAGGTGGAGACAGGAAATAATAAGGAGTAGAAAAGGTGGATAAAAAGGATGAATAAGAAAGTATTTATGACTGTAGTTATCTGGGTGGCAGTAGTACTTCAGGGCTGTTCCCAAAGTAATCCGGAGCAGGCTTCGGAACAGGAGGTGATCTCTTTTGATTCACAACCCGTGGTGATCACACAGGAAACGTCAAAGGATAATATTTTCGAAACAGCAAAGGATAAAGCTGCTGAAACAGCAAAGGATAACGCTTCCGAAGCGGCAGAGGATAAAGCTGCTGAAACAGCAAAGGATGACACTTCCGAAGCAGCAGAGGATAAAGCTACTGAAACAGCGAAGGATGACACTTCCGAAACAGCGAAGGATAATGCTTCCGAAACAGCAAACATTATCGCAACTGTGCATGTAAATGTAACTTATGAAGACGGAAGCCCTGATATTATCGAGTATTTGGATATAAACGGTGTTAAAGAGAAACCCGATGAGACCGGCAAAACCATAACAGGATACGATGAGTCCGGAAAGCCTGTATATAAAAGGTCAGACAGCTCGGTTACCGATTCAAAGGGAGCAATGGATGTAGAGATTACCTATGAATTCTATTCTCTTGAGCATGACTTTGATTTCCGTATTGAACCGTTTTCACCTGAAAACGGCGGTGGCATAGAGACTGTTAAGGGTTCTGTCATTACGGATGGAACGAGCAGGGATTTCACATATGAAACTGTCTGCCGCCGCGGGCAGACAGGAATCTGGTACGCCGGAATCTGCTCCTGCAGGAACGGTGTTTTGGGTGATTATGACGGACTGTAAAGACATGCAGAAGGAGGGCCTAATATGACAAAAAGAAGACTATTGTACCTGTCAGGTATCTGACATGGTCAAGCTCTGATGATAGTATAGCAACGGTAAATGCCGGTAAAGTAAATGTAAAATCTGATATCGTTTGGGGTGATAAAACATAAGGCAGTAACAACGCTTAATTTCACAGGCGGCCCAATTGTGATCGGAGAAGGTGAATACAAGGATTATGAGCTGTTTGTATACATCGGAAAGAATGTGAATGATCCGGGTATGAAAGTTCTTACAGAGGGTAATGATTTCAAGGCCGTCTATTCCAATAATGTAAAAACCGGCATGGCGACCATAATTCTCAATACAGCAGACAAGAGTGAAACCTATTTTGGAAGCAATACATATACATTCCGGATAGTCAGGGGAAGTATGCCATGGGTTAAGTGAAACATTAAGATGCAAAACAGATAACAATGATACATTCAAAATTTGAATTTCTAAAGAAATGATAAATAATCGGTGATATGATTCTATGTAGTGATTCATATCGGGTTTCGGTGTGCAGTTTAACGAGGTATCCTGCTCTGTTATTTTGGCTATAAAAGTGCTATAATTATATTGTAGTAAGGTGAATTTATGGAGGGTTTTGCCATGAAGAAAACAAAACTTATTTACTATAATGGAGAATTGGTAAACCTGTATAAGTTTAGTGAACAACATCCAGAATTAAGCCTATTCGTTATAAAAGGAACATGGTATGAGGCTTTGCTTTATGCTGCAGTTGAAGGTAATGATGTAAAGGATACGGATGAAGCCCTAAAATATTCATATACAGACCAGGATTTTGATGTTGTAGAGAAATATGATCTGAATATTGGTAGAGTAGGAGGTTTATTATGACCTTTCATCATATCCAGAATGAAGAAGGTTTAAAAGATACGCATTGGTATGTAGATCTTAAAGTGTCTGACAAAAAGACTGTTAGAAATATGCTGATTGATACAGGTGCATCAATTTCAACATTAGGGATCAAGACTGTAGCAAGACTATATGAACAGAGCGAGACTGATATTATCAACTATTTGAAAGGCTCGGGAGTAATAGATAAGCTGGAAAAATATACTGCAACAAATGACAGAATAGAGCTTTATGGTATATATATAAGAAATGTAAAGCTTGGAGATACGAATTTGCCGGTATTTAAGGCATATACCAGATTGGATGGATATGTTAGCAACCTGATAGGTATGGATGTTCTGGCAGCATGTGAAATAAGGTTGGATTCTACAAAACATGGAACAGCAGATATGAACTTGTCTTTATATAATCCCGATGTTTTGGGTGCAGCCGAAATAAAATCTGTTGTTTAAACATTATATCTGACTTACTGGACATATAAGACTTAGAAAGTTAGTCAAACATTATAGCCAAATGTTGAAAGTTTTGAAAACGAAGAATAACAATGATTAAAAGGAGAGATAGATTATGACAGATGAGTATGATCTATCTATAAACATGTAAGGAAAGAAGAGTTTTATAATGAGGGGGCTGTCACAGCAGGTGGCAGCTCCTGATGTTTGCATGGATCAACCAGATTGTTTAAAAGGAGTGTTTCATTGCCCTTAGGCACTTTCTAATGTATAATATTGAGGTGCGTAATAACATATCACAATGGGAGAAGGGTTATGGGGCATATATCGGAATATGAAGTCGAGACCAGATTTATAGACCGTCTTGAGTCTATCGGTTACGAATATATCGAGCTCAAAAATTATACCGATGTTTTGGATAATTTCAGGACTCAGTTGTCGGTCTTTAATAGAAAAAAACTTGTTGAAGCCAAGGGTTCTGCTGATCTGTCCGATGCTGAGTTTAACAGAGTCCTGATTCATCTCGAAAACAAGTCTGTTTATGAGTCAGCAAAGATACTGAGGGATAAATATGTTTTATCCCTTGATAATGGCAAGACAGTTTATCTTGATTTTTTCTCGTTTGATACAGACAGAAATATATATCAGGTTTCCCACCAAATCACAATGGATAAGGATCATAAGGATGATGTCAGCTATAAAAATCGGTACGATGTCACCGTACTGATCAATGGTCTGCCTTTGGTACAGATTGAGCTGAAACGTCCTGGGGTTGAGATCAATGAGGCGATAAATCAGATTAACAGATACAGGAAATTTTCGTTTAAGGGATTGTTCCGTTATCTCCAATTGTTCGTTGTATCCAATTCGGTGCAGACTAAGTATTTCTGTAACGAGAATGAGATGGATAATGGACTGTATAATCCGATCCTTAAATCCCTTGTGTTCTTCTGGACAGATGAAAAGAATAAAAGGATCAATACACTGGAGGAGTTCACATCAGAGTTCTTTCGCAAGTCAGCCATAACAGAAATGATAGATAAATTCATGGTCATAAAATCTACAGAGCCTGTTCTTATGGTCATGCGTCCATATCAGATCTATGCTGTCAAGGCTGCAAAGAAGCGTATCATAGAAGCAAATCAGAACGGTTATGTATTTGCCTGCACAGGCTCAGGGAAAACGCTTACATCATTCAAACTGGCTCAGTTGCTGCGTGATGAGCCTGTAATAGATAAAGTTATATTTCTTATAGACCGCAAGGATCTTGATGATCAGACAGTAGATGAATATAACAGCTTTGAGAAGGACTGTGTCGATAATTCGGATTCGACATATGTTCTCGTTAAACAGCTGCAGGAAACAGACAGGAAGCTTATCGTAACGACAATCCAGAAGATGGCCAATGCTGTCAAATCAAAGAAATATGAAAAACTGATGGACGAGTATCATGATAAGAAAGTCGTCTTCATTATTGATGAATGCCACCGTTCCCAGTTTGGCAAGATGCATGGGGATATAGAAAGGCATTTTGGAAAGGCTAACTATATAGGATTCACAGGAACACCTATCTTTGAAGCCAATAAAGGTGCTGATGGCAGGACTACAGCCGATGTATTTAATGCCGGTATTCTTCCTAATGGAGAAAAACGCGATTCATGCCTGCACCGATATATGATAAAGGATGCCATTGCTGATGGGAATGTCCTTAGATTTTCAGTTGAATATCAGCGTACCATATTTGCTCATAATATAGCACATAAGGGGATAGACCCTGAACAACTTGATGATCCTGAATACTGTAAACGCCATAATATAGATATGGATGGCCTTTATCATGATGAGGAGAGGATACGGAAGGTTGCAGAGCACATCCTTGATCACCATGATCAGCATGTTCATCCCCAGGGGAAAGATATATATACAGCATTGTTTGCTGTGGATTCCATTAAGACTCTCGGACAGTATTATGATGTATTTAAGGAGCTGAATGATAAACGACCTGAGCAGGACAGATATAAGATAGCAGCCATATTCAGTTATGGATCCAATGAGGATATGGATGGGACGGGTTATGAACATTCAGCAGAGCTGCTGGATCGTATTATGGGCGATTATAATGAAATGTTTGGCACATCATTCAGTCTTGACGGTTTTGATTCATATCGGAAGGATATTTCCAAAAGGCTTAAGCAGAAGAACCTCCCGCAGGTTGATATATTGCTCGTTGTCAATATGATGCTCACAGGATTCGATGCCAAGCCCCTGAATACATTATACCTTGATAAGAACCTCATATGGCATACCCTTGTACAGGCCTATAGTCGTACAAATCGTGTAGATAAGGTCACAAAACAGTTTGGACAGATCGTTTCATATCGTAATATTAAAAAATGGCAGGATGATGCACTGAGGCTGTTCTCAGGGGATGGGGATCCTAATGAATACCTGCTGGAGAATTATGAATATTATGTGCAGAAATGGATAAACCAGGAGCCGGTATTAAGGAAGATAGTCCGTAATGTTGATGAAGCTGGTCAGTTGCAGAATGAAGATGAAATAAGGATGTTCATCATAGCGTTCAGGACAATGGTTGGTACGCTTGCAACATTAAAAACCTTCAGTAAGTTTGACTGGGCAGACCTTGCAGTAGTTATGGACGAGGAAGAATATGAAGGCTTCAAAAGCTGGTATCTGTATTACAAGGATCAGACCGGGAAGCCGCATCCAAAGGTTCCGGTACCTGTTGATGTGGACTTCGATATAGAGCTTGTCAGGACAGACAGAATAAATGTCGTATATATCCTCAACCTTCTTAAGACTGTAAATAAGGCAGGAAAATCAGAGGAAGATAGGGAAGCAGACCTTGATTTGATATTACGTGAGATCGAAAGGTCAGATAATGAATCCCTAAGAGCCAAGAAGGATATAATGGTTGATTTCATACGCCTGAGATTCTATAACCTGTCTGATGATGCTGATATACAGGCTGCTTTTGAAGATTTTGAAAAGGAACGCCAACAAGCAGAGATGGAAGAATTTGCTTATTCAAACGGGATTGATTATACGATCGTAAATGATATTATGACTGATTATGTATTCAACGGTAAGATATCAGAGGAGTCAATAAGAAAGCGTCTTGAGGCATATCATTTGGGGATCCTTAAGACTACAGTCCTTACAGGAAAAATACAGAGATTCATAGAACAGACATATATTAAATTCAAAGCAGAGGGAGAATAAATGGCTATCAATACAGATAAAGTACAATCACAGGCAGCAGAGCTGTCATCACAGCTTTGGTCTATTGCAAACGATCTTCGTGGAGGAATGGATGCAAATGAGTTCCGGAATTATATTCTTGGAACCATATTTTATAGATATCTTTCAGAACGTACCGAGCTCTATATGCAGGATATTCTGAAGGACGATAACCTTGCATATGAAGAGGCTTTTGCAAATGATGATTATAAACCTATAGTTGAAAAATGGAGCCTCGAACATCTCGGGTATATCATAAAACCTGAGAACCTGTTCAGAGAGCTTAACCGTAAGATCATAAAGCCTGTTGGGGATGGAGATAAGTTTTCTGTAGAGGACTATGAACGTGCTGTAAATGAACTTACGGGATCCACCCTTGGTCATAAATCCGAAGCTGCGTTTGCTGGACTCTTTGATGATATGAGACTGCAGGATACAAGACTTGGAGACACTGTATCGGAGAGGACAGATAAGATAGGCAAGGTTATTGCCAAGATAGGTGAGATAGACATGGATCTGCAGGATCAGGAATTCGATGTACTGGGTACTGCATATATGATCCTTATTGGATTATTTCAGAGCGGAGCAGGTAAGAAGGGTGGCGAATTCTTTACACCGGTAGGCCCTTCAACCCTGTGTGCTACCCTTGCTTCTCTTGGACTTGATGAGGCAAGGACTGTAGGTGATTGCACCTGCGGTTCCGGATCCATGCTTCTTGATGTCAGGAAGCACCTGACAACAGGAAGGGTAGGACATTTTTATGGTCAGGAAAATAATCCTACGACATATAACCTTGCAAGAATGAATATGTTGATGCATGGCATAGACTATCAGAATTTCAGTATATATAAAGGCGATACCCTTACCAACGATATGTACGGTGATGACCTTAAGCTTACGGTACAGGTCTGTAATCCACCTTATTCCCTTAAGTGGGATGCTAAGGCTGATCTTGCTGATGATCCGAGGTATTCGGGAGTAGATAAGCTGGCACCCAAATCACACGCTGACTTCGCATTCGTCCAGCATATGGTTTATCACATGGAAGAAGCTGATGGACGTGTTGCTGTACTGCTTCCTCATGGTGTTCTGTTCCGTGGGGGAGCTGAAGAGGATATAAGAAAATGGCTCATAAGCAACGTTAACAGACTGGATGCAGTTATAGGACTTCCGGCAAATCTTTTCCATGGTACATCGATACCTGTATGTATCCTTGTCCTTAAAAGCAAGCGTAACGGGAATAGTAATAATATACTCTTTATTGATGCGAGCAAGGATTTCATAAAGGGTAAAAATCAGAATGAACTGTCTGATGAGCATATTAAGAAGATAATAGACACCTATGCAAACAGAGTAGATGTTCCGAAGTATGCTTATGTGGCTGATATCCAGTCGGAAATCATAGACAAGAATGCTTACAACCTCAATATCCCAAGATATGTGGATACCACTGAGGAGGAAGAGGAAATAGATCTGGATCAGGTTACAAAGGATATAAGAGATATTGATAATGAAATCGCTGCTGTTTCATCTAAGCTTAAGGAATCATTTTCTGAACTTGGGCTTGCGTTCCCGTTTTGAAAAGGAGGGTAAAGGCCATGAGTGATAAGAAAGTCCCCAAAATAAGATTTCCGGAATTTACTGAAGCTTGGGAACAGCGTAAGTTGGGAGAAGTGTTTGAAGAATACTCCGAAAAGAAGCATGAAGAGCTTCCTCCGCTGACAATAATTCAGGGCGGCGGAACCATTTTAAGAGAAGAATCTGACAGGGCTTTACAGTATGATAAAA
>JAFSYI010000064.1 GCA_017450065.1 Lachnospiraceae bacterium
AACTATTCAGAACAAGCTCAAAATACTTCGTATTTTTCGCTGTTTTGGATTCATCCAATACATAAATTTATAAAATATGCCTCTATCATGCAAGCATGAGAGTCATATTTTAAAATTTATGTGCTGTTCTGAATAGTTACATAATATGTAATCATTCCGCCGGTCTTGTAGCGAATTACCATACTAAAGTATACGATTTCAGTAATCTTGTCAATCCAAATAATCAGTTATCCTCTCTGTTTAGACGGTTAACGATCAGGTTTGAAACAACCAGAAGGATGCAGCCAACCGTGCTCTGCAGGAAAGAAGCAGCCGCCGAATAGTTGAAGTTAGCCTGCTGCATAAGAGCCTTGTATACATAGACATCCAGCGTCTGTGTTACAGGCTGAAGCGAATTCGAATCAAGAGGAACCTGATAAAACAGGCCGAAATCCGAAGTAAGAATGCTGCCTATATTCAGTATAAATATAGTGGTTATCGTAGTTTTAAGCTGCGGGATCGTAATACTTATCACTCTGTCAAGGAATCCCGCACCGTCCAGTGCCGCACTCTCATAGAGGCTTCGGTCTATTGCAGTTATCGCACACATATATATGATCATTGAATATCCCATGGACTTCCAGATGCCGATGCCTATAAGTATCCCCCTCCAGTACTGCGGCGACTGATACCACTGCACGGCCTGTGCTCCGAACATCCTGAGAACATGGTTTATCTGCCCCTCTCCGGTAGCAAGAAAACCGTACAGGCAATAACCCACTATTACCCATGAGAGAAAGTACGGAAGAAGCAGGACCATCTGTACCACTCCCGAAAACATCCTTCCGTGGACTTCCGAAAGAAGTATGGCCAGAAATACCGGTATTACAATTCCCGCTATCAGAAATATCACATTATAAAAAAGTGTATTAAACATGATACCGGGCATGTCGGAGGATCTTATCAGGAAAGAAAAATTACCAAGTCCCACCCATGGACTGTTGATAAAGAGGTTCTTAAAAAGTCCCTCTCCGGGTCTGGCCCTGAAATTCTTAAACGCAAAGGCTATGCCGAACATCGGCAGATAGTTAAACAGGCAGAACCATACCGCTGCCGGCAATGCCAACAGGGTAAGCTGCCATGTTTCCTTTCTGAATCCCCCATGCTGTCTTGTTTTTTTTCTCTTAAACATCACTCAACCCATTCATCCAGTTTACTGTTTATATCTTCAAGCAGTTCATCCATTCCCGCCGCCTTCATTCTCTTCTGCATCTTCGGAATTACCACATCGGGATCGCTGGTACCCGTTCGAAGCTCGGCCGCATAATCGCTGTATATGGCCTGAAGCGCCGTAATTATATCCTCCTTGGGGGTCTGGTCATATGTAAAGCCCTTGGTCGTGCTGTATATCCCATCGGTCCTGTAACCTTCAAAAACACCCTCCCACTGGTTGGGATCGGCCATAAAATCGGTGCTCACGGATTCAACCGAGGCATTTACCACCGAGCCTGTAAGATAAAGTCTGGTATTATACCTGTCCTGTCCCGTCTTAAGCCTTAATACCGTGCCGTTCGGAAGATATTCAAAATGCCTGCCTTCGATACCGTAGCCCAGTATATCCCTGAACTTTCTGTCTGTGCCGAGAAGCTCAAGGTACTTAAGACAGGCTTTGGCGTGTTCCTCATCGCAGGCTGCGCAGATTGCAAACATGGCTCCCTGCTCACTTGTCCTTGAAATATAAGGCCCGTCGTATATGGAAGTCTTTACGTTAAAGCCCCAGTCCGACGGATTAGAATATCCCTGATATCCTTTCCATGCAACACCCCAGCGCACAGGTATCGTTTTATCCGCCGCCGTGGAATCGATAGTAGCGGCGTCCGGATGTATATATCCTGCCATATACCATTTATGAAGCAGCCTGAATCTGTTCATGAGCTCTTCACTGTCCCAGAAGGCTATCGCGCGGGGCTTTTCCCCCTCCTTCGTATAAGGTATAACAACGATAGGGTTCACTATCCTCTCAAGAAAATTCAGATAACCGGCCGGTCCTCCATTGCTCATTTCCAAAGGATATTCCGAAGGATGATCCTCCTTATAGGCCTTAAGATACGGCTCGATATCGGCGAAATCCATTCTCTCCGGGATCTTCATTCCCTTCTCCCCCTCGAAATAATCCGAGTTCATCCTGAACATGTTTTCGGAACCCATATCCTTAAGGGTGGGAACACCGTAAATACGCCCGTTTATCTTCGCGCAATCCCAGTAATCACCTATTGTCCGGTACAGGGCCGGGGTTTCCTTCCGTACAAGATCCGTGATGTCATAGTAGAGATTTTCCGATGCGTTCTTATCGAATCTGTTCACAAACGAGCTCGTAAATACCATATCGTAATACTCACCGGAAGCCATCATAAGGTTGATATTTTCGGTGGGCTGGAATTCAAGGTCTATCGTTACTCCTATCTTTCTTTGCGATACCTCATTCGCCGCTGCGACAACCTCCTTCACATCAAGAGGTACGTTTCCGTCATTGTAAGTGACAATTCTCAGTCTGATACCGTCTCCGTCCTCTCTTCCCGCATCTCCCGAGCATCCCGCAAGTATTAACGCATCGAGGAATGCAAGAACGGGTATGGACCAGACCGTAACATAGTATATAAACCGTCTAATCATGTTCATTCCCTTCACCATCTATCATAAGGGGTACCGCTTGCGGTGGATTCCTTATGATGGTTCTCAGTTTTCATATTCTGCTTTACACTACCCCTTCACGGAACCCACAGCCAACCCTGTCTTTAAGAAGCGTTGGAAAAACGGGAACAATAACATTACCGGCAGGATCACCACTACCACCATCGCCATCCTTATCGTTACGGCAGGCGGCGTATATGACTGCATACCGGAGAAATACTGTGCATCCCTCGTAATGGTATCTATACTCCTGTTCATGTTTACCAGTACATACTGAAGCGGATACAGCTCTGTATGATTGCTGTCTATATAAAGAAGAGACGGATACCAGCTGTTCCAGTACAAAAATATCTGGAAGACCGCAACCGTCATGATAACCGGTCTGGAAATCGGGAGTACAATCCGCGTAAGGATCTTAAAATGCCCGCATCCGTCCAGCCTGGCTGCTTCAATAAGTGAGTCCGGGACGGAATCCATGAAGTAATTCCGCATGATCAGGATATACCAGGTCGAGCAGAGCCCGGGCACTATAAGCGCAATATATGTGTTCTTAAGGTGAAATATCTGGGTATATACCATATAATTGGACACCAGCCCTCCGGAAAACAGCATGGGGATCATGATAAATACAAGAAGAGCATTCCTGAAACGATACTCCTTTCTCGAAAGCGAATAGGCCATGGGACACATAAGTATGAGTCCGAGAACTGTCGCCAATACGGTTATCAGAACCGAATTGACAAAGGCTCTGGCAAGATATGCGCCCGAAGCAAACAGATATCTGTATGCCTCAAGCGAGAACGAGTTGGGAAAGAAGCTGTAGCCCTCTTCCGTTACGCTTTGCTGAGATGAAAAGGATACTATGAAGACCAGCAGAACAGGAAGAAAGCACAATATTGACAGGAGCGCAAACAGCAGGGTCACGATCCTGTTGGTTTTTACCGAATATGCACTTTCTTCGGGCCTTATATAATCATCCATTGCTCCATCCATATCAAAACTTAACAGCTTCATTCTTTTTATATTCAGTATACAGTATTTACATCATTTTATGTAAAAAAAATCAAACTTATTCCACTATATCTTGTATATTGACCGGGCAGGTCATACAAAATATACTGACAATTCGTTAAATATTCTTGTTTACATACATAAATTGGCAAATTGGCTTTACAATTCAGTTTCGTTAGTATATAATGTGACTGATGCATTAGAGAAAAGTAAAGAATTGGGCCCAATACAAAAGTATAATTTATCGTATTTATTTGCTTATTTATGAAAGGAGATTTTATTATGAAGAGAACTGAAGTTATAAACAAGATTGGTAAGTTAATAGGAGCAGCTGCCACATTGGCGCTCGCAGTATTTGTTACAACAGCACCCGTAAAAGCCGACGTTATTTCCGAGGCACAAAGCGGATATGAAAGGGGTATGGCTTACCTGATGTCAACACAGGTTTCTCCGGATTCTTCTGTCATAAAAGAAGCACAGAGCGGATACGAAAAGGGAATGGCCTATCTTCAGTCCATACAGCAGTCCACAATAGCAGCCGCGATTGAGACCGATCGTCAGGCAAGCGCAGGCGCTGTTGCGGGACAGGCTTATCTTGATGCGATCGAAGCAGCCACCGCACAGGCTGCCGCTGCAAGAGATGCCGAGGCAAAGAGCGGACTGGAGCGTGGTTATAAATATCTGCAATCTATTAATGAGGCTACTGCCAAAGCCGCAGCTGCAAGGGATGCCGAAGCCCTGAGCGGTCTGGAACGCGGCAGGAAATATCTGCAGTCCATCAATGAAGCTACCGCAAAAGCTGTTGCCGCAAGGGATGCCGAAGCCGTAAGCGGCGCCGAACGGGGACTGGCTTACCTGTGGTCCGTAAATCCTTCCCTGGTTCCGGAAGCAACCAAGGATATCCAGAGAGGTTATGAATATCTGGATTCCATAAACAAGGCCACTGTAGTTGCCGCGAACGCAAGGGATGCTGAAGCTGCTGCGGGTGCCGAGAAAGGTCTTGCATACCTCAACTCAATAAATGAGGCTACTGCCAAGGCCGCAGCTGCAAGGGATGCACAGGCTGTGGCAGGAGGCGAGGCAGGCCTCGCCTATCTGAACTCCATAAACGTTGCTACTGCCAACGCTATGGCTGAAACCAAAAGACAAGCAGCTGACGGACTTACAAGGGGCTGGGCTTACCTGCAGGCAATACATGCAACAGTAGGAGCACCCTAATAAATACGCACAGACATATCGGGGTTGATTCGGTTATAAAGTTTAAACGGTATAAACACTAACACGCACATAAAACAACAGGAAGACGGAGCTTCCTGTTGTTTTTGTACACTTTTCTCTGCTTTCAGCAGAACCTGGTCGAGTACGAATACCGAATTTCTGATGAAATTCGCTATTCTATACCCTGTAATTCATCACATCATAACTGTTATATGCTCCGGAAGCGGAAAACCCGCTTCCATATACGGCATAACCTCTGAGGTTCCGCTTTGCCGTCTGTATCACCTCATTGTTCGCTGACGGACCATTCTTCAGCTCTTTTGACAGGATATCAATCTGGCGTTGCATAATAAGCAGCATATTTGCCATATTTCTCATTATATCTATGATGTTTTTGTGATTTTCCTGCACAAAATCCCCCATCTCACCTTCTGTTATCCTTAACGCATATACATTGTCAAACGCTACCACTGTATATATGGAAGGCTTATGCAGGAGAAGACCGAATTCCCCGAAGCATACCGGCGCTCCGATGAGCCCGAGCAGTACTTCGTTATCCGTTCCGTATCCGGTATACAGCTCGGCATGTCCTCTTATTATCTTATACATATCCGTACTCTTCTCCCCTTCTTTAAGGATCACACTTTCCCTCGGGAACATAACAATCTTTCCATTATCTGCCATCCGGCCGCTCCTCCGTTTTCCATGTCAACCGAACATCTCTCATGTATCCGGTTCTCTATATTACTCTGTCTTTATTTCCATAGTTCAGTAGGTAATTCACCGTTCAGTGGCTCTGAAGAACAGACAGCAGAACCTCAAATACTTCCGGATTATTCCTGACTATTATCGCCAATGATGTTTTTGCCCTGTTCAGACCGTGGAACAGGCGTCTCACACGGTACTCTCCCTGTGCGCTGCACCGCAGGTATCCGTCCTCATCATATCCGAAGGTCTCATCCATGAGCATGATCACTTTTTCGAACTCGCGGCAGGTCGCCATGTCGTTATCCCTGATATACGTATATCCGCATTCGATGCACATCTTCAGAAGCCCTCTCTCCTCTTCTTCATCATTGGCATAATACAGCATCACTGCAGGATATTTCTTCATCCTGTGGTTTCCGTGACATTGCATGATACAGCTTATGAATGAGGACAGCTCACTGTTCATCCTTATCCTGTTTGTAAGCCTGTATTTGATTATATCCTTATTCGCATTTACGGCCTCGCCCGTGTCAAGCGGACGTTCCTCAGGACAGATGACCGCTTCATGATCATAGGATATAATAACGTTTTTGCCCGTTTCCCTGCTGTATATGATAAGCTCCCCAAGGACTTCAGGCTTCATTCTGTGTCCTTCGTCAACAAATATATAGTCATATCCGTTAAGGTCAGGCAGTCTGTCAATTCCATGTGAAGGGTAGAAATCAATACGCTTGAGTCTTTTGTCCAGCTTATCCATCTCTTCCGGGAAGGATCCGAAATGCAGGACTATTGCCCTTTTCGAAGCAGATGTCAGTTCCATTGCAAGGTCATAAAGCAGAAGTGTCTTCCCGGTACCCGGCAGTCCGGTAAATCCCTGTACAAATGACGGAGACTGCGGCAAAGTACGCGATAATCCTTTAATTATATGCTTTTTTATATCCTTTTGCTGCGAGGTAAGAAAATAATTTCCTTTAAGGAAACGGTCCGGGTCGGTGAGCGGTGAAATAAGATAGTTCTCCTCTTTAAAAAAGCTGTCTATATTATCTTCTACACATCCTGTCTGGACTGTAATATCGCGATACAGCTTTTCAAAGGACTCATCGATCAGGTTTCCGCTGTTACTCAGACGGACAAGTCTGTCTTCGCTGCTTATATATGTGTATGAACGTATAGATCTGTCAAGAGAGGACAGATAACTC
Organism: Lachnospiraceae bacterium; assembly: GCA_017450065.1. Classification (GTDB taxonomy): domain Bacteria; phylum Bacillota; class Clostridia; order Lachnospirales; family Lachnospiraceae; genus UBA2868. The sequence goes on from JAFSYI010000064.1 coordinate 6,807, forward strand.
CGGTTCAGCATAAGCTGTCGCTTAATGCGGTCATTTTCTACATTATGGCTTTTAAGCTCAATATTGATAACCGTATCATCATTGATACGAAGAAGATCAAACTCCTTACCAAGCTTCGGAATCGTATAAGAATAGAAGAAATCAAGCATCCCTATGGATGCGCCGCACTTCATAAGCCTGCTGCAAAGTGCCGTCAGTCCTTCTATTTCCCAGTCCTTTATCTTAAGGAAGTATTCTCTTTTTGACATCTGGCGTTCAAGCCTTGCAAGATCGCTGCTCTTCTCGACCCGTGTCAGGGCATAAATATTTAATGTTTTCATAAATCCGTAACCTCAAAGCATTGGCCGGCGGTCATACACAGGGACAAAAGAACCGGCTTCCCATGTCCAATTTTAGCATGAGGCATAAACACATACAATGCTTTTTGCGCCCATTGCGGTTGTTGACATCAAAATGATTGAGATATAAAATATGTTGGAAACTCAAATGAATACACATACAACGGATCATGTACAGGAAATTAGTGGACAGGCTTGCAAAAAACTCGGTCCTTGACAGGGATGGATATCTCACGCTTATAAGAAACCGTGACTCTGTCAGGGAATATGCGGCCGGGCTTGCGACAGAGATAAAGAGACAGCATTACGGCGACCGCGTTTTCATCCGCGGTCTTATTGAGTTTACCAATAATTGCAGAAACAACTGCTACTACTGCGGCATAAGATCCGGAAACGGATGTGTTGAAAGATACAGGCTTAGTCCGCAGGATATACTCTGCTGCGCAGATTCAGGCTATGAGCTTGGTTTCAGGACTTTTGTGCTTCAGGGCGGCGAAGACGCCGCATATACGGATGATGCACTGGTTGACATAATATCAGAGATCAGGCGGAAGCATCCCGACTGCGCCATAACCCTGTCCGTCGGAGAACGATCCCGTGAAAGCTATCGCAGGCTTAAGGAAGCAGGCGCGGACAGATATCTGCTCCGTCATGAAACCGTGAATCCCCTGCATTATAAAAAGCTTCATCCCGCGGACATGAGTCACGCGAACAGATTAAAGTGCCTTTATACCCTAAAGGAACTCGGCTACCAGACCGGAGCCGGTTTTATGGTAGGATCTCCCGGACAGACGGATGAGGATCTTGCGGATGAGATGCTGTTTTTAAAGGAGCTTGACCCGCAGATGGTCGGGATAGGTCCTTTTATCCCGCATAAGGACACACCTTTCTGCGATGAAAAACCGGGAAGTGCCGAACTGACGGTTTTTCTGCTTTCGCTTATCAGGCTTACTCTTCCAAGGGTCCTGCTTCCTGCCACCACCGCTCTCGGGACCATAGATCCGGCAGGACGCGAAAAGGGGATCCTTGCAGGTGCGAATGTGCTTATGCCCAATCTGTCTCCTGCTTCAGTAAGAAATAAGTACCTGCTGTATGACAATAAGCTGTGTACCGGCGAAGAAGCCGCGCAATGTATAGAATGCCTGAAATCCCGGATAGCCGGGACCGGGTTTAAGATAGTAACCGAAAGGGGCGATTATAATGGTAAAATATGATGTACATTCCATGAAGGCTGAGGAATTCATTAATGACGAGGAGATCCGCAGTACTCTCGAATATGCAAACGAACATAAGGATGACATCGCACTGATAGATAAGATAATAAGGAAAGCCCGGGACCGTAAGGGCTTAAGCCACCGCGAAGCAAGTGTGCTGCTTGCCTGTGAGGATCCGGACAAGATCAGTGAGATCTACGATCTTGCGGAGCAGATAAAGAAGGATTTCTACGGAAACCGGATAGTACTGTTTGCCCCTCTGTATCTTTCAAACTATTGCGTGAACGGCTGTCTCTACTGCCCTTATCATCTTAAGAATAAACATATTCCGAGAAAGAAGCTTACTCAGGAGGAGGTTGCAAGGGAGGTTATCGCCCTTCAGGATATGGGGCACAAACGGCTCGCCATCGAATCCGGCGAAGACCCTGTCAATAATCCTATCGAATATATCCTTGACTGTATCAGGACTATCTATTCCATCAGGCATAAGAACGGAGCGATACGCAGGGTAAACGTAAACATTGCCGCTACCACCGTAGAGAATTACCGCAAGCTTAAGGATGCCGGTATCGGAACCTATATCCTTTTTCAGGAAACTTATAATAAGAAGAATTATGAGATACTCCATCCTACCGGTCCCAAGCATGACTATGCATATCACACCGAAGCTATGGACCGTGCCATGGAGGGCGGAATTGATGATGTGGGTGTCGGCGTACTGTTCGGGCTTGACAATTATGCTTATGAATTCGCTGCCCTGCTTATGCACGCAGAGCATCTTGAGGCTGTTCACGGAGTGGGACCGCATACGATCAGCGTGCCGAGAGTAAAGCCTGCGGATGATATAAACCCCGATGATTTCGACAATTCACTGAGCGATGAAATGTTCTGCAGGATAGCCGCCTGTATCCGCATAGCCGTACCATATACCGGAATGATAATATCAACACGCGAGACTCCTAAGGTTCGCGAAAAGATCATCCGTCTGGGTGTAAGCCAGATAAGCGGCGGATCAAGGACATCCGTTGGCGGTTATGCCGAAGCCGAACGTCCTCACGACACGGAACAGTTCGATGTTTCGGACAACAGAACTCTTGATGAAGTGGTAAACTGGCTTATGCGGGCAGGATACATCCCTTCATTCTGTACTGCCTGCTACCGTGAAGGCAGGACCGGCGACCGTTTCATGGAACTGTGCAAATCAGGACAGATCCAGAACTGCTGCCACCCCAACGCTCTTATGACACTCAAAGAATTCCTTATCGATTATGCCTCAGAGGATACGGTCAGACTGGGAGAAGCAATGATAGACAGGGAGATAAATAACATCCCGGCTGAAAAAGTGCGGGAAATAGTACGGGACCGTCTTGTAAAGATAGCTGCCGGAGAAAGAGACTTCAGATTTTAGCGGCATAAGCAATATGATCCGGACTACAAGAACAGGAGAACAGAAAGCACATGAGCCTTAACGATACACCTATGGCCGAACGCACCCATATCGGATTCTTCGGTCTTCGAAACGCAGGAAAAAGCAGTCTTGTAAACAGGATAACGAATCAGGAAATGTCCCTTGTCAGCGATATTAAGGGCACTACTACCGACCCCGTAAAGAAGAGCATGGAGCTTCTGCCTCTCGGCCCCGTAACCATTATAGATACACCGGGTTATGACGATACAGGCAGCCTTGGGGAACTGAGGGTCAAGAAGGCCAAAGAGGTTCTTAAAATATGTGATATTGCAATACTTGTCACGGAGCATTCAGAACCGGAACCTGTTGAAAAAGAACTCCTTGCTCTGATAAAGGAGCGTTCTATCCCATATATGATCGTTAAAAACAAATGTGATACGGATGATCATGGTTTAAGTGATTTCTGTGATATCAGGGTAAGTGCCCTGACAGGTACGGGAATAGATGAGCTCAGGGAACAGATCGCACATATCGCAAAAGACACTGTCAGACCTGTTCGCTTCGTTGCCGATCTTCTGCATCCTCATGATACCGTTGTTCTTGTTATCCCGATAGATACATCCGCACCCAAAGGAAGGCTGATACTTCCCCAACAGCAGGCGATCAGGGATATTCTTGATGCCGGTGCTGTAAGCATTGTCACCGGTGTGGACGATCTGCCCGGTACACTCTCTTCCCTTGATCATAAGCCTGCTCTTGTGATTACGGATTCACAGGCCTTCGGCATCGTAATGAAGATGGTTCCTCAAAGCATACCTCTGACCTCATTTTCTATTCTTATGGCACGATACAAGGGATTTCTGAAGGAAGCGCTTAAAGGCGCCGAGACAATAGGAAGGCTTACGGACGGAGCCCATATCCTTATATGTGAAGGATGCACACATCACAGACAGTGCGAAGATATAGGAACTGTCAAGCTCCCAAAATGGCTTAAAGAGTACACCGGAAGGGAACTAAACCTGTCATTTACTTCGGGACACGGATTCCCCGAAGATCTGTCTCCGTACGATCTTATCATACACTGTGGTGCATGCATGCTGAATGACCGTGAGGTAAGCAGCCGTATGTCAGCGGCACAGGCTGCATCGGTACCATTTACCAACTATGGAACGGCTATTGCTTTCATGAACGGTATACTGTCCCGTTCTGTCGCGCCTGTCCTGCCCTGTCTTTAGTGACCGGCCGGCTGCCTATAACGAAAATTCTCTCCTCTTTATCTGTTCCGCCCGCTCCACTATTTTTTCTTCCCAGTCGTCATCCTGCGCATCCAGCTGGTAGGCATTGAAACCATACTGTCTTCCCAATGTACATATGACCGTTTCATCATCAACATGAAGCGATATCCTGTATCTGCTCGGAACCTTCTGGGGAAGAGTTTCCTTATTGTCTCTCTGCACCTCTTTAAGATGTCTCGTCCCGTTTACAATACCGTCAAAATGGATTCCGTAAAGGAAAAACAGACTTTTTATATATGCTTCCGACCTAAAGGACGAAGTATACACCCACACCTCATAGCCCATATCCTGAAGACGGTTTATAAGGCGTGGTGTACCCAGACGGAGCCTCTCCTTAAATATCCTGTTAAAAGGGAACTTAAGCGGCGGTTCTGTCTTGTGTGTTTCCGGAAATACAAAGAGAACCTCATCGAGATCAAAGGAAACACGCATTTTATTATTTATATTTTCATTTTGTTTCTTTCTTATCATTGGCTTCTATCTTCTTTACAGCATCCTCAACGGCTGCTGACCAGTCATGGGCAGGACAGTCGATTGCGACCTGATCATATTCACCCGATTGCCCGTCGATCGCTATAACCATATCGTTATAGAGATTAAGGGTTGTTTTATATTTCTTCTTCATTATTTCTTTAATATGGTTTTTCTTAGACTCGCTCGTCTTTTGAAGCCTTCCCGAGGCAGTTATTATTCCGTCGGGCTTTATCCTGTGTCTCCCGAGAAGTCCCTCGATGTAATCAACCGAGCAGTAGTCCGAGGTGAAGACCCATACATCATATCCCCTGGACTGAAAGAACCGGCACAGAGCCGGAAATCCAAGTCTGATATTCTGTTTATATCTTATATTCGCTGGAAAATGAAGCTTCTTTTCTATCGGGCAGTCCGCTTCTTTTACAAAAATAAGTTCATTAAGATCGATAGTTACACGTTTGGTATTCCTGGATTTCTCAATTATATTTACAATATCCTCTTCATGAGTCAGATTAAGTATCTTGATTGGCGCCCTCTTTACCCCAAGTCTTATTGCGGCAGCCCATCTGTGATGACCGTTTATGATCATGTATCCCTCAGGATGCATTCTTTCCACCATAATACGTTCATCCATCCCCTCCCATGCACTGTAACCGCGGGACATTTCTTCTTTCATCCTCTTTTCATAATCAGAAATGATGGTATAGCTGGGGCCGATATCAGGAAAGCTGAATTCATCATCGGGATTGGGATGCATGTTGGTGCAGCGTGTCTTTCTGACAAGCAGACGCCTGGGAAGACTTGATCTGAGCGGAAACCATACTCCCTCATACTTCTTGATTTCATTCGCGATAAATTCACTGAATTCGGTTTTTACAGCTGCCATATTGCCTCCTTATTTCTGTCACTGACAGTTTCTTATATATATGTTTTTCAACAGTTCAAGCCTCTTTTCATACACCTGCGGTTCCACCTCATGGATGTTGATGTTCGCATCACAGTTTTGTGCTGCTAACCCCTGTGTTAATTATACCATATTTGTAAACGTTCGGCATAGCTTCGGAACATTTCGTAACCGTTCACACTTCAGAATGTCCGCGGGTTTACTGCATTCTTATGAAGTCCTGTACATTCACATAGTCTATCCGCCTGTAATCAACATATACCGAGCGCGAACCGGCGCTTCCCGTCACTGATGCGGGATTACCCGACGTAGCCAGCTCATATGACAGGCGGATGATCTTTTCAGCCTGTCCTATGGCATCATTGTAGACCGTACCTTCCATTTTCTTCATCTGCACAAGTTCAAGAGCATCACTTATACCGTCTACTCCCACCACAAGAGGCTGATCTTCTCCTCTGTGTTTAACAGCCTCAAGCGCGCCTATTGCCATCTCATCATTATTCGATATGACCATCTCTATCTCCTTGGGATGTTCATCTATAAGTGACGCCATCTTGCTCTCAGCCTGATCCCTGTTCCAGTTGGCTATCTCATCTCCTATCCTTTCGATCGGGATTCCTGCCTGCTGTATGGCTTCTATGGATATCTGGGTTCGGATGAGCGCATCCTGATGCCCTATTTCACCTTCCAGTATAACGAACTGAATAACGCCGTCATCATTTCTGTCCACCTGCCGGAAGCGGTCACTGTCAGATAATGCGTCGATCACGATCTCTGCCTGGAGAAGACCCGACTGCTCGGCATTGGCCCCGACGTAAAAAAGCTTATCCCATCTCTCAAGGTCCTCAGCTACGGGCTCCCTGTTAAAAAAGACAACCGGTATATCGGCACTTCTTGCCTTATCTATTATCACCGTTGCATCGGTCCTGTCCACCAGATTTACACAGACAACATCATAGCCCTTGTCTATGAAGCCGTTTACCTGATCATTCTGAGCCAGCTGGCTTCCTCCCGCACTCACTATGTCAACCAGCAGAATGTCTCCCGTCTCCTTCTCTATCTCTCTTGCCCGGGCGTTCATGCTTTCGCAGAGTTCTACTATGAAGGTATCATATACATCATTTACGCTGATGCCTATACGTATATTTCTGTTCTTTACAGGCTCATTGCCTGCATATCCTCCGTTCCGGCATCCGCATAGGATGCACAGAACCGGCATAATAAGAAAAAAAGCTATCATGTATCGTTTCATTGCAGTTTCCTGTTCTACACAGCTTGACGGTTCATATTTAAAAATACAGGTGCTGTTCTGAATAGTTTCAAAAAATCAATCCGGGGATTTCGTGTCATGTCATATCCCGGGGTCATCGTACGGTCGGGAACAGCAGTCTCTGGTTTGACTCATCATACATATTCTGATGATCCACCACCCCGTAAGCTATCGGATAAGCGGCATACCTGTCCGATTCTTCCTTATTTCCCCCGCGTTCAGCAAGAAGCCTTTTGAGCCCTATATAACCCATGCTGAACTCATCCTGGTATATTAGCGACTTAATAAGACGGTTGTCCACGTAATATACACTCTTGCTGCTGTTTGCTATCCCGTATATCTTTATATCCTTGTTCAGGTTGATCGTAGCATCCATAAGCTCCTCCACAGAGCCTGAATCAAGTGCAATTATAACATCCACCGCTTCTTCGGTAAGCTTTCTCTGAAGGAAGAACTGCGCCTTTTTGTTTATCTCCTGCTCATCGCGTTCCCAGATCACAACATCATCGGCATAATGAATATCCGTGTTAAGAAACGCATTAAGTCTTTTCTGAACGCTGTCACGCTGTGTATGATCGCAAATGACCGCTGCCTTTATCCAGTCCTTTTCATTATCATCTATGGTTCCTGCAAGCGCCAGAGCCATTTCCGCATCATCCGCGCCGGTTACGGGCACTTCGGGGTCTCCCGTTCCCGACTCAACAAAAGCATACGGAATGCCGGGAGGATTATCCTTAATATACCTGCCTATCGCTTCTGCATCACAGGCCGCTATCAGAAGCGCATCTGCACCGTTTAAGGCTTCACGTCTTATAAGCGCCGCCTGTTCCTGCGGATCGTCCTCCGAAGACATGGTAATAAGAGTAACCTCCGCATTCATATCCGCTGCTGCGATATCTGCTCCCTGCTTAAGATTCTCCCATCTTCTGTTGTCCGAACCATATACGATCAGTGAAACCTGTAATATCGGCTCCGTTTTCCTCATTAGGTTTACATAATATCCAATCTCTATGAGCATCAGGAGAAAAACAACAATAACCACATAAAACATCGGGGTTCTTTTTATTTTCATGACAGTTCTCCCCCCTTCTTGTAATCCTCATACGTGATCCTTGGAAGATGGATCCTTACTGTCGTGCCCTCATCCAGTTCGCTCTCTATCTCCAGACCGTAGCTTCCTTTAAAATACAGTTGGATCCTCTGATTTACATTCCACAATCCGATGCCCGATCCTTTACCTCTTGTCTTTGATTTCTCGGTCAGAAGGGTCCTTAGTGTTTCTTCGGGAATACCCATGCCGTTATCGGTAACCTCGATATATACATCTCCATCCTTTTCATATCCTTTTACACTTATCTCCGAGTCTTCATCCATGGTACCATAGTATATGGCATTCTCGATAAGCGGCTGAACGATGAGCTTGATGGTGCAGCAGCCCTCTATTGCCGGATCTATATCCACGGTTGCCGTAAATTTATTCTTATAACGCACCTTCTGGATACTGAGATAATTCCGGGCATGTCTGATCTCGTCCCTTATGGGTATGATGTTGTCACCCCTGCTTAAGCTGATACGGAACAGGGATGCAAGAGACGTTACCATATCTATGGCGTCTTTGTACCTGCTGCTCTCTATCATCCAGATAACCGAATCAAGCGTATTGTAAAGGAAATGAGGATTTATCTGAGACTGCAGGGCATCAAGCTCACTTCTGCGCTTATCCCTCTGTTCCTTTACCATATCATCCATAAGCTTCCTCATCTGAACAACCATTGATCTTATTGTCCGTCCGAGATGCATGATCTCATGCGTACCGCCTACATAAATATGCTCCTCACTCAGATCGCCCTCCTCAAGCTTTTTAACGCTCTCGTCCAATTGTCTGAGCGGGTCTGTAACCCTTGATGAAATAAACATATTACCCGACAGGACTATGAAGATCATCCCGGTCAGTATAATGACCATAAATATCCTGGTCTGTGAAAGGCTCAGTGTCAGATCCCTGATAGGCGTTACACTTACTATTCTCCATCCCGTATATCCTATGGTCTTAACTATAACGGATCTTTCCTCACCGTTATAGTTCTCTATGTGGCTGCCATCCTCATACCCCAGTGCCGTCCTGTTATTTTCGCTTAAAAGGCCGGAGTAAATGGCTCGCTGCCGGGGGTGATATATTATCTCTCCGTTTCTGTCCATAAGATACATATATCCCCTGCCGCCCTCATTAGCCTTCATAAACATCTGCTCAATGGCCGAAAAATCCATATCAACGAGAAGTATACCCCTTTGGATATTTGCTCCCCTTGTAAGTTCCACACTCCTGCTCAGGGACACGACCCAATAATATCTGTAATTACTGTTTTCAAACATGTTCTGTACATGGGGAGTGGAAAAATGGATATCCGCTATCTTTTCATCGGCGCTCTTAAACCACTCCTGCTTACTGAAATCAACACCTTCTTTTCTTCCGGAAACAGGAGACGCGCCGATAAGAGCGCCGTCATTCGTCACACACGCGATACTGACGATATTACTCTTATTTGCCTCATACAGAAGATCCATTTCACTTATGAATGAATCCTTTGCAAGATCGGTCCTTTTTACAACGGAATAATAGAACGAATCCGAAACACTCATCATATTCCGGATATATGTGTTAAGATTCCAGGCCACCTGTTCAAGCACCTGCTTGTCCTTCTCAATGGCATTCTCCCTGAGTCTTGCCGAGAACCTCGAATACATTGCAAATCCCGTCATAAGAACCCCGAGCACAGCGATCAGCGAAAAAGATATTGATATGATAAACTGGATACTTCTGCGCTTATATGTATTTTTTGCTGCCGAAACCAGCCGGTTAAGTCTTTTATTCATGCTTTCTTCTGACGGTATTTAGCAGGCGACGTGCCAAACTGTTTTTTGAAAACATAGCTGAAATAGGTAGGCTCTTCATATCCTACCATCCCTGCGATAACATAGCTCTTTTCATCAGTTTCCTGAAGCAGCCTCACCGCTTCTTCCATTCTCACCCTGGTAAGGTATGCGACGAAATTCATTCCCGTCTCCTTCTTGAAAACTGTCGAGAAGTACGTTGTACCTACGCCAAGATGTGAACAGAGCATATCGACATTCAGGGACGAATCGGCATAATGCTCCCTGATAAACGCCTCCGCTTTCTCTCCCAACAGCCTGGTCGCACCGAGACGTTCCGCTCCTATCGCCTCCTGCAGCCTGCCGCACAGCTCGCTCAGCCACTCTGCTATCTCATCAAAGGAATGGAACCTGTCTATCTTATCAAGCAGTTCCTTAGTGCTCTCCCAGTTGGCTTCAAGCCTGTAGGTGACCGCCACACGGGTAAGCTCAATTATGATCTCCGTACAGTACAGCCTAAGCTGAGGCATCGAAGCGGACAGCTTCTTAAGATGACCTGTAACCTCATTCACGGCCTCTTTGAGAGAAGCTGCATCGCCTACCTTTATCTCAGTTATAAGCTTACGCATCAGATCCTCGTCTATTGTGAGAACTTCACTGTTTCTGGGTTCCACATCATCTATATATATCGCCTGATCCCCGGGCATCAGTATCCTGTATCCCACTGCTTCCCTTGCCTCTGCAAAGGACCGCGGGATATCCCGGACGTTACCGTATACCCTTCCTATACCCGCCGATGTATCAAGACCGTACTGCTTCCTCGCGAGCTTGCAGATCTGGTCCATCCTGGCAATAAAGCCCTTATGCTCCTGCGTGCTCTTAAAACCGGCAATAACAACAACCGTACCGAGATAATTGATGCAGATATAATTTCCGGATCCCTCCAGACGTTCCTGAGTAAGATTCTTAAGAGATATTCCGAGAAGTCCGGGATTAAGCGGCTGCATGTTCTGTGTATCCTCTTCTATCTCCAGTACTCCGGTCGTGTAGAAGGCATCCTCCAGAGATATTCCGTAATCCTGAGGTCCTCTCTGTATCTGTTCAACGGTAAGATGCCCCTCCAGAAGTCCCACCATGAACTGCTCCTTCAGTACCGGAAGGCTCTCTTCGTAGAATTTCCTAAGCCTTTCTATGTTATGTCGCCTGTCAAAATCCTCATCCAGTCTTTCCCTTATCTTAAGGAAAACCCTGATAAGCTCTTCCGAATTTATCGGCTTTAGAATATATTCCTCCGCTCCGAGCCTGACAGCCTCCTGAGCATACTCAAATTCATCATATCCCGAGAAAATGATTATCCTTACATCCGGCATTATTTCCTTAAGCCTTCGGCAGAAGGTCAATCCGTCCATGAAGGGCATGTGAATATCCGTAAGCACCACATCAGGAGCGCACTGCTCCGCCTTTTCCAGAGCGTCCTCTCCGTTATCGGCTTTTGCGACCACACTGTATCCTATCTCTTCCCAGTTAATACAGCCTGCAATGGCTTCTCTGGCTTCTTCCTCATCATCAACAAGCATAACCTTATACAGGTTCATTCCCAATCCTCCTAATATATTTCAGCCTTCTTATTTATGCCATCAGGACTCCACCTCTTCGCGGTACCTCTCATGACAAAAGCCTGCGGCAGTTACTGAAAAAGCTGTTCTTTTGTATAATACCCGCCTCCGATAAGTATCTCCTCATAATTATCTTCATCAATGATCACAGGGTCACAGAGATATGCAGGTACCGTAAGTACATTATTATTGTATTGGAATGTATCATTGATCTCGGGTTCGCTGTTTTCAAGCAGCGCCTGGACCATTGTCACACACTTGGCCGCAAGTATCCTCGTATCCTTATATATGGTCATTCCCTGCCTGCCCTCGGCTATATTCCTTATCGCATTCTTCTCGGCATCCTGCCCGGTTATCAGCGGGAGGCTGTCTTCTGCAAATCCCGCATTCTTCCATGCCTTCAGGATACCGTATGCGAATCCGTCGAAGGCCGAGCAGGCTATATCCAGATCGCCGTTCTGATAATACTCCTTAATAAGTTCGGAACACTTTCCCTGTGCGGTATCCTCTGACCATCTTAAGATGCAGGTTTCGTAGAATGATGTCCTTCCCGATCTGCATACCAGCGTGCCGTCATCCAGATAAGGCTTAAGCACCTCCATAAGGCCTTTATACAGAAACAGGGCGTTGTTATCATCCGGGGAACCCATAAAGAACTCAATGGTATACGATCTTCCCGACTCCGATGCCTCCTTAAGTTTCATCTGATCGCTTATAAATTCTCCGATAAGGGTCCCGACCTTCTTATTGTCGAAGGAAGCATAGTATGATACAGCATCCGTATCCATCAACAGCCTGTCGTAGGCTATTACGGATATCCCGTTATCCTTCGCTTTTTTCAGGACATCCACCAGCCTGGTCGAATCTATGGAAGAGATAACGAGACAGTCCGCTTCATTACGGATCATTGATTCTATCTGGCTGACCTGAAGCTCTATATCATCATCCGCATACTGAAGATCCACCTCGTATCCCAGAGTCTCAAGTCTCGCCTTTATGCTCATGCCGTCATTTATCCAGCGTTCAGAAGTCTTTGTGGGCATGGCAACGCCCACCCTCTTGGCAGGGATGGCGCCCTCATCTCTTCCTTCATACACGGAAGCCAGGCCTTCAATCTCGCTCTCCGTATATGCATCCGCTCCATATCCCGGAGCAGACGGGGCTTTACCTGCATTGTCATCCTTCCCGCCTGAATGTGCGCAACCCATGCACATAAGCACCGGGATCAGTATAATAAATATCACAGTAAGTCTTGTCTTCATGAATATTATAATAACACAAAAAAGCTGTCTTTTCATCAGAAGAGACAGCTTTCCTGCTTAAATGCTTTAATAAGTCTTAACCTTTTTTACGTTTTGAAAGTACGTCCATGGTTACGGCGCCCAGAAGAACCGCACCCTTTACTATCTTCTGGATATCTGTGGACCATCCGAAGAGGGACATACCGTTGTTAAGGATACCCATTACGAAAGCTCCGACTACAGCTCCGACTATCGTACCTGCACCACCTGCAACCGCAGCGCCTCCGATATAGCATGATGCGATCGCATCCATCTCGAAACCGTCACCTGCCTTAGGCGTTGCCGAACCGTTTCTGGCTGCAAGGACTATACCTGCAAGAGCTGAAAGTACGCCCATGTTAACGTATACCCAGAAAAATACCTTGTTGGTATCGATACCGGACAGATTGGCTGCCTTACGGTTACCGCCGAGAGCATAGATCTGGCGGCCTGCCACCGTCTTGCTTGTTATAAATCCGTATATGGCGATCAGGATCACCATTATAAGAAGCACAAACGGAAGTCCGTTGTATCTTGCCAGCTTATAGAAGAAGAACCATATGATAAACAGCATAACACCAAGCTTGGTAGCTGTCTGCCATGTCGGGTTTACCGCAAAGTTGTATTTCTTCTTGGTAGCAATGCTTCTAAGCTCGGAAACCACGAGGGCAACTGATGCAATGACCGCTACAAATATACTTACAAGATCCAAAGTTCCGTCTCCAAACGGTATCTTTATTACCGGAAGGAAGCCGGCTCCTATGAAGTTGTATGACTGATCGAAGGGACCCTTTGTCTGTGCCTGGAGCAGTGTATAGGTAAGACCACGGCCCATAAGCATTGTTGCCAGAGTCACAACGAAAGGCGGTATTCCAAGATATGCAATAAAGAATCCTGCAAAAATACCTGTCAGAAGACCTACAAGAAGTGCCGCTATGATAGCGATCCACATATTCATCTTAAGGTCTATCATGATGATACCCGCAACCGAGCCGCAGACAGCTACTACAGATCCTACACCCAGATCGATGTTACCGGTAAGTACACACAGCAGCATACCTATAGCCAGGATAACAACATAACCGTTCTGCATTATAAGGTTGTTGATATTCATGGGCGAAAGATTCGCACCCTTTGTTAACACAGCAAAAATCAGATAAATTGCTATCAGGGCAAAAAACATTCCGTACTGTTTCATGTCCATTTTGACAATTTTTTTATTCTTAGTTTCCATCTTCGTCTCCCTTCCTGTTATGAGCCATAATACACTGCATAATCCTCTCCTGCGTTACCTCTTCGCTGGTGAGCTCTCCTGCGATCTCTCCTTCATTTATTACATACAGCCTGTCACAGGTTCCGATTATCTCCTGCATTTCTGAGGATATTACTATTATGGCCTTTCCGGCCTTTGCCAGTTCATTGATGACACAGTAGATCTCATATTTGGCACCTACATCAATACCTCTTGTAGGCTCATCCATTATAAGCACATCCGGCTGTGTCAGCATCCATTTAGCAATGACAACCTTCTGCTGGTTACCGCCGGACAGCGATCCTACTACCTGTTTGATGGAATTAGCTTTGACATTTATCCTCTTCTTATATTCCTGTGCTGCCAATATCTCTTCATTTGCATTTATAACTCCATGCTTTGAAAAGAACTGCGGCCTTGCGGCTATTGCCATATTCTCCTTGATATCTGCTATAAGATTAAGTCCGTACGTCTTACGGTCCTCGGAGATATAGGCAATCTTGGCTGCTATGGCATCCTTTACATTTCTTATCTTGACTTCATTGCCGTTTACCAAAACCTGTCCCGATATCTTCTGACCGTAGCTTCGTCCGAAAATACTCATCGCAAGCTCAGTCCGGCCCGCGCCCATAAGTCCTGCGAGTCCGACTACTTCTCCGGCACGGACCTTGATGTTTATGTTCTTAAGCACCTGTCTGTTTTCGTCATCCGGATGAAATACGTTCCAGTTCTTCACTTCAAAAATAACCTTTCCAAGCATTATATTCTCACGCTTGGGATAGCGGTTCGTCATCTCACGGCCTACCATAGCCTTTATGACTCTGTCTTCTGTATATTCGTCCCGTCCTTTGACCAGGGTTTCTATACTCTTGCCGTCACGGATTATCGTTATGGAATCCGAAACATACTCTATCTCATTAAGCTTGTGTGAAATAATGATAGATGTTATACCCTGTCTTTTAAGCTCAAGCATGATATCCAGAAGCTTCTGGCTCTCTTCATCATTAAGTGCCGCCGTCGGCTCGTCTAAGATAAGCAGCTCCACCTTCTTGGCCATTGCCTTGGCTATCTCTATAAGCTGCTGCTTTCCTACACCGAGGCTGTTAACGGGTACATTTACATCCTCATGCTCAAGGCCTACCCTGGCAAGCACTTCCTGCGCACGGCGTCTCGTCTCAGTCCAGTCGATAACGCCCTTCATACTGGTACGCTCATTGCCCAGGAAAACATTCTCCGCAACGGACAGCAAGGGACTGAGAGCCAGTTCCTGATGTATAATAACTATTCCCTTTGCTTCCGAATCTCTCAGATTATGGAATGCGCATTTCTCACCCTTGTATATGATGTCACCCTCGTAAGTACCATGTGGATAAACGCCTGAAAGGACATTCATGAGCGTTGACTTACCGGCTCCGTTCTCGCCGCAGAGAGCGTGTATCTCGCCCTTCTTAACCTTGATATTGACATCATCAAGAGCCTTCACTCCGGAGAACTCTTTAGTTATGTGGTTCATTTCCAAGATGATGTTATCCGACATCTTTAAGCTCCTTATTCTTTCATTCTTATAAAACGGGTGGCAGCTTATGCCGCCACCCTATTTGGTTTTCAGGTTATCGGTCCGTACTATATCAGTCTGCTAACTGATCCTCTGTATAGTAACCGCTGTCGATAAGTACTTCCTTGTAGTTGTCCTTGTCAACCGGGATAGGCTCGCAAAGGTATGAAGGAACTGTGATCTTACCGTTGTTGTACTGATCTGTATCATTGATCTCAGGCTCTGAACCTTCAAGAACTGCCTGTACCATTGTAACGCACTTCTCAGCAAGGAGTCTTGTATCCTTTGAGATAGACATTGTCTGCTTACCTGAGATGATGTGCTTGGTAGCCATAAGCTCTGCATCCTGTCCTGTGATCATCGGCCAGTTGGCATCTGTGTAACCTGCGCCTTCAAGAGCTGACATACATCCGTATGAAAGTCCGTCGAAAGCTGATGCGATGATGTCAAGATCTTCATCTGCATAGTACCTTGTAAGGATATCCTCACATCTCTTCATAGCTGTCTGCTGATCCCATCTTAAGGTGTTGTTGTCATCGAACTCGATCTGTCCTGACTTGCAGACAAGCGATCCGTCATCAAGCAGAGGCTGGATCTGCTCCATAAGACCTGCATAAAGCATATGAGCGTTGTTATCATCGGGTGAACCCATGAAGAGCTCGATAGTCTTGGGATCATCCTTTGTAGCACCGCAGTGCTCAACGATGTATTCACCGATCTTGGTACCAACCCCCTTGTTATCGAATGTTGCATAGTATGAAACAGCATCTGTGTTCATAAGAAGACGGTCATAAGCGATAACAGGAATACCTGCATCCTTAGCCTGAGCCTCAACGTTTACAAGAGCGTCAGAGTCGATAGCTGCGATAACGAGACAGTTAGCGCCTGCTGCGATCATGTTCTCGATCTGTGAAACCTGAGCCTGTACATCATCCTCTGCGTACTGAAGGTCTACTTCATAACCAAGCTTCTCAAGCTGTTCCTTCATGTTTGCACCGTCGTGCATCCATCTCTCTGATGACTGGGTAGGCATTGCGACTGCAACCTTCTTGCCTGCGCCCGATGCCTCTGCTGCGGGTGCTGTTGCATCCGATCCTGCATCTGCTGCAGGTTCTGCTGCATCTGCTGCGGGTGCTGCCGCATCTGCTGCGGGTGCTGCGGGTGCTGCTGCCTGACCGCATCCTGCAAGTAAAGATGCAACTACTGCTGCGCTCATGATGACACTGAGTAATTTCTTTTTCATATTATTTCCTCCTTTTTAAACCGGTGACATATGTCACACACTCTTCAGCTATCACTATATCAGGGAGGTGTCATTATAAAAATATAAAATCATTCACAGAAGATTAATATTTCTTCATAATTTATTCACAAACAAAAAGAAGGCATCATGACCTGCCTTCCTCCTTAAGTATCTTTTTTATCTTACCCTTCAGCCTTGACAGGGCATTGTCAGTGGATTTCTCATCCTTACCCAGGACCCTGGCTATCTGAACGTATGACATCCCGGTAACATACAGATCAAGCACCTGCTTCTCAAACGAACTTAAGCTCTCTTCTATCTTCTGTTCAAGGCCTTCCACATTTTCCCTGTCGATGATCATCTCTTCGGGACTTAATGAACCGGACGGGGAAAGTGAATCAATAAGGTATTTATCATCATCCCGTTCATCGTCCGACACATTCCCGTAAAGGGAGATATAATTATTAAGAGGGATGTGCTTTTGCCGTCTCGATGCCTGTACGGCTGTATATATCTGTCTGGAGATACACAGTTCCGCAAAGGTATAGAAACTGGCATCACGGCCTGCGTCATAATCACGGACTGCCTTGAAGAGGCCGATCATGCCCTCCTGGATAAGGTCATCATTATCAGCACCGAGAATAAACATGGACCTTGCCTTACTCCTGACAAGGTCTTTATATTTCTCCATAAGATAGTCAGCAACCTCGCCGTCACCGTCACGGGATCTCATGATCAGTTCAATATCTGACAGTTCTTCATATTTATCGGAATTCATGGGCTATTCTCCGGCCATTCTCTGCCTTACGATCTCATAAGCGAGGACACCTGCGGCAACCGATGCGTTAAGAGAATCTATATCCCCCTTCATCGGGATGGATGCCACGTAATCGCATTTCTCCTTAACAAGCCTTGATACGCCCTCACCTTCAGCGCCTATAACAAGACCGATAGGACCTGTCAGATTCTGTTTATACATGACTTCTCCGCCCATATCCGCACATACGAACCAAAGGCCCTCCTTCTTAAGGTCTTCTATGGTCTTACTCATATTGGTCACCTTGGCCACCGGCGTGTAATTAAGGGCCCCCGCAGAGGTACGTGCGACTGTAGCCGTAAGGCCGACTGCACGGTTCTTGGGAATTATGACCCCATGGGCTCCGCACAGATTGGCCGTCCTTATTATTGCTCCGAGATTATGGGGATCAACAATATTATCAAGAAGAAAAATGAAGGGATCCTCGCCCTTCTCTCTTGCCTTATCCAGAATATCACTGACATCCGCATACTCATAAGCGGCTGACCGGGCTATGACGCCCTGATGATGTCCGGTACTGCTAAGCTGATCCAGCCTTTCCTTATCGACAAACTTTATGATCGCATCAGTCTTTCTTGCTTCACGTTTGATGGTTGATACGGGACCGTCCTGACAGCCGTCCAGGATATAGAGCCTGTCTATAGGCCTGCCCGACCGCAGGGCTTCCAGAACAGCATTTCTTCCTTCTATATATATTTCTTCATATAACATGGCCTTCTCCGCTAAATAAGTTTACATAATATGTCATTTGTGAAACATCTTATTCATCCGTCAGTTCCATACCTGTCTTTATAAGCTCAACAATCCTCGAGGTCCTGTTTTTAAGATACAGGTATCCGATAAGCGCCTCAAGACCCGTCGCCTTCCTGTAATCGCCCACAGAAGCATTCTTCGCGGTAGTGGGTGACTTGGCATTACGCCCCCTCTTATATATGGCCAGTTCCTCATCGCTTAAGATGCCTTTTTCAATAAACCACTTCACCATCTGCGCCTGGGACTGAGCCCTTACGATCCTGCTTGTCTTACGATGAAGTATATTTGCAGACCGGTTGGCCCGCTCAACCACGACTGTCTTTACGACAAGATCAAACACACTATCACCGATAAAGGCAAGTGTCAGTGGCGAATAGCCGTTAGCATCTATATCCGCAAGACCAAACTTATCCTTTATGTTTTCAAGAATGCTTACATCCATCCTAAGCCCTGCTCCAGGTAACTCCCTCACGGGTATCCTTAATGATTATTCCCTTGGCTGCCAGCTCATCCCTTATTGCATCGGCTGTCGCAAAGTCTTTATCCTTCTTGGCCTGTGCACGCTGAGCTATCTTCTCTTCAATGTATGCTGAGAGCTCATCATCCACTTCTTCCTTTTTATCTTCCTTAAGAAGGTTAAGTGAGAGCACGGTGTCATAGTCCTCTATTATCTTAAGCTTGGTTGCTCCGTTTAAGTCCGACTTAAGGACATCATACAGAAGTGTTAATCCCATTGCCGTGTTGCAGTCATTGCCTACAGCATCCGCGAATTTATCATGCCATTCCTTAACTGCAGCCTCATCCGCCTGTCCATCCGCTTTTACGGACAGTATCCTGTTCTTAAGCTTCTTATAGGTTGCCGTCGTCTGGTCAAGCGTATCATACGAGAAGGTCAGCGGTTTGCGGTAATGAGACTGCAGGGCAAACATCCTGTATACTATCGGGTCATATCCCTTACTCTCTAGCAGCGAGACTGTAAGGAATTCGCCCTTGCTCTTGCTCATCTTACCGGTCTCATCATTCAAATGATGGACATGAAACCAGTAATTGCACCACTTATGTCCAAGGTATGATTCCGACTGTGCTATCTCGTTGGTATGGTGAGGAAACATATTGTCAACTCCGCCGCAGTGAATATCCATCCTGTTTCCAAGGTGTTTCATGCCGATGCATGAGCATTCAATGTGCCATCCGGGATAACCCACACCCCAGGGGCTCTCCCACTTAAGGGCCTGGTCTTCAAATTTACTCTTGGTAAACCATAATACAAAATCATTCTTATTCCGCTTATTGATATCCTCACTTACATCATCACGGACTCCCACCATCAGTTCTTCTTCGTTCTGGTTACCGAAAACGTAATACTCCTTAAGCCTTGATGTGTCGAAGTAAACATTCTCACCTGCCTTATAGGCATAGCCCTTCTCAAGGAGTCCCTCGATCATATTTATGAATTCCGGAATGCAATTTGTTGCAGGTTCCACAACATCCGGCGTCTTTATATTCAGCTTGGCACAGTCGGAAAAGAAAGCATCCGTGTAAAACTGCGCTATCTCCATAACCGACTTGTGCTCTCTTTTAGCACCCTTAAGCATTTTATCCTCACCGGTATCGGCATCGGATGCAAGATGTCCCACATCGGTAATGTTCATTACCCGCTTAACGTCAAAACCCGAAAACCTCAGTATCTTCTCAAGCACGTCCTCACATATATAACTCCGAAGATTGCCTATATGGGCATAATGGTAAACTGTGGGACCGCAGGTGTACATGGATACCTTCCCCGGTTCGTTTGGCACGAATTCCTCAATGTTTCTGGTAAGCGAGTTGTAAATCTTCATAACGATCTCCTCAATAAATGTGTTCTTATTGTTTGTCTTTTGCCTTCTTGAGCTCCCTAAGCTCCCTTTCCATATCAAGCAGCCTGTTAGTAAGTTCCGAATTGGCATGCTGGAGGTTCTGTATATCCTCCTTTATCGGGTCCGGAAGATGTACCTGATCCATGCTCTCCCTGGGAATAACTTCATTCTCCCTCTTCACAATACGTCCAGGAACACCTACCACGGTACAATTCGGCGGGACCTCCTCAAGAACGACCGACCCGGCTCCTATCTTGGAACCGGCCCCTATTGTAAAGGAACCCAAAACCTTGGCTCCGGCAGATATCATGACATTGTCCTCAATAGTCGGATGCCTCTTTCCGGTTTCCTTACCTGTACCTCCGAGAGTCACCCCCTGGTATAGGGTAACGTTATTTCCGATTATAGTTGTTTCTCCTATGATTACTCCGCTCCCATGATCGATAAAGAATCCGCTCCCTATCTGTGCTCCGGGATGGATCTCAATGCCTGTTTTTCTCACGGCCCGCTGTGAAATAAACCTTGCAAGAAAATAATGCTTCTTAAGGTAGAGCTTATGTGCCAGCCTGTAATGAAGCATTACCCTGAAGCTTGGATAGAGGAACACCTCCATTGGCGAGTGTATAGCCGGATCCCTCTCCCTGATTATCTGAATTTCATCCTTTATATTCTGAATAAATCCCATACTTATTCTTTCCTCAAGGGACATCCGCCACATCCGCCGCAAGATCCCGGCCCCACGCTGTAGCTTTCAAGTTCCTTAACCGAACTTATCATACATATGGCCTGAGCCGAGATACCGTCTCCTGCACCGGTAAATCCCAACCCCTCCTCGGTTGTTGCCTTGACATTGACCTGGTCCTTTTCGATGCCGAGCGTATCCGCTATAACGGTCCGCATATCATCTATATATGGTTTCATCTTAGGTCTTTGGGCTATTATTGTGGCATCTATATTTTCTATGATATATTGACTTGAATACAGAAGGTTTCCTACCTCATTAAGCAGCTTCACGGAATCGGCTCCCCGGTAGGCTTCATCAGTATCCGGAAAGTGACTTCCGATATCTCCGAGAGCTGCCGCCCCCACCAGGGCATCCATGATAGCATGCAATAGGACATCCGCATCCGAATGTCCTAACAGTCCCTTCTCATAGGGTATCCTGACTCCCCCTATTATAAGATCCCTGCCCACAACCAGCTTGTGGACATCATATCCCATTCCAACACGCATAAACAATGTCTCCGTAAGTATTATTCAGATAGTGCATCATCCGCAAGGAAGATGGTCATCTCACTGACCTTGCCTGCCTTGTCTAAGATAAAGAGCATATTGTACTTGCCCATCTCATACATAAGCTGCTTCCTGCCGCCGGAGATCATGGCTTCGATGCCCTCACCATAGGTGTTCTTTATTGTTTCTATACCCGTACCGATTCCGATCCCTTCCGCCGTCTTAAAATCACCGTCGGTAACATCTATCTGGGAAACAACAAATTCGCCGACCGCTTTGGGATCGATGTCACTGTAGTATACATCATATCCGTCAAATTCCTGCATATAGGTCTTGATCTTATCGCCCTCGTCGGAGACAAGCTCCAGTGCCTTATCTATATTCTTGCCCTTAAGTCCTCCCACGGCATCAAGCGCAGCTCCGAGGGTTATATCACCACCGGCGCCCGGTATGCTCATAACCGCCCTGAAGTCGGAATTAAGTATCTGGTTATAAAGTCCGAAAATGACCGATCCGTTCCAGTCGACATTCTCAAGGTTATCGCTCCAATAGTTCACATATACCCTTACTTTATCATCGCTGTCCTTAGAAAGCACGGACAAGGCAAAAGGAGAATCCGCATCTTCTTCCTTCATCATTACAACATACAGATTATTGTAGTAAAAGCCCCCCTTGCAGATAAGCTTCTCACAATCCTTAACTTCATCAATATATACATACTCCTTATCGGAATAGGTCTTATATTCAAGTGGTCTTGTAAGTGCATCGGAATCAATACCGAGTGCAGCCTCAAGGGCAGAGTCAACATCCTTCCTTAATATCTTGCCCTCGGCTTCCTCCTTCTCGGATGATTTAACCTTCTTGATAATGCCTGAATCTCTTGATAATGCCTCATAGGCATTACAATCTTCCGGTTTCTCATAGGTGCTTAAAAGGAATCCGTTTATACTCTCATCCTTAAAGTATTCCGTGAAAAAGTCCTCTTCCTCTTCGCTCAAAATGTTATAAGATGAATTCTTATCAACATTCTGTTCTATGTAAGCCATAAGTACGTTCTGGCCTGCCCTTATGGCATTCTCCACTTCTTCATTGGTGATCGGAGGTTTGATCCAGGGATTATCGGGAATTGCGTCGTTCTTATACCACTCCATAAAATCATTGGTAGAGTTAACACCCTGCTGCATGGATTCCGTTATCATACTGACGTTTTTCTCGATCTCTCCAAATGACTCCGTCACCTGCTCCATTGTTTTCGATGCATCCGCGATAGATTTCGATGCTTGCTCAAAAGCCGCAGGATCAAAGCCTGTTCCATCGCACGCACATAACCCCGAACATATAAGCACTGCCGACAAACACAAAAAAAGCTTCTTCATATCCGTCCCTCCGTAGATTTGTTACCTACACTAACACTTCTCGTAAAATCTATTATAACCTCTAATCAGGATAAATAAAAGTTTAAATTAAATATTTTCCTTGACAATGAATAGCTTAGGTTAGTATAATAGCAAAGCGGGCTGAAAAACCCATAATGGCGAGATGGCTCAACTGGCTAGAGCGTCCGGTTCATACCCGGGAGGTTGAGAGTTCAAGTCTCTCTCTCGCTACTTAAAAACCCCATGCCTTATGGCATGGGGTTATTTTTGTTATTTAGCATAATCGGTAACGCGACTCTCACGAATAACGTTAACCTTGATCTGACCCGGATATTCCATTTCCTCTTCTATCTTCTTGGAAATGTCTCTTGCGAGTAATACCATATCTGCGTCATTTACCTGCTCAGGAACTACCATGATCCGGACTTCACGTCCTGCCTGAATAGCAAAAGACTTATCAACTCCCTTAAAGGAATTCGTAATATCTTCAAGTTGTTTTAATCTGTTAGTGTATGTCTCTAATGTTTCCCTTCTTGCTCCCGGACGGGCTGCCGAAATAGTATCGGCTGCCTGAACCAGTACTGCAACAAGTGACTGCGGTTCAACATCGCCGTGATGAGCCTCTACCGCATTGATGACCGTTGCCGACTCCTTATACTTCCTGCACAGGTCAACACCCAGCTGGATGTGTGAACCTTCCATCTCATGATCGACTGCCTTACCTATATCATGGAGCAGACCTGCCCTCTTGGCAAGGCGTACATCTATGCCGATCTCCGAAGCCAACAGGCCGCAGAGAAGGGATACTTCAATTGAATGCTTAAGTACATTCTGACCATAAGATGTTCTGAAGCGGAGCCTTCCGAGCAGCTTTATAAGCTCGGGATGTATCCCGTGAACGCCGACTTCAAGTGTAGCCGACTCACCTTCCTCGCGGATCATGGTCTCGACCTCCTTCTGAGCCTTCTCAACCATCTCCTCGATTCTTGCGGGATGTATACGTCCGTCAACAATGAGCTTCTCAAGTGCGATGCGGGCAACTTCACGCCTTATCGGATCGAAGCCGGACAAAACAACGGCTTCAGGTGTATCGTCTATGATAAGGTCAACACCTGTCATCGTCTCAAGGGTTCTTATATTTCTTCCCTCACGACCGATGATCCTTCCCTTCATTTCATCATTAGGCAGGGGAACAACGGATATTGTTGTCTCCGCAACATGGTCTGCAGCGCATCTCTGTATTGCGCCGACCACATATTCCTTAGCCTTCTTGTCTGCCTCTTCCCTGGCCCGGTTTTCAAGTTCCTTGACCATGACGGCAGTTTCGTGTTTTACATCATCTTCAACAGTTTTTAACAGATATTCTTTTGCTTGTTCAGAGGTTAATCCGGATATTCTCTCCAGTTCCTGTACACGTTGTTCATTAAGCTTACTTACCTGCTCTTTTTGCTTTGCCAGTTCTTCTTCCTTCTTCGCGAAGCTGGCTTCACGCTTCTCAATTGCATCGGTCTTCTTGTCGAGATTCTCTTCCTTCTGCTGCACACGACGCTCCAAACGTTGTAATTCTGCCCGTCTTTCCTTGGTTTCCTTCTCACTGTCATTCTTGGCACGGATGGATTCTTCCTTAACCTCGAGCAGCCCTTCGCGTTTCTTCGCCTCAGCAGTTTTAAGAGCCTCATCGATAATCTCTCTGGCCTTCTGCTCAGCGTTGCCAATCTTCTCCTCATCGGTCTTCCTCTTATTTTCGTAACCCATTCTGTAGGAAACGAAACAGCCGGCCGCCAGAAGAACTAATGCAATAGCAATAATGATTACATATTGCACAGGGCACCTCCTTATAAAGTTTTCATTGTACGATTTATATAGAATACAACGATTCTACTTTAAAAAACTACAACAAATAAATATTATACTTTTTAGGATGTTATGTCAAGTAATTCTTCATCAAGGATCCGGTTTACCCTGTCTGTTTTAAAGCCCTTGTTGAACATATAAGCAAGCATTTTCTGTCGGGCAGTATGATCCAATGAGGATAGATCACGGCATTTCTTATGGATAAGATGTCTGATCAGTTCATCCTCGGCATCATCGTCGGCATATTCTTCCATAAGGGCCAGGGCTATAAAGTCGGAAGAAACTCCTTTCTCAAGAAGCTTGCGTTCCGTCTCTCTCCTGCTCCTCACTCCGACCGAGCACCTCGCATAATTAACGGCATAACGAAGGTCATCCACATATCCGAAAGACTTAACATACTCAAGTGCTTGATCAACTGCCTCCTGCTCAAATCCCGCATGTGCAAGCTTGTCCCTGAGCCCGCGCTCGGTATAGTCCCTCGCCGTCAAAAGACGCATCGCCTTAAGCCTTGCCTCCCTGCTGTTCCTGTCGTCCACGCTTCTTATTCCTCCGAAGGTGTCGTATCACCTTCATCCGAACCGGTCAGTCCGTAGTGTTCACGCACCTTCTGTTCGATCTCGTCAAGGAGCTCGGGATTCTGTTCAAGATACTGCTTGGTGTTCTCCCTGCCCTGGCCGATCTTCTGTCCGTTATACGCATACCATGCGCCGGACTTGTTTATAACATCAATATTGGCGGCAAGGTCAACAATATCGCCCACCATGGATATTCCCTTACCGAACATAATGTCAAATTCGGCCTCCTTGAAGGGAGGTGCGATCTTATTCTTCACAACCTTTACACGGGTCCTGTTGCCTATAACCTCTCCGCCCTGTTTAAGTGACTCAATCCTTCTTACATCAAGACGGACAGAAGAATAAAACTTAAGCGCACGTCCGCCTGTTGTTGTTTCGGGATTTCCGAACATGACTCCAACCTTCTCACGAAGCTGGTTGATGAAAATGACCGTACAATTAGACTTCGAGATAACAGCTGTCAGCTTACGAAGGGCCTGTGACATAAGGCGGGCCTGAAGTCCCACATGCGAATCACCCATATCGCCGTCAATCTCAGCCTTGGGTACAAGGGCTGCAACCGAATCCACTACGATTATATCTACCGCTCCGGAACGGACCATGGTTTCGGTTATCTCAAGGGCCTGCTCACCGTTATCCGGCTGGGAAATATACAGATTATCTATATCAACTCCTATATTCTTCGCATATACCGGATCAAGGGCATGCTCCGCATCAATAAAGCCTGCAATACCTCCCCTCTTCTGTACCTGGGCTATCATATGAAGTGTTACTGTTGTCTTACCGGATGACTCGGGACCATAGATCTCCACGATCCTGCCCTTGGGAATACCGCCAAGGCCCAGCGCAGTGTCAAGGCTCAGGGAACCCGTAGGGATCGTCTCGACATTCATGTGATTGGATGTATCGCCGAGCTTCATTACTGATCCCTTGCCATACTCCTTCTCTATTTTCTGTAATGCAACTTCCAATGCCTTTAATTTCTCTTCTCTTTCCATTTCGTCTCCTTTACACTCCCGCCGTTAATCGAACATGTTTTTTGAACATTCGTTCGTCCTAATGGGTAATATAAAACATTCGTTCGAAAATGTCAAGCGGTTTTCAGTTATTTTGGTGATTTTGATATTTTTTGAAATCAGTCGTTGCTCCGACCGATCTTAACGTCATAAATTATACAATAATCAATATGAACATATGGGAAATATATGGGACCCGAAGACGAAAATCCGTTCGTCTTCAGGAGAAATTCTTCTCACTGTAATATTCAAGCACGCACATCCGAAGAAGCGCCAGAGCAGCTGAGGTTGCCGCACATCTTATCCTTGTCCTGTCACCTTCGAAATTATATTTCTCAACCCTTGTCTTGCCGCACACGCTGCAGCCGACATATACAAGACCCACCGGCTTATCTTCACTTCCTCCGTCGGGGCCTGCTATTCCGGTTGTGGATACGGTAACGTCAGCCTTGCTTGTCTGGGCACAGCCCTTGGCCATTTCCTTGGCAGTCTGTTCACTTACGGCACCGTACTTTACAAGAGTTGACTTCTTGACATTAAGCCTTGTTCTTTTTGCCTTGTTTGAATAGGTGACGAAGCCCTCCTTAAAAATATCGGAGGCTCCCGGAATATCTATTATCGAAGAAGCAACCATGCCGCCTGTACAGGATTCACAGGTGGAAAGATACAGGTTGTTCGTCTTAAGAAGGTCCACCACTGACTGAGCCAGTGTTGTATCCTTATCAGTTGCATATATACTAAGTCCGAAACGGCTCTTGATCTCCTTTACAAGACGTTTGCCAAGCTTCCTGCCGGAATCATCACCCTCATCAACGGCCGTGAGGGTAATAAGAACCTCACCGGGGGTGGAGCTGAGTTCAATACGAGGATTTTTACTGCCAAGAAGGTCCTTTATGGAATTCCTGACATCCTTCTCCCTCATTCCGCATATCCTGAAATATTTCACAAATGATTCTTCTTTCTGTATCTCCACTGTATCCGGCTTATCCTTGGCCATCTTAATTCCTCCACTGAATGATAACTTAATGTTCGTCGTTTTTAAGAACTTCCCTGTTTTTGTAAAGATAGTCAACAAGCGATACCACTGTCAGTATAAGCGCTACCCATACAACAACCTGTGTCAGTATCGCATACAGGTCAAACTGCAGGTCACCTATCAGCATGCCTATCATGATCATCTGAAATACGGTTTTGAACTTGCCCCAGTAGCTTGCGGCAATTACGACACCGTTGTCCGATGCAACAAGCCTGAACCCGCTTATTATGAATTCACGGCTGATTATGACTATCACTATCCATGATGCAAGCATGCCCTTTCCGGTAAGGCAGACCAGGGCCGAGCAAACAAGCAGCTTATCGGCCAGCGGATCCATAAACTTACCGAAATTGGTAACGAGATTGTATTTTCTTGCTATCTTACCGTCGAGCAGATCGGTAAGGCTGGCTGTAATGAACAGGGTAAGGGCTATCCACTTACCATATCCTTCCGGGATATCGTTTAGCATAAAGAACACAAAGAACGGGACCATCAAAACCCTTAAAACTGTCAGCTTATTAGGCAGATTCATCACACAATTCTCCAATCAGATCATATTCGTTGGCGCCGGTAACCCGGACCTTTACGATATCACCGCTCATGAGCTCACGGTCTGAGTCAAAAAACAGCATTCCGTCAACTCCGGGCCCATCCATGTAGGTCCTTGCCGCATAAACGTCTTCTTCCACAAGCCTTCCTTCAACTATCACGGACAGCTCTCTTCCGGTCATTGAAAGAGCCCTGTTAAAAGCTATCTCCTGTTGGAGCTCCATGACCTCATCCCGCCGTTTTTCCTTTATTTCATCATCTATCTGGTCATCCATTTCGGCTGCTTTTGTTCCTTCTTCGGCCGAATAGGTAAAAATGCCAAGCCTGTCAAAGCGCTCTTCCCTCACAAAATCCAACAGCATTTCATGGTCTTTCTCATCTTCACCGGGAAACCCGCTGATAAGGGTAGTCCGGATAGCAATATCCGGGATCATTTCCCTAAGCCTTCCTATACGTTTCTTAATATCATCACGGCTCGTACGCCGTCCCATCCTTCTTAAAACCTTATCCGAAGCGTGCTGAATCGGCATATCTATATAATGGCATATCTTGGGCTCTTTCTTTATTACACTTATGAGCTCATCCGTTATCTCCTCGGGATAACAGTATAAAAGACGTATCCAGCTGATCCCGTCTATCCTGCACAGCTTCTTAAGAAGCTGCGGCAGGCTCTTCCTGCCGTATATGTCAAGACCGTACAGTGTCGTCTCCTGAGCTACCAGAATGAGTTCCTTCACTCCTTTCCCTGCAAGCCTCTTTGCTTCATTTACAAGAAGTTCCATGGGGACTGACCTGTAATGTCCCCGCAGTTTCGGAATGATACAATACGTGCATAATTTGTTGCAGCCTTCCGCAATCTTAAGATATGAATAATACCCTCCGGTAGTCAGTACACGGTTCACACCGGGTTCTATCGGACGGTCTATATCATCAAGGTCCTTAACGTATTCACCCTTAAAAACCCTGTCAAGTGCAGATGCTATCCTGTCATAGGCCGTTGTCCCTATACAGGCATCCACTTCAGGCATTTCTTCCCTTATTTCATCAGCATATCTCTGCGCCAGACACCCTGTTACGATCAGGGCCCTGCACTTTTTCAAGGGATCGGTCCTTAATTCTCCCAACCGGATTATGGTATTGATGCTCTCCTCCTTGGCATCACCGATGAAGCAACAGGAATTAACGATGAAAACGTCAGCTTCTTCTTCGTCATCCGTAAAATCGTACCCTCTCTCTCTGAGCGTTCCGAGCATGTTCTCGGAATCAACAAGATTCTTATCGCACCCTAGCGAGACAAACAATACCTTCATATCAGGGGTTACTCTCCTATTACCTTGACAACTCCCGTATTAAGTTCTTATATGGCCACGGAGAGAGGTTTCTTATCCTCTGCATCCCGGACAGGAGTCGGTGCACCGTCAATAAGCTGTCTTGCCCGCTTGCTCGTAGCCATTACTATCGAATAGCGGCTGTTGACAACAGGCTGCTCGCCTTCCTCCACTTCACTGTTTACCACCTTCATAAGGTCGCTGTATGACGGATGTAACATTTATCCTTCCTCCTTATTATTTAAAAATTCATCAAACTCTTTTATTATCGTATCTATCGTATCTGAGTTCCTGAATGCGGCATGTTTGGCGCATCTGACCGTATTATGCACTTCCCCGATGCATTCCCCAAGGTCGTCGTTTATTATAAGAAAATCATATTTTCCGATCTCCCTTGATTCTTCGGCTCCCCGTCTCATCCGTTTCATTATGACTTCTTCGCTCTCGGTCCCCCGTTTCTTAAGGCGGTTATAAACCTCACCGGCACTCGGGGGCATAACAAACATCAGGGCCGCCTCGGGGCACTTCTCTTTTACCAGGAAGGCTCCCTGCATCTCGATCTCAAGGATCACGTCCTTCCCCTTGTTCAGCATATCATCCACATATTGCCTGGGAGTTCCGTAGTAATTCCCCACATACTCCGCATGCTCAAGGAATTCATCCGCGGCGATCATCTTCTCGAATTCATCCCTGGTCTTGAAGAAATACTCCCTTCCGTCAACCTCGCCCGGTCTCGGGGCCCTGGTTGTTGCGGATACAGACAGGGCATAATTGTCATATCTTCTGATCAGTTCTTTAACTATGGTTCCTTTGCCTGATCCGGCAAACCCGGAAATGATCAACAGTATACCTTTTCTCATATATTTTACCTGTTTTGTTAATACACTCGGAATATTATAAAAATATTACTCTATGTTCTGGATCTGCTCGCGCACCTTCTCAATATCAGTCTTAAGATCTATGGCTACATTGGATGTTGACAGATCTGTCGACTTAGAAAGGATCGTATTGGCCTCACGGTTCATTTCCTGAGCTATAAAATCAAGCTTGCGGCCCACGCTTCCGCCTGATAAAAGAGTATCTTCCGTACCCTTTATATGACTCTTAAGCCTTACTATCTCCTCATCCACACACACCCTGTCGGCATACAGAGTCACCTCAGTAAGGATACGGCTCTCATCTATGGATGCATCATTAAGCATGTCGTGAACACGGTCATACATTTTCTTCCTGTATTCTTCAATAATGGCGGGGGCCCGTTTCTCAATATCGTCCACATACTTAAGCATACCTTCAAGCTTATCAAGAAGGTCCTTCTTAAGATTGTCGCCCTCGGTAAGCCTTGACTTGACAAATGCTTCACAGGCCCTGCGGACCACTCCTTCGAGTTCTTTCCACAGTTCCTCCTCGTCAACCTCCTGTTCCTCAAGGGTAAAGACTTCCGGATACCTTGACAGAGCGGAAACCCTTACATCATTCTCAAGACTGAAGTCATCGCTCATTTCATTCAGATAGCTTAAGTATGACCTTGCCATCTCCCTGTTGTATTTCAGGCTGACATTGTCTTCGGTATAATCCTCATAGGTTATATAAAGGTCTACCTTGCCTCTCTGCATGTATTCTTTAAGGATACCGCGGATAGAGGTTTCAAAGAATCCGATCTTCTTGGGCATCTTGATGTTCACATCAAGATAACGGTGGTTTACGGACTTTACCTCAACTGTGATCTTTCGCTTCTCATCACAAAATTCGGCCCGTCCGAATCCCGTCATACTCTTTATCATTTCGATTCTCCTAAATTGGGATGGCATTCCATCACATTCGCATACAGATTACATTATATTCCAAGCCACAATTCGCGTCAAGAAAAAGAACACAGGGTAAGCCCGTCAATCGAGGGTGAAGCCACAAGAGAATAATTGGTGTAGTAGACAACAAAACCGGGCTTGGCCCCCGCAGGTTTTTTAACCTCCTTTTTCTGAACATAGTCTATTTCAACCTTGTCCTGTTCCCGGCCTTTGGAATAATAAGCCGCAAGAGCCCCTGCCTCCTCAAATGTTTTATCGGTAAGTTCCCGTCCGTCCGACTTTACCAGAACGTGTGATCCCGGTATCTTTTTTGCATGAAACCACCAGTCCGATCCTGATGCCAGTTTAAATGTCAGATAATCGTTTTGGAAGTTGTTTTCCCGACATAGATATGGAAACCGTCAGAGTTTATATAATGAAAGGGTTTGCTTTTATATTCCTTCTTTTTATCCTTACCCTTTTTATGTATATATCCGGCTTCGACAAGTTCCAGCCGTATCTCGGTGAGGTCATTTTCCAAAAGAGCTATATCAAGCGACGCCTGTATGGATTCAAGATGATCTATCTCCTCCTTTGTTTCCCTGGTCTGCACACTAAGCGCCTCCTCGGTTCTTTTAAGCTTTCCGTATCTGTCAAAATACTTTTTTGCATTTTCCGATGCGGTAAGATCGGGATCAAGAGGTATAGTGATCTTCTCCCCGGTATAGTAATTATCCGCTTCAAGGGACCGGGCTCCGGGTTTTGCTCCGTATCCGTAGGTATTAAGCAGCTCGCCGTAGATCCTGTATTTTTCTTTCTTCTCCGTATCCTTAAGCTGTTTAAGCTGAAGGTCATACTTTTTTACATTCCTTTCAAGAGCCGTAGCGACGATCCTGCGAAGGTCTGCCGATTTCTGTCGTATCTTTGTATATACATTCCTTCTCGCATAGAAATTCTCAAGTATATACGACATGGAGTCATTCTTTTCAGGTGTAAGGTCTCCGTATCCTTTAAGTTCAATGGCCGAAAAATCGACAGGCAATGAGTCCTTAAGGATCATGTTCGGAGCAAAGTCACCTGCCTTCACACCATCCATGAGCCAGATAAAGTTGTTGTAAAGGTGCCGCATCTCTTCAGCACTTAATGCATTAGCGCTTTTGTCGGGATCAAGCCCGCTCCTGTATATCAGTTCCTGGGCCGACTGGGGTGAAAAACCGGTAAAGGACGTATATATAGCCTTTGCAAGCTGCATGGGTTTTTTGGCTATAGTCTCTCCAAAGCTATCCAAAGATATATTCAGGGGATCTTTCTTGTCCAGTGTATTGGGTATAAAATAGGAACGCCCTGGAAGGACTTCCCGCACCGAACTTACCGCCGAGGATATGTGTTTTATACTGTCAATTACCATATCCTTATCATCCAGAAAAATGATGTTCGAATGCTTTCCCATGATCTCGACAACAAGGGTCTTTTTACACATATCACCCATCTCGTTCAAATGGTCTATATCGAACATAAGGATACGTTCCAAAGACGGCTGCCTTATCGCGCTTATCCTGCCGTTCTGTATATGTTTTCTAAGCAGCATGCAAAAGCCCGGTGCCGCCATGGGCGATTGCTTGTTAACGTCCGTAAGATATAAAAAAGGCAGTGATGCATCTGCTGAAATGAGCAGACGATACTGGCCCTTTGCTGCCTTCAGCGTAAGCATTATCTCATCGTTTTCAGGCTGCGCTATCTTATATATCCTGCTTCCGAGTATCTTCTCTCTTAACTCGCTCAAAAGAGCGGCTATCACTATTCCGTCAAGTGCCATATCATACTTCCCTTCTATACAACTTTAAGATCCGGCCTCGCCCGTTAATTTATGCAGTCTGAAGGCAAGCATCGTAAGATCGTCAAACTGGGGGGCACCGGCAACAAAATCATCCACGTCCGCCCGTATATCCTTAAGCAGGGTCTTTGTGTCATCCGTCCACTTATCGGACAGAACCGCCTCAAGGCGCTCAGGACCGTAAAGCCTGTTATCCGCATCGGTGGCCTCAAGTACTCCGTCAGTATACAGAAGCAGGCAGTCCCCCTTCTTAAGGGTTATCTCATTCGAAATATACTGTATTCCCGCCATCGCGGCAAGCGGTAATTTCTTCTTCTGTGGTTTCAGTATCTCTATACTTCCGTCAGCATGGATCACGTATGGATATTCATGTCCCGCATCGCAATAGGTCATAACCCCTGTATTAAGATCGATGATCCCTATCCATGCGGTGACAAACAAGCCCTCTCCGTTTCCTTCGCACAACTGGTCACTTGTCTTTATAAAAATGTCTTCCACACTCGTTCCCGACTTTGAGTAATTCTTTATGAGAGTTTTGGCTATCACCATAAAGAGGGCTGCCGGAACTCCCTTGCCGGAAACATCGGCAATAACCAGTGCTATATGGTCATCATCAACCATGAAAAAATCATAAAAATCGCCGCCCACCTCTTTGGCCGGATCCATCTTGGCATACAGTTCGAATTCCTTTCTGTCCGGAAATGGCGGAAAAACCGATGGGAGCATAGACGCCTGGATATGTGTGGCTACTGAAAGCTCGGCTCCTATCCTCTCTTTCTCGGCTGTGATGGCGGTTATATCCCTGATATACTGTTTCATCCGGCCTGTCATGGATTCAAATGACTTGGCCAGGGTCTGCACCTCATCCCCCGTATCTATATCCCAGGAAAAATCGAGGGTATCACCCTCAAGAGCGCTTACATCCTTCGTAAGCATGACAATGGGAGCCGCAAGTCTTTCGGCGAATTTTTTGGATATAAAAGCCACAGACAAAGCGACCACCAGAAGAAGGGCCACCATATATACAACCGATCTGAAAATAGAACTCCTTACGAAATCGCGCTGTTCCATATTGGATCTGAATAATTCGGATACAAGATTTCTTGAAGGCTCTGATACTTCCCGTTCAGGAAGAACGGTCAGATAGGACCATCCGACCGTTTCCATGGGGGCATAGGCCACATAATACTCCTGTCCATCAAGATCGATAACACTCACACCCGCTTTACCCGAAACGGCATCCAGAGCCAGAGCTTTAAGCTCGGCATTGGGACTCTCCCTTAAGTCTGTCTGCATATCTTCGGAAACGGATAATTCTCCCTTGCTGCTTCCCGAAAAAAGTATCTGCCCGTAATTATTTATGATACAGGCGTAGCCCTTCTCTCCCACATGAAAGTTATATACCTCATCATGTATGCTATCAAGATAAAGGCCGGCACCCGCAACTCCCCTGAGCACACCGTCCGTATAGACCGGGATCCCACATGTCAATGCCTGTTTACCGGTATCGGCATCGCTGATTATCGAAGTAAAGACCGGCTTACCTTCCCTGACCGCCTCAATATACCAGGGACGTTCCCTGGCCTCAAAAAACAAAGGCTCCCCGTTTTTTGAAACATTGTATTCGGATACAGCCTCCGCACACAGGAATATTCCGGATTCAGTGGCAAAATAATCCGAAACCATTGAATCGGTTGACTCGTTTACGGCCATCATGATCCCCTGCATATTGCTTATCAGGTCCACTTCATTTTTTATACTCTCATCTTCCGGGTCAACATCCTTCCCATATGCCGTATAGACAACAATCTCTCCCATGTCAGCCTCATCATACTGCCTGAATTCATTTATCCCGTATCTATCCTTAAAAAGATAAATATCCTCGGCACTGTCGGCAATTATATCTATCGCTTTTAAAAATTCGGAGAATTCCCTGTCAGCGATCCCGGCTCTTCCAACAGATGATTCGCTAAGAAGCTCCTTGGCCTGAATGCTCATGGCCTCCTTGGACATTTCTTCTACCCGGCTGCCGGCCTTCTTGCTCACTTCTATGATACTGCTCCGCATCATGCTCATCTGGATGAGCAGTATCAGTCCTATCACAAGAAGCACGGCACCCAGTGTCATTATTATTACACGAAATATCTTCTTCCTCACAGATTTCAGACTCCTTTATACACGATCCCGAGCATCGTCAGATCATCGAACTGAGGCGCGTCTCCCACAAAGGCATCAATATCCTTCCTGACATTTAAAAGCATATCCTCGATGCTGTCTTTCGAGTGTCTCTGAAGAGATTCTATCATACGCTTTTCCCCAAACAGCTCCTGTTCACCATTGGTTGCCTCAGTAACACCATCCGTATACAGGAACAGACGCTCTCCCGGTTTAAGATCGGTCTCGGTCTCCCTGAACTTAAGTCCCTCCATGGTCGCAAGGGGCATTCCGTGCTTATCCTTCTCTATCCTGAAGCCCTCTTCAAGGCGATAAAATGCGGGATACTCATGACCACCGCTTGCGAATATAACATGGCCGGTGGAAATTGTCAGTATACCGAACCAGACCGTTACAAAGAGCTCTGCTTCATTGCCTTCACACAATTGGTTGTTGGCATCCGCAAGCACTTCCCCGGGACCCGAATAATTTCCGGACAGAGCCCTGTTCTTGATAAGAGTCTTGGCGATCACCATGAACAATGCCGCCGGAACACCCTTGCCGGAAACATCGGCCATAACAAGGCCAAGGTGATCATCATCTATCATAAAGAAATCATAGACATCTCCCCCAACCTCTTTGGCCGGATTCATGGAGTCGTACAGATCAAATTCATTCCTTTCGGGAAATGGCGGGAATATTCTC
Organism: Lachnospiraceae bacterium; assembly: GCA_017450065.1. Taxonomy (GTDB): domain Bacteria; phylum Bacillota; class Clostridia; order Lachnospirales; family Lachnospiraceae; genus UBA2868. Next base: position 42,400 of record JAFSYI010000064.1, read on the forward strand.
GGAAGCATATCTGCCTGGATCTGCGTGGCAACATTAAGCTCCGCGCTTATACGCTCCTTCTCGGCAGTGATCTTGGTAATGTTTGCAACATAATCAAGGATCTTCAGCTGCATGATCCGGGTCTCATTATACAGAGTCTCGATCTCATCCCCGCTATGGATATCCATTGAAATGACACTTTCTTTGGAATAACCTTCTTCTTCATCAGAAAAGGCCTTGGCGCCTTCCGTCAGCTGCTCGATGGGTTTTACAGCATATTTCCTTACAAGCATGATCCCTATGATTACGGTAAGTACGGTAATGACAAAACTGAAATTGATCATGCGGTAACGGAAATGATTTCTGTCAGCCATTACCTGATTCATATCTATATCAACACCCACAGTGCTGACAGCATTTCCTGCGGAATCATATATGGGTTCGTAGGCAGAGCACACCCACTCACCACCCATATTGGATACATCAGGATCAATATGTACATTGGTGGTATACATGGAAAACTCCTCTGCGTTTGGTCCCACAAGTCCGAGATATTCTATTCCCTCAGGGGCAGAAACCAGATAAACACTGACAGATCCCTCAATTGAGTGAATATAGATATACTTAACATCCATATCCTTGCGAATCTGTTCCAATGAATTATAAAGCGCTTCAAACTGTTCCCGGACACCCTTTTTCTCAATATAATCCCAAACAGGCTCCCAATTACCGGTCTCCTCCGCTTCCTTTCGCAGCTCTTTGAACTCATCTTCTTCTACAAGAAGCCGCAACCTCGCAACGAGATCACCGTCGACGGAATCCGCGACTGTAAGTGAAAGTTTTGAGGCGATCTCTTTATAATACTCATCCACCTTTGTTCCATGCTCTAACGTGCTGGTAAAAAACAACGCGGCAGCAAGGATGAGCATAGAACACAAAACCATACCGCTAAGCTTAATTCCGAGACTCATCTTTTTCATACCTTCATCTCCCTTTTTTCTTTCTTATTATTAATTCCATCCATTAACGATCCTGCAACCAGAAATACCAGACCTGAGATAACAAGTGAAGCAGCCACAACGCTTAAGCCCGGACCGACTCCTACAAGAATTACATAGGAGAATACAAAAGGTCCTATGGCCTGCGCAACATTGACAACCAGATTATAGACTCCCAGTGCAGGACCGACTCCGTATTTTTCCACTGCTTTAAGGTCCGTATAATATCCGGACTGAAGCGGAAGTCCAAAGCTGTCGGATATACCAAGAAGAGCCAGCGCTATAAACAGTGCCGGGATATTCTGCAGGTACACTACAATTACAAAGGCGACCGCATAAATCAGGGAGGCTGTTACCACTCCGACAGTTTTTCTTTTTTCCTTCGAGAAGAAGTTGGTCAACACCCCGCCGAATGCCATAACAAAAATTCCGTTTACCAGATATGAATAACCGATATAAGTCTCGGATAATCCATACCCACTTCCTACTATAGGATACAGATAGTTCAGGAAATAGAAGCATATGGTAGTAGGTGTTACGATGAGGAGCAGGACCGCAATTACACGAATGTTAAGACAGAACCGGATAGTCTCCCGAAAACCTCCCGATGTTTCTCCTTCTTCCTCTCCTTTTCCGGGATGGCTTAGATACTTTGATGTAATAAAAAACATCGAGACGGAAAGAATTGTGGAAACCACAAATACCATCCGGTAGTTCATCCAGTTTACAAGGAAACCTCCGAACACTACTCCGCAGTTGATGCCGTTAAGTTCAGCTATATTGTACTGCGAAAACCCAAGATCCTTCTGTTCATCAGGAAGGTCGGTGATCCTCATATTGACCACCAGAAGGATAACACCCCAGCCTACGCCCTGAACCGCATTCCCAAGGATCAGCATCCAGATATTCGGAATGATCTTAAGGGCAAAGCCTGCGATAAACATCAGAGAAAATATCAGCATTGAGCGCTTTTCGCCCATCTTCTTTACTATCGTAACTCCGACCACCGAGAAAACAGCTCCGGTAATAACTTCCGCGGAAAGCGGAAGCGCAGCCATGATCTCGGGAGCAAATGACAGCCCCGAATCATTTTCAGCCACGTTCATGGCATACAGGGGCAAAAAAGCCGTTGGCAGGTTGGTGAGGAAAAATACCAGAAAGGAAACCATTCTCAGAACCTCCGGAGGAATTTCCTTCACATTGCCTGCGCCAAATGTTTTTTCCTTTTTATCGTACTCGGTAGTGCCTTTTACGAAATAGATTCCTTCCACTACCATAAGCATGACAACAACCGTGACAGCAAAGGTGTTGATGAGCGCATCCCAGACTAAATGCTTAAGCTCCCGGTTAAAACTTGCAACATCAGTACCCACCTCGATGATACCTATGGCTACGCCGTTTTCATCGAATATAGGATCATAAGTGAAAAGATACTCACCCTCAGCCGTGCTGCTCTGGTAGGTGATACCCTCCCCTGTTGTCAATACCATCTCTTCATTTGATCCCTCATACTCCCAGTCATAGGGATAAATCGCTCCGGTATTATCCTCAAGGCCGTAGCTTAAAACAATTTCCCCGTCAAGGTATTTGTACATCGAACAGTAGAGATCTTTCATAGAGTCCGACTCATTAAAAAATACACTTGTGACGACTTTACGTACAGACAGATATTCCGGCCCCATGAAATCCTCCGCCCTGTCGAGGCTTTGGAATTCTTCCTTTGGCAGCTGGTTGCGAACCGTCGCCGATGCAAGCTCTGCCCTTGAAAAGAAAGCATCTGTCATCCTTGTCCGAAATTCGGGGATCACCACGGCAAGAATTAAGACGGACAGCAGCATCGCTCCGGAAATAGCTCCCACAATCATCTTCATATAGGCATTGCCATTCTTTATGATGAACATCGCAGCCAAAAGCAGGTAATTCAAAAGAAGCAGAACTACTACCGTTAAAGCTATTTTCGATAAAATAGCAGGGACTAAATGGTTTAACCCTTTTTTACAGGAATCAAAATATTTAAACCGTGAATCTCCCAGATAATGACGGACGGTGTAATCAGAGGATGTTGTAAGAGAATTTACCGCGCTGATGTTATAGACGATCTCACGATCATAAAAGTCCAGATCCTCCGTGATATCGGAAATCGTACCGGTATTCGTATCTATGGAGAGTATACACCTTTGGCCAATGTCCGATACGTAGAGTTTACCGCCAAAAAAACTGATATCCCAGGGAATTGTCTGTTCCTTCCGATCCTTCGAAGAATAAAGCACCTCTTCTTCGCTGCCCCCATATCTTAAGATACGTCCGTCATAAGTACACAGGTAAACCACATCCGTTTCATCATCATATACAGCGCGGTGCAACATAGTACCGGCGTTTTCAAATGAAAAACTGCGCTCTCCCGTTCCCGGAGTTATCAGGCGGATTTCTTCTGCGGTCTTGTAGATATAAGAAATTCCGTCCTTTGTCGGAGACAGCCCTGCGATATGAGGCTGCAGCGTCCTTTCTGTATACATGTAATGCGCAAGGCTCTGAACAAGGTTTCCTTCTTCATCGCACTCAA
>JAFSYI010000065.1 GCA_017450065.1 Lachnospiraceae bacterium
GAAGAGGCTCCCTGAATCCGAAAATATGCTCGATCTGATCTTGTGTGTAATGCCGATCCTGCGTTTCTTTATACGCATACAGCAGATCATCGAAAGAGTCAAACCTGTACATATATAAAGCATAATCTTTTTCTTCTTTCTTATCCTGAGCGGGTTCTTCAGGTGCAGGCGTTTCCGGCTCGGGTTCTGCCTCTTTCTTCTCCTCCGGTGCAGGTGTTTCAGTCGGAGTTACCTGATCCTGTGCTGTTTCCTGCACAGCTTCCTGCGCGACATCTGTAGGTGCTGGAGCTTCGCTTCCGCCGCAGCCTGCAAAAAGCATTGCACTGATTAAACAAATGACGATTGTAAGTAATGATTTTCGCATTTATGATCCTTCCCTTCAGAAATTCAAAAAGCTATTTTGAGTTTTTCTCATACTTGCCGATGAAATCCGCATTATACTTCTCGTATTCATTAAGCTTGCCGTCGATAACCTCCTGCGACTCATCTGATGGGAAGTACCATTCCATGCTGTCAAAGTGAGCCTGAAGCTCTTTATCTTTAAACCGTCTTCCATAACGGGCATATATCTCGTTACGGGCGATCCTCAGTTTCTCGGCGCTAAGACCCTCCAGATCATCTTCTGTAAGCTTCCTGCTGTCACTGTCAGGAATGATCATACCGTCTGTGATTGCTGACTGGTCTACATCACCGCCGTTTGTGGGATCCTCGACAAACCACTTGGGAAGATTCGATATGAACTGATATCTGCCTCCCTTATCCTTAAATGTTACGCAATACTCAATATTGTCATAGCCTTCGTAAACCAGGGTGATTTCATCTCTGTCTTTCATACCTGCCTTAACCGATATTGATGACTGGTTGGTATCGCCATGCTCATTGACATACAGATCAAGCTCCTTAAGATATACCCAGTCAAGGGGGTATTTCATTTCGGAATACTCACGTCCTGTTGTCTCCTTGACATATTCCTCGATATCCTTTCCCGAAACGCAGGTAAGATCTGTGTATATCTCATCTTCTCCAGTTGCTTTCAGATATGCCTTGGCGACCTTTGCCGAAGGGCTGCCGTTTGTACTGTCAAGTCCGGCTCCCACGTAGAATACTTCATTCCAGTCTATCTTGGTGGGATCATCGTAAGTGCTTAGCATAAAACCGTAATACCCGATGCTGTCTAGTTTATTCTCATAGCTCAAAAGTTCATCATCAGTCATAGTGTTTACGATATATTTTCCACCGCTTTCCTTTTGCCCGACAGGAGTCCACGCTATCGCATCTATCTTAAGCGACATAATATCAAGCTGATCAAAAAATTCATCCTCAGTGATATTCAGTTTTTCGGACTCGCCCGGTTCGTCTGAACCCGAGGTGTTGTGATAAAAAGCCATCTTTCCGTTTACTTCGCAGGAAAAATAATAATCATCCCACGTGGGCTCGGTTCCGCCCGGTTCAAGATGCCATTCGCCGAATATCGTATTTGATGCACCGCCGGAGCCTGTGTTGAAAAACTGTCCATCTCCTTTGTAATGCTGTCTGTTTCTTGCCCAGCCCTCGGCAAAGCTTACAGGCTTACCATTCTTAACGGTAAATGCGTTATAAACATATGCCACATCATTAACACTTCCGTATTCGAATTCCCTGTTCTCTCCGATCAGCAGTTCATCCACTCCGTCACCGTTCATATCATGAAGATAATATCCGATCACTTCACCCAGGTCATCTCCGTCCGGATACATTGACCTTTCCATGAGCCCGTCTCCGACATAGTCATAGTTTCTGTCATGATCATAACCGTTCTCCACAACATCTCTCACCTCTTCAAGTACAGGCGCGTATATATCCTCGACGAATGCTGCATTATCCTCTGACACGGATTCCCAGTCATCATTATTCTTTTTTTTACTCTTCTTTTTCTTCTTCTTTTCGGGCTTATCCTCGTCCTTACCGCCGTCTTCTTCGTCCTTGACGTTTTCAGCTTTGTCCGAAGCGCTGCCACCGGAAGCAGCTCCGCACCCTGCAA
>JAFSYI010000066.1 GCA_017450065.1 Lachnospiraceae bacterium
CCTCCAACCAAAACTATTTGATTCAAAAACATATCAACGGCAGTAGACATAGGAATGCCAAGTCTTCCAAGAACTGATTCTGCATCCTGTTTTAAGGTAGGGTTTACTCTTAAATTCAATGTTGCTGATTTCTCCATGACAGCACCTCCATTTGGTATTATTGTAACGACGATGTTGTTACCTGTCAAGCGACATTTTCACTAAAAACGACTCCCGTATTGAAACAGGAGCCGTTCCGTTTATGATGAATGGTAGTACCACTCAGCCGTATTTATTAATGCCTAATCATCATGCTATTATTCCCTGTTATATTCAGGTATCCATGAAGCTTTTATAATATTTCCATCTTTATCAATTGTCTGAATTCCAATTATTATTGTATCACTGAGCCAGTCATCTGAATTTGAGCTATGCTGACTTCGTTCAACTTCTTCAAATGTAATATCCGGATTATTTGTTAGCACAGTGTAGGTAATGTCGTAAGTTGCATTGGAACTTCGCCCCGTTAAATCCAGTTTGTACTCTAACACCGTATCTCCATCCACAACTTAAACACCATTTTCATGGACATATGTAACCCCTGGATTCTCTTCTTCGCCTGCTATATCATCTATCCCTTCGGCTTCCATGTTATATTCCAGCATTAGCCCTTCGGGAGCATATTCCACCGATCTCTCCCTATAAACAAGTCCCGAATCAGCATTTTCAGAATCAGCTTCTACTATCCATTCTTCCGATGAATAGTCCCTAAGAGTATAAATAAAATGCCTTACAGACTCAGCATCCTTTACTGGAACATCACAATATCCAACGCACTCGCCAATATCATCCTGACTCACATCGCAAAAAGGGACGTATTCCATACCGGAATAATCAAGGACAGAATATCCGTTCTCAACACTATGCAAGAATATAATAGGATTATCCGGCATATTCGCTTTTGATCCGCACCCATTGATTAAAAGAATCATCGACAATGCGATCATAATATGTACTCTACGTCTCATACATCCGCCTCCTCGCAGTATCCTATCATAGAAACAACTCTACCACTAACCTTAATGTTTATCAATAATCTTATCGAAATCAGCCCGGGGCTTCATTTTCTTATGTTTTTCAACAGGATGCGAAAGTGGGATAAGGTACTTCCGCTTGTTACAGATAACAACGATTCCAACATAGATTCTATGCTGCTTACCGATCTGTGGAGACACCGAAGATACCCTGTCATCAGCATGATGCAGGTCCCGTACATATTTCATATCTATCAGATATAGGTTTAATCGTTCTTGAGCCATAATACCCCTATAGCATAAATATGGCTATGTCTTGCGACATAGCCATGATGTGGAACCACCATCAGCGATTCCATCGCTTTTACAACTTCCACTTATCGGTAGGACTCACCATCAACTATAGACTACCATAAACTGGCGATTTGTCAAGATATTTCACAAAATCTACCATCCTTATTCCAGCCCGGCATTCCTGTTTTTGACCTTTTCTAATGACCTGTCCTTTTGTTCATCATATGCTTTGACGATATCCTTCTTTTCCTTAAGCGCAGCCTTCATACTTACCTTATTGAGCTGCCGCTTAGGTGTGGAAGTATCTACCTTGGACCGATTTGACGATTTCTGCTCCTTTGTTGATTCCTTCGGCGTAGAAGTATTTAATCCGGTACCATACTTGGCGTACCACGCCTCAAGCTGTTTCTGGTACTCGTTATGACTGGCTTTGGATGCGTTATAATATGAATCAGTAAGGTCAGATTCGCGATTTCCTATCGGAAATTGCTCATTGACTTATGGCACCGCAAAGAACGCAGTGCTCATAAGTCATATTATTGTGTTATGAGCCGAACTACCAGCTCGAAAATGCTCCGCATTTCCTCACTGTAGGGCATCTGCCCTATATTGTCGTGAATACCGGCTTTCGGTTTAGCAAGCTAACCTCTATCCGTTATTCACAACAATGCAGTTCATTTTTGTTGCCAAATCGTTGCCAATTCTTAAACAAATATGCTTGCAACCCGCATAAATACTGGGTTCTTTTTGAGAAAATATCCCAAGGCACCATGCTTTATCCTCCAAAGGGCAAAGCAGCTTATCTTCCGCCCAATAGCTCTTATATATAATATCCCTTCTTATGGATATCCATAAAAGATACCGATAATATTGGCTTTAAACCCGTCAACGCCTTATACTGCAAGGGTTTAATAAACAAAAGAACAGACCTTGGAAAGATGATTTAAAAGCCTTTTCAAGGTCTGTTACTATTGTTTTATTTTATTCTTTCAGGATAAGACAGTTTACCTCTTGGAGGATAATCTGCTTTGCCCTTGGACAGAAAAAATCACTCATACTCGATCGTCCCGGTAGGCTTGGGAGTGAAATCGTAAAGGACACGGTTAACGCCCTTAACCTCGCCCGTGATCCTGTTTACAAGGGTCTGCATAAGGCTGAAAGGGATCTCCTCCACCGAGGCGGTCATGGCATCCTTTGTATTCACGGCACGGATAATGACGCACCATTCAAAGGAACGCTCCCCGTTCTTTATACCGGTAGAGCGGAAGTCGGGAACCACGGTGAAATACTGCCACACCTTCCCTTCAAGACCGTTCTTTGCAAATTCCTCACGCAGAATGGCATCGGATTCCCGCACTGCCTCCAGACGGTCTCTTGTAATGGCGCCGGGACAGCGTACTCCCAGTCCGGGTCCCGGGAAAGGCTGGCGATAAACCATACCCGCGGGCAGGCCAAGGCGCTCACCCACTATCCTTACCTCATCCTTAAAGAGGATCTTGACGGGCTCCACCAGTTCAAACTTCATATCCTCAGGCAATCCGCCCGCATTGTGATGAGCCTTTATCCCTTTTTCGCTCTCAAGGATATCGGGCCAGATGGTACCCTGGGCAAGAAACTCGATCCCTTCCAGCTTTCGGGCCTCCTCCGCAAAGACCTCGATAAACTCTCCTCCGATTATCTTTCGCTTCTGTTCGGGATCAGTAACTCCCGCCAGTTTATTAAGGAACCTGTCCGTTGCGTCAACATATACAAGGTTCGCCTTCATCTGATTCCGGAAGACCTCAATAACCTGTTCCGGCTCTCCTTTTCTGAGCAGGCCATGATTTACATGTACACAGACAAGCTGCTGTCCCACTGCCCTTATAAGCATTGCCGCCACTACCGAGGAATCAACTCCGCCGGAAAGCGCCAGCAGAACCTTTTTGCTGCCGATCTGTTCTCTGAGCGAGGCGATCTGCTCTTCAATGAACGCATCCGCAAGCTCATTTGTGGTGATACGAACCATATCATCCGGTCTTCTGTCATTTGCCATTTTTTTGTCTCCTTTTAAACATTGATATTTATCCCTGAAACCTATTATCACTCAGCTTTCGTCTCCTGCCGGGGAGTATCGTCTATCAGCCAGGAAAGCACCTCAAAGAGCTTGTCCTTTTCAACGGGCTTGCTCAGATGGGCGTTCATCCCTACCTGGAGAGACCTCTGTACATCCTCGTCAAAGGCGTTGGCCGTCATGGCGATGATGGGTATTTTTTTTGCATCCGGATGATTGAGGGCTCTTATTGCCTCCGTTGCGCCCAGCCCGTCAAGCACGGGCATCCTCACGTCCATGAGTATCGCATCATAATACCCGGAACCCGAGCCCTTAAACTTATCCACTGCCACCTGCCCGTTTTCAGCAAGCTCAGTCTCAATCTTCCAGGTACTCAGGATCATCATCATGATCTCGGCATTGATAGCCATATCCTCGGCAACCAGGATCCGCCTTCCGGCAAGATCCGAAACAGGCTTCTTCTTACC
>JAFSYI010000067.1 GCA_017450065.1 Lachnospiraceae bacterium
AATTGCTACAAATCCAGTGTTTATGCGGGTTTGAAGGCTTAATTTGACCACATTGGTGCCTAACACTGTTAACTTCTATACTCTGCGTCCATTTTGGAATTTCTGAATAGACCAGTCTCTTCTATTTATTCGTATAGCCATTCCACAATAAAAACCATATTTCGTAAAAGTACAATGCAAATCTAAATACAATACTTCTTTCTCCGACATAATGTTTTCCTTCTCTTTTTTGATCACCTGGCTTATGATCAGTCAAATACCTATCATACTTATACAATCTTGGTAAAACTTCTTCGACATAAGTATCTATCCACTGCACAATGGTTCACTTCCCTCTGATCTCCATCTCATTAACTCTATGCTACCTTTTGTTTATCAAAATATATGTCTGACCCTAAGCGGGGTGCGCCACCTCATTAACTTAGTCCCATTTTCCTTATCTTAGATAAATCTGACCCAATTTCTTCATAGAATTTCTTTCTTCGTTCTAACTCCTCATCTATCTCCGGAGGATCCCATCCGGTACAATTAATTGCTTCGATTCTAAATGCAGTTCTCAAATCCTCGTTTGGAAGAATGTGTTCCAATAAAAAAGCCCCTCTGTTACATGCTGCTTTATTAAGCTCTTTCATCTCCTCATCTGTTATTTTTCCTTCAGCATGAATATCCTCAACTATTTCTCTGAACATAAAGTATGCCAGCGCTTTTGCAGCTGAGTGTTCATCTTCCATTACTTTATCAATCATTTGCTTTGTAAAACTATCCATATTACATTTCCTTTTTATGCTTCTATAATTCATCTATCTTATGATTTTACTTAAAAGCGTGCTTCGCCATGCCGCAGGCTATTTTACTGCAGTTGCGAAGTTCAGTATATCCACATCCTTTAACTTATAGGCGGTATGGCCGCTCTGATGGTTAGATGCTTCATAATTGACATTCGATGCCCAATGCGATATTATTTACTTAGAAAGGCATTACCGAGTAAACGGTTCGCCTTGGTTTTAGTTACTAAAAGAAAGCAACCTACTCCTTGGTCGGGCGGTTGCTTTCTTTCATTTTGTGATTCTTTCTGTCTTGTATCCTAAACACCACTGCAAGAATTAATCCCACAATGGATGCAACGGAGCCAAGCACAGCAAGTATGCTCACTCTATTACTCGATAATGACCCTTTCTTCAGATTTCCCATACTGACCACTCCTTTCGTAAAACATGGGAGTTCTCGGATAAATCCGGCGAAAAGGCGAACCGCTTACCGTTTATGGTAATGCCCTATATCTATTATAGGGCAAATGTTTGTTCGATCCAAGTCCTATTTGTACTATATTATTATATCGGCATTTAATACCGCATTTTTAACGTGTTTGCTTACTCATCTACCTTAGATGCTTCATGATCATAATACTATTTATATCGGCTTCTTATTTCAAATCTTTAGATAATCAATAGACACCTCTGATCCTACTGTATTCAAAAAAATTTTAAAGAAATAATTCCTGAAGGATCAGGATCTTGTCTTTCCAATAGTTTCCCGTATCTTCTCCGGCTATATCAGTAAGCCTGCCTATATAGTATTTTCTGATCTCTTCGTTACTTAGGATTATCTTATCGGCATGTACTACTGCCGGCTGTTCGATCAGGACTGATATAGAACGCGCCGCCTTATCATCAGGAGCTTGCGGTGGCTCTGGATCAAAACAGGGAACATACCACAGTTCATTGCATAATTTAAGAAGATTCCGTGAATAATACTTTTCCGGTACTGTCATGGAGCAACTGTATTCATCAAATGGAATCTGGATTACTATTATTTCTGGGTGTTTCTTTTCAATCTCATATGTTAAAGCATCGGTATAATTATCAAATCTCCTGAAATAATCCGACTCATCATGGCACTCTCCGATCTCTCCATATGGGTTGCGATCATAATATGGTATCGGCATAAGACGTACGGTCATGCTCTCTATATCTGAAGCTGCATCATAAAGGGGCTTCAAGGTATCCCACCATACGGCCCTGCATGGGATAAATACTACTTCCTTATTTCTGTTCTCTGATAGTTTCTTAAGCTTATAGTCTATTTCTTTTATTGCTCTGCTCAGAGATTCTTCTACAGTTCTATCCCACTGCATAGATGCTCGATATAACAGTTCACAGAAATCTTCAAGATCTCTTACCGTTTCACAATCTTCACCATATTTCCCTTCAATCATGGTTCCAAGCGTAATTGCCAGGTCTTGACACCCGGTCAGCATACGTAATATATTCTCAGCATCATTCTGCTGTGCAAGCTTATTTATACATGTCAGGGAATTCTTTAATAGTTCTATTATCTCAAAGCATTTGTCTCCGAATGACTTTTCGTTTCTCCTAAGAAACATATCATCCTTTGTAAAAGTATATCGGTAAGGATTGCGCCCGATATTATCTTTAAGTATCTGTTCCTGACTATTATATATTGGGTAATCATGTGCACCACCACCCTTTTTTACAGTCATATAGTCATGATAGTATATGGTCAAAAGTTCATCATAGTGCTTTGAGGCCATTAAAGTAGTGTTCTCGAAGGGTATTTCTATTCGTTCCTCATATAGATACCTCGGGCAATTAGCCCAATCTCCGACTATCCAAGTATACATTAACGCAACCTGATCGTATTCCTTATCTTTACACTCCGCACATATCCTATCAAACAGCAATACCAATTCTCTGACTATATTTCCTTTTCTGTGCAGTATTACATGATTGTCCCTTTCTATCTCTGCAAGGAGCTTTTTTGTTTCATCTGCCTCTATACCCTTTGTTGTAATAAGATCATATGCCTGGTTAACTGCCTTACCACGTCGTACTCTGTCTTTTTCTTTTTGTATATCTTTATACATCCTGTCTATAGGATATACATCCACACCAACACAATATGGGCACCCGCAAAATCTGTCCATATGGTCTCTATTTATGTTAATACAGTTGGAATTTGTTATACGTCCTACGGATAGACCGTATTCTTTATTTGTTTTTGTGGTAAGCACGCAAAAGCCTTCCGGAAGCTCATCTACTGCATGATCAAAGAATCTTTCCCAGTCCTCCCTGTTCATTGATATGTCTATATCATCATCCCACGGCACATAACCCTTATGACGGACAGCACCAAGCAATGTTCCCATGTCTGCATACCAGGGAATTCCATGTCTGTCACATATCTTAACTACCTCATAAAGAACCATGAGCTGCGCTGCCCAGAACCTCTTCATCATTTCCGGAACATAGAAACCTTCCCGTACTTCGTCTATAAAATATTCAGATGGAAATTCAGGTTTATTCATACATATTTCTCCGGTTCATTTATGAATACATCGGTAACTCCTGCTGCCGCAAGCATATCAAGATCCATCCTGCCACCGGTTGGTTTTTCAGGATACAGATGACCGCCGAACCATGCTCTTACTGTTCTGTCGGCAAATCTGTCTCCGGGAATGTCCATATGATAGCCGGCAGGATGCAATGCAAGCGGTGATTTTAAACCATCTCCCAGCAAAGCTTCAATACCGATTGCCTTGTACATACAGTCCGATACCCTGCTGTCAAGGACTCCCATGGTCACATCGGGATCTATACTGCGCATTCTGACTAACGACTCAGCATAAAAACTTGAATATATGATCGCATCTTCAACACCATATTTATGAACCAGATCGGATATTTTCTGTTCTATTCCGGGATAAGGATATATGCCGGTTTTCAACTCAATGTTAAGCATGATTCCTGAATTTTCATCATTAATATATCTCTTAAGAGATGGCCCTAGAAGATCAAGCACTTCTTTCATAGTTGGAATATGTTCAGGTTCTTCTTTCCCTGTATGTATATGAAGTGTTTTAAGTTCCTTAAGTGTGTAGTTTCTTACAAACCCGATACCGTCAGTTGTACGATCCACTCTCTCATCATGTATAACAACAATTTCGCCGTCCTTTGTAAGCTGTATATCAAGCTCAATACCAGTAAGTCCCGGGATTTTCATTGCCTTTTCAAAAGATGTTATCGTATTTTCGGGATAGCATTGGCTGCAACCCCTGTGTGCCCAGATATTCATATAGCCTTCCTCACCTTTAAGAATCGTTCGAAAACTCCTGCTCTTGCTATACCTTCATCCATCTCCTTATCGGGAATACTTATACCTTCATTTATCCTGCGTACAAACTCTGTGAATTCATACCTGAGTCCGTCACCCTCAAATTCACATTCGTATCTGTCTATCTTCTTAGGATCCTCATACCTGACTTCGAAATATCTCGTAAGCCACCAGGGTGAAGGTACAAGTATATACCCCTTAGTACCCGAAATAAGAAGCTGACCCTCACTCTTAACGGTTAATCCTGTTTTTGCACAGGCAAAGCGATCTCCGAAATTAAAGACCGCTTTTGTATATCCGTCAACGGATCCTATATTCTTACTCATAAACGAAGCATTCTCATATTCCGTTCCCAGAAACCTGAAAATAGGCAGCATAGTATAAGTGCCGAACTCCGTAAAGGATCCACCATATTTCTTGTCATCATATTCCCTGCAGCCTTCAGCTGTAAGCCTTGTAAATGCAGACTCTATATCAACCACATCCCCTATGCCACCACTTGACAGAACTTCCTCTAGC
>JAFSYI010000007.1 GCA_017450065.1 Lachnospiraceae bacterium
AAAATCATTGGAAAACAGGTTCAAAACAGCCATGTGATGAACCTGTTTTTTTGTGGGTTTTAATGAAATTTTGTTTTTTAAGCTTTTTTACTAATTTAAATTTGACATTTCATGAAAATACGATATAATACCTATTGTTATATACAAGTGTTTATAATTATTTTATCATAAGTTATTACTTGTCGTGGGAAAAGGAAAGGAGATCATCATGGCAGAAGTTAAGAAACCTACAGCTGTACCCAAGAAGGCTGAGGAAGCTAAAGCAGATGTAGCAGCAGAGACCAAGACAGAAGCAGCTAAGAAGACAACAGCAGCAGCCAAGAAGGCAGCAGCTCCCAAGAAGACAACAGCAACAGCCAAGAAGGCAGCAGCTCCGAAGAAGGAAGCAGCACCCAAGGCAGCCAGGAAAGCAGCAGCTCCGAAGAAGGAAGCAGCACCCAAGGCAGCTAAGAAGGCAGCTGAAGTAGCAGTTAAGATTCAGTTCAACGGAAACGAGGTTGATCTTGACTGGCTTAAGGCAGAGGTTGCCAATAAGGCAGGCGACGGCGCAGTTGCATACTTTAATGCAAATGAAGGAAAGGTATACTGCACAGTTAACGGAGAAGCTAAGTGTGACTTCGAGGTTTAATTGATCATACTGTTCAGGATATTATTTATATGAGACTGACGGGCATCGGTAATATTACCGGTGCTCTTTATATTTTCGCTTTTTAAAAAACTGCGAATATTACTCTTGACAGATAATAAATGGAGTGATATCTTATCTATAGATGTTAGCACTCCTCTTTAATGAGTGCTAACAGTATCCGGAGGATATAAGAGGGAGGTGCCGTTCAGTGGAGCTAAGCAGCAGGCAGGAAACGATCCTGTTAGCCATCATCAAGACGTATCTTGATACCGGTGAACCGGTAGGCTCAAGAACAATATCCAAGTATACGGACCTTAATCTGAGCTCTGCCACTATCCGTAATGAGATGGCTGATCTCGAGGAGATGGGATATATAATGCAGCCCCATACTTCCGCAGGCCGTATTCCTTCCGATAAGGGTTACAGATTCTATGTTGATCGTCTTATGGCCGATAAGGAGAAGGAAGTCGATGAGATGAAGGAGATACTCATCGAGAAGGCTGACAAGATGGAACAGGTGCTCAAGCAGATAGCCAAGTCACTGTCGGTGAATACGAATTATGCCGCAATGATTTCCGCACCCAGGTATCATCAGAACAAGCTTAAGTTCATACAGCTGTCAAGGATGGGCGATGATCAGATAGTAGCGGTCATAGTTGTTGAAGGAAACATCATCAAGAACGAGATAATAGATGTACAGCAGTATCTTGATGACGAGACCCTGCTTAAGCTGAACATACTTTTAAACACTCACCTTAACGGCTTGTCAATAGAGGAAATTTCACTGGCAGCTATCCAGAAGATGAAGGAGCAGGCCGGCATACACTCGGAGGTTATAAGCGATGTCATCGATGCTGTCGGCGAGGCCATCAAGGCCGATGAGGATCTGGAGATATATACAAGCGGCGCAAACAATATTTTCAAGTATCCCGAGCTGAGCGATCATGAGAAGGCAAGCGAGATAATTACCGCATTTGAAGAGAAAAAGCAGCTTTCCGATATCGTATATGAAACGCTTTCCAATGAGGATGTGGACAGAACGGGAATACAGGTTTATATAGGTGAGGAATCACCGGTCCGGAATATGAAGGACTGCAGCGTTGTAACAGCGACCTATGAACTGGATGAGGGAATGCGCGGAACGATAGGGATAATAGGTCCGAAGCGAATGGATTATGACAAGGTTGTAAAGACCTTAAAGTCAATAACCAGTCAGCTTGACAGTATATATAAGAACAATACCGGTAAAAAGAATAAGAGAAAAAAAGAAATTTTGGAAGAATAGATTAAGTATTTGGAAAGGAGCTGTTGAAAAATGGCTGAAAAGGATTTAAACGAAGAGACGAAAATGCAGGAGGAGAAAGAGGCTGTAAACGAAGAAGAGACCGGTAAGGAGAAGGATCCTTCTTCGGATCCCGGCGATAAGACGGAAAGCGAAGGAACACAGACCGACAGTAAATCCTCTGATGATACAGAAGCGGAAGCGGATGAAGAAAACGCAGATCCGGAGGCTGACGGCAATCCTCAGGAAGATGAAGAAGAGGGTGATGAAGCAACTGACGGAAAGGAAAAGAAGAAGCTTTTCAAGAGGAAGGAAAAGAAGGATAAAAAGGATGAGAAAATTGAGGCCCTGACGGATCAGGTCAAGCGCCAGATGGCCGAGTTCGATAACTTCCGTAAGCGTACGGAAAAGGAAAAATCATCCATGTATGAGATGGGTGCAAGATCGGTTATCGAGAAGATACTTCCGGTCATAGATAACTTCGAGAGGGGGCTTGATACAGTCCCTGCGGATGAAGCGGATTCTCCGTTCACGGAAGGAATGCGCATGATCTATAAGCAGCTTATGACCGAGCTTGACAATATCGGAGTTAAGCCGATAGAAGCTCTGGGAGCAGAGTTCAATCCGGACTTCCACAATGCGGTAATGCAGGTTGAGAGCGAGGAGTACGAAAGCGGTCATGTGGCACAGGAGATGCAGAAAGGATATATGTACCGTGACAGTGTTGTAAGACATTCGATGGTGGCTGTGGTACCCTAGACATGATCCCGGTATGATACGGCCGGGGATGATATGCCGGGAAGGCAGCATAATATACAAAACAAGATTCTTCGATCGTGAAGAAGCTTTTAACATATAGTATAAGATTCAGAAATGACAGAAAGGTGAATATCAGGAGGATAAAGTTATGGGAAAAATAATAGGTATCGATTTAGGAACAACAAACAGCTGTGTAGCAGTAATGGAAGGTGGTAAGCCCACCGTAATAGCAAATACCGAAGGATCAAGAACAACTCCGTCGGTAGTGGCTTTCACGAAAACAGGCGAGAGACTCGTAGGTGAGCCGGCAAAGCGTCAGGCGGTTACGAATGCAGAGAAGACCATTTCTTCAATAAAGAGGGAGATGGGAACAGACTACAAGAGAGCAATAGACGACAAGAAGTATTCACCGCAGGAGATTTCCGCAATGATCCTGCAGAAGCTTAAGGCAGATGCTGAGAGCTATCTGGGAGAGAAGGTAACGGAGGCTGTTATAACTGTTCCCGCATACTTCAATGACTCACAGCGTCAGGCAACAAAGGATGCAGGAAAGATAGCCGGACTTGATGTTAAGCGTATAATCAACGAGCCTACGGCTGCGGCATTGGCTTACGGTCTTGATAATGAAAAAGAACAGAAGATAATGGTATATGACCTTGGCGGTGGTACCTTTGATGTTTCCATTATCGAAATAGGTGAGGGCGTTATCGAGGTTCTTGCCACCAACGGTAATAACAGACTCGGCGGTGATGATTTTGACCAGAAGATCACGGATTACATGCTGTCTGAGTTCAAGAAGAACGAGGGCGTTGATCTTTCAAATGATAAGATGGCTCTGCAGAGACTTAAAGAAGCTGCCGAGAAGGCCAAGAAGGAACTGTCAAGTGCAACGACTACCAATATCAATCTTCCGTTTATTACGGCGACCAGTGAGGGACCCAAGCACTTTGATATGAATCTTACAAGGGCTAAGTTCGATGAACTTACACATGACCTTGTGGAAGCTACGACTATCCCTGTACAGAATGCCCTTAAGGATGCAGGTATATCTGCTTCAGAGCTTGGCCAGGTACTTCTGGTAGGCGGTTCGACACGTATCCCCGCAGTTCAGGATAAGGTTAAACAGCTTACGGGTAAGGAGCCAAGTAAGTCACTTAACCCTGATGAGTGTGTTGCGCTCGGTGCATCGATCCAGGGTGGTAAGCTTGCCGGCGATGCAGGTGCAGGTGAGATCCTGCTTCTGGATGTTACTCCTCTTTCACTGTCTATTGAGACAATGGGTGGTGTTGCAACAAGACTTATCGAAAGAAATACCACAATACCTACAAAGAAGAGCCAGATATTCTCTACGGCTGCTGATAACCAGACAGCGGTTGATATCAATGTAGTACAGGGTGAGAGGCAGTTCGCAAGGGATAACAAGTCCCTCGGCCAGTTCCGTCTTGACGGTATACCTCCGGCAAGGAGAGGCGTTCCCCAGATAGAGGTTACCTTTGATATTGATGCTAACGGTATCGTTAATGTATCAGCCAAGGATCTTGGTACAGGCAAGGAACAGCATATCACCATTACATCCGGATCCAATATGTCGGATGATGAGATAGAGAAGGCTGTTAAGGAAGCTGCCGAGTATGAGGCACAGGATAAGAAGCGTAAGGAAGCGATCGATGCCAAGAATGACGCCGATTCCTTCGTATTCCAGACTGAGAAGGCAATCGAAGAGGTAGGCGACAAGCTTGATCCTTCGGACAAGGCTAATGTTGAGGCAGAGCTTAAGAATCTGAAGGATCTGGTTGAGAAGTGCGATCCCGAGAACATGAGTGAGGAACAGGTAGTTGAACTCAAGGCTGCCCAGGAGAAGGCAATGACAGCTGCACAGAAGCTGTTTGAGAAGATGTATGAACAGTCTCAGGCTGCTCAGGGTGCCGGCCCGGATATGGGTAACATGGGTGGACAGGCAGGTCCTGATATGGGCTCGGCAAACACCGGCAGTAACGACAGTGATGTAGTTGACGGAGACTACAGAGAGGTTTAAGATTTACAGGTTGAGATATGCTATATGCCCACTCTCTGACGGGAGTGGGCTGTAGTTATTATGATAATCGGGTAATTTATGGAAATCAAGAGGTAGACCAATGGCAGAAACTAAGAGGGATTACTATGAGGTCTTAGGCGTTAACAAAGGCGCGGATGAGGCTGAGATCAAAAAAGCATACAGAGCCCTTGCAAAAAAATATCATCCCGATGCGAATCCGGGTGATAAAGAGGCTGAAAAAAAATTCAAGGAAGCAAGCGAAGCATATGCCGTACTTAGCGATCCCGATAAGAGGAGACAGTATGATCAGTTCGGACATGCTGCTTTTGACGGCGGATCAGGCGGATTCGGAAGCGGCTTCGATTTTACAGGTGCTGATTTTTCCGATATTTTCGGTGATATCTTCGGTGATCTGTTCGGAGCAGGCAGAACAAGGAGCGGCGGTTCCGGTAACGGTCCCATGAAGGGTGCCAATATCCGTACAAGTGTAAGGATTACCTTCGAGGAGTCTGTAACGGGAGTTGATAAGGAGATAGAGCTTACGCTTAAGGATCCCTGCAATAACTGTAAGGGAACCGGTGCAAGACCGGGCACATCACCTGAAACCTGCAGCAAGTGCGGAGGTAAAGGCCAGGTTGTTTATACCCAGCAGTCACTGTTTGGAATGGTGCGTAATGTATCCAGCTGCCCTGACTGCCACGGAAGCGGCAAGGTAGTTAAGGACAAATGTCCGGAGTGTCACGGAAGCGGATATATTTCGAGCAGAAAGAAGATACAGGTAACGATCCCGGCAGGAATAGATAATGGTCAGAGTGTGCGTATCCGTGAGAAGGGTGAACCCGGCGTAAACGGCGGGCCGAGAGGAGATCTTCTGGTTGAAGTTGTGATCCAGCGTCATCCTATCTTCCAAAGAAACGATATGGATGTTTATTCGACGGCACCCATCTCCTTTGCTGTGGCTGCACTCGGCGGAGAAATATTCATTGATACGGTTGACGGCAAGGTAATATATGAGGTTAAAGCCGGTACACAGACAGATACCAGGGTGCGTCTCAAGGGTAAGGGAATGCCGTCACTCAGAAATAAACAGGTAAGAGGTGACCATTATGTAACGCTGGTGGTACAGGTACCCGACCGTCTGAGTAACGAGGCGAAGGAGCTTCTCAGGGAATTTGACAAGGCAAGCGGAGATACGTTAAACGCGGTGGAACAGCAGTCCGACGGGAAGGACAAAAAGAAGAAGGGATTCTGGAATAAATAATCCGGGTAACAGTAATATTGAAAGCCCGTGGGGTTTATGTTATAGTAAACGCAGTAACAGCTGCGTTTACTTTATTAAAAGGGGAATTGCAGTTCTTTTATACAGCTTGGGAAATACGGGGGAAATAATATGAAATGTAGTATATGCGGAAGTGAGAATAACGGGACCAGGTTTTGTACATCCTGCGGGGCCAGACTTTATGATGATAACGATACTGTTTCTCCGGTAACCGGGAATACTGAGGATTCCGGGACGGCCGGCTTTAGTTCCGATGATCCGGGAACAGATGCGTCAATCGGTATTTCACAGGGTATTGAGGAAGCTGAGGCATCAGCGGCTCAGGCTGCAGAGGATCTTAATAATGCAGCAGGTGAAGCATTCCATACCATGGCGGGAAGCACATCATCCGGCAACGACAGTAATACGGGTTCCGCTGCATCGGGAAGCTATGATACAGGATCTGCGGGGGCTGAAGGCAGCAGTAATTATTATGATGCCGGATATCAGGGCGGGTATTCCTATAATGACGGATATACGGAAGGCGGAGGCTTTATCGGTTTTGCCATTGCTTCGCTTATATGCGGCATTATTTCAATGCTGTGCTGTATATGCTCATGTGCCAATCTTCCGTTATGCATAGCCGCGATAGTTCTTGGGATAATCACTCTTACCAAGCACTATGACGGAAAAGGTATGGCTATAGCCGGCATTATTACCGGAGGCCTTGGTCTTGTACTGGGTCTTGTCATGCTGGGTGGATACCTTTCGGATGGAGAGTTAAGAGAATCGGTTGATGAAGTTTTTGATATGTAAATGAAAAACGTACAAAGAATAAAAATGCCCGGAACTGTAGATAAAACGTTTTATGAAACAGGTAAATGGTTATTGGCTGTAGCGGTTGCTGCAGCCATATTTATACGCGTATTCGGCGATTCATGGCTGACAAAGGTTCCCGACTGCTACTTTGAAACTGTGACCGGACTGTACTGCCCGGGATGCGGAGGCACAAGATCGGTCATAGCCCTGGTTCAGGGAGATATACTGAAGAGCTTTATATGCCATCCGGTTGTGCTCTATGCCGCAGTTGTATATGCTGTGTTTATGATCCGGATGTTTATGCTGATCCACAGGGACAGATCCGGTTACCATACTTCCGTAACCGACGCATCTGCAACCGGGACTTCCGTGCCGGAAGCTTCCGTATCCGGAGCATCTTCAGCCGGGACTTCTGTTCCGGGAGCTTCCGTGACAGACGTATCTTCAGCCGGCAATCCCATATCCTGTACTGTGGCAGCCGGTTCCTTAAATAAGAAGGATGTACGCCGGACAGCCTTCGACAGAAAGAAACAGGATAAGGTACGGACCGGATACAGGGACGGAAGGATACTGATCTTTATATACATAGGGATAGCCCTTACGATAGTCCAATGGATCGTAAAGCTTGTTCTGCTGATCAAATATGATATACATCTGATATGAGTGAGATGACTGCTTTCGGCAGAGCCTGGTCCAATACGAATAGCGAATTTCTGATGAAATCAGCTATTCTATCTTATACGGTATTCAGGAACTGCAATACCTTCCGGAGGCTCCGCAGGGAAGAATAAGCCCTGAGGATGTAACGGGAAGACCTATTTCACCTGCTTCTACAAATCCACCGAATTTTTTTACCAGCGCAGTATTCATCATATATGAAAGAACCGCCGGCTGTAAACCTGTGGTATATGAATTGACAAGAAAGAAAAGCGGTCTGTCGGCAAGTATCTGAGTACACAGCTCTATAAAAGGATATATCGAATCCTCAATCTTCCAGATCTCGCCTTTGGGACCGCGTCCGTAAGACGGAGGATCCATTATGATCGCATCATATTTATTTCCCCGCCTTATTTCCCGCTCCACGAATTTAACACAGTCATCGACAAGCCAGCGGACAGGTGCATCCTTAAGACCTGAGCTTATCGCATTTTCTTTTGCCCATGTAACCATTCCCTTAGAGGCGTCAACATGAGTTACATGAGCCCCGGCACCTGCCGCAGCCAGAGTGGCTCCGCCTGTATAGGCAAACAGATTCAGTACACGGACGGTTTTTTTGGCATTTCTTATAAGCTCTGAAAACCAGTCCCAGTTTGCGGCCTGTTCCGGAAAGAGTCCGGTATGCTTGAAAGAGAAAGGCTTAAGGTTGAATGTAAGGCTTCCGTAAGCTATTGACCACTGATCCGGAAGATCGAAGAATTCCCATTCTCCGCCGCCTTTGCTGCTTCTGTGATAATGTGCGTTGGGTTTCTTCCATCCCGGCTTATTTCTCCCTGTTTCCCAGATGACCTGCGGATCGGGCCGTATCAGAAGATAGTCTCCCCATCTCTCGAGCTTCTCTCCTCCGTCTGTATCGATAACTTCATAATCCGTCCATTTATCAGCAACCCACATGGAGCCTCTCCCTTGATCAAAGCAACAGTTAAATAATAAAATATATCTGTTCCGGTAAAACGTACCGGACAGTTCTTTATATAAGCTCTTTAAAATATGCGATCGTAGAAACCAGACCGTTCTTAAGCTGAACGGTAGGTTCCCAGTTAAGCTCTTTCTTGGCCAGGGTGATATCGGGACGTCTCTGCGTGGGATCGTCAACGGGAAGATCCCTGTATACGAGCTTTGAATCCGATCCTGTGAGTTCAATGACTATCTCGGCCAGCTCCTTTATCGTGAATTCGCCCGGATTACCTATATTAACAGGTCCGGTGAAGCCGTCACGGCTGTTCATGAGACGTACCATACCTTCGATGAGGTCATCCACATAGCAGAAGCTTCTGGTCTGGGAACCGTCTCCGTAGATCGTTATATCCTCGCCCTTAAGTGCCTGGACTATGAAATTGGAAACAACACGACCGTCTCCGATGTCCATTCTGGGACCGTAGGTGTTAAATATCCTCATAACCTTTATATCTACATTATGCTGTCTGTGGTAATCGAAGAAAAGAGTCTCGGCCACTCTTTTTCCTTCATCATAGCAGGAACGGGGACCTATGGTATTTACGCAGCCGCGGTAGCTTTCGGGCTGAGGGTTGCATTCCGGATCTCCGTATACCTCCGAAGTGGATGTCTGGAGGATACGGGCGCCGGTTCTCTTGGCGAGGCCCAGAGTGTTAAACGCTCCGTAAATGGATGTCTTGGTTGTATAGATCGGATCCTTCTGATACCACAGGGGGCTTGCCGGACATGCGAGATTATATATCTGGTCGCATTCAACAAAAATAGGCTGTATCACATCATGTCTTATGAATTCAAAATATGGATTTCCCAGAAGATGGCGGATATTATCCTTGCTTCCGGTAAACAGATTGTCCACACATATAACATCATTTCCGTCGGCTATAAGCCTGTCGCACAGATTGGATCCGAGAAAGCCGGCTCCGCCTGTTACCAATACTCTTTTTCTTCGCATTTTTATTATCTCCTTATATTTGGGCAATTAACTGATATTGTTATTTAAATGCTTTATCCTGTAACTTTAGTATTATATCATAGTATATGGGATTAAGGCTATTGTATTTTGCGGGAGTGCTGTGTTAGAATCTTGAAATACAGTAAATTACAGGAGTATATTGTACGGAGAGAATGTTTCGGACATTGCCATGAAAACCATTATAATAAATTCAGAAGAAAACAACATAAAAGACGCAGATCTGAAAGATGCGGGAGAAATCATCAAAAGAGGAGGACTTGTTGCCTTCCCCACGGAGACCGTTTACGGGCTGGGGGGAGATGCAATGAATCCGGAGGCCTCGCGTAAGATCTATGCTGCCAAAGGACGGCCGTCCGATAATCCGCTTATAGTCCATATATATAAGATGGAGGATCTGTTCCGGATTGCGGACGGGGTGAGTGAAGGTGCCCTGAAGCTGGCTGAAAGGTACTGGCCGGGTCCTCTTACGATGATATTTAAAAAGAAAGAGACCGTTCCCGACCAGACAACGGGAGGGCTTGATACGGTGGCTGTCAGAATGCCGGATAACCGGATAGCCCTAAGATTTATAGAGGCAGCCGGCGGATTTGTTGCGGCTCCATCGGCCAATCTGTCAGGAAGGCCGAGTACAACCACGGCGGAGCATGTAATAGAAGACATGAACGGACGCATCGATATGATCATTGACGGAGGGTCGTCGGTTATCGGACTGGAGTCGACCATAGTTGATATGACCGGCAGCAGTCCCATGATATTAAGACCGGGATATATTAACGGAGAAATGATAAGAGATGTTCTCGGCGATGTTTCATATGATCCGGCTGTGTTTGGTGAAGAGACAGAGGGGCTCAGGCCCAGGGCTCCGGGAATGAAGTACAGGCACTATGCCCCCAAAGGTGAGCTTACGATAGTAAAGGGTGAAAGAGAAGCGGTGGTCTCATATATAAAACGGGGTATTGATGAGGCACTGAAGGACGGAAAAAGAGTCGGAGTTATATCAGCATCCCGTGATATGACAGATGGAGCGGCATCCGGAATGGAGAGGGAAACACCGGGTATAACCGGCCGGACGGAAGCAGACGGATACGGAAAAGAAGTATTAATAATGAATGTCGGCGATCTGAGAGATGAATACTCAATAGCCAGACACTTGTATGATGTGCTCAGGGAGTGCGATAAAAAGGATATTGATATCATTTATTCAGAGGACTTCTCAACACCGAAGATAGGACAGGCGATAATGAACAGGCTCATTAAGGCAGCAGGTCACAGAGTGGTTGAGGTGTAGCCGGAAACAGGCAGATAGGACTTGCACGACCGAAACGGATACGATATATTTTTTGTTAGATAAGTTATAACTAATCAGAACAGAATCAGGAGGAATATAAAATGAAGATAGCGATCGGCTGCGATCATGGTGCATTTGACATGAAGGTTCTTATTATGGAGCATCTTAAGGAGCAGGGGCATGAGCTCGTGGATTTCGGAAGCTACGATAAGAATTCCATCGACTATCCCGCCATAGGCAGGGCAACGGCAGAGGCGGTTGCAAGCGGTGAGTGTGAGAAGGGGATCGTACTGTGCACTACCGGAATAGGCATATCAATAGTGGCCAATAAAGTAAAGGGCATAAGAGCGGCTCTCTGCAACGACTGCACCAGCGCCAGGTTGACCAGACTGCACAATGATGCAAATGTGCTTGCGTTGGGCGGGGGAGTCATTGGCCCCAATCTTGCACTCGATATAGTTGATATATTCTTTTCCACGGATTTCTCCGGCGAGGAAAAGCATGTACGCAGGCTTTCACAGGTAGCCGGGATCGAAGGAGAGGTATATAAATAAATATATTTATCTCAGGTACTGAAACAGCGTGATCATTATCAGAGGTATATGACAGGGGGAGGAGTACAATGAGCGATAAGCGAGAAGATTATATTTCATGGGATGAATATTTTATGGGTGTTGCCATATTGTCGGGCATGAGGTCCAAGGATCCAAACACTCAGGTAGGCGCATGTATTGTAAGTGCGGATAATAAGATTCTTTCAATGGGTTATAACGGATTCCCCAAAGGGTGCTCTGATGATGAGTTTCCATGGTGCAGGGTAGGAGAGCCGCTGAATAACAAGTATTTTTATACAACGCACAGTGAGCTTAACGCGATCCTTAATTACAGAGGGGGAACCCTTGAGGGAGCCAAGCTGTATGTGACGCTGTTCCCCTGCAACGAGTGTGCCAAGGCCATAATACAGGCGGGGATCAAGACCATAATTTATGACTGTAATAAATATGAAAATGAGCCGAGCACCATTGCTTCAAGACGTATGCTTGATGCTGCGGGTGTGAGATATTATCAGTACAAACATACGGACAGAAAGGTTGAACTTACACTGTGAGAAGATGCGGGAGCGTATTAGGAAGGATCGTCATATGTATCGTCCTTGTCTGTGCTGTCACATTGAATTCTCTGAATAATCCCGTTAAAGGTGAGACCACATCCGAAAAAATAAAAAAGGCAGAAGAACAGAAGAAAGAAACCGAAGAACAGAAAAAGGCGGTAGACGAGAAAAAGGAAGACCTTGAGGATACGAAGAGACAGCTGCAGGACTACCTCAACAGGCTGAATAACGAGCTTCAGGAAATAAGCGACAATCTTGAACGGATTGAAGAAAAGATACACAAAAAGGAATACGAGATCGTACAGGCCAAGCTGGATATAGAAGACGCAAAGCTTGAGGAGAAGAGACAGTATGACCTGATGAAAAAAAGGCTCAAGGCTATTTACGAACGCGGCGAAACCACCCTGTTTGAAACATTTCTGCATACATCCAACTATTCCGATTATCTGAATAAAGCGGAATATCTCGGAAAGCTTGAGGAATATGACCGGCAGATGTTTGATGTGTTAAAGGCCCAGAGAGAAGCTGTTGAGGAGAAGGAGAGCATACTTGAACAGGAGGTTGAGCAGCTTAACGAGCTTCTGGAAGATTCGCAGGCGGAACGCGACAAGGTAAGCACTCTGGTCAATTCGACCTCAGGAACCATAGCTGCCACAAACGGAGCAATAAGCGCTGCGGAGATTGAGCAGAAGGAGTATGAGGAGGAGCTAAAGCAGCAGGAAGCCAATATAAGCGCCCTAAATAAAAAGCTTGAAGAGGAAAAGGCCATGACGGAAAAGGCCGGCCGGATGTCCTGGAGCAGTACGGGTGAACTGGGTTTTAACGTCAGTGACAGAGAGCTGCTGGCCTGTCTTATATACTGTGAGGCCGGAGGCGAACCCTATACCGGCCAGGTTGCGGTCGGATCGGTAGTCATAAACCGTATGAGAAGCGCAGTGTTTCCCAATACCATGGTGGGAGTGATATATCAGAAGGGACAGTTTACACCCGCAAGGAGCGGACGTCTTGCAACGAGGCTGTCGCTCGGAGCCACGGAATCCTGTTACCGGGCTGCGGACGAGGCTATGGCTGGAGCACAGCCGGTAGGCAACTGTCTGTATTTCAGAACAAAAATCCCCCGGATAAACGGAATCATTATCGGGGGACATGTGTTTTACTGATTGAGCGCATAGGCGTTTATCATATGCTTATAGCGTTCGAAATCTTCGCTGTATACTATTTTGAGCAGTTTATCGAGACTGGTGAGCAGAGTGATTATATCCTCGACCGGTATCTTGCCCTTTTTCAGCGCAAAGGCTATTTCATCGATATCAACAACCTTGACGAAGCCGTCGGGATACATGATCACATCAGCCAGCAGATCGGTAAAAACGTAGGTGTTGGTTTCTTCGTCGTAATCGGTCTTGATTATGTCGCAGTACCAGTACAGCAGGGAATCGTCCTCGCGCAGAAACTTGCTTATCTTATATCCTTCCTTGGGAAAATAGCAGGAAAAACCGTGATGCATGTTCTTCTTCGGACGGAGAGTGTTCCATTTGGTAATGATGAAATCCTCGTTCATTTCCAGAATGATATCATCCTTTAAGGGAACGCATTCTTCGGGAATGATCCTTTTTCGGTAGAATTGCGGAGTATCCATGACATACCTCTCTGCTTTGCGTTATTAAGAAATTAGAAGATAAGATGCTTTTGTCAGTAAGTATAGCAGTAAAACACTAAAATGTCTAACATTTTAAAAATTAAAAGTTTTTCTCTTTTGATTGACTTATTTTTTTCAGTTTCGTATAAATAAATAGAAAAGTTATTTGTTCAATATAAGGAGGATAAGGATATGACAGATAAAAACAAAGAGCGCAGGGAACTGACTGTTGAGGATCTTAAGGGAATCTCAGGGGGACTGATCATCGATGGCGGAGCCAATTACGACAGCGCTGTTGTGGATGATACCACAGGCGATGTTCTGTTCAGGGCTTTTGCAAACAGATCAGTGCTTCATGAAGCAAATAAGCTCGGTGTAAGTACCGAGATGATAACTCCCGAGGAATACGAGGCAAGATTTGGTAAAAAATGGGAGTGGGCATAAGATTGACAACAATTGTTATGGACATCCTGCAAAAAAATTGGTATATTTATCTATAGTGACTGTCTGAGTCCTCCTCCGGTGCGTTATCGGAGGAGGATTTGGGACGTGCAGATGTTGAAAGGTAACAGTTGTGAATTATGATAAAGGAGTATACCGTTCTCTGACACAGATTCTGCAGTTTGGGATCAATATGATTGTTCCCATTCTTTTGTGTACATTTTTGGGTATTTATCTTGACAGGTTCTTTCACACATCCTTTCTTGTTATTATAATGTTTTTTATAGGTGCGGCCGCAGGCGGGCGCAATGTTTATATTTTTGCGCGGCAGATATTCGGAAAGCCACCCGTACATGATGAAGTAAAGGTGCGCGTCTCCGGTTTTGATGAGTCAAAGAGGATAGCTTCTCCGCACGACGGTAACAATAAAGCAGTGGAATCGGAAAAAGGTACGGAGACAGATACAGAGGATGTATCCGATCCGGCAGGTCATGGGATATGATAGACCAGCTTCGCACCAACAGGACACTTAAAGAGCTGATAACCGGCGCCTTTGTATATTGCCTTTTATGGGAGACCGCTCTGCTTATCTTTACTGAGAGAAGACTTTATCATACAGTGGGTCTTGCTGCCGGATTTATCGTATGTGCCGTACTGGCCATGGGAATGGCGGACTCAATAGATGTGGCTGTCGACCTTGATGAGAAGAGCGCCAGGGCATATCTTCAGAAGAAGGCTTCACTGAGATATGCGGTGGCCTGTATATCGATCCTTATAATTGCATTTACCCATATAGGAAACCCGCTCACGTTCTTTGCGGGTATCATGGGACTTAAGATCGGAGCCTATATGCAGCCGCTTACGCATGCGGTGATATGCCGTATGACCGGCAGGCAGGAAGCAAATGACGTTAAAAACAGTATTCCGGTCACGGATAGTGAGAAGACTGCGGAATATAGTGCAGTGAACGCTTCCGGGAATAAAACCGAAAACCATACGGAAGGAAATTCAGAAAACAATTTAGCGAGGTGAATTGAAGCATGGGTAATTATACGCTCCTGTTATCGGGCGATGTAGATTTCATGATCAAGGGAATATTCTCATATAACTGTTTCGGACACGAGGTCTGGATCACCACCACTCATGTCTGCACACTGATAGTTATGGTATTGCTTGTTGTATTTGCGGCTCTGGCCGGCAAAGCGATAAAGAAAGCAAATGAGGATGAGGCTCCCGGCACCTTCCTTAACATTGTTGAGCTTATAATCGAATTCCTTGACGGCGTTGTTAACAGCGTTATGGGGAAGAATGCCACCAAGTTTGTTAACTATATTTTGACACTGTTCTTCTTTATTTTCATAAGTAACATATCAGGTCTGCTGGGTCTGAGGCCGCCTACAGCCGATTACGGCGTGACCTTCCCTCTCGGCGTCATTACGTTCAGCCTGATCACGTTTAATAAATTCAAACACCAGAAGGTAAGCGGAGTTATCAAGGGTCTGTGCGATCCGTGGGTATTCTGGCTGCCGATCAATCTGATCGGTGATTTTGCGGTTCCGGTTTCGCTGTCACTGCGTCTTTTCGCCAATGTCCTGTCGGGAACGGTTATGATGGCGCTGTATTACGGTCTGCTGCCGATCTTTGTAAAGATAGGCGTTCCGGCTGTCCTTCACATATATTTCGATCTGTTCAGCGGTGCGATACAGACCTATGTATTCTGTATGCTGACCATGACCTATGTGACTGACGCGATAGGCGATAATTAAGGCAGAGGCTTACGGTCACCGGCTTTGATATGGAAAGTAATAATAATTTACTATAAATGAAACAAGGAGGATCTATTCATGAATATTTCAGGTGAGGACTTCATCAAGGGTTGTTCGGCAATAGGAGCAGGTCTTGCGGTTATCGCAGGTATCGGTCCCGGTGTCGGCCAGGGTATTGCGGCAGGTCATGCTGCGGCAGCAGTAGGACGTAATCCGGGAGCCAAGTCGGATGTTACATCTACCATGCTTCTCGGTCAGGCCGTTGCCGAGACAACAGGTCTGTACGGACTTCTTATAGCAATGCTGTTATTATTCGTTAAGCCTCTTGTATAAGATTTGTGTAAGAATGTTTAACAAACCGGAAGGAGGCAAATATTTGGATGGAAAGATTATTTAATCTTGATTTCCAACTGCTGCATGATGCGGTTCTGACTGCGGTATCGGTATTCTTTCTGTTCATGCTGTTGTCCTATCTGCTGTTTGATCCCGTGCACGAGATGCTGAAGAAGCGCAGGGAAAAGATACAGAATGATATCGATACGGCAAAGAAGGACAGGGAGGATGCAGGCGTTCTTAAGGCTGAATATGAAGAGAAGCTTAAGAATGCCGGCGCGGAAGCGGACGAGATACTTGCAGACGCAAGAAAGCGTGCGACAACAAATGAGAACCATATCATAGCCGAGGCCAAGGAAGAGGCTGCCAGGATCATTAAACAGGCTCACACGGAAGCCGAGCTCGAAAAAGAGAAGGCCAGGGATGAGATAAAGAAGGAAATGATCGAGATAGCGGCGCTTATGGCGGGCAAGGTTGTCGGCAGCAGGATGGATACTACTGTACAGGATGCTCTTGTTGAAGAGACATTGAAAGAAGTAGGTGATAAAACATGGCAAAGCTAGTTTCCACCACCTATGCGGATGCGCTGTTCGAAACGGGGATAGAGGACGGGACGCTTGATACTCTGTATGAAGAGGTCCGTTCGGTTCAGGAGATTCTTAAAGAGAATCCGGATTTCTACCGTCTTATGAATCATCCCAAGATATTGAGGGAGGATAAGGAACAGATCATTGAGTCGGTGTTTAAGGGCCGCTTAAGCGATGTGCTTACCGGTTTCCTTAAGCTTATCGTAACCAATAAACGATATGCGGACATTGACGGTATCCTGGATTACTTCACACTTCGGGTTAAGGAATACAGGAAGATCGGAATAGCTTATGTTACGACACCGCTTGAGCTCTCCGACAGCCAGAAGGAGGCTGTTAAGAACAAGCTTCTTGATACCACGGACTATGTTACCATGGAGATGAATTACAGTATAGATGAATCCCTTATCGGAGGAATGGTGATAAGGATCGGTGACAGAGTCGTGGACTCGAGTATAAGAACGAAGCTTGATGGGCTCAAAAGGGACCTTATGGGCATACAGCTAGGCAGTGCGCGAGCATAAAAGAAAAGGTTAAAAAACTATAGAAAGGTGCGTATAGATCCATGAATTTAAGACCGGAAGAAATAAGTTCTGTAATCAAGGATCAGATAAAGAGATATGCCGGTGAACTGGAGGTATCCGAGGTAGGTACCGTTATCCAGGTCGCAGACGGTATCGCACGTGTCCACGGACTTGAGAAGGCTATGATGAACGAGCTTCTTGAGTTCCCGGGCGGAGTATTCGGAATGGTGCTCAACCTTGAAGAGGATAACGTCGGTGCGGTTCTGCTCGGAGCTGACAGGAACATCAATGAGGGTGATACCGTCAAGACAACCGGTCGTGTTGTTGAGGTTCCCGTCGGAGATGCAATGCTCGGCCGTGTTGTTAATTCTCTTGGTCAGCCCATAGATGGCAAAGGTCCCATACAGACAGATAAATATCGTCAGATAGAACGTGTCGCATCGGGCGTTATTACGAGAAAATCGGTAGATACTCCGTTGCAGACCGGTATCAAGGCTATAGATTCGATGATCCCCATAGGAAGAGGTCAGAGAGAGCTTATAATCGGTGACAGACAGACAGGTAAGACGGCGATCGCCGTGGATACCATAATAAACCAGAAGGGCCAGGGAGTTAAGTGTATTTATGTTGCTATCGGACAGAAGGCTTCAACGGTTGCATCGATAGTAAAGACACTTGAGGAATATAACGCAATGGCGTACACAACAGTTGTTGCGGCGACTGCCTCGGAAATGGCTCCCCTTCAGTATATTGCTCCTTATTCGGGATGCGCTATCGGTGAGGAGTGGATGGAGAACGGTGAAGATGTTCTCGTAATATATGATGATCTGAGCAAGCATGCGGTTGCATACCGTACACTCTCATTGCTGCTTCGTCGTCCGCCCGGGCGTGAAGCATATCCCGGCGATGTATTCTATCTTCACTCAAGACTTCTTGAGCGTGCTGCCAGGATGAGCGAGGAATACGGCGGCGGTTCGCTTACGGCTCTGCCGATTATCGAAACACAGGCAGGCGATGTATCCGCATATATTCCGACTAACGTTATTTCCATAACGGACGGACAGATATATCTTGAGACAGAAATGTTCAATGCAGGCTTCCGTCCCGCAGTTAATGCCGGTCTGTCGGTATCCCGTGTCGGTGGTGCGGCACAGATCAAGGCCATGAAGAAGATATCGGCGCCCATCCGTACAGAGCTTGCACAGTACAGAGAGCTGGCTGCGTTTGCCCAGTTCGGATCGGAGCTTGATGCGGATACGAAGGAGAAGCTGGCACAGGGTGAGAGACTTAAGGAGATACTTAAGCAGCCCCAGTATCAGCCGATGCCGGTTGAATATCAGGTTATCATCATCTTTGTTGCGGTAAATAAATATCTTCTGGATGTACCCGTTGCAAAGGTTGTTGATTTCGAGAAAGAATTCTTCGAGTACCTAAAGACGAATTATCCCGAGATTCCGGATTCCATTAAGGATACCAGGGTGGTTTCCGATGAAGCGGAGGAGAAGCTCAGGAAGGCAATTACGGATTTCAAGGAAGAATTCTTAAAGAATTAAGTATATAGGCAGGTGAAAATTTATGGCCTCGATGAGAGATATAAAAAGGCGCAAGACCAGTATACAGAGTACACAGCAGATTACCAAGGCTATGAAGCTCGTTTCAACGGTCAAGCTTCAGAGAGCGAAGACCAGAGCGGAGAGATCCAAGGCATATTTTAACTGCATGTATGAGACCATAAAGAGTATAATCCGAAGAACCGGACAGCTTGATCATCCTTATCTTGTCAAAGGAAGCTCGGATAAGAAGGCGGTTGTTGTGATCACCTCAAACAGGGGTCTTGCAGGCGGATATAATTCCAATATTGTAAAGCTTGTTACAGGCTCTGAGTGGAAGACGGGAGATATTCTTGTTTATTCTGTCGGAAAGAAGGGCCGCGATGCCCTTAAGCGGCACGGATATACGATCAAAAGTGATTTTTCCGAGGTGATAAATGAGCCTCTGTATGAAGATGCCAAGGAGATAGCAGATGCCCTTCTTTCAGACTACAGTGCAGGAGAAACAGGCGAAATATGGCTGGCTTATACAGGCTTTAAGAATACTGTAAGCCATATCCCGACGCTGATGAAGCTGCTTCCGGTAGATGAGGAACTGACGAAGAGTTCGGGTGCAGAAGCGGGAACCGGTGAGGAAAAGGATACGGACAACAGTGATTTTCGTGCCAAGATGAACTATGAGCCCGAAGAATCGGAAGCACTTGAGCTTATCATACCCAAGTATATCGCAAGCATTATATACGGTGCTCTTATAGAAGCTGTGGCAAGTGAGAACGGAGCCAGAATGCAGGCAATGGATTCGGCAACAAGTAATGCTGAGGAAATGATCTCCAGTCTTGAACTCCAGTATAACAGGGCAAGACAGGGTCACATCACTCAGGAGCTTACCGAGATCATAGGCGGTGCGGAGGCTCTCAGCAGCTGATCCCGGTACAGTTAAAACGGCCGGAACAGATCCGTTTAATAAGATATACCTGTAATGTTATAAACCGGCTTGAACGGTATAGTTTAGAAAGCAGAATCAAGCATAAAGGAGATAAAACAGTGGCAGAGAATAAAACAGGAAGGATCACCCAGATAATCGGTGCGGTTCTTGATATAAAGTTCACTTCGGGATCTCTTCCGGAGATAAATGAAGCTATCAGGGTACCGAAGGAAAACGGAGACACACTGGTTGTCGAAGTCGCACAGCATCTGGGAGATGATACGGTAAGATGTATTGCCATGGGTCCCACTGACGGACTGGTTCGAGGTATGAATGTAACCGCTACAGGCGCGCCGATAACTGTTCCGGTAGGTGAGAATACACTCGGACGTATTTTTAATGTCCTTGGTGAGCCGATAGACAATAAGCCGGCACCGACCGATGTGCAGTATTTTCCCATACACAGAAAGGCTCCGCAGTTTGAAGAGCAGTCTACGAGCGCAGAGCTTCTCGAGACAGGAATCAAGGTTGTCGATCTGCTCTGCCCTTACCAGAAGGGTGGAAAGATCGGACTGTTTGGCGGCGCCGGAGTAGGTAAGACGGTGCTCATACAGGAGCTTATCCGTAATATAGCAACAGAGCACGGCGGATATTCGGTATTTACAGGTGTAGGTGAGAGAACCCGTGAGGGTAACGATCTTTACCATGAAATGTCTGAATCGGGAGTTATCGATAAGACAACGATGGTGTTCGGACAGATGAATGAGCCACCCGGAGCAAGAATGAGGGTTGGTCTTTCCGGACTTACGATGGCTGAGTATTTCCGTGACCAGGGTGGTAAGGATGTGCTTCTTTTCATAGATAATATTTTCCGTTTCACTCAGGCAGGTTCAGAGGTTTCAGCACTTCTCGGACGTATGCCCAGTGCCGTTGGTTACCAGCCTACGCTGCAGACGGAAATGGGTGCCCTTCAGGAGCGTATTACTTCTACAAAGAACGGTTCCATTACATCTGTTCAGGCGGTATACGTACCTGCGGATGACCTTACAGACCCCGCACCGGCTACGACATTTGCCCACCTGGATGCGACAACGGTTCTTTCACGTTCGATAGTTGAGCTCGGTATCTACCCTGCTGTTGATCCTCTTGAATCAACTTCAAGAATATTGGATCCCCGTATCGTGGGTGAGGATCATTATAATGTTGCCAGAGGCGTTCAGGAAATACTGCAGAAGTATAAGGAGCTTCAGGATATCATCGCCATCCTCGGTATGGATGAGCTTTCGGAAGAAGACAAGATCACGGTATCAAGAGCCAGGAAGGTCCAGAGATATCTGTCACAGCCCTTCTTCGTTGCAGGACAGTTCACGGGTCTCGAGGGACGTTATGTACCTATCAGTGATACGGTACAGGGCTTCAAGGAGATACTTGAAGGTAAGCATGATGATGTTCCCGAGAGTTACTTCCTTAATGCGGGAAGCATAGATGATGTACTTGCCAAGGTTAAGGCAAACAAAAATTAAGTATTGAAGAATGAGGCATAACAGATGGCTGATGAAAGAGCTTTTGCATTAAAGATCATCACACCGGACAGGGTCTTCTACGAGGGTGAAGCCATAATGGTCGAGCTTCGTACAACGGAGGGCGAGATAGGTGTTTTTAAGAATCATATCCCGCTGACCTGCGTAGTTGCTCCGGGATTATTGAGGATCAGGGAATCTGATAAAGAGACGAAGGTTGCGGCATTAATAAGCGGTTTTGTCGAGATATTGCAGGACAGCATGACTATCCTTGCGGAAGTGGTCGAGTGGTCTGATGAGATCGATCTTACCAGAGCAGAGGAAGCAAGGGAGCGTGCCGAGAAGCGTATTACCGAGAAGGCGGATGACACCGATATGAGGCGCGCAGAGTGTGCGCTTCAGAGATCGATAGCCCGTATTGAGGCCGCCAAAAAATAGAAGTATCAGAGTAGATCCGGAGTGATGTCTCTGGATAGTCAATACACAGATAGATAACGGCCGGGGATTGCCTTCGGCCGTTTTTAAGTGTTACAATTATCATAAATTTGCGGGATTAAAGATATACTGAATGAGAAATAAGCTGTTAAAAGCATTAATAAGAATAGCGGTTCTTTTTGCCGTTTTCGTTATATCGGTTTTGGTTACATCCAATGTGATCAATCAGGGTAATACCGACATGACCGCCGAAATGAAGAAGGCCGGACTCCCGGTCATATATGTTAACGTCAACGGTGAATATATTAACTGTCTCCATGGCTATGTCGGCGAAATGGAAGGCAGTTATTTGCGTGGGACGATCACTCCCATGTCTGCCGACAGGACGATACCGGTAAAAATAAAGACATTTGGCAGTATAGTTACCGGAGCTTCTTATGAAGTAAGAACGCTTGATATGGAGCGTCTGCTTGAAAATGCGGATATCCCCGGGCAGCAGTTTCATAACGAAGAAATAAGTGCTGTCATTCCGGTAAAGGATCTTATAACTGAAGAAAAAGAATACATGCTTGTGATAAAGCTTGCACTGTCTGACGGAAGGATAGCATCTTATTACTGCAGATTTATTGACAGGCCTGAGCTGTACCTTACAGAGAAGCTTGAATTTGTACGTAATTTCAGTTCCAAGACCTTCGACAAGGAGGCAGCCGAAGAACTCAAAATGTATATGGAATCCAATTCCGACGGTGATAATTCAAGCTTTGGATATGTAAACATCCATTCCAATTTTGAACAGCTGACCTGGGGAGACATGGAACCTGTTCTTGAGAGTGACAAGGAGCTCAGGATCCTGGATATCAATACTTATGATGCCAGTATACTTCTTAACTACACGGTATCGGCCCGCGGTGAAATGTACGATATTGAGGAATACTTCTATCTGACCAGAGGCTCCGACAGGATGTACCTTATCGATTACGAACGTACAATGGATAAGATAATAGATGAGGATAATGTTGTTGTGGGAAACGGTAAGATTTTCCATGGAATACTCTCATCACCTATAGACTATAAGGAAAGTGAAGACGGCGGCTATTTCTGCTTTGTTCAGGAAAGGAGCCTCTACGGTTATGCATCGGGCACCGATTCCCTGACAAGGATATATTCATTCCGTGATAAGGAGAATGATGATGTCAGGACGGCATATAAGATGCATAATATTAAGATACTGTATGTTGATGATACCGGGAATGTATATTTCGCAGTCTACGGATATATGAACAGAGGAATGCATGAAGGAGAGGTCGGAATAGCTATATATTATTACGATTCTGTCTATAATACAGTTGAAGAGAATCTGTTTA
Organism: Lachnospiraceae bacterium; assembly: GCA_017450065.1. Lineage (GTDB taxonomy): Bacteria > Bacillota > Clostridia > Lachnospirales > Lachnospiraceae > UBA2868. The sequence goes on from JAFSYI010000007.1 coordinate 22,912, forward strand.
TCCCGTATACCAAGTCATATGAGATCCTCAAGCATGATGTAGAGAACCTGTGCTATGTAAACAGGAACGGCATCCTGTATCTTCTGTATAACGGAACCATATACAGGATAAATATAGAGACAACAAAGGCAGAGCTTCTTGCAAGCGGGCTGAATGAGACGAGGTTCGTTTCCTCTGAGGACAACAGTATGATAGGCTGGCAGCCTGCCGACAGTCTGTATGAATATAATTCACTGAGCTTTATGTCGCTTAACGAAACGCAGCCGGTCAGGATAGATGCCGCGGCCGGGCACCTCCTGATACCTCTGGGATTCTTTAATCATGATTTTGTTTACGGGAGCGTAGGGGTAAAGGATATACGGCTTGATTCGACAGGACGAACGGTACTTCCCATGGATTATATCTATATTCAGAATATACAGGGAGAGATCCTTAAGACATATCATCATGACGGTATCTATGTCACGGATGTTGAGTTCGAAGATAATCTGATGAATCTTTCCAGAGTGATGATCGACAGTGAGACGGATCTCATCTACCAGACCGGTGATGACCAGATAATGAATAATGAAACAAAGGAAGCCTCGGTCAATACTTATACCAGTGTTGTTACGGAAGAAATGGAGACTATCCGGCAGACAGAGCTCAAGAACGCTAAAGCGGGAGAGAATATCAGGAAGCTTACGACCAAAGAGGTCCTGTATGAGGGCAACCGCTATTATTACCTTAATGTCAGGGATATTCTGGATCGCTATTATGTTTACTCAAAGGGCGAGATCGTAGCTGTATATACCGATGCTTCAGATGCCGTATATACGGCTGAAGAGGTTAAGGGCACAGTTGTCGACAAGAAGTGCAGCTATATATGGAAGAGCAATGACAGGAAGCCTAAATACACTATACCGGATATCGAGCCGGCTCAGGCGCAGGATGAGGTACCAACCGCCAGATCGACTCTGGCAGTATGCCTTGAAGAGATGATGAAGACAGCGGGTGTTTATATCGATGCAACAGAGCTTCTGTCAGAAGGAAGATCGACTCTTGATATCATGAAGGAAAACATGACGGATACAACAGCTCTTGCGCTTTTGGGATGTTCTACGGATGCAATGATGTATTATGTCAGTATAGGAAGCCCGGTTATCGCGATCGTAGAGGATGACATGGCTGTGCTGATAATCGGATATGATAATAAGAACCTGGTCATATATGATCCGGGAGCAGGAACCGTCAGCAAGAAAGGCATAAAGGATTCAACAGAGTGGTTTGCCAAAAACGGCAACCGTTTCCTGACATATGCAAGATAGGGTATGTGAAGAAAGGTCTAAGGATACGATGGACAGGCTCAGAAAACTATTCGAAGATAATCTTGGTGAAGGATTAAAAAGCATAACCGTCAGCAGGCCAAGAAATAAAGACAACCCGGTAAAGAAGATGAAGATAAGGCCCGTACTGTTAAAGGAGGAGCTGTATTTTCAGCTTACATCATACAGGGGAACGCAGGTAATGCATGAGAATCTTAAGAAGGAAAGGCTTACTTACGCGCTGATGAACGCCCTGTCCGGGGATTATGCCCAGCTTGATATGGAAACAGAAAGCATGACGGCCGCGGCACTTATAAACAGAAAAGGAAGCGTTAATCTTAAAATAAGAAATAAAGACGGTAAAAGCAAAGCTGCAGACAACACTCCCGCGCTTATGCATAACAGAAGTAAGAATTATATCCTGAAAGAAGGCGAACCGGTCGGATACCTTGTTGATCTGGGTGTTATGACGGCTGACGGGAAGATCATAAACAGCCGGTATGACAAGTTCAGACAGATCAACAGATTCCTTGAATACATAGAAGACGTGGTCTCCGGTCTGCCGTATGGAAGAGAGATCAGGATAATCGATTTCGGATGCGGAAAATCGTATCTCACCTTTGCCGTCTACCATTATCTGAGTATGATAAGGGGGATGGATGTAAGGATAACCGGACTTGATCTTAAGGAAGAGGTGATAAAAAACTGCAATGCTCTGAGCAGGAAATACGGTTATGATAAGCTGAAATTCATCTGTGGGGATATTTCATGCTATGAACCGGATGACGGAGATGACAGGGTGGATATGGTGGTAACGCTTCATGCCTGCGATACAGCCACAGACTATGCGCTGTATAATGCGGTCAGATGGAATGCGGGAGTGATCCTTTCGGTACCATGCTGCCAGCACGAAGTAAACGGACAGATTGCTTCGGATATCCTCAAACCTGTAATGAAATACGGTATAATAAAGGAACGGATGTCGGCGCTTATAACCGACGGAATAAGGGCAGAGCTTCTTACAGCCTGCGGATATGATGTCCGGATACTTGAGTTCATAGATATGGAGCATACGCCAAAGAACATAATGATAAGGGCTGTAAGGAAATCCGGTAAGACAAAGGACAGGACAGATCCTGATGATATGCCGGAAGGACTTACGGAAATGCTTAAGGAGATGCATATAAAACCGGCATTGTACAGGCTGCTGTACAGAAAAGAAACGAAGCAAAGCGATAAAAATAACAGTGATACATATCAATGATACACAACGTAGTTATATAACAATAATACATAACAATGATATATAACAATAATACATAACGATGATATATATTAATGTTGCATAACTATGATATATAACAGTGGTATCAAAAGATCGGGTATTAAACAGGGAGGGCTCTGCATGGACAAAATAGTTAAGGGATACTGGGACTGTCCTTATTGTGGGAATAAGGGAATGAGCGGTCTTGAGAAACGCTGTACTAACTGCGGTCATCCGCAGGACGAGGGAACAAAGTTCTATCTCAAACAGGAAAAGGAATATGTTGATGCCGATAAGGCCCAAGCCTATGGTAAGGGCGCGGACTGGACCTGCAGCTATTGCGGATCACTTAACAGGCATGATGCTGTTGTGTGCGTGGGCTGCGGAGCAGACAGGGAGGAGAGCAGCGGAGATTATTACCACAATGTGGAAAACCAGCATAAGAAGGCTGAAGCCAAAAAGAAGGCGGATGAAGAGCTTCACGAACAGCTTTCCGGACTAAAGCAGAGCGGGGGCTTTAAGAAACGGCTGCCTATAATTATTGGCCTTGCTCTTCTTATCGCCATAATCGCATTTTCATGCAGACCTAAGGATTATTCGGCATCTGTAACTGCCAAGACCTGGGGACGGGTTATTTCGGTAGAGGCTTATAAGACTGTACAGGAATCTGACTGGACTGTACCGGACGGAGGACGTGTAACGGAAGAACGTAATGAGGTACATCATTATGACAGTGTGCTCGATCATTACGAAACTGTTGAAGTACAGAAATCCAGGCAGGTTCAGGATGGATATGATACTCATACCGATTATACAGATAACGGTGACGGAACCTTTACGGAACACACCTACGAAACGCCCAGATACACCACTGAGTACTATACCGAGGAGGAAGAACGTCCGGTTTATGTCCAGGTTCCGAGATATGCGACCAGATATTACTATGATATAGATAAATGGGTTCAGGATCATACTCTCGAAACATCCGGAAGCGATAATGAGCCGTACTGGGATGATTCGGGACTTGCGGATAATGAGAGGGAAAACGGCAGGGCTGAGCATTATAAGGTCGTATTTACAACCGATAAGAATAAGTCATATACCGTTGAAACGGATTTAAACACGTGGGAAAGACTTAAAGTCGGAGAAGGCGTGGATATTATAGTGCAGAACGGAAATGTTAAGGAAGTAAACGGACAGCCGCTCCGTTAAGAGCAGTGCCTGCAGGCCTTTATATAGATATCTATATCCTCGACTATGAATTTTGCCTTGTTTTCATGAAGCGGATCACAGGAGTTGTAAATGTATTCAAGTACATCGTACTTTGAAAACAGATCCATCACCTGTCTTCCGCTCATTTCTTTTTCATATTTATACTGTTCTATGCAATAGGTCAGGAAATTTCCTTCGTTGGTCATGTGCTGAATATTCTCCCGGAATTTTCTGAGCATACCGGTACCCTGTTATTCCCGGTATGCTTTTGAGCCTTTAATGGTTTCGGACCTGGGATCTGTCATTACTGTATTATTTCCTTACGGAACAGTTCAAGAAGTTTATACTCACTGTAGGTCCACAGATCGTTGTCGTCCTGCTCAAGCTGTTCGTTGAGCTTTGAGTTATAGAAGGCGGTGCATGCCTTGATCTCATCCCAGTCGAAGGTTTCCGCAATAAGACCCACCACCTTGGGAACAAGCAATATTCTTATTACACGGTAGCTTTCCCTGTTCATTTACGTTTCCTTCCCAGCAGCGATTTTGCTTTCTTTAATTCATCCTTGAGCGATCGTATCATAAGCTCGGCGTGTTTCCTGTGTTCGATAAGCTCGGTAAGATTCTCGAGATCCTCTTTGTGAACATAATCGGACACGATCCTGTCCCCGTCCCTGTATTTAAGATAGTAATAAGTCTGATTCCCTATTTTTTTGGGACTCAGGGTCCCCTTGGGAAGAGAGTCCTTGATCTTGCGGTATTCGTTTATCATGAATTCGATGCGCTTGCATTCCCTGGATACGGTATTGGTAAGGATCCCCATATCATATTTCCCCTGCGATCTGTTATAGATGGTACCGTTTACGCCTTGTGATCATAAAAAGCGGTACGTTATAAAGCCTTGACGGCACTCTGATAGTAATATACCTAAGAAAACGCAGAAATACAAGTCTATCCCTTGTTAAAAAATTGCTAAAGTGTTATCATAATGGGAAGATTGACAAAGTTATAACAAAGATTATGAAAGGAAGTATCAAAATGAGTGATTCAAAATCCAATTCAGGCGGATGGCGTGCTAACAAATGGATACGCGCAGCTATTCCGGCATTGCTGCTTCACTGCAGTATCGGTACTGTTTACTGCTGGTCCATTTTTAGTCAGGAGATTGCTGATTACATTGGTTTTTCCAAGGGAGCTACGGAATGGGCATTTTCGTTTGCGATCTTCTTCCTTGGTATGTCGGCTGCATTTTTGGGAAATATTGTTGAGAAGGACATACATAAGTCATCTCTTATCGCAACGATCTGTTTTTCCGCAGGAATGCTGCTTACGGGAGTATTTATCAGGTTCGGAGGAACCCATCAGGGTAATCCGGTAGCGCTTATCGGAATATACTTAAGTTATGGATTCATCATGGGTATAGGACTCGGAACAGGTTATCTTTCTCCGGTAAAGACCCTTATGCTCTGGTTTCAGGACAGGAAGGGACTTGCAACGGGACTTGCGGTTGCAGGCTTTGGTGCAGCCAAGGCCATAGCCAGTCCGATAATGCAGAGTATGCTTGAGAACCTTGGCGATGACGGGATCTGGAAAATGTTTATGATCCTTGCGGTTGTATATTTTGTGATGATGTTTGTGGGTCATCTTCTTCTTGCCAAGCCTGCTGACTGGCATGAACCCCAGAATGATGCCGAGAAGCCAAAGATAATGGATGTTCTTAAGACAAAGCCCATTACCAATTACATTGGAATCTGGGTAATGTTTTATATAAATATCACATGTGGACTTGCCCTTATCTCACAGGAGAAGATGATAGTAAAATGTGTGGGACTTGCAGCATCGGTTGGTATCGTATCGACTGTATCCGCAATCTTCAATGCCGGAGGGCGTCTTGGCTTTTCAGCCTGGGCCGATACGATGAAGGACAGGAATACGATATATAAGATGATATTTATTCTTTCGATCGCGTTTACCGGATTGGTAATACTCACAGGAGGAATAAAGAACGGGGAAGGCAACGGTCTGCTTATATTCCTCGTGCTTGCTCTTATCTTTGTTGTAAATGCCGGGTACGGCGGTGGCTTCTCCAATGTGCCTACACTGCTTTCGGATCATTACGGAATGGGATCGATCTCAGCCATTCACGGTATCACGCTGTCGGCATGGGCTTTTGCCGGACTTACGGGAAACCAGGTGGCAACCTATATCGTAAATCATACAGGTGAGAAGGTAATGCATGATGGGATAGAGGTTAATCCTACAGGATATCAGAATGTTCTTTTCTTTACGATAGCACTGTACATTGTTGCCCTCATTTTATGTCTTGTGCTGGTTAAGCCGAGCGGAAAGGCGGCAGCCGGGAAGAACTGATCCTTACGGAAATATGTAACGGGGAAATGACAGGCTCCGCAAATTATGGCGTTTACTCCATGATTTGCGGAGCTGTTTATATGCTTTGATTAAAGGGTCAGTTTTGTATGACTTTCTGAATGCAAACAAGGAAATGCATTCAGAAATCATGCGTTCCGCATGACACGGTCCTGCTTTTAGCAGAACCTGGTTGAGTACGAATCCCGAATTTCTGATGAAATTCAGGATTCTATGCTTATGAACACATCAAAAATATTCATCATATGCCCTGCAATTATGGTATACTTGATTACGGAGAAAACATAAATACAAAAAGCAGTATGGCAGGGGAGCAGATTTGGATAAGGAATGGATGGATCCGGACAGTTTGGATATCGAATATATAGACACGGAAATTAACGCCGGAAATAAAGGCCGCAGGGCAGGGAGAAACAGAGACAGAAGCACGGGCAGGGAAAATACGTGCCGGCCGGACAGGGAACGCACGGGTAGAAGCTCTGCTCACAGGAGTGCAGGCAGAGAAGACCGGCGTACGGCAGAGCGGTCACTTAAGGAACAGAGAAGAAAGAAGCGAAAGAGGAAACGTATCATCATCACAACAGCCATTGCATTACTGGCTGTTGCACTGACTCTTGTAATTTTTATGTCAGTATTAAGACTGAGGACTCTACAGGCGTTTAAAGGTGATTACACAAGGACGGTGGATGTGACTGACAGAGTGGTATCGAACATTGCCGTGTGGCTTAAGGATGTCGAGGGCACCGATGTTACGGCAGAATGGATAAAGAGCAGGACTGAACCCTTTATCCTTACAGCGACCATAAGCTTTGATCCTAAGGGACCGGATAAGGGAAGCTTTACGGAGGAGCTTAATGATCCTTCATATACCGATTGTTCCGAAAGAGCATATGCGCTGACGGCAGAGTGTCTTAAAGAACTTATAATCAAACGCCTGACGCTGATAGGATACGCGGAGTCTCTAAGCGATGAGGATGCAGACGCGCTTATAACAGAGGCACTTGGAATGACGCTTGACAGCTACATTAAGAGTGCAGATATAAAGATCATGCCCGGACGGGATGAGCTGGCAAATGAGATCACACGAAGCGGGGATTACAGGATCGATAAGATGACGATCGGATGGACAAGGGCAGGGGAGGATATAAGCGATACCTTTAAGACTGCTGAAGATACGCTTATAATCGTAGAGCCCGGGTACATATATGAGCGAAGCCGGCAGAAATCCGAATAAATACCTCCTGCACCGAAAACGTTACAGATAATTAAAGATTACGGAGAGTATAAACAGGCCATGAAAATCATAAATAAATTCATTACAGGTATTCTCTGTGCATGCTGTATGCTTACGGCATTATCTCCGTGCTGCAGCAGGGTCAGTGCATCAACCAGGATGCCCGAGAATATCAGGGTAAGCGTTATAGGAGGTAATGAAGGAACGGTCCGTGCGCTGAATGCGGGATATGATAATAATATCTATATTTCACTCAGGGATACGGCAGTCCTGCTTGCAGGGACACAGCGTCAGATAAATCTTGATATAAACAGTGGATTTGCAAGGATCATAACAGATGAGGCGTATTCGGATGAGCTGGATCATTCGGGCTTTACAGAGGAGCAGCTTAAACAGGTTCCCGGTGGAGATCCCGGCAGTACGGCACTGTTTGTCAATGATGATGAGAGAAGGTATTATACCTTTATACTTGATATCGGCGGTGCGTATGACTGCTTTATCTCACCGGCCGATCTTGCAATGATACTGGATATTGAAATGGAGTGCGATGAAAACGGAAACATCGCAATAGACCCTTCCCGCGGGTTTACCATTAATCCGGCAAGAATGGAAAGCTTTGATTATTTCGACGGTTTTAATACGGTAGTGGTTGGAGATGCAACCACGGGTGAGGTATTTTACGGATATAATTATGAACAGCCCTTTCCGATTGCAAGTACTACCAAGCTTATGACATATCTTCTTACGATGGATGCGATAACATCCGGAAAGATCGGGATGGATGATAAGGTGGTCATTTCGCAGAGGGCTGCAGATATTTCCTCATCATCTGACGGGTTTGTCGCAATGTCTGCAGGGTGGGAGATCCCTGTATCGGAATTGATACTCGGGGCATTACTGCCATCCAGTAATGAATGTGCTCTTGCGCTTGGAGAATATGTGGGTGGTTCCGAAGAAGCTTTTGTAAATATGATGAATGAGAAGGCTTCCGAACTGGGACTTAAAACGGCTATCTTTCATAATCCCAACGGTCTGCCGATATATTCCGAAACAGTGATCCCTGCCAAGACCCAGAACAAAATGAGCGGATATGATATGTTCAGGATGTGTGCGCATATCCTTAATACCTATCCGCAGATCAAGGATATCACAGCGCTTAAGACGGCAAGGATGGATACGCTGAAGAAGGATTTAAAGAACACCAACGGACTTCTGTATAATATCCCGGAGGTAAACGGTCTTAAGACAGGAACCACAGACAGATCCGGTGCCTGCCTTATCACTTCATTGACCGTATCTGCTTCCGACGGACCGCACGATCTTCTGGTGGTTGCTCTCGGTGCAGAGAATTCACAGGCAAGGATCCAGGTCTCCGAGCTTATGGCAAGATACGGAATGAAGGTTCTCAAAGGTGAGGCGGCCAGGATCAGCTATTCGATGACGGAAAATAACGAGAATAAGGAAGAGAAGGTTACTTCGGAATCAATAGTGAGACTCGTGGTCGATCATGCGCTGAGGAAATAGACTTTATATTTATCGGAAAAGTAAAGATATGAGTGCTGCGGTAGTTGTAAAACAGATGGTAATGATAGCTCTGCTTATTGCGCTGGGCTTCTATTCATATAAGAGGAAGATGATAAATGACGATGCCACAAGAGGGATATCGGCGCTTATCGTTAACTTTACGAACCCCTGTCTTATGATATATTCCATGCTGAGCTCGGAAACGAGGGTAAGCGGAAGGCTCCTTCTTATCGGACTCCTCTCGGCGGTTGTGACATATGTTCTGCTTATTGTTCTGGCAGAGACCGTTCCGAGGCTTCTCGGGGTGAAGCTCTCCCAAAGATACTGCTACTGGATGCTGTGTGTATTCGGTAATATCGGTTTTATCGGAATCCCGCTGACGGAGGCAGTTCTGGGAGCGGATGCCCTTGTATATGTATGCTTTCACAATCTGATCTTCTGTCTGCTCATATATACTGTAGGAATATCAAAGATAAAGAAAGCGGCAGATAAGGGAACAGCAGTTGATGGAAACCGTATTCTGTTTACAATAAGACGGATCATAAATGCAGGTACCGTTTCGGCCATAGGGGCTCTTATCTTTTATGTGGCAGGCTGGGAGCTTCCGGAAGTACTGATGTCTACCTGTGATTATGCCGGAAGGGCAACGACTTTTTTGTCCATGATGATCCTCGGAGCTGCAGTTGCGAGGATGAATGTGAAAAAAGCTCTCTCGGATGTCAGTCTTATTGCATTTTCTGCAATAAGACTTGTTGCCATACCCGTTCTGATACTACTGATCCTGAAGCTGTTTATAAAGGATCCCATGATAGTTAATACATCTGCTCTCATGCTCGCCGTGCCTGCCGGAAACATGCCGCTTATAATGGCTACGCAGCACAGGCTTGAGGCTCGTGAATTAGCAAACGGGATAGTGCTCACAACAGTATTGTCGCTCATCACTATCCCGATAGTAACTCTGTTTTGCTGATATTTTGTAACTATTCAGAACAGCACATAAATTTTAAAATATGAACCGTCAAGCTTGCTTGTAAGGGGCATATTTTATAAATTTATGTATTGGATGAATCCAAAGCAGCGAAAAATACGAAGTATTTTGAGCCTGTTCTGA
>JAFSYI010000068.1 GCA_017450065.1 Lachnospiraceae bacterium
GTCGTCGTACTGTTCCTTTAGCTTGCTCAGGTAGCCTATGCTTTCGATAGTGCGCTCGCGGGCTCCTTTTTTGGGCACATGATATTTCTCCCGGATCGAAAGATATATGTCGCCGTTTGGTTTTCTAAGTTTATTTAAATATATGGCACGTCTCCTTTTTAGTACTATTATATCATATCGCGCCATATCGTGCCATATATAAAATACAAAATGTTGATAAAAAATTTCCGCATACCACAACGGGTTGCGGATGATTGGTGCTATATTAAACTTCGGAACTCAGGAAATCCTCAGACGCTTGATAAAGGATCGTTTCGGTGAGATAGATCAGGACGTATATAACTATTACTGGAAATGCGTGTATTCAGACAGATAAATTATACGTAAAAGTTCTGTTTTACGCTGTCTGAATGATGTGCTATAATGTAACCATAAAAAATACTTACATAATGGTGTATATAGAGGCTATGACATTGCTCATAGCTGACAAGACCAAGAAAAACCCGGAGGCGGAATAACAGTCCTCGCCGATGGCAAACAAGTGAAGGGGCTAATTAAAAACCCTGCGGTCTGTCATACTTGAATCATGATGACATGAAGCAGGGGAGAACAACTGGATAGCAAAAAGGCGAGAGCCACTTAAATCATTTAATCGGGTGGCATCGCCGAGGTACAACCTCCGATACTGCCTGTTTGCATATGTAACTGTAAACTAAACGATAGATCTGCTATAATGGCAGTGGAAAGAGGTAAATATGATAACGTTCAAGATTGATGAGTTATTGCCGTGCCTGAGAAAGCAGGAGACAGGCGAGATATTCGACACGGAAGTTGTTCGAATTAAACGAAAGAGTTTCTTGTCGAAGTTTAACCGCAAGACCGGCTGGTATGTAAATTGGTCCAAGTTCGATGATGGGATAGAGATATATGCTCTTGTGCTTAAAGGTACAATGGATATTCAGGGACTAATAGCCGTAGAGAACAATGACGATAATAGGGTTCTGGAAATAAAATGGGCCTGTGTATCACCGAACAATAATATCTGGGAGTACGGTAAGAAGGAGTTCTCAGGTGGTGGAGGTCATCTTTTTGCAATAGCTGCCGATCTGTCTTTTAAGAGAGGATATGATGGATTTCTTACAGGTGAAGCAATGGATAGGGATTTGTTTGAGTATTACATAAAAGAATACAAGGCCTCTCCGTTACCCCCATTAAATAATCCATACAGAATCATGTTCTCTGGTGACGTTACGAAGAGCATTATGGAGGTGTATACATATGAATGGACGGATGACGAAATCTGAGAGGAATAGGGTCGTAGATGACTTTATTAAAAGATGCGATCCTTATAAGAGCAGAAAAACGCCTAAATTTGACCTAAGAGGATACGCCGATTATCTTAAGAAGAACCATATCAGCGGGATGGATGTAACCCCAGAGATGATGCAGATGTTCGCAATGTAAAAGATAGGTGCGTCAAAATGGCATCAATTATCCTTAAACAAGTATCAGATGCTAATCAGCAAAAGATTAAGGAGTCGCGAAGACGGCTCCTTTTTCTATGCTATCGTATTTATATAACCACCAATTTAATCGCAACAATAATACCACCAGATTAACTGCAACGCCCTGTTGCATTTACTTTGGAAATTCTCCAACTAGTTTTTTCCAGAATATTCCAGAATGTTTCCAGAATATTATTCGGAAATATATTGCAAACAGTATTCCAAAGTGATACCATATCTTTAAGAAGCGGATATTTCTATTGCGGCTTGCCGCATCTTATAAGTGCAGTTCATGCAATTAAATCTGAAATTTCCTGCTTTAATTCCAAAACTAAAGATAAAGCAGGAAAAGGATAGCTTGTTATTTTACCTTTCTCCTGCGAATTAAAAGAAAGGAGAAAGACAAGATATGAAAGAAGAAAAAAAGCACGAGAGAAAGCCGCTGGAGGAAATGAATGTAATAGATAATTTCCTCTTCACGGAAATGCTGTCTGATGAAAGAGACGGGTGTGAGGTATGCAGGATCATCCTTAGCTGTGTGCTCAAGCGTGAGATAGGGGAGATAAGTTTTACGCCACAGAAAGTGGTGCAGGGGATAAATGAAGTCTCGCATGGCATAATGATGGATGCTTTTATAAAAGAGCGTACAGCTGGTGAGGGTAAGGGGGATGAGATCAATGTTTTTGACATCGAGCCTGACAAGAGAAGGAATAAGAAAGAGGGATTACCCAGACGGAGCAGATACTATGGTGATCTTATAGACTCTAAGCTTTTGGAGACAGGAGCAGACTATGAGAATATGCCTGATCTTGTGACGATATTCATCCTGTCATATGATCCGTTCGGGAAGAATGCAATGTACTATGAGGCAGGAAGTGTGCTAAAGACGCATCCCGGGGTTCCATATAATGACGGGATACGCAGGATATATCTGTACGTAGACGGGGAACTGCCGGAGGATGCGGGAGATGATGAACGCAGGATCAAAAACCTGGTGAAATACATAGGAGAAAGCACTGAAGCCAATGTAACCGATGAGACCACAAGAAAACTTGATGATATAGTAAAGAGGACGAAGGCAAAGAAGGATATAGGGGTGAGATA
>JAFSYI010000069.1 GCA_017450065.1 Lachnospiraceae bacterium
AAGAAAAATCAGACTGTGGAGATCGACAAGTCCGAAGAACTGACTGTTGGCACCAATGATACACGCAATGTTGGATACGGTGTTTTCAAGACATTGTATAAGATGCTTGATCTTGATAAGTTCTGGAATTGGAAAACAAGAGGAAAGAAGACAAAGTTCAGCACTGATCAGATTTTTCGCCTTCTGACTTTCTCCCGGGCACTTAATCCCGGATCAAAAAAATATACGCTCGAAAACAAAGACTTCTTTTTTGAACCATTCAATGGTTTCTCTCTCGATGATATCTATCACGCCCTGGATATCATAGCTGCCAATCAGGAGGAGCTTCAGAAGTGGGTTTTTGAGCACTCAAAAAAGATATGTGAAAGGGATATCTCAACTTCATACTTTGACTGTACCAACTACTACTTTGATATCAGTCATCCTGATATAGATGAACTCGATGATGATGGAAACCCTGTGGATCCGGATGGTAATCCTGTTCCTGCCAGGTATCGCAAGCGCGGACCGGAGAAGAATCATAGACCTGATCCCATCGTTGAGATGGGACTGATGATGGATGCGAACGGGATCCCTGTCGCCTATGATCTGTTTCCCGGAAATGAGTCAGAAAAAGTGCATATGCGTCCTATTATAGAGCGCATAAAAAGAGAGTATGAAGACTGTCGTATCATCTTTGTTGCAGACAGAGGACTTAACACTTCCGATAACATCTACTGGCTTAATGGGGATAATAAGTCAGATGTAAACGAGCGTGATGGATATGTGTATGGACAGACAATCCGAGGTGCAGATGCAGAATTCAAATCCTTTGTATTAAGCGGAGGATACAAGACAGATATCATATATGATGACGGGGACAAGGTAACCTTCAAACACAAATCCCGTATCTATCCGAAAGAGCTTCATGTAAATGTCACAAAGCCAGGGAGCAAGAAGCCGGCAAAGAAATCGGTAAAAGTGGATCAGAAACAGATGGTCTACTACTCTGAAAAATATGCCAAAAAGCAGAAGGCTGACCGAGATGCAATGATCGCCCGTGCAAACGACCTTATAAAATATCCAAAGAAGTATGATCGTGTCACGGCAAAAGGAAGCGCAGCATATGTTAAGAACATCGCTTTTGATAAATCAACAGGAGAGATCATAGACGGCCGAAGCCTTGAACTTGATATGGAAAAGGTCAACGAAGAGGAAAAATACGATGGCTACTATTCTATCGTAACAAGTGAACTCCAAATGAAGGATGAAGAAATGAGAAAAGTTTACCGAGGCCTTACAAAGATAGAAGACTCATTTAAGATAACAAAAACATTCTTTGAATCACGCCCTGTTTACGTCAGAACTAATGATCACATAGATGCACACTTTGCAACGTGTTTTCTGGCACTTGTTTTGGAAAGGCTTCTTGAACATAAGCTTGATCATAAATATCCGACCGGACAGATCATAGACTCAATCCGGAAATACAACTGTACACATCTTGACACAAACAACTGGCAGTTTACCTACTATGATGAAGTAATTGATGCCTGTGGAAAGACTCTTGATATGGATCTAAAAAAGAAGTATCGAACACAGCAGGAAGTACAAAGACTTCTTCGATATTAGACATGTGTAGTTGACAGCCCATTTCAATTCAAAGGTTCGCCGTAAGGCGAAGCTTCCTTTTATAAGCAATGCCGCCAGGCAAAAAATCACATCTACACCCAAACAGAAGTAAATAAGCCATACAGAAGAAACGGCTCAATCCCTTGCCATTACTGGGATTGAGCCAATTTTGCTTCCAAACTTGAGGTTACTATTATATCATTATTGTTTCTTCTTAACAAGAGAAATTTTCAATCCTTGCTCCTGATATTTTCATAATGGGACAATACATCCATGGACTGCTCATCACGTGTCGGGTTAAGACCTGATATGATATAAGTCCGTGTATCCCGGCTTGAACGTTATTTGCGTTTTGTTTCAATTTTTCTTATAATAATTAAAACACCGGAAAAACAATAAAGAAAACATTCCGGCTATTCATGGATGGTTGGGAGACATTCATATGCTTGAAATGAAATGGAATAATAATATTATGGACTGTATATCTGAGGGTCTCATCATCATAGATCTACGTGGCGATGTTTCATATATAAATGCCGCAGGCTCTGTAATTCTTGGGTTAGATCCGGATAATATTACCGGAAAGAAATTCGCAGACTGCTTCCTTAACGATCCCGAAAATGACACCTTCGTTCAAAGCTTTTTAGATGTTATCTACGATCATGATTCTAATAATGAATCATATATAACCTATCATGCTAAGAACGGCGTGAAGAGGCTTCGTATCATGACTTCCTGTTTAAAGCATGGCAATGAGACTACGGGTATAGTAGTCCTCCTTGAAGATTTAAGCTCTCTTATCGAGCTTAAGGATTCCATCGTTGCAATGGAAAAAATTCAGGAATTGAATAACCGGCTCAGTATAAGGAATGAGCTTCTTACGGAAACCTTTGGCCGATATCTTTCGGATGAAATCGTAGAGAAGCTGCTCTCGAAGCCCAATGAACTGAATCTTGGCGGCAGGAAGCGAAATGTAACCATACTAATGAGTGATCTGAGAGGGTTTACTGCTCTTAGCGAGCATATTGAGGTCAAATCTTTGGTTTCAATGCTGAATCATTATCTCGGGGAAATGATAGAAGTGATTGAAAACTTTGGCGGAACTGTTATAGAAATCCTCGGTGACGGGATATTGGTCGTGTTTGGTGCACTCGGGAACATATCCGATCACGCCGATAATGCCATTGCCGCTGCCATTTCAATGCAGAACCGTATTCCGGCTATAAATTCCTGGAATAAAAAGCACGGATATCCCAATCTTAAAATGGGCATCGGGATAAACACCGGAGAGGTCATAGTAGGAAACATCGGCTCCCGCAAAAGAGTAAGATTCAACGTTATAGGAAACGAAGTCAATATATGCGGCAGGATTGAAAGCTATACCGTTGACGGACAGGTACTGGTTTCCAAAAACACAGTGAATTCAGTAAAGGCTCCTCTTTCAATAGAAAGAGAGATGTCGGTAACTCCAAAGGGTATTGATAAAGAAATGTCTCTCTATCAGATAAAATCTATTGGAGAGCCATACAATATTGTCGTAAGAAATGAAGAGACAAAAACAGAACTTCTCAGGGAACCGGCTCCTGTCTGTTTTTATAAACTGGAAGAAAAACATGAAATAAAACAACCCTGTTTCGGAGGGCTGATCTCAGTTGCACCAAACGGGGCTGTTCTGAGTACCGATACTGAATTACTTATTTATGATAATATCTGTATAATGGCCGGCGGAAAGCTGTCGTGTAAGGTTATGGAGAAATCCGGAAACGAATATCTTGTTCGCTATAATTCCATACCGTCTCAATATGATGCGTGGATTAACAAGTATAAATCTTCAGAAGACAGCAACTGATAATATTTCTCATTACAGCCGGAGCACATCGCCCTCACGGGCATAACGGACATTTGCGTTATTGATCCTTGCCTCCCTTTCCTTAAGGGCTGTATCCCCGCAGTCGGGAGCATGGTGTATTATCAGCATACGCTTTGCTCCGCTTTGCTCCATCAAAATAACACCCTGTTCAGCCGTCGAATGCCCATACCCCTTCTTTACCTTACTTTCCTCAACCGTAAACTGTCCGTCATAAAGGAGCAGATCTGTGCCCCTTGCAAAAACCGTCAGGGCTGCAAATGATTCTTCCTCATATTCATAATCCGTTACATAAACAATGGTCTTCCCTCTGTAGCATAATTTCATTACAAGACAACCTCCGGGATGATTCCCTTCCATACCATCTACTGTCACCTCACCTATATGCATGGGGAAACTCAACGGATCATATTTCAAATTTCCGTTATAATCAGCAAGCTTCAGGGGCCATAGCGGGGGTGAGAAAAGTGAATCGATCGCTCTGCCTGTCCCACCATCATACCTTACCGGGACACATATCCGGGTATCTGCCCCTCTGCGGGACAGCCTTGTGTACATCCCAAGTCCCATGATATGGTCAATATGAAGATGGCTCAGTAAAATAACCGGCGTCCCTGTAAGCTCTGATGGAGCGTTTACCAAACCGCTTCCGGCATCCAGAAAAATGCTTTCATCTCCGGCCTTAACCAAATAGCAGGAGGTTGCCATGCCAAATTCGGAATAATCCCTGCCGCTGACGGCCATAGATCCTCGTGTACCTAATACCGTCAAACTGAATTCTGCTCCGCTCATAAGCAACCTCCTGCTTCTTCTGTTATTTATTGGGAAATATTATAACTTCAGGCACTGTAAAACAAGCGTCATATCCTTATCTTTTCTGAAGTCGTCTGCCTTCTTCTTTACCTCGGTTTCAGATGTTCCGTTATCCTTAGCTTCTTTCATCTCTGCCAACAGCTTACAGGCTTCAAAATATTCCTTCGTTGTACGACGAAGCCTTTGTGACAGCAGCTCAAGGATCATTTCAACCTTGCCCGGATTCTTCTCAAACAACGTCTGAAGATCCTTCTCATATATTACTTCAACAATAGTATCATTCTCAAGAACCACTGCAGTAGCACTGCGGGGTGCCTTTTCTATAAGACCCATTTCTCCAAAGAACTGATTTGCATTGACTTCTGCGATTTTCTTCTCTTTGTCTGTTCCGTATTCATAGTAAATTCCCACCTTGCCTTCATGTATATCATACATACAGGTTCCGGGATCATCTGCACGGAATATAACCGTACCCTTATCATATTTTTCAATCTGCTCATAATATCCTTCTGCATGATTGGAACCCTTCTTCTCTCTGACTTCCTCGGCAGTGAGTCTGTCTGCAGCTTTCCTGCGTTTGAAATAAATATCTGCAAACTTCTTAAGCTTATCCGAAAAGCCTTCGCTCTGATCTGATTTACCGCTGGATATCTCCTCAATAGCCTGTCCTGCCTGTATATAATCCTTTGTAATCTCACGCAGACGGCCGCTCAGGAGCTTCATTACATCAAGAAGCTGATCCGGATGATCTTTAAAGTAATCCATAGCTGAGTCTGCCGGAATCTCATCAGTTACAAGGCTGTCTGAAAGAACTACGGCGGTAGCACTTCTGGGATAAACCTCCATTACGGCCATTTCACCGAAATATTCACCATCCGTAAGTTCTCTGATCTTAGTCTCTTCCTGTTCACCGTATCCGGCATATATGCCGACAATACCACTCTTGATACGGTAAAAGGCTTCACCCTGTTCACCCTCCTTAAAAATAACCTCTCCCTTTGCAAATTGTCTCTCTGCCATTTCAAATACCTCCTGTATTATATGTTAAAATTTCAGCACCTTTTTTTCAAAACCGTCAAAACTTATGTTCGGCGAATTATTGTTTCTTTTTTACAAGAGAAATTTTAATATCCATCCCCATGCTATTTGCATAACGGGACAGTACATCCATAGAGGGTTCCGCCCGCATCGATTCAAGCCGTGCGATATTCGGACGCATTATGCCCGAACGGTCGGAAATATCCTGCTGCGTAAGCTTATGCTTCTTCCTGTATGCGATAAGCTCCTTTATAACCTCATCCGAATAAAAACTTCTGTCTTTATCAGCCATACCGCCGGTTCCCCTTTCAGTCATGTCAAATCCGCATCCTATAGTCTGTATAGGATCTGTTATTTAGCCGTCCAGTAACTGTCGGCTTCAATGGCATTATAATAATGATTAACGGGGATCACTTTACCCTTCCTTATATCGAAGGGCTCCCATACAACTCCAAGATGTCCGAGGGGAACATCGAAGGTTGCCGTTATTCCTTCATTACTGTAAATATACACTCTGGCACCCGAGGATGTCATATTCCCGGAATTAGCGTCACCGCCTATACAGTCACTGTAATCAGACACGTAATACCTGTATACGTCTTCTGCTTCCGTTTCAGCTCCGGTATTAAGTGATATGGTTTCCGTTGAGAGCGAACCTACACTGTCCTGATGCCCACGTATCACGTTGACCGCTCCCGATGATATCAGACGTGCGTCAAGATCAAGCGGTGTCATATCCCATGCCAGTACTATCTGGATCTCTCCGTCCGGAATATCCTTAACCGCATATCCCACCGTAGCCGGCCTGTTCACCGTAACGATCACATTAAAGAACGAATCCTCATATCCGCCTTTGCTGACCTCAGCCGTGTAATTACCCGACTGAAGTGTAAACATTGCGGCGCCGGTCGCGTCTAGCACAGAGCTTGCAATAACATCACCCTCCCGACAGTTAAGTCCGGAACGAAGTCTTATTGACGCATCCGTAATCGGAGCTAAATTATCTATTGAATCTCTTACAACAACCTGCAGATTATATTCAGCTCCATCATCCGAATAGGTAAGTCTCGGTACAGGTGGAAAGATCGTTCCGGAACCTTCACAGGCTGTTATTCCGTATATATTGACCCCGTCCAGAGCATCCTTCCGGGCAGCAAGCATATAGCTTCCGTTATCATCAGCCGGCATGCTGAGCCTGTAATGCCCGTCTCCGTCCGTCATACCCGATGTAACCTCAGAATTATCGGCCTCATCAATGATCTGTATCTGAACATCACTGAGCGGCTGCTCATATTCATCCAGAATATAACCTTCTATAAGCTGCATATCCGGCAGAGAATCTGCCGCATTAAGTGTGATGTACGCCTTATTTAACATCTTTGCTTCAAGATATTCGTACTGACCGACTGTACCTTCGCTGTAATCCTTAAGAGAGGCTGCATTAAATACTGTTGCCTTGTTATCTTCACAATACGAATACTTTACCATCGTATCATAGGCAAAATAATATCTTGAAGTTATCTTCCCCGACGAAATGTCTACAGGCTCATCTATATCCGCTGCTCTTTCTGCAATATAATTAACAACTCCGTCATTATAATAATAATCTATTATCCCCATGGGCCCACTGCCGTATTCAACAGCGGTTATCTTTTCCACTTTCCTGGTTGACGGATCACTGTAGATACACAGCTCCAATTGTCCACCGTTAGCAAGAGAACTGTACCTGCGTTTAAGATCATACGAATTCACCCTCGCAGCAGCAGGCTGCTTCACGTTCTCAATCTTCGAAAAAACCTGATCACTCCATTTAAGTGAAGCATCCCTTTTACCGGGTTTGAACAGCTCAACAGAATAATCAATGCTCCCGTCCTCTGTCATGTATTCGCTTGGATCTGCCCCATGTTCCTGAGGTATGCCTGCTCCCGGGTCAGATACTGTTTCAGTAACATTGTCAACTGATTCAGCCACAGATGCAGTATCAGTCTTATCATTCATTGTCACATCCATGGCTTCCGCTTCTGATCCGGAACCGGATCCTGCGGCTGTTACAGCCGCAGCCACTTCTGCATCCTTCTTATTAAAAGTGTTTCTTATTGCAAAGAAGGTTCCTATAACAATCGCGATAAGTATCAGACCATATCCTATAAGCCCCATAAGCACAATATAGAACTGATCTCTCGAACGCTTCCTCTTTGCTTCTGTTATCTCTTTTTTATGCTTTATTTCCATATGCTGTTCCCGGATGACGGTATTTCTTCTTTAGTCACCTGTCATTCTGCTTCATCCGGCTCTCCTGTCACGCCGGCTCCCTCCGGTATGTCCTGTTCATTCTTTATCTCATCAGGTTTTTTTTCAATCAGAACAGTTTTTCCGTCATCATTCATATCTGGATCTGCCGGCTTATCCTCCTGATCACGAAAGTCCTTATAATCCTTATTTATATATGCTTTTATCGCAAATGCAATAATAAGAACACCCGCAAAGGTAAATGCTATGGCAAAAGCCGCCATCAGCCTTACATTGGGCGCCGTATCCAGTTCCGTTATTATTGAATGCGCCAGATAAATAAGGTATACCGCAACAACACATCTGATCAGAAGATTTATCTGGGTCGTCTGTCTCTTTTTTTTCATACTCTTACACAAATTTATATATTGTTACTGTGTGATACTTCTCTCCAGCCTTTTTAACAGGTGATTCAAAAGCCGGTTCATTAACACTGTTCGGGAAATATTGGGTTTCAAGACAGAAGCCGCCTCTGTCGCCATACTTTGCTCCGTCCTTTGCTTCAAATGGTGACAGTCCGTTACCCGAATAGAACTGCAGTCCGGGAAGATCGCTGTATACCTCCATCGTCCTGCCGTCATAGCTTGCCCTTGCAACCAGTCTCAGGGTTCCGTCATAGTTATCTATAACAAAATTATGGTCATAGCCGTTTCCAAGCTTCATCTGCTCCCAATCCGAATCAATATCCTGACCGATCTTCTTGGGAGAAGTAAAGTCCATAGCAGTTCCCTTTATATCACAGATCTTGCCTGTGGGTATCAGACCTGCCCTGACCTCAGTAGCCTTTGATGCATTTATCATAAGCACAGTGTCAAGAAGCGCCCTGCTTCCGGCCTCATGTCCCCCAAGGGCAAAATAGCTGTGATTGGTCATATTAAATAATGTAGCCTTATCACTTACTCCTTCATATTCAAGCTTAAGCTCATTATCATCGCTGAGGGTATATGTAACAGAAGCTGTTATATTTCCGGGGAATCCCATTAATCCATCCTCTGTCTTTACTTTGAACTTAACACCGTTATCTACAAGTTCCGCATTAAACAGCTGCTTATGATAACCAAGATCAAAATCACTGTGCAGGTTATTTCCTCCGTCATTATCCTTAAGCCTGTACTCCGTCCCGTCTATTGTAAAACTGCACCCTGCTATCCTGTTTGCGCTCGGCCCTATAGTACCTCCGAAGAAATTGGGATTACTCTCATACTGGGCAACATTGTCAAATCCAAGCACCACATCTTTAACCTCTCCCTTGTCATTAGGTACCTTAAGGCTTACCAGTATGGCACCAAGATCGGTAAGTACCGCTTTCATTCCCTTTGCATTCTTTATCGTATACAGGCTTACTTCCTTACCATCCTTTGTTTTTCCAAAGCTTTTTACTTCTACAACCATTTGTTTACCTCTTTCATCTTTCCATCCGGTTTATATTTTTCATTCAGTTTTCTTTATTTGTAACTGCTTTAAACAGCATATAGGTTCAAAATATGCCATTATAGCTCAACCCTTGCATCCAGAGCCCTTGACAGGGTAACCTCATCAATATTCTCAAGTTCTCCTCCTACAGGTACTCCGCTTGCTATCCTTGTCACCCTTATACCCGATGACTTTATAAGCTTACTGATATACATTGCGGTTGTCTCGCCCTCAATACTTGAATTGGTAGCTATAATAACCTCTGTAGCATCCACACTCTGAAGCCTTCTCAGAAGTTCCGGAAGCCGTATATCATTTGGTCCCACTCCGAGACTGGGGTTTATCGCACCGTGAAGCACATGATAAACGCCCTTGTATTTACCCGTTTTTTCATAAGCGGTCATATCTCTGGTATTCTCCACAACCATTATCTGTCTGTGATCGCGGCTCTCATCCTTACATACAGGACAGATATCATTATCCGTAAGTGTAAAGCATTCCTGACAGTATTTTATATTGTTTCGTGCCTCGGTCATGGCTTTTGCAAGATTATCTACCTTGTCCTTCGGCATATTTATTATATGAAAGGCAAGCCGCTGTGCGGATTTGTTTCCTATACCGGGCAGAACCGACAGTTCTCCTATCAGACGGCTTATATATCCGCTGTATAGTTCCATTAGTATTCCCCTTATGACCAATCTCTGTTTTCATAATCCATTTTATATTATTTAAAATGTAAAAATCATAAGGAATCCTCATACAAAAGATTCCTCCTCATGATCCGTATCAGAAAGGAAAGCCTCCTCCCATTCCGAGTCCGCCTGTCAGCTTACCCATACTGTTCTGAGTTTCTTCTTCAACCTTGCGGAGCGCTTCATTCATGGCAGCCATTATAAGATCCTCCAGCATCTCTATATCATCTGGATCAACCACCTCTTCCTTAAGCTTTACCGCTGTTACCTGTTTCTTACCGGATATGGTAACCTCAACCGCTCCACCACCCGCTGAAGCGCTGAATTCCTTTTCTTCAAGCTCCTTCTGACTCTCTTCAAGCTGCTTCTGCATCTTCTGAGCCTGCTTCATCAGGTTACTCATGTTTCCGGGCATTCCCATACCTCCGGGAAATCCGCCTCTCTTTGCCATCTGTTATTTCCTCCCTACATCAATATTCATCCGTATCACTGTCATCCATCGTGATTTCCATATTTATCTTCGAAAGATCCGGGAATTTCCTTCCTGCTCCTTTTCCTTCTCCCTTCAGGATAACCTCATAATCCACCTCTCCGCCCATAACCTCCGTAAACGTTCTATTAAGTTCTTCGGCTGCCATATCCTTCATCAGATACTCATAAGCAAATGGATCTTTTGTTGTTATTATAAGCCTGTCATCATCTGACAGAGACAGACTGCTCTTCTTAAGAAAGCTTTGTACGGGATTCCGGACAAGATTTATTATTTTCGGCCACTGCGATACTATTTTTTTTATATCTCCCGGAACCGGCCTTGTAAGCTGCACGGGCTGTTCATCATCATCGTCCGTTGCGTTTACCTGACTCACGGCACCCGGCACCGGTGCGGGTATCATACCATTCTCAAGCTTCTCCTCAAGCGCCTTTATCCTGTCCTTAAGAGAATCCGTGTCCGTCTCCATGTCGGGTCTGCACAGCTTTATTATCGCAATTTCTATAAGTATTCTCTTTTGCGTCGCATATTTTATCTCATTTGACAGCTCGGAAAATACTCTGATATAGCGCATTATCCTGTTTAGATCTATTGCCGAAGCTTCTCTCATGAGCTGTTCGAGGTTCTCGGAAGACATATCCAGAACCTCTTCGATATTGTCCTCTTCCGAGGATTTGACCAGCAACAGATTCCGTAAATACCAGGTAAAATCAGTAACGAACTGATTAAGCTCCCTTCCCTGGGCAACCACATCACCGAGCAGCTCTACAGATGACTTTATGTCCCGTGCCATTACTGAACATAAAAGATCCGAAAATACTTTGGTATCAACAGCCCCGAGAACCTCCAGCACCTTATCATAGGTAAGCTTCTGTCCGTAATAGAAGGAGCTGCACTGATCGAACAGACTGAGCGCATCTCTTAATCCACCGTCTGCGGCTTTTGCAATATAAGCAAGAGCCCTTTCATCTGCCTCAATACCCTCACCCTCCATCAGTTCATGGAGGCGTTCCACTATGGTGTCGGCTGCTATCCTCTTAAAATCATACCTCTGGCACCGCGACAATATGGTTACGGGTATCTTATGGTATTCAGTGGTCGCAAGAATAAAGATCACATATGAAGGCGGCTCCTCCAATGTCTTAAGCAGGGCGTTGAACGCCGCATTCGAAAGGTTGTGAGCCTCATCTATTATATAAACCTTATATCTTCCTTCAGTAGGAGCATAAGTAACTTCATCTCTTATAAGACGGACATCATCCACACCGTTATTGGATGCTGCATCCATCTCAATGACGTTCATTGAACTTCCTTCGGCAATTGCCCTGCAGCTTTTGCATTCTCCGCAGGGACTCCCGTCTATGGGATTCTCACAGTTGACCGCCTTTGCCACTATCTTGGCTATGGTGGTCTTTCCTGTTCCTCTGGTACCGCAGAACAGGTAGGCGTGTCCGATGCGGTCACGAATTATTTGATTTTTAAGGGTGGTTACTATTGCTTCCTGCCCCTTTACATCCTGAAACCTTTCGGGCCGCCATTTCCTGTATAACGCGGTATATGACATCTTATCCTAACTTCCTTCCCCTGCTCATTCGTCACCAAAGCTTATTCCGAGAAGCTTGGCTTCCTTGATTATCGTTGCATCCGGAGATACGTATTTAAGCTTGCCCGCAACATCATCAAGCGGAACCTTAACGATCTCTCTGTTTTTATATCCAACCATAAAGCCGTATTCACCCTTCATGATAAGCGCGCCGGCTTCCGCTCCCAAACGGCTTGCGAATACGCGGTCATATGCGCACGGTGTTCCACCTCTCTGTGTATGTCCGGGAACCGTAACCCTTATTTCCTGTCCTGTCCTCTTCTGAAGCTCATCAGCAAGCTCATATGATACAGAAGGATATTTTGTCTTCTCCATGTATTCCTTAAGTTCCTTCTTGCTCATCTTTGCCTTCTGCTTGCTCATCGCTCCTTCGGCAACCGCAAGAATGGTAAAAGTAGAGCCTCTCTTTACTCTTAAATTAATGGCTTCAACTATCTTATCGGTGTCATAAGGGATCTCAGGGATAAGTATGATGTCCGCACCGCCCGCAATACCTGCGTTAAGGGTAAGCCATCCTACCTTGTGTCCCATTACTTCCACTATAAATACACGTCCGTGAGATGATGCCGTTGTATGTATACAGTCAATGCAGTCAACTGCTATATCCACCGCGCTCTGGAAGCCGAAAGTCATGTCTGTTCCATACAGATCATTGTCTATGGTCTTGGGCAGCGTGATAATATTAAGTCCTTCCTGGCTCAGCAGATGAGCTGTTTTATGTGTTCCGTTACCTCCAAGTACAACCAGACAGTCAAGATTAAGATTATAATATGTCTGTTTCATTGCGGCAACCTTATCCAGTCCGTTCTCATCCGGCTCCCTTATGGTCTTAAAAGGTGTTCTGGATGTTCCGAGTATTGTACCGCCCCTTGTAAGGATACCGGAAAAATCCTTAAACTCGAACTTCCTGTAATCGTGGTAAATAAGACCTCTGTATCCATTGTTGAATCCATAGATCTCTACCTGATCTCCGCCAAGTGTATACCACAATGATTTAACAACACCTCTCATTGCCGCATTAAGTGCCTGGCAGTCCCCGCCGCTTGTTAGCATACCGATTCTCTTCATATTCCCTTCTCCTTTCTGTAACCCTTTCAATATTATAAAGCCATAAGGAATCCACCGCTACGCCCTAAAGGACTAGCTTCGCGTCGCGGTCCCCCTTATGATAAAATCAACCATTTCGCCTACATTTTTCATTTTTACAACTGTCTTCATATCGAACCTTATGTCGAATTCCTCTTCCACGGCATCCATGAGTGTAATATGTATAAGGCTGTCCCACCCATCTATATCCGCTGCCGTGGTTTCATCACCAACCGTGATGTCGTCCCTGTCAAACACATCGCGAAATACTTCGTTTAACCGGGTATATACCTCTTCTCTGCTCATTTCTTCCCCTTTCAGTAGACCTGTCAGCACGGCACTATTGATCTGAATTTACCGCTATATACTGATTCTTGTCTTTATAATCATCTTTAATCTTAAATTCCCACGTCCGGTTTCCGTCACTGTCCTCATTTATAAGCTCAAATCCCATAAGCCCGTAGAAATCCTTAACCATCTTATTCTTTGCTGTCGGATAATAATACCCGTGAATGATCTTGATCCCTGCTTCCCTTGCCCTGTGTACCAGTTCATCCATCATGGCGAACTCCATATCCCTCTTAAGCACACGACAGCTCATTATCCACAGATCCAAATCCAGGACATCACCGTTCTTATGACCTATAACGACCGAAACCACTCCGTTATCTCCGAACTTATCCTGCAGCTTTCCGTAAATATCTATATATTCATCCGATGCTGCCGTTTCTTCAATTTCAGCCCGTGTATACCGCTTTGTCGTCAGATTGAACTGTTTGCTCTTATTGGAAAGCTGAGCTATTCTTTCCATATATACAGGTTCAAAGGGTTTAATTGTTCCCTTCATTTCAAGAGACGTCAGATAATCCCCGTAATTGTCAAAGCTCGCTTCAAGCTTTGCCCTCTTGGCGTTTTCCTTATACATCTCATTACGTTTGGCATCATCCGAGGATAAATTGGTAACCTCGAAAAAACCCGAATGGTCAATAATCCTTATATAATCCTCGACACTCCCTATCTCCGGGGATACAACATTAAGCTGGCTTCTGACAATCTCACGCTCTGCCGGGTTATCATCTACAAAAACAAAGGATTCCGGAAGCAGATTAAGCTCTCCTGCCATATCTGCAAGGTTCTTGCTCTTCGGATCCCAGTTTGCCTTTATCTCTATAAAATCATCCGGCTTAAGTATCCCGTCCGGATGATTAAGTCCGGCTATGGCATTCTCTTCCTCGTTCTTGGAACAGACATTCAGGATAACTCCTATGTCCTTCTGCATCTTAAGATATTCCTGAAACTCCGAATATACCTGACCCATAGATGTCTCAGGCCCTATCTCGATACCATCTACGCCGTCATCTCCGACTATTCCGCCCCAGAGTGTATTGTCAAGGTCTAATGCCAGAGCTTTCTTATTCTTACCGTAAATGGATTTGATCATGTTGCTTACGCTAAACGCAAGTGTGGGAATAGCTTCCATCGACAACGCATATTTATACATATGCCAGTACAGCGGATCGGACCACTTATCCAGACCATAGCATGCCGAAAGATAATTGATATCCTGGATGAAAAAATCCTTATGCTTTCCTGCGTATTCCGCAAATCTGGAATTCAATCTGTTAATATAGTTCACCCTTCCGTGTATATCGGTTGCATCCGCATTACCCAACAGTCTGTAAAACGGATACTCGAAATTGTTCTGAATGACCGGGCATTTATATGAACTTTCAATCTTACCCCACATTTTTAAATAGTGGTCATAATCGGCTTTCAGAAGCTCCTCTGTTTCATCCGCGCTCATAGAAAGAGTGGGATACTGTCTTATATTCCTGTTACTGGTATGTATATATATGATATCCGGCTTAAATTCCACAAGCTCCGGATTATCAAACATAACATCTTCCCAATACCGGGCATATTCACTCTCGTAGAACTGAGGACGTATTCCCTGATCGAGAAGAAACAGCTCCAGTATCATTATTATATCATGTGTGGTAGAGCCTCCAAGTACAGCGATCCTCTTATCGATAAATCCGCTCCCCTGTTCAAGAAGCTGTCTTTTAATGGATTTTTTCTTCTTTATTATGTATCTGCTGTCAAAGGGATATTGCAATTCCTGCATTGAATGATATGCCTTCCTTGTTATCAAAAGTTATACATTAAGTATATCCGATTTACCCATCGATTTCAATCAAAACAAAAAGGTACTGTCTCTTACTTAAGCTTCTCATACAGAAGATTTAACAGGTTCTCTCTCGATGTGGATTTAAGAATGTATCCGTCAGGTTTTAATGACATAATACGCTCAACCGCCTCCCTGTTTCCTATACCTGTCAGGAAGATAACCGGGATATCCTTTGTATCCGGTTCCTGTTTTAACATCTGAAACACCTGCGGACCGTCAATTCCAGGCATTTCATAATCAAGCAGTATAAGATCTGCCCTGTTCTTTAACAGGAACTTGATAGCCTGCATCCCGGCTGTAACTATATCGGTCTGATATTCTTTCCTGATCCATTCCCTTATCATTTTGGCATATGAAGAATCATCATCTACGATAAGTATCCTTTTTAAAGATCCTGACGATCCCGGCAGACCGACAGCATTCTCTATTACAGGCACAAGAATATCCATTTCTACAGGTCTGTCAACCCATGTGTAATCACCGATCATGGGCACCTTATCAAACAGACCGGCACGGTCTTTTTCCTCTCCTATAATGATCATGCTTCTGCCGCTTCTGTTTACCTTATCACAGATATATGTCAGTTCTTCCGTCTTATCTTTCATTTCCGCTATATTTCCCGGAAGATAAAGAAGAAACAGATCTGTACTGCATGAAATATCCCTTAATTTCTCAAAGCCTTCCGAAAGAATAGAGGCTTTATATCCTGCATCCTTCAGTTTTCTCTCAATGCCTT
Organism: Lachnospiraceae bacterium; assembly: GCA_017450065.1. GTDB lineage: Bacteria > Bacillota > Clostridia > Lachnospirales > Lachnospiraceae > UBA2868. The sequence continues at coordinate 15,827 of JAFSYI010000069.1, forward strand.
TCACAACAACACTGTACTGTAATACGATCAGTACAAGGCTTTTCTGTCCTTCGCTCATTTTTCTTCCCACCGCGTATTTCGAGCCTTATCCCATTCAGACATCTAATGACGATGTGTCTGCACTCATGGTTTTATCCCAGTATCTCACAATATACCAGCGTCTGGTTAAGGAGCTGATAAGCCACTTCACCGAAGGTAACAGGGCCTGTATACGGAGGTATCTTCTGCCCTTTTAAGTTTCCAAACTGATAATTCAGTATACAATTACAGGATAAAGCAGGCCTGTGAGCTCCCGCTTCATTGATCCTCTCCCTGAACTTTGCGGCATAATCCTCCACATCAACCGCAAAACGGTATTCAATATTCCTAAAGACAGGAGCATAGAAACTTACAGTGCTGTCTGTCACTTCCTTGATCGAAGTATTTATATACGAACCATTATAATCCGCAACCAGCGGCATCTTTATGTCTATACCCTTCTTCCTTATATATTCCGATAGATTCACATCCTGCCCGTTAACTATGCAGTTTGTAACGCTCAGATCATTATCGTTAAACTGAATGATCGGATCGGTCTTATCATCCGAGAAAATATTTATCATATTTATCATGGCGCTCTTCCCTTCCGGAAGCTTTATATACATTGCCACTGCCTTATCTGTATATGATTCTCCCCTTGTACCGTCATAAACCCTGGCCGTTCCGCCCGTTTCAAGATCGAACCCGGATATCCAGCCTATAGTCGGATGCATAAGCAGTTCTTCCACCTCGGGAGCTTCCTTGGCATACTTTGTAGCTACCTGCGATCCGTATGGAATGATAAGCATGGTAAGACCGTTATCATAGCATTCTTCAACAATCTGAAAGATATTATACTTTCCGTAAGCTTCTACTCTTATTTCCTCGGCATAATCTATCTCATCCACAAAAAGTCTCTCTTTTGTAAGAAGTCCGCCCTCTTCACTGATGAAATACGGAGTTGTTCCTCCTATCCAATTGCCCTTTGGAAGCTGTTTTAACAGTGATTCATCCGCTGCTATATGTAGTTTTTTCCCTTCATTTATTAAATTTATGGTCTCTTCCAAATTAATAAGCATATTTTTTCCTCCTTTTCTCTGCCGTCTAAAGTGCCGCTATATTAGCAAGATCAACCTTGGCAACTATGGGATATTTTGCCAGAAATTCTTCCATTTCTTTCATGCATGTCTCCATATCCACAGAATTTGCTTTAAGCCTCTTCTGCATTTTGGAGATCATCATATTGAAGGCAAGATTTGCCGATGTGTATCTTATCTCTCCGTACAGTATCTTCTCAATCTTTTCCTTAACAACCGCGTCCATAAAACTCCTCCTTTTAACTTAATGCCTCTAAGATCCCGTCATAATCAAATTTGTCTGCCTTCTCACAGATCAGATCAAACTTGTCTTTTTCCGAAGCAGGAATGGCGTATTCTTCTATTTCCTTCATGATATCATCAATCATTTCACTGTTCATCTCTTCAGCCGCATTACGGAGTTCTTCATAAATACTCTCCATAAGAAACTCATCCGCCATGGGTTTATCGGAATCACCCCGGCTTTCCGACTCAAATAGGGGAGCCAGTATTTCCAGATAACTTAAATACTCATCCATTACGAATCCATGATTTTCTTTTATGTATTGAATATTATCTCCCTTTCCCGCCATTTCGAGCTTCTCTGCACAGTCTCCGAGCTCAACGGCTCCAACAAGCCTTGCGGAACTCTTAAGAGCATGTATCTTTATCGTATAATTCTCCCAGTTTCCGGATGAATAAGCATCTTCAAGTTCCTCATACTTACCCTTTATGGAATCATAGAATATCTTTAGCACCGTCTTGAAGGCCGCTTCAGATCCTGAATTCTTTATTGCAATTTCTGTATCGATTCCTCTGATGTCTCCTATTGACAGATCATTATCCGGTTCGTCATTATCATCCGGTTTCTCATATGATCCCGCCTCTGCAACGGCTTCGGAGTATTCCTCTGCAAGCTCCTCCCCAACCGCAGATTCTCCGTATTCATCACCTGAGACATCCTCATGTGAAGATTCTTCCTGTATGTTCATATCATCTATATATGATGCTATGTTATATGATTTATTTGATTTAAGGAAATAAAGTATTCCAAGTGAGCCGGGACCGCAATTTAAAGATATCGCAGCCGATGCCTGCTGAAAAACAACGTGATCAAAATACGCTGTCTTATGGATCTCTTCTTCGATCCATTTAAGCATCTCCGTCGGAACATCCGCATAAGTAATAAACAGTATATCAGAATCCGGTATTGCATCAGGCGGAAGGGCATATTTAATATATTTCCGGTATACTCTTCTTGTCCCGCCCAGCCATATTCCTCCTATATCTGTCCTGTCGTTTCTGATCCTTAGCGCCGGATGGATATTTAAAGCGCCTGCAAGCTTATTCAGATTAGAACTAACAAGCCCCTTCTTAGCCATATATTCAGTGGTATTAATGATAAAGCTGCACTTGAGACGTTTCTTTACCGTATCAAGCTCTGACAGAATATCTTCAACCTGCTTTCCCTGCTGCATCAGCTTATATGCGATCAGTACAAGTATACCTGTGGTACTTGAGATACTCTCCGAATTGATGACCGTAACATTATCAAATGCTTTGGCCGCCTCGGAGGCTATTTTAAAATCATCACTCATGCTTGTTGTGATAGCTATATGGATAAGATGATGCGCCTTCTTTAAATTTTCCACAAAGAATTCCGTATAATCGGCTTCACACGGAGGTGCCGAAACTGCTTCCTTTCCGGATCCGATATGCTTAATAAGTTCATATGCGTCCATATGAAACCCATCTTTAAATATTCCTTCTTCCGTCTTAATCACAAACGGAATAATGGGTATATGCAGCTTTCTTATCACAGAATCCGGAAGATCGCACATACTTGAGGATGTAATTATTACCGGAAGCTTCTGCGAATACTTATCGGCCGTATGTATCTCTTCACCGTCTCCCGTCAAAACGGATCTTAATATGATCTTTTCACCTGAGATATGCCGTATAAGCATTTCTTCCATAGCTTCGCCGGAAACGGGCTTTACAAGGTATCCGTCAAATCCTGCCTGGTTATACAGCTCCCTGTTTTCGCTTCCCGCATTGGCTGTCAGAACAATAACCGGTGTGTTTCTGTTAAGGCCTCCGGTCTGGTTCCTTAATACTTCAAGACACTCTATTCCATCAATACCCGGCATCAGATGATCCATAAATATCGCATCATAATGAGTCCTTAAGCACATCTCCAGAGCTTCTTTCCCACTCCTTGCCACATCGATACCCATATCTGTATCCTCAAGCAGTCTGCGCTCAACCTCTAAGTTCATTTCATTATCATCTACTATGAGTATCCTGACTTCAGGCGCTAAGAAGCTGCTCTCATACACATTTCTTTTAACTATCTGCTGGTTATGGATATTCAGCTCTCCAATCCTGCTATGATCCGATACCTTCTGCTTTACCATAACAGTAAAGGTAGAACCCTCACCATAAACACTGTTAACAGTGATCGTTCCATCCATCAGTTCAGTAAGCTGTTTTACAATGCTCAGTCCCAATCCTGTTCCTTCAATATGACGGTTTTTCCCTTCATCCACACGCTTGAAAGCGTCAAACAGATATGGCAGGTCTTCCTTTTTTATTCCAATTCCCGTATCCGAAACGGATATCATCAGTTCCGCCTTATCCGTCTCTGCCACTCTGCTCTCTACACGAAGTCCGACATGACCTTTTGCCGTATACTTTACTGCATTGTTTAACAGGTTTATTATTATCTGCTTAATACGGACCTCGTCTCCGTAAAGAACCGTGGGTACCTCAGGATCCACGCTCACTTCAAATCCCAGTCCCTTATCATGGGCCCGAAGCCACATCATATTAACGATCTCCGAGAGCATATCTCCTATACGGTAGTCAACGGGAACTATGTCCATGCTCCCTGCTTCAATCTTGGAAAAATCAAGTATATCATTTATAAGTGCAAGGAGCATCTTACCTGAACCCTGTATACCCGAAGCATCCTTTATTATATCATCCGACGCATCCTGATCTCTCAGGATAAGTTCGTTAAGACCTAATATTGAGTTGATCGGAGTCCTGATTTCATGACTCATGCTCGAGAAAAAGCGGTTCTGGGACCGGTTTAATTCTTCAACCCTTTCGGCTTCCGCATGAGCTCTCTTACTCTCTTCAGTGAAGATATTCTTTTGATACATAAGCATAAAATACATGCATATACCAACCAGTATAACCGACACAAGCGGATCCAGAAAGCTCATCAACATGGAATGCGGATATATCCATTCCAAATGCCTGTATGCCGACCAGAATTCAAAAATACCGATGAACGTGAGTATGCCCATCATCGTAACCCTTAATCGGCCCGTAAGAGACATTCCGATGAACATATATGCAAATATGATCCAGTATACTCCTCCTCCCCTTATTCCTCCTCCGTAATAGAAGGTTATCGGTAATATTATAAAGATCAGTACGCACACAGATATTAACGACCCTATCTGGATTTTTTCAAAGCGTATACTTAATGAAACCCATACCGGAATAGCTATTATGGATGCGGAAATGGTAACTATCTCCTGCATGCTTTCGCCTCCGATTATATCAAATATCAGGGCTATCACCATTGCGGAGACTCCTATTATCGACAACATGATAAACGTTCGTTCTTCATAACTGCGTGTGAAGTCTGTAAGTCTTGCAAACAGCTTTTTTATAAGCTTCATCTTACACCCCTCCCGTCATAGCTTATTTTCTTTGCCGGAAGTACCCGAAGCATAACTCTTTCAAAATCAGATGTATTGATAGGCTTGGCTATAAAGCCGTCGAAGCCTTCTTTCATAAACATTTCTCTTGCACCTGATACTGCATTTGCGGTGAGTGCAACGATCACGGCCTCCCTGTCCATATCTTTTGCCAGGGCTTTTATCTGCTTCATGGCTTCCACTCCGTCCATTTCCGGCATCATATGATCCATAAATATAAGATCATAATCATTCTCTCTGAATTTTCGGATAGACTCCATACCGCTTGCTGCAGTATCGATAACCATCATATAATCCCTGAACAGGGAAGTGGCGACAACAAGATTCATTGGTTCATCATCAACTACCAAAGCCCTGACACCTTTAAAAACAGGCTTTTCCCTGTTCTCATTATTTTCTGATTCCCCGACATCATGTCCATCATTCAGTATCTTCATTATCGGATAAGCATATAAAGGTTTGGGCATAAGTATTATCCGGCTGTTTTCAGGAAGTTCAAAACCCGGCTCCGCCGTTACCACGATCGTTATTTCTTCCCTGGCAAGCAATTCGAAATAGCCTCTGTTCTCCTCATACTCTTCCTGTCCCATGAATACATGAGTCGCATTCAGCTTCTCCTTGAGACGTTCCACTTCATAGACCGTTTCTGCCGGATACAGTGGAACATTCATAGCCGATGCAAGGTTTGCAGCCATGTTCCGGTAAAAATCGCGAAGTCTCGGAACCTTATACTTATCGGGTCTTACATGGAAAAGAACTGCACCGTCAAACGACTCCCCCAGCTTAAGACAGGGTTTATCATCAACAACTTTCTGTGGAATAGTAACCCTTACTGTTGTTCCGTTTCTCCTGTCGCTTTCAATCTTGACAAAGCCACCCATCCTGTGTGCAAAACCATATACTATGAAAAGTCCCAGGCCTATGCCGCCGGAGCTGCGGTTTCTCTTCTTGTTAGCCTGGTACATTCCCTCAGTAACAGACCTTATATCATCACCATTCATGCCTATTCCGGTATCTGTCATTTCTATGGTAAGATTCACGCCGTAATCCATATTCTCGGTATACATTTTCACATATATACCGCCTTTTTTCGTGAACTTTATCGCATTCTCCAGAAGATGCCTGAATATCTTATGAAGCTTTTTTATATCTCCTGTCATCATCGCAGGTGTCATAGGGTTTAAATCAACAATAAGTTCCAGATCTTTAGCACTGTCATTCATACGAAAACTTGTAACCACATCATTTATAAGGGATGTGCTCATGTAATTATCTTCTTCAAGAAATATCTTGTTTCTTTTGCATTCGGTATAATCCTGGATATCCTCGATCTGGTATGAGAGCCTTACTCCGGCTGTTTTAATGGAATCCGCCTCATATCCGATCCCTCTTTTGATCAGAAGGTCTGACATACCGTTAACCACATTTACCGGTGTCCTTAGCTCATGTGATATATTGGACAAAAAATCTTCCATGCTATCATCATTTGCTTTAATACGTTCTTCTTTTATCCTGTTCTCTTCTTCACCATAGAGCCTGTCATTTATACCCCTCACGTTGATATAATATATAAAAAGCACTATCAATATATGAAGCAGAAGCCTTGATATGACAAGCTTATCAAATACTAACGGGTCACCTCCGGGAAGATTAAAGATGTGAATAAATAACAGGGCAAAGTACTCAAAAAGAAAAATATGTATCATATAGATGCTGTTAAACATGGAATATGCTGCCATTGCCACAACCACTACCAATGCCGTATCAAATAATGAACTCTTATGTACCCCATAATAAAACACCAAAAGAGCAGCATAGACAAAATAAAACACTTTCCGTATATCATAATCTACCCGGCCGGAAAGATTAACTGCCCAAAGAGATATAAGTCCGACAACAATAACCGTAGGAACCCAGAATTCCCATCCCATCAGCTTTATCCCGGCAATTAAACCCAATGAAGACAGGGTTGCCAAAAAGACTATAAATTTCTCGTTATTCTTCTGACTCATAACGTTCCTTCCTCAGCTCTGACATTGCATACTCTATTTTGATCCTGTCATGATATCCCGCAAGCGATAATTCCTTCATTATGCGATCGATCAGTATGCTAATATTATCCTGTTTACACATGGGTAAAACCACAAAATACATATTATGCTGCCACCTGATCATAATATCGGATTTTCTGAGTGTATTTCTAAGGATATTACCGAATTCGGATACCATCTCCGAGAATAATACCCCCTTCTCCCCGGACGATAAGGAAAACAATATTCTTACAGCAGTTCCTCCGTAACGCACTAAAAAACGTTCAATAAAACGATAATTGCTTAAAAACGCTTCCTGTCCCAAAAGTAATGCCCCCTTACCCTCAGTACGTTCAGCCATAATCTTGATTATCCTGATAAGTTCCCCGTCTATATCCTTCTTAGGATTCTCTGCCGTCGTATCGGGATCATATATACGATAGCCATGCTTGCCTTCCCGTTTAGCTTCATAAAGCGCATTATCCGCATACTGAAACAGTATCTGATAATCCTTCCGGTTATCATCGGTAAAAGCAGCTCCTATCGATATTCCCAAAGGAATTCCATGATCTTCTCCCATCAGGGATATCGCTTCCTCTGCCAGCTGTTCATTAAGCCTCTGAGTTATGGATGCCACCGAATCCTCATTATTCATATCTGTGAAGAATCCCATAAACTCATCGCCGCCTATCCTGCATATCATATCATCGTTTCTTACATTGAGCCTGACTATTCCGGAAAACGCAACAAGGACACGGTCACCCATATCGTGACCATAGAGATCGTTTACAAGCTTGAAATTATCAAGATCCATTACCATTAAAGCACCTTTATCTGTCCTGCAAAGCTCGGATACTTTTTCCGTACCGCTGGCCTTGTTCAAAAAGCCTGTCAGCTTATCAAGTGTAGCTTCCTCGGTAAGGCTTTCTATCGTTTTATTGTTATCTATTGTGTTTTTTATACGTTTGATAAGGATGTCCTTGTCAAAAGGCTTGCGTATAAAATCAGAAGCTCCTGCCTTAAGTCCCCTGCGCTCTGTTTCGCTGTTATTCTCACCGGTCAAAAAGATCACCGGCGTCAGATTTCTTTCATGGTCTTCTTCATATTGACGCAGTGCGCGGTATGTCTCAAAACCGTCCATATCGGGCATCAATATATCCAGCAGTATAAGATCGGGTGTATGATCCATAATAAATTCCAGCAGATCCGCACCCGAACGCAGACAGCTCACACGCATATTCTCTTCACGCAGCATATTTTTTGCATTTGTGAGGCTGAAAGGTTCATCATCTACAACTGTTATCCAGTAACCCATATCTCTCTCCCAAAGTATCTGTCAGCCGTTCAGTAGTCTGATTATGGTCTTGTACTCATATTTATCCGATGCATCTTTGAGTTTATCAAATAATTCCTTACTTTCTGCCGGAATGCGGTAATCACCCATTTCGGCAAAGATACTGTCAAGCATCTCGCAATCCATATCTTCCGCGGCTGCCCTTATCTCTTCAAATACACTCTCCATAAGGTCTGTATCGGCTTCCGGTTTATCATAGTCGGAATCAAATCCCGAAAACACCTCTTCCAGGGACTTTTTAAAGGAATCATATCTGTTTATAAATACATCATGATGGCTCTGTATATAGGCAATGTTTTCTTCTTTACCTGCATCCTCAAGTCTCTGTGCCTCCTCACCGAAGTCGTCCGCTCCTATGATCCTTGCCGAGCTTTTCAGGGCGTGAACCTTTATCGTATAATTTTTATAATCCTTATTCTCATAGAAGCTGTTAAGCTCCAAGGATTTTTCATCTATCGACTCATAGAATACCTTTAAAAGAGCCAGGTATGACTCAGCGCTTCCACTGTTCTTAAGTCCTTTCTTTGTATCAATAATATCTGTATTTATCATAGCTATGGCTTCCGGAAGGTTTATGTGCTCTTCCGGGTTATCATCCCCGGTGCCGCATACCGTTACCTTATCCTCTGAAATATATTTAAGCATTATTTCTTCAAGCATTATCGGATCAACCGGTTTTGCAAGGTAATCGCTAAAGCCCTCCGAAATATATTTTTCCCTAACTCCCGATATTGCATTTGCCGTTAGACACACAACAGGGGTTGAGACATTTTTATTTGATGGACTCTCTTTTATTCCATGAAGCGTTTCTATTCCATCTTTTTCCGGCATCATATGATCAAGAAAGATCATATCATACCTGTTCTTTTCAGTCAGCTTAACACACTCATCACCACTGTGCGCAGTATCAAGCATCACTCCCGTCTGCTTAATAAGGCTCTTAAATACCATAATATTCATGGGATTATCATCCACTACAAGCACACGCGCATCGGGAGCCGTAAATCTCTCATGATATTTGTAATCAGCGGTAGCCCGCTTTCTTATATAAAGGCTGCTGTCCTCATCTGCACCTTCTGTTTCAGCTAAGTCAGACTTCTCTGCACCTGTCTCCGAATAATCGAGCATTTCATCAACCAGACCCAGCAGATGCCTGCCAGCTGTCTTAACATTCTCAGAGTATTCACGGATCGCCGGTTCACCGCTCTCCCTTAAGATCATTTCGTTCATTCCAAGAATCGCATTGATAGGTGTCCTTATCTCATGGGACATTTTGGACAGAAAGTCCGATTTGGCATCACTCGCAGCGATCGCCTTCATCGACATATGCAGATATCTGTTGGAGCGTGTCATAATAATACTTATTATAAGCATAATGGCTATGACTACAGTAATGGTTACAAACATAATGGAATTAAGTGAACCAAATACGGATGTAGCATCTTTAACTGATATACAGAACCATTCATTCTGTATATCCGCAACATATACTATATAGTTCGCCCCATTAAATATGAACTCAAAATAGTCGTTCTCTTTATTGAGCCTGCTTAATATCTCAGATCCCAGCGTGCCCTTTTCATCATGATAATTCTTAAAAACCTCGCCAATATCCGAATGAGCCACTACCATTCCATCATCATTGAGGATCATTTCAATATCGGAGTTCCCGTTTTTTACAGCCTGCTCCGTCAGGTTCTGTATCCGGTCAAGAGATACATCAACCGATATTACGCTGACACCGTCACACAACGTCTTACCGAGAGCAAGCATCATATTTCCTGACTGAACATCAATGTAAGGATCCAGGATCGTAATTTCACCCGGATTCTCCATCGGTCTTTTATACCAGGGCCGCTCCGTTGCGTCATAATCCTTGGGCGGCTCCCAGTTGGTACCGCTGAAGAATCTTCCGTTTATGTATCCGTACAGGCCCGTCGAATTCTCTATAACGGCATTTCTCACCGCTGTTGATTCACCTACAAGATAATCCTGTATTTCTTCATCCGTCCTCTCTTCATTTATCATTTCATCCAATGTATAGGCGGCAAGTTTGACGGAATCGATATTTGTAGTCAGATACCGCTCTATCTGATCTGCGGATTCTTTAGCTGTTATCTCACCGGTTTTTACTATATTATTTCGTTTCTCGTTATAGAGCATACGGTAATACACTATGATTATTCCGGTAAAAAACAATATAACAAGAACGGCTATCACTATATTTCTTTTTATAAGCTTTCTTTTATCCCTGTCTGTATCTGTACTCATATCCTTCGTCTTCACCATATCAAATAAATTCAATTATCATGCAATATCTTTACTGCCTCATACAATATGTAATGCTGCCCTGTGGATATAGTGACTCATGGTTTAAGAATACCATAGTTCAGGAGCCTGTTCAAACATTATAGACAACTCCCCGGATTTATCTGACATTAAAAAAACCATTCATATCGATCCGGCTTTTATGACTGTCAAAAAGACCGGGGGCTTTTTACAGATCAAATAAACTCATCTGCCTGTATTTCTCCGGAAGGTCGCTCATGAAACGGAAGCATTCCTCAGGACTTGACATAATACTGTTTTCTTTACATATCCTTTTGAATATTGCTGTCAGATTACGTGCGTTTGGACTCGGAAGTTCATATGAATTTCCGTACTGCTTAATATATCGCTCCTTCATTCCGGGAAAATGCTTATCAAGCGCCGCGTAGTAGTATTCCCTGTTTCCTTCCCGAAGAGTCAGTCCCATGCCAAAATCTATGATACCCTTTACCCCGGCACGGACACATTCATTCAATATAGATGTGATGTTTTCCTCTGTATCGTTAATGAACGGCAGGACAGGCGTGATCCACACTATCGCCGGAATGCCTCTTTTGCGCATCTCCTCCAGTACTTCTATCCGCCGCTTCGTATTACAGACATTTGGCTCAAGTACTTGACACAGGTCATCATCATAGGTCGTAAGAGTCATCTGCACCACACATTTTGCCGATCGGTTTATTTCATCAAGCAGATCTATATCCCTAAGGATCAGGTCTGATTTTGTCTGTATCGCGACACCGAATCCATATTTTAGGATAATCTCCAGACACTTTTCTGTAAGCCTTAAATCTTTCTCAATGTGCATATACGGATCCGACATCGCACCTGTCCCTATCATACCCTTTTTCCTTTTTGATCTCAGTTCTTTTTCCAACAGTTCCGGAGCATTCTGCTTTACCTCTATATCCTCGAACGGATGCGTGAACCGGTAGCAACGGCTTCTGCTGTCACAATAAATACAACCGTGGCTGCATCCACGATATATATTCATTCCATGGCGGCCGCCATTAGCGGTCAGTATTCCTTTTGCTTTAACATAGTGCATCTTATACCCTCTCTGTTTCACTCTTTGGTATCTTTATTGCCATAGTAACTGTTCCGAACAGTTAGTTGCCAGACACTTATAACATACAATACTTATAACATAATTTGACGCCGGTATCTTTATAATAGTATTAAAAAGATTAAACCAATTGATTATTTGAAAGCTGTCCCATACCGGTTTCAGGTTGACAGAGATACTTTTTTTGATATGATAAATTATAAATATGCCGGCTATACCATCCTTACATGATGAATTGTATATAATATGGCAGTGATATCGTGGTGAAACCATAAAGAGAGACAGAACTTCTTAAGTATGGAGGCAGATATGGAGTATAGTTTTTTCGGCTGGGAGACAGCTGATTCAGCACCTGTTACAGATGAATATCCCGGAATAAATTCACCAAGGGATCTGTATGATGCTTTATCGGATATATGGTGTGAATACACCTGCGCTCCCAGGCTCAGGGACGGATGGAGTAAGGAAAATAAGACTCTGGGGCAGTGTTCGGTCACAGCCTTCCTGGTTCAGGATATATTCGGCGGTAATGTATACGGGATACCCAGGGAAGGCGGCACCTTCCATTGTTATAACGTTGTAGGTGACCGGGTTTTCGATCTTACCAGTGAACAGTTTGGTGACGAGGAACTTGATTACACAGACAATCCCGAGCAGTTTAGGGAAGTGCATTTTGCCGGGGAAGAGAAGAAACAGCGCTACGAGTATCTGCGCAGAGAATTGAAGGCTTATTAAATTATTATACCCGATGTTACTTTGTTTTACTGCATCTGTATACATCTGTCGATATGTATCAGAAATTCGGAATTCGTACCGGACCGGGCTTTGCTGAAAGCAGAGGCGTGTCATGCGGAACGGTTTTATTGCAATTTTCATCACCTGTATATCCTGACTCTGCAGTTAAGCTTACCCTTTTTGCTCAGATTCAGTTCTTGTGAGAACTCGAACTTACCCTTTCCCCTTACGGATATCACATCTTTTGTACTTAACTGCTTTGCATTCTCACTGCAGCTTCGGCCGTTAAGAAAAACCAGTCCTGCAGGGAACAGATCAAAAGCTTCCTGTCTTGACAGGTTATATACCCTTGCTATAACAGCATCAATTCTCTGCGAGGATACCTGTATGACTTTATCATCCATATCCGGTGTGGTTATTCCAGCGATATTATCCGCTATTTCGGTTTTTACTGATGTATGCTTAACCCTCGTAAGATTATCAATAATGAACTGTGCTATATTGTCCCTGCAGAAGACACAGGCTTCCTTGTCCTTTACAAAAATATCTCCCAGCATCTCCCGCTTGATCCCAAGGTTCATAAGAGCACCGAGAAAATCCCTGTGATTCAGGTCATCAGCGAATTTACTTGCAAGAGGTCTTACAGACAAAGCCGTTATAGGGAATTCCTGTGCGTAACCCAGTTCATCTTCGCTTCCGAACCGTATGATCTTACGTTCAGACAGATTGCACCCTCCAAATAACTTGGGATGAGCATATTTAAGCTCGGATTCATTATCATAATATACCGAAAGCTCGGCAACAGACATAAAATCAGTAAATGTATACTGTCCGTTGTTATAGCTTCTTTCAGCAAGCTCACGCAGTCTTTGTATTTCATCCATAGGCTTACTTATCTCCCTCTTCGCGGGTCCCTCCTTATGACAAGTTATCGTGTGACTCTCTTTATAAACAAAAACATCTTATATATACGAAACTATTCAAAACAGGCTCAGATAGTACTAAGCTGCATACGGTAGTATTTCTCATACAGACCACCGAGCTTTATAAGTTCTTTATGACTGCCTCGTTCCTTAATACCCTCATCATCAAGGACTATTATCTCGTCGGCACCAAGAATTGTTGATAATCTGTGTGCTATGGTGATAGTTGTACGTCCCTGTGCCAGCCTGTCAAGGCTGTCCTGGATATATCTTTCACTTTCGTTATCAAGCGCACTCGTTGCTTCATCGAGTATAAGTATCGGAGGATTCTTCAGAAAGACACGGGCTATTGCTATACGCTGCTTCTGTCCACCGGAAAGTCTGGTACCGCGTTCTCCGACCTGCGTATCAAACCCATCCGGCAGCCCTTTTATAAAGTCAAGCAGGTCGGCATTTCCTGCTGCTTCGATTATCTCATCCATGGCAGCATCCTGTTTACCGTATGCGATATTATCCCGTATGGTACCGTTAAAAAGGTAGACATCCTGCTGGACGATACCGATAAAAGACCGAAGGGACTGCTGTGTTACATCCCTTACATCCGTTCCGTCAATCCTGACACTTCCTCCCGTTACATCGTAAAACCTCGGTAGCAGGGAACACAGGGTAGTCTTACCGCCACCTGAAGGACCGACTATGGCCACAGATTTTCCTGCATCTATATGAAGGTCTATATGTGTAAGGACTGAATCCTCATCCTCATAGGAAAAGCTTACATCGTCATAGTCAATAATACCCTTAACATCCTTAAGCTCTCCTGCATCAGGCTTATCCACTATCTCGGGCATCGTTTCAATCACTTCGGTAAAGCGCTCAAAACCCGCAAGTCCCTTCTGAAGCTGCTCGGTGAACTCGACAAGCACATTTACCGGATTAATGAAAATATTTATGTACAGGGCATATATCGCAAGGTCCTCACCTGTTATCGCGCCCTTTGCAATGAAGAACCCGCCTGCTACAAGTACGGTTACAAACATCATCCCTTCGAAGAAATTGTTACCCGAATGAAAGAGAGCCATCTGTTTATAGTTGGCCTGCTTGGAATCAAGAAAAGCAAGATTGCTCTTATCGAATTTATCCTGCTCCACCGCTTCTCCTACGAATGACTTTACCACCCTTATCCCTCCCAGGGTATCCTGGAGGGATGAATTTATTCCTGCGATCTTACGTCTGTTATCTGTAAAAGTCGCCCGCATGCGTTTATTCTGTTTAACGGAAAATACTGCCATACACAATGCAACCGCAGCCAGACACAGTGTCATCGGAATATTTATCCGCATAAGGAGGATAAAGGATCCTATAAGCTTTACCACAGATATGAATATGTTCTCCGGACCGTGATGCGCAAGCTCTGAAATATCAAACAGATCCGATACGAGCTTGGACATCATCTCACCCGTGTTATGTGTATCATAGTAGGAAAAGGAAAAAGCCTCGAACTTCTCAAACAGGTCGTGGCGCATGCCCGATTCCATGCGCGCACCCATCATATGTCCCTGATAGGTAACATACCACCTGCACAGGGTACGTACCGCATACATAAATATGAGTACAATCGCAATAAGCCCGAGACTCTTAAGTATCTTCTCAGGAGATTCCAGAAACAGAGTTGTGCGCAGTATCCTTAAGAACTGCGGAAATGCAAGATCAATGACCGACAGTATGCTTGCACACAGCAGATCCAGAAAGAAAACATCTATATACGGTTTATAATAAGGAATAAACTTTTTTATCAGCTTCATAATGCAATATCATACCACATTACATATGAACCTGTCTGTACAGATCCTTTCGTTTTAAACCGTTCTTTTTTGCTCCTTTAGGCCAGCCCATATCTGCCGCAAACATATACAGAGTTCTCGGGAACCTGTAAGCGTCCGCATAAATATCCTCAATCTCTTTTAAGTCATTGATCGCAGCCGAAAGCTTATTAAGGCCTTCCGCCGCATTTTTTGCGGGTCCTTTATCTGTTGATGTTATAATAGAACCTGTCATCTCACCGGCACCTATCGCAAGACCTCCGCCGTATATGAAGCCGCATTTCTCACACCAGCTTTTGACCATACCCATAAGGTTTTTAAGCTGGGAACTTTCATAGAATCCCATATTTGAAACGACGTATATGCTCTTTTCTCCTGCTGTCCTGTAGTTCTCAAGTCTTTCCATGACACGCAGTAAGGCAGACGGTATCCCATCTACATAGAGAGGTATGCCAAGAACTATCGTACCCGCTTCGATAAGTATTTCAGCCAATTCATCATACCGGTTTATATATGTTGAGAGATTGATACTCTCTGTATTGCCTTTTATATTGGAAGAAAGCCGGTCAAGGAACTTCTTTGAATTGGAATTACCGGCTCTTAAACTACAGTTAAGAAGTACTATCTTATCCGGATCGGATGTAACAGGTAATGTACTTTCATCTGCCTTATCTGACTTTACCTGACATTCTTCAAACCGGATCTCTTTTATTATACCGTGAAAATTTCTGCACACGGCTTCAACATAAGTCTTAGCCTTTATTCTGTCAGAATCACTAAACTGCCCTCTGAAGATAAACGTGATCGGCTTATCCTCAGGATACCTCCTTTTATGATGCATCTCTCTATGAACTATCTCAAAATACGGAAGTACCCACCCGATGCTCCTGTCAAAAACATTTTTCACAAAACTGCTGAATCCACCGTATGTGTATGTGCTTATTACAGTGACCTCATCTGCCTTGTGTATAAGCGCCCCCATCTTCTCATAGCCATCCTTGATGACACATTCACCGGGCTCCTTTAACCAGCATCCGAAGCAGCCGACACAGGGTTTTATCGTACTATTATCGGAAATTATTTCCCATCCCTTGTAATCATCGCAGACCTTGATCCATTCCTCATCGTTCAGATCATGTATCAGCAGATTCATAATTCTCTCCCTCGACTTTCTTAATTCTGCTAATACTTATATCACGATTTTCAGCCCGCGTCCTTAATAAATGATTAAAATAATGTTAAAAACTTTGCCCAAATAAACGTACCAACCGATAAACCCCATTACTCATGATCAGATTTAGCTGATAATGTAATAAAGCATATCAATTTCTTACAGAAACAGACAGTAGTGCCGTAGCTCCACTGCCTGCATCCTATGGTAGTATATTACAATTTAATCATTTTCTATAGATTAAGCGGCTATGCTTACGCCGGCACGCTTTCTTTTGACTTATAATAGTCATCAAACAACTGGTTTGCTGCGGACAGCGTATCATGACTGATGCCGGGTAATTTACCGCCCCAGCTCTTTGTGGCCTGTTTGAAGCCTTTCTCCATCGCCGCCTGCATTTCCTTCATTTTCTCTACATCATCACCTGCAAGAGCACTTGCAAAGTCAAACAGCCTCTGAGAAGTCTGCTTAACGCCCCAGTACCCGTCTTCTCCGATATCTTTCTGTGCCTGGGCTTTGGTTGCGGCATCAACTGTAAAGTTACCGCTTGCAAGGGTACGCCAGATGCTGTCATTACCTGCAGTACCAAAAGCCTTTACCTGTCCCGATATTGTCTTATGGACAATATCAAGAAACTGGCTCTGTCTCTGTGCTGCATCAGCTTTAAGCTGATCAACAAGTGCTGCTCGTTCCTCCTTGCTCATCTTATTAATGCTGTATGTTGCTTTTTGTTCTACTCTTCCCTTTTCATAAATCACGCCTTCACTACTATTCCCGGTCTTTTCATTTTTGCCGGTCGCATCCTGATCCTTACCGTTTACTTTTGTCGCGTAACCTGTCTGCTGTGTGGTTATTCCCGATATTACACTGTTTAATTTCATTGACACGATTTTCACCTTCCTTTGCGTTTGTATTTATTATCCTTAATACTTCATTTACAGCTTCAGATCCACATTCCTGCCTTCCGGCTCAGCAACCGACGTGCCATTAACTGTTATTCCATCCGATACCACGTCTATCGGAGTGTAATTTACAGGAATAACATTCTCACTCTGTTCGGCCTCTTCATTTCCGGACTTTTCAACTTCTGCCTTATTATTGTCTGTTTCCTTGGCCTTATCTGCCTCCTTCTTTTTAGCCTTTTCCTTCTCTTCGACTTTTTCAGCCTCGCGGTCTGCTTTGGCTGCCTCATCAATCTTCTTATTTATATCGGAAAGAGCGTTCATCTGCGATTGTGTGATCTCATTTACATTTTCTTCTGTCTTTGCAAGTTCCTCTTCTTTCTTCTTGGTATCACCGCCACGTCCTGAGTCAAGCTTGATCTCTGCTTTAAGGACTCCTGCTTTTCCTTCTGCCTGACCTTTTGCCGCTCCCTGTATCTTTACCTGATCCATCGAAGTATCAGCTGAAATCAGCGCCTTCATGCTTGCATTTGACATACCTTTACTGCCACCGGCCTGTCTTTGTGTCTGTCTGTTACCTCCGAGCATATCGTCCATGGAAGTACCCTTTTTCTGCCTGTCTTCCTTGCTCTTTTCAATCTGATGCTGGCGGAGCTGATTCTGCAGATCACTGATCTGCTGTTGGATCTCCTGCCGCTTCTTCATCTTCTCTTCCAGCGACATTTCCTTATTATCACCAAGCTCCTGCATCTGTTTCTGAGCATCTGCTATCCGATTTTGAAGATTTTTGCTGACAGAATCATTCCCCTGATTTCTGTTCATTCCAAATGACTGTAATCCTGTGCCGCCTCCGTTAACTCCTTTTACATTCATGATGCTTTCCTCCTTGACCTTGATCTGAATTCCATTTCCAGTTATATGCGGTAATCGATCCGCTTATATTTTTCTGCTATTTCCTGAGCAGATAATCCTTCAATACCATTTGTTCCGGGCAATACTCCCTTTTCCATGTTTGTTTCAGATAATGCTTCGTCTGACATTTCCTTAAGCTCTTCTGTCATTTCTTCTGTAACTTCCTCTGTTACTTCTTCAAGCTCTTCTAAGATATTTCCAAGCATTCCCTCACTCTTCTCTACTCCGGTTGCTTCCTCTATAATATCTTCATGACGTTCCTCAGCAGTCTTGGGAGCGAACTTCTCAGCCATTTCAGCTATCTTTTCACCTCTCTCACGTGCCTCATCAAGTACATGGAATACCTGAGAGTTATTGTATGCTTTTTTAGCTGCAGCAATCTGATCGTCATAGTCATGCAGCATTTCCAGCTTCCTTGAAATATCTTCGATAGAATCTGTCTTCATATACTTAAGCTGTGATTTTCTCTGTTCAAGGAATGCTATCTGATTATCCCTTTTTGCCTGCGTCTCCATCCGGTCCTGTACGCTTTTCATTCCGCGATTGCCAAATATGTTGTTGGTACCCTGTATCTTAATATTCATAGGTTTTCTCCAGGTAAATAAGAGTACGAGATACTACGTCTATTCTCTTTTTCGGAGATAGAAATGCACATATAAACCCCTATGTAGTGAATGGCAGGTTTTTCGTAGTAAACGGTAAAAAAATCACTCAGGAATCATCATCATGGACGTAAAAACCACCATACCATTATCTTGCTCAAGGCGTAACGTCCCGTAGTATTTCTCCGTGATTCTCTTCATGTTCATAAGACCATACCCGTGACTTTCCCTGTCAGATTTAGATGTGTCAGGATACCCTGTTTCCGTATTCAGGGACAATTCACCCAAAAAGCTGTTTTTGACCTGTATCAGAAATGCATTATTATTCTTCCATGATCTGACCTCAATCTTTGGGTCTTCGCTGTTCGATGCTGCTCTTATCGCATTTGCCAGAGCATTATTCAATATGACGCCTATATCTATGGATTCAACCTTACCGCTTGCAGGATAGTGAAAATCATCCAAGAACAAAATACCGGCCTCTTCCGCTTCCCGTTTTCTCTCGGACAATACGATATCTGTGACAGGATTACCTGTTTTAGCTGTGATCTCAGGCATGGGGAATCCATTCTGCCATTCATTAAGGTATGACTTTGCCTCTTCATCCTTTCCTTTATCAAGCAGATTCCCAAGGATCATGATATGAGAATTGACATCATGCCTTATTCCTCGGATATCGGAATAAAGCTTCTCTATTGTATGAACATGGCCGGTAAGCTCCTCAACCTGCTTGGAAACAAGAGCACTCTGTAGCGCTTCTTCCTGTGATCTTTTTATCTGCTGGTATGAATATATGACCGAGATCACCACAAAAAAGGCTATCACCCCAAACATTGGCCGAATCAGTTCATAAACCGGATAATTATTCCAGATGTACTCTCCCGATTTGTTCACATATGCATCAGACATGAACGAGCTGATCCAGTAACCTGCAATAACAGCTATGTAGGGTGTCACCAAAATTGACAGTTCCCGCCACTCCATCTGCTCACTCCTCCTTGAGTAAACCCTTTCAGTAATATATATGGCAAGAAACAGAAGGATTTTTTCAATGATGACAAGCGTTGTCAGAGCAACAATAAACAGGGCAAACTGCCTCTCGCTTTCCACTGCCCGCAGATAAGTGGCTTTGCTTATGACTTTCCAGGGTAACAGTGCTATAACATCCGATATCCATATGAGCATATATATGGTCACGGACAAAAATATCTTTTGTGGGATATTTCTTCTGTCCATGATCAGGGATACGATACAGACTGCGCTTCCCCCTACAATATATGCAGTGATCCCTGTCATAATAAAAGGAATCAGGTATAAAACCGTCATCACAAGAAAGAAGGTTATTCCAATAATCACTGCCCTGTATTTACTGTTTATATATGAATAGTAAAACCTTGCGACGAGTATACCGCTTAAGAGCAATCCGACAAGCGCCGATATCGTATTCGCAGCATCCCACATTTGTTCCGTGATCATGATGACACCTTCCTTTTATAATGAAACGCCCCTCACATTCGTTCGGCGGCATATCGGGCGGTGCATTAAAATCATGCTTCGCATGATAACACCTTCCTCTGCACATATTCCATGTATGCTCTCAGAAATCCGTCATATTCTCTTCTTGCGATGGGAATACTGTCACCGCCTGTCAGAGTCACAAATGCTTTATCATAACGCTCTATATATTTCATGTTCACAAGATATGATCTGTGGATACGATAAAAATCACTTCCGGCCAGTTTCTCAAGAGCCGATAACTGTCCATAGTATTCAATGTTTCCCTCTCTCGTATGAAGGATCGTCTTCCTGTTAAACACCTCTGCATACAGCAGTTTTCTAAGTTTTAACCGGATATGCGAAGTTCCCGACCTGATATCAATATATCTGTCATTGTCCGCAGGTGGCTTTTCCATATGTTCTAGCTCAGATACCGCGCTTTTAAGAACTTCCTTAAGTTTTTCATCCGTTATCGGCTTTACGAGGAAATGAAACGCGTGAAGATCAAAGGAGTCAAACACCCGGTCTTCCTCGCCGGTGACAAAAATAAGAATCTTACGCCAACCCTTTTCTCTAAGCTCCTTTGCAGTATCCATACCGTTCATTCCCGGCATCTTTATATCAAGTAGCAAAAGATCCGGAAATATATCATCCAAAAGAAGTTCCTCCCCTGATGTGTATGTTATAACTTCCGCATACGGACAGATTTCCTTAACTTTCTCCTTAAGGATTGAGCATATCCTTTTTTCATCATCACATATGACAATACGCATTGTCCCGTCATTCTCCCAAAAAACCATCACAGTGGTTGCTATGCATTTCCTTATTTGCATCCGGAAAGTCATGACTTTCTGAATGCAAATAAGGAAATGCATTCAGAAATCATGCGTTCCGCATGACACGCCCCTGCTTTTGGCAGTGGCTGGTCCAGTACGAATAGCGAATTTCTGATGAAATTCACTATTCTATACTTTATATCATTATCGGATATCATTCAAAATTTATTGCCCTCTATGTAGTAAACGGTTGATTTTTTGTAGTGAACGGTATGAAACAATACCTTTATGTGTAAAAAAGAATGCCATCCGGCATCCTTTTATATATTATAATCGCCCCAGAAATGCATCATAATATCTGGTGAGCACTTCATCGGTCGTCTGATAATTGTTATCTCCAAGGAAATAATCCTGAAGTTCTTCTATGGCACATTCAAATTCATCTGTTCTGTGTATGTTTTTAGGGTCCTTTAATGATAAACGCCAGAAATCAATTGCTTTATTACAGAAATTCTCCGCCTTCTGCATATCACCTTTTTTCTTCCATCTGATAGCACGGGCTACTTCGCTTCCTATGTTGCTTATCTGCATCCACACCGGCATATCAAACCATCTTATATCTGTATCCATTTATTTACAACCTCCGCTATTTTCTGTCTTTCTGCCGGATCTGCAACATATCGTCCTACTCTTGGAAAACCGGCCTCCCTGTTTCGCGGAGGATTTATCAATGAATCATATTCAATTTCCCATTCATCATACAGGATGTTTATTCCATATAATGAATGCTGATCAGAACCATTATCCAATAACAACTGCTCAAGATCCGAATGCAGATCAGCGTTAACTGCAATCAGTTCTTTATCTATATCAACGACACACTTGATCATGTCGTCAAAATAAGTATCCTCTTCAATACCTTTTAATTGTTCTTTATCAATTGTTTTATCAAGGATAAGCATTCTCTAAGTCTCCTATTATGTGTTCTTTGTTTTGAATTATACAAATGTCATGAATGCAAGTCAAATTCAAAAAGCTTTACAAATAAAAAATCATCATGCAACCATCATAACGTTCAATTTGAACCATATACCTTCATCTGATTCTTCCTGCAATATCTCGATATCGCCGTTATACTTACGGGCAATGTTCCTTATGTTCTTGAGTCCATAGCCATGACCGGATGCATCTTTAGTAGAATTAACAAGCCCGTCTTCATTTATATCGACTTTTGCAGCAATACGATTCCTGATTTTTGCTATAAAAATCCTGTCCTTTACAGATGAGGATATGACTATCCGGGACTTCTCCTGAGATTTCGACGATTCAAGAGCATTCTGCAATGCATTTGACAGCACAACACACATATCAAACACGTCTATATCCAGTTCGTCAGGATAAACAAATCTGCTTTCAAAAGAAATACCATCTCTGCTGCAGTACTGCGCATATTCCGACAGGACTACATCAGTTATCGCATTGCCGCTCTTAACTGTCTGCTTAAGTTCATCAAAGCTGGTCTTCCACTTTCCAATATACTCGGCAAGTTCGGTATCCTTACCTGATTCTGCCAGTCCCTTGATGACAGTCATATGGTTTCCCATATCATGCCGCATTGCCCGCATCTGATCATATAAATCTTCAATCCGTTCAATATGTCTGTGAGTCTCCTCTATCTGATTTTCAATAGCATGGCGGAGGAATTCTTCTTCCCTATTATCTTTGATCTGCTGATAAAAATAGATCATAACCACCATTGCAAGGTACGATAGGATACAGAACAGTAATCGGAATATATCTCCGTGGATATTGGATTCGAGTGTTCCTTTTTCAATACCGTCCATCCATAGCTTGTAATATGAAAGCATGATCGGCCTGACGAGGAGTAATGATCCTGCAGGCATCAGGAGCATG
>JAFSYI010000070.1 GCA_017450065.1 Lachnospiraceae bacterium
CCATTGTTTCTTTAATCAGGAATGTCTTTCCAACTCTACGGCGACCATATACCGCAATCATTTCTGACTTGGGCGAATCGTAGTATCTCCGTATAAGTTCTGTTTCATTTTTTCTTCCAATAAATGTATTATTCATAAATACCTCCATCTGTATGGAGTATATCTGACAATCTGCAACAAGTCAATAACAAGTCCCCAAATCTCACAAGAACAATCGTGTTTTGGGGACTTGTTGCGCATTCGTGTGCAATTCTGTCGTCAGCCCTTTAGCCAATAAAACTGAAAGTTAAGTTTCCAATACTATCTCTGATACAGCCACGAGGGTTGCTTCTCCGCTTATGGCTATCCTTCCATTCTCCCGCATCTAGCAGTACAAATGCCCGCCTCTCTTTGAAGCCTGATACGCGTGGATCTCGGTCTTACCCAGCTCTTTTGACCAGTAGTACGCTATCTGACAGTGCGCCGAACCGCATACCGGATCCTCTGCCACAAGGAGCTTCGGGAAGAAACTTCTGGAAATACAATCCGCATCCTTTCCTTTGGCCGTAACATTCTGCCCGTGCCCGGGAAGCCCGACAAGTTTACTCTGATCAGGCTTCATGTTGCGGATCTGCTCTTCGGAATCAAAAATGCATAAAAGATCCGGTCCTATGATAGTCTTCAGTTCCATTTGGTTTTATCATCCTTCCTTTAGTCAGTTATGCTGAAATATCTTCCGGTATAACTGTACGTCAGTTTTTCAGCCATAAATTTTTGCTGTCCAAAACTCAACTATAATCATGGTTTTGGACAGCAAATTTATACATTAATGAATAAGTCTTCTAAAAGTACCTGATTGTTAATCAACCCGCTATACATATTCTTTTTTACTCCATATGTAGTTATCATCACAAGCTGAATTGATTTTCTGCATTTGGTAACCTCAGAAAAAGTCCCAATTTTACTTCTCAGTTTCATATCATAATCTTTGGTGATTTCATATTCTTTTACAGAAAATTTTATTTCGCACAGAGATACAGCCATATCTTTTCTGTCTATCAGCAAATCAATTTGTGTTCCGGAAATATCTTCATCCCTGTCAGATTTTACCGACCATGCAGAACATTCAGTCAAAACCCCTGATATGCCCAATTTGTGCTTTATCTGCGGAATATGATCCTTACATACCTGCTCAAATGTCAGACCTTCCCAAGTTTTTTTGGAAGCACTCTCACCACTGTTACTCCAATAGTGTTCGTCTTTTCCATGATGATCTTTAATGAATCTAAAATAGAAAGCTGTATAATAGTCTGCCAACTGATATATAGTTTCCTTCTTTTTCTTGCCATACTGTTCGTAAGCCCTGACAAATCCTGAGAGTACAAGATTGTTGAGAATTTTACTCAGACGGCCATTGGTAGGCAATCCGGTTTTCTGTATAATCTCATTTCTTGTCAAACCACTTTTCTTTTTGCTTAAGGCCTCAACTATTTTAATGTATGAATCGCTGTTCGAAAAAAGTGTACTGTATAGATGATCAAATTCATCCCATAATTCTCCATCATTCTTAAAAAAAAGATTATCCACATTTTGAGCAAGTGAAAAACTCTTGTCTAATAAGCTTAGATAATAAGGGATACCTCCCATAATCATATAACACCTGGCTATATCATACTTTGACCAATTAATATTCCTTTTTTTAAGATACTCTTCAACCTCTCTCAATTTGAAAGGCTCAAGGTATAATCTGCATGTATGTCGATTAAATAGTCCTCCTTTATTATTTGCTATTTTCTCATCCATCCACGATGTTGCGGATCCGCACACAATAAAGACCAGATTATGTCTGGTAGAAAGCCAATCATTCCAAAACCATTCAAATGCCGGGAGAAATTCTGACTTCTGATTATCCAGCCAGGGCATTTCATCGAAAAAAACAACTTGTTTCTTATCCTCCGATAATGCCTCTAAATAATCACGCATCAGACCGAAGGCCTGATACCAGTCAGAGGGAGTCTTATGATTCTTCTTGGTTCGCCGGTTTAATTCAGCTGTAAAATTTTTAAGCTGCACACCTTTATCCTGAGCATATGTACCGGTAAGCTTAAAGGCAAAACTATTGGCAAAAAACTCATTTATGAGATATGTTTTTCCAACTCTTCTACGCCCATAAACGATAATTAATTGTGCCGTATCCGACTCCATACAATTCTCTAAGCGTTCACACTCTTTTGTTCTTCCAATAATATGTTTAGTCTTCATGGATTATATTATAGTTTCTTCTCTAGTTAATGTCAATTATTTTGCGTCCAAATCGAAACATTTCTTTGCGTTTTGGACCTGGAATAATCCGTCACATCTTTCCTCATTATACTGAAAGATAATCGTTATATTCGCTTCACTTATATATGTGTCATTTTCTGGCACTTGCTTTGGGCGTGAACGATATATTCAAAACCATATCCATTCCTTCTGCAAATGTACTTCTTTATGATATGCTTATTTGAAAAGGGTGAAGCTTCTGTCATAAAAAGGATCGGATTTATATCATTTCCGATCCTTTGCTTTTAACATTTTCTTTTGGGCGGCTTCCAATACGCCTGATATATTATCCTGTTTGATCAAAGACAAATACGTTCGTATTCTGATTCGGAGTATACTTCATATCCTTATTCAGGATTGCATATGTTTCCAAAAACAATCGTATGTTCTCGAAAGACTTCAGAATGAATGAACAGGAACGTTTCACCCGTTCCAAAACCCTGGGTGTGGATTATACTAAGGAGGCAATTGAACGCAGGATCTTGGATGCAAAGGAACATCCTTATGCCTCATCAGTTACCCATGGCATGATTCACATATGAAGGTAGGCAAACAACCTGTCACGTTCCTCCCTGGTTACTCTAAATCCCACTTTGAAATATTTAGGCTTACCTATGATATCCGTCTGAATCTCTTTGTCTGTGTCGGATGATTCCTGTTTACCGCAATAAAATAATCTTCCGATTCCGAATCCTTAAGATACATCCAGTCCTTCCAGAATCGTCCTGACTGCTGTATCGCATACTTCTCATCCCTTGTCAGTTTCCTTGCTACATTTTTCCCCATGATTTTTATAACACCCCTTCTTCATATATTTTTCCCTTCAAGAGAATACTATACCACAAAATCTATATTATATCAGCTGTTATACAACCCGCTACAGTTATAAGATCGTCAGGTGAAAGCTCGATCTGTATCCCGACTTTTCCCGCACTGACAAATATCTTCCCGTGTTCCTTAACCCTTATACCACCACCGTTATCAAATTTTTATAAGATACAGCCCACCTGCGGTATTCAGTATCTGAACCTCTCGAACCTTGTAATTTGATTCAACAAAATAAGCTGTATCACCTTTTTTGAACTTTGCCGGCATCAGTCTTCCTCACTTATCCACGTAAAACTTTCCGAACCTTCAAACATCTCTCCATTGCCGGAAGTAAACAATTTATGTAACGGATCATCTACAGGCTTTCTATCATCTTTGTTGATGCAGTCACTAAAACGTGCTCCTGCAAACCCTGTTATCTTTTCTATGTTGTTGATTTCATCAAGGCTCATTATCTCTATATCCTCTGCTCCCATGTCCGGCCGCATTTCTGACGTTAGAAAGTCATCATCTTTTTTCATAAACGGCGGGATCCCGACTCATTTTACTGTTATTATAAACGCCTTGGCGTACCCCTTCAGACCGCGGTACCTTTCCACACGCTCGCCCTGCTTCAGCTCCAGCTTCCAGCCGTGCATGTCTATTATCTTTCGTGCGACCGACAGTCCCAGTCCCGAACCGCCACGGCTGTTTCTTGATTTATCGCCCATATAAAAGGGCTCATACAGATGACCGGCCATATCGTCGGGAATGACTTCGCCTTTATCTGCTATAGCGATATGCACCCTGTCCGTTTCACGGATCACAAATACACCTATGGAATTACCCTTCTCATTGTGCCTTATCGCATTTACGATAAGATTGTTCACCACCCGGGCAAACTGGGGCTTATCAACCGACAAAATTATCTTATCATCGGGTATCCCAACTTCCATATCCATGCCTGCACTCTCAACATCCGTATACAGAGCCGCAGCACACTCACGTACAAGTTCACATACATCCGCCTCTGTCCTGTTCAGCTTAAAGCCTTCACTGTCAAGCCTTGTATAATCAAACAGAAGCTGTATCAGATCGTTCATACCGGCTGATTTATTCCGTATAGCCTCAAGATATGTCTGCTTATCCTCGTCCTTTATCATGCCGTCGGCAAGTGCCTGGGCATAACCCGCTATGGTAGTAACAGGCGTTCTCAGATCATGTGCTATATCCGATATCATAAGATTACGCCTCTTCTCGTAATCCTTACGTGCCTGCATCCTCCTGGCGCCTATCTTCCTGAAGTCCTTCAACGTGGTTACGGAGAAATACACTGCCCCTGCAATGTACGGAAGCGCAATTACCAAAAGCACCGCTGCAATGACCGCTATCAGTAAGAGCCTGTCAACCAGCCCCATGTTCTCAACCGCTTCGCTTCCTCCGCTTATGAAGAAGCTGTTCACACGTCCCGTCAGTATATTGTTAAGCGCTGCATTGACCGGCAGTCTTGCCATCACCGGTATCAGGCTCAAAATTCCACCGAAAAGAGCAGTCAGTATATATGAACTGATAGCCAGCGAACTGAAAGAATCGGTAATTTCATATTCAGGGAAAAAAACACTTCCCACAAAGGGCATGACCAGCCTGTCAGACAGATATATTATAACATAATCCGCCATTCCCACCACTATCAGAACTATTATAAATCTTTTTATGAGCTTATCCTGCAGCCGCTTCTCATCTTCCATAACGTCCTCACACCGGTCCGTATCCGCCTTCCATACACAGCGCTCAGATATTCTGCTTCCTCACATGCATAATCGGATGCCTCAATCCCTCACATGCAAAGTCGGATGCCTTAATCCCTCACATGCAAAGATCAGACATCCTTGATCAAACGGTAACCCAGCCCCCTGAGCGTCCTTATATATGCCTGCGGATCCTCACTAAGCTTCGACCTCAGCTTGCTGATACACACCATGATATTGTTGTCGGCAATTATATAGTCCTCACCCCAGCCGTATTCGTAAATCTGCTGTTTGGTGAATACCTTACCCGGATTCTTCATGAACATTTCCATTATTCTGTACTCGACAGAAGTAAGCTCGATCTCAGTGTTGCCCTTCTTAAGCGTACAGCTGTCGGGATACAGTTCAAGATCCCTGACTTTAACAGGTTTTTCCTCTTCTTCGGAGCCTTCGGAACCGAGACTGTAGTACCTCCGGATGCTCGATTTCACCCTTGCAACGGCTTCAAGGGGGTTGAACGGCTTGGCAAGATAATCATCCGCTCCCAGATTTAGCCCCAGTATCTTGTCAGCATCCGTATCCCTCGCCGAGATGATCATGACAGGTATATTACTGTCTTCCCTTATCCTCTGAAGAACATGGAAGCCGTCGATCCCGGGCATCATTACATCAAGGATACACAGGCTTATCTTCTCCTCCCCCGCTATTCGCAGGGCCTCATTACCGTCGGCAGCTTCAAGTATTTCATACCCCTCATTCTCGAGATAGAGCCGGAGAAGGTTGCGTATCTCCGGCTCATCATCAACTATCAATATCTTATATATCATTTCTTCCACTCTTAATAGTATGTGTTATCAACAACTGCACCTCTATTATATCCGTATCTGAGCGTCTCGTAAAGTGCCGCAAAGGTTGAAGCAACATACGGTGATACATAGAATATCGCCAGTATTCCACAGGTCAGAATGGAAAGAAGGTACCACCCGATGAATGAAAGTCCCAATACGAATGCGTTCCATTTCTGTCCGTCCATCATTTCCTTACTTGCAGCAAATGCCTCTTCCCTGCTCATGTTCGGATCGTCTGCCAGCAGATACGGGATCATCATATATTCATAACTCTTAACGATTGAGATGATCGGTCCTGCGATCGGGATCAGGAACCACAGGAAAAGATACAGCATCCTGAGGAACATGACTTTAACCACATTCTTGTAGTTGGTATCAAATCCACCACTCAGGCAGTTCAGTTCCGTTGACGGATCATCAAGATTTCTTACAAAGAATTTCCTGCACCCGATCTCCAGCGGATTTAACAGGAATGCCGTGATCGCAAATGCTATTACCATCACGATGATAACCACTACTCCGACAAATGCAAGTACAGCAATAACACCTGCGATCTTTTTAGGATCATTCCTGAAATCATCAATGTCATCCCTGAATTCCTCAATCATCGAATCGTCATCGTCCGTATCGTAATCCGACTCGATCTGACTATCATTATCACTGTAATCACCTACACCGGAAAAACTCGAACCGGCTCTTGCGCCGCCACCGCCTCCGCCGCTTGAAATCATCGCCAGGATCAGTGCAACCAGTACACATTTCCAGTAATTGGCCTTAAAAGCGGCCATACCTCTTTCTTTAAGTTCACCCCTGCTCCACATGATCTTTTCCTCTCTTTCTTCAAATCATCATAACCTTTAAGAACGCCCGGTATTTTTCTGCACCCTGAGCATCAGCTTCATCTGACGCTTTTTCTTTCTCACACCCTCCGGTCATTAACATCCCTGACGTCCTATTCTCTTTACATGTGGAATTATATGTCGCGTACCTTACCGTATTATACTTAAAACCTTAACATAACCTTAAATCCATATCCTATCCCCGTGCCTCACAGCCGATACGGATCAATGTCAGATTCATTCCGATCGAAAGGTCATATTTTATTTCAGAAGCAATTCTGTTCAATTATAATTCTCATGACAATTAAATGTAAATATCCGGGCCTGTATTAGACTAAAATAGCCACGCCCCGGTAATGATCAATTTATCATCTTTATTTCCTATGCTTCTTTTCTATCACCACATATCCGACCATCAACCCGATAGATATCACTATAGTTCCCAAATATACCGGTATGAATCCTGCCGAGTTCTGTTCAAGAAACAGAAACGGAATACCAAACAGTTCAAGCAGTACTGCATAAGAAAACCATAATATCCCGACCGCATGGTTATATTTCTTTGCATCCTTCACTTCCGGAGGTTTGGTTCCTGTAAAGAATCCTACCGGTTTTTCAGACCTGTACGACCATATCCCTATTCCGAGCATTATCGCAAAAACGATGCTCCAAATAACAAATCCCATTATCATATCCAGCTATATTCCCCTATACCCCATATCGCCGTGAGCATGGTTATTATCCCTGTAACAGCCAGTTTTCCTATCTTTTTGTTGTTCATCACTTCTTCATATCTTTATTCAATTCAAAGATTTATTTAGCCTCACATAAGAATCCCGCATATGGAAACTTATACAGGATCACATCATTCCCGAACAGATTTATCTCTGTCCCCGTTGCTTCACCACGTCTGATCTGCTCTGCACCCTCTATCAGCTTGCCAACAATATCCAGTTTTACAGGTATCGATCCGTGCATGGCATACACATCATCATACTGCCCGTCGTAATCCTCAAGATGCTTCATGCTCTTAATATACAGATCTATATTCCTGTAAGGTCCGAACATAAATATATTTCCATCCTCTACGGAATCTCCGCTTATAAGCACCCGATACTTTTCATCCAATATCGCTATGCTGCCCGGAGTATGTCCGGGAATATCTATGATACGAAGTGTCCGGTCACCCAGGTCAATCAGATCACCTTCCTTTACCGGAATGACCTTTCCCTTGCCACCGTTATGTCTGTAATTATCCTCTTCTGCCGGGCTCATATAAAATTCTTCAAAAGCACCATTTCCTGAAATATGATCAGGATCAGCATGTGTATTGATCAAGATCAAAGGAAGATCCGTCAACTTCTCCGCCATTTCCCTTGCATTTGGAGTGTTCATGCCGGTATCGACAAGTGCAGCTCTCTCATTCCCGCAAAGGAGAAAAAACCTTACGCTGTCATCCTCGAACCTCCAAGTTTTATCGTTGATTTTTATCATTTCTGCCATGATCCTAATATCCTCCGCTCTCATATACGATTAAAGGTTCCATACACTGCTAATCAAACTTCTAATTCCTTAACTTTTTCACCAACTGATGCATTTGCTCAAACCTCATATTTCATCCCTTCGCCGCACTATATTTCGACATGACAGTGCATGCACGATCACATGGAAATAAATCCCCTGTCCTCTACAAATCCGCCGAATATGTTCTCTGCCAGTCCATAGTCTTATATCCAGCTGTAATCCCCGCCGGTAACAGCAAGGCTCAGCAAAACATCGTATTTCTCAACATCTTCACCTTCGAGCATCTGCAACAGCTTAGCTGCCTCATTCGGTGTTGGCATCTCTTCATCCGGCCCGATCTCCATGTTAACTTCCTCACCGCAGTATGGACATACCAAAGACGGTGCAATGCGGATATCAAGAAACCTGGTCCCACAATCCGCACACTCGTAAAATCCACATCTTTCAGTTCCATCAGGTACGTAATACATCCTTCATCTCCTGTTCTGCAAAATAATGTTCCTTGGCATAAGCAAATCTCTCATTAAAGCGTTCGATCGCCTCTTTGCTTATGGCAAGATCCGGCTACCTTTAAGTTATCTATATAAGTCAGTGTCTTGCAGTAGAATGGCTCTGCCGTACATACGAATGTATATGCAGGTGGCAGTCCTGCAAAGTCACTCTGTCTGGCAGGCGCAGCGTAAGGCGACACTTCCTTACCTGCATCATCTCTTAAGTACATCTTCCACGCCTGATGAGCTATCATCACGGATTTAAGTTTTTTCCCGAGGTCTTACCAAATCGTCAAAACGCTTAATAACCTCTTTGATATCGTCCGTAACCCTGTGAAGGCATTCATCGATTAGTTCTATCGGTATCCCATAGAACGCTTCCGCAATGCCGCCTGCAATACATGTCAGAGTATCACAGTCACCACCAAGAGAAACCGCCGTCCTTATATAAAGCTTTATCCCACCCTGCTCACCGGTTTCATATCTTCTGTTTTTGACTCATCCTTTCTTTGTTCTATTATTGGACTCAATTCCGATTTTGTAAAGTCTGGGATTGTGTGACGCTTTTATGACTTTCTGTATGATATATCATACCATCAAAAGAAAACAGTACCGCTACAGCAAACACTCGGATATAAGAAAGGATCTCCGGTATCATTTCAGAAGATGCGGCAGGTACAGTTCAGGTATAGATTGCAAAGAAAGAAGGTGTGTTATAATGAAGAACACAATGGAAATGAATAAACTTAAATTTCTCCGTTTTCTTTCGGAATTGACCTGTAGAAGTTTCTCATTTATACTATAAACGGTACGCTTTCAAATATACATCCTTGCGGAAGAAAATCCTGTACTTCGGGATTTTTTGTCGGTTATTATTATATTTCCCTGAGAAAACCTCAGGAAATAAAAATGGCACAATCCGCAGAGTTTTGGCTCTGTTTTATCTTGGTAGCAACCGGAGGTCCGCATTATGGAATATTTCTTTGCACATGTCGAAAATATACCGGAAGGTATCGGATACGGGCAGTTTACGCCGACGCATTTCACCCTGATCGCGATCGCACTAATACTTGTTGCCGTGATATGCCGGGTCTACAGGATGTCCGGCGAAAAGCAAAGGCTGGTGATAAGGAGAGCGATCGCTTTGACGCTCATAGCGGCAGAGGTGATCAAGTTTTCCCTAATGGCATATATCGGTGTGGACATCACCATATATCTTCCGTTGGAAATATGCAGCTTTGCCGTCTGGGCAATAGTGTATGATGCCGCCCGCTATCGGAGCAGATCCGTACACGGAATACTTATGTACATCTTTTTTCCCGCCGCCCTTATGGCATTGCTCTTCCCGAGCACAACGGAATCACCGGCTCTTAATTTCTTCAGTATTCACCAGTTCCTGTTTCATGCGTTTATCATCGCATATGTGATCTCCAGGTTCCTGTGCGGAGAGCTTAAGACCGGTTACACCGAGGTCTGGCCGTCTATCGGCAAAACGTGTATTCTGGCAGGTGCGGTCTATATCGTGGATTGCATTTTTGACCGCAACTTCATGTTTCTCAGGAACAACGACAACAATTCGATGCTGATGATCATCAGCGGGGTGACGGGAGAAGGTCTCCCCTATACACTCGGACTTGTCGTCTTTGTCGTGATCGTGATCCATATCTTCTTTGTCATATTCAAGATTGCGGAAAGGCTGGTGGTACGTAATGCAGGTACATGAAAGCAGGAAAGAATATATCATCAATCTGAATACGGTAAGAAGCAGAAGAGCATTGATCTCGGCAATCATTGTGTCAGTCTGCACCTTTATCGCGGTAGTGAACAATGCGCTCGACCCGACATATACCGAATCGTCATTCCACTATTTCACAACGATCTCCAATTTGATCTCCGCGGCAGGGGCAATGTTCATGATCCCCTATGCGGTTGAGGGCATACGAAGGAAACGCTTCACAATGCCCCGGTGGATATCGCTGTTCCAGTATGCCGGTGCGGTCTCCGTTTTCATCACAATGTTCTGTGCATTAACGATCATTTCCTATACCTTAGGTCCGGTATTTGCATTCACGGAAGACAATTTCTGGCTTCATCTGGTAAACCCCGTCCTGGCGATCATTCTGTTCCTGTTGGTGGAGACAGATCAGAAGCTGACAAAAAGGGATACCGTCCTGTCCCTGATCCCTTATTGGATATATGTCATAATCTACATAATCATGGTTGTGTACATTGGCGAGGAACGCGGTGGGTGGGAAGATATTTACAATGCGACAAGCACCGTTCCCCTGTGGATCGTATTCAATCTTTTGATCCTGATCGGATTTGCGGCATCCATCATCTTAAGAAAGCTCCATAATCTGATCGTTGACCGCAGTTTGAAAGATCTTACTTCACGCTGGGAAGGTTATTCGTCCGTTGAACTGCGTATAGAGGCCTATGGTCTCGGAAGAAAATTGTCCAGGCGCCTCGATAAAAACGAGATAGTGGTTCCGATTGACATTTTCCGGATGATGGCCCAAAAATGCGATGTTTCGATAGAAGATCTTACCCGGGCCTATATCAAGGGCGTTGAGGATGGAATGAATAAGTGATCTGCCCTCATGCCTTAATGAATCGCTCTATCCTGCAGGTGTACGAGACCAATTTTGTAACTATTCAGAACAGCATATATATTTTATAAATATATTTCTACGCATAATAAAAGAGGTCACCCCGACTGCTGTCGAAGCGACCTCGCTTACATTAATTATTATATTTAGGTGTTGGATAATATCAAGAGAAATTTATTACTGCTCCTGATCATTTGAACCATCAGGCGGAGTCATATCATCGGGTGGAGTCATACCGTCAGGGGGAGTCATACCGTCTCGCTGCTTCATCTGTTTTCTGTTACCTGCGCCTTCCGGTGGTATCATGCCATTTTTTCCCATGCCTTCCTGCCTGTTCTTATTATTCTGTCCATTCCGGTTATTCCTGCCGTTCATAATGTCCTGTTCACCTATGTTTTCCTGACCGTTCATACCTCTGCGTCCGCCCATGTCCTGGCCATCCGGGTTTCCCATTCCGCCCATTGCGCCGCGACCTCCCATCATCTGGTTGGTAATCGTGTTGGTTTCGGTTCCGTTCTCAATGATGGTACCTCCGTTATATTCGCCCTTACCATCGAAGTCAAAGGTCGACATTCCGGTAATATCGATAGTTCCGCCGTTTATGATTATATCGCCGTTGCTGTCTATACCGTCGGTATCGCCTGCGCCCATTTTGATGGTAACTGTTCCGCCGTTCATTTCAAATACCGGAGATAATGAAGCCGATTTATGGGCTGCGTTGATACCGTCATCCGTTGCATCTATATTAATTGTACCGTCATTTACATGTATTATGGTACCCTCGATGCCCTCGGCACCCTTAAGTTTCAGTTCACCACCGTTAATTACAGCTACAGTGGTTGCATGGATGGCATCATCTTCAGCCGTGATATTGATACTGCCTCCGCCTATATATATGTTTCCAACGGTATCGTCATCATTGTCCTCGGCATGAATTCCGTCATTGCAGCCCGTAATATTGATGGTTCCGTCTGCTATCTCGACAGACTCATGAGCTTCAAGAGCACTTCCCTTACAGTCGATATTTAAAGTACCGCCTGTTACCTTTAATGTATCCTTGCTTGTAACGGCATTATCCGATGAAGATATGTTAAGTGTGCCGGTTCCGTTTATCGTCAGATCGTCCTTGGAGAAAATGACCGCATCTGTATTGGTGTCACCGTCAGCAGTGAATTCACCGGTTACAGTGAGGCTGTTTTCGGTGCCTGATAAAGTAACAAACACTTTATCC
The DNA here is from genome assembly GCA_017450065.1 of Lachnospiraceae bacterium. Classification (GTDB taxonomy): domain Bacteria; phylum Bacillota; class Clostridia; order Lachnospirales; family Lachnospiraceae; genus UBA2868. Next base: position 12,399 of record JAFSYI010000070.1, read on the forward strand.
GCACTCTTTACATAGATACAGGGCTTACTCTCATTGGTAATGTTTAATCCGTCAAGAACCAGTCTGATCTTGTCTTCATCGCCGGCTGCTATTGTGACTGTGGAATTTGCGGCCTGTCCGGTGATGATATATGTGCCTTCCTTATCGATGGTTATATCCTTACCGTTTGAAACGGTAACAGTTCCCGCATCTGTCAGGTCCGGTGTCTGTTCAAGATCCTTTTCGGTAAACATATCCTTGCCTGATAACAGGTCGTCTATATTAATATCACTTGCCGTAAAGTTACCTGAAGCGCTTTTTGAATTGCTCTCTGAAGTATCCTCCGAGTTTTTTGCTGTTTCGCCGGAATCCGTCCGGTCATCAGGTGCATCCTTCATAGTCTGTGCACCCTGCACTGCGGTATCATGGGCACGTCCCGCTGCTTCTTCGTTTATTGTTGTAGTTACACTTCCTTGAGTGCTGCATGCTGTCATGGATACTGCCATCGCTGCTATTATTACTATTTTTGCTATTCTGTTTTTCATGATCATTCCTCCATTATTATATTTTTTCCAACCATCTCTTTGTTTAGTAGGTATTTCTCAAAGCATATCCATACTGTCGACCATACGGCCGAGGCTGATATCCAGGTTTCCGTTGCCGGTTCTTAATTCGTCAAGGAATTCCTTTTCGGATACGTTGGGCTTCAGGGCAACGCTGAGAGTGAGCTTGTACAGGCTGCCCATATTTGTTGTTTTCACTTCATCGTATGTATAGCTCTTAAGATATCTGTTGAAAATCTCATCGAATTTCCCTTCGTAGTCAAGGTTTTCGGGAACCATTATCCTCAGTGTCTTTATACCGTTTCCATCTGCTACCAAATTCGTCATGTTAAGGATGATGTTGATAACGGACACTACAATCGTAAACAGCAGAGCCACTCCTATGTATCCCATTCCGGTTGCAAGGCCTACTGCCATTGCAAGGAAAATACTTGTGATCTCCTGGCCGCGTCCGGGTGCCGAGCGGAAACGGACAAGGCTGAATGCACCAGCTACCGCCACACCTGCTCCTATGTTACCGTTCACAAGGATGATCACCAGCTCCACTATTGCAGGGAGCAGGATAAGGGTTGTCAGGAAGCTCTTTGAATACCTGTTCTTTACCGTATAGGCTCCTGCGATCATCAGTCCGCAGACAAATGCGGTCAGGGTTGATATTGCGAATTCACTTCCCGTAAATTCTCCGTTTGAGATTATTGATGCAAATATACTGTTATACATATGCTGTCACTCCTTTCAGTCTTTCATTGGTTCTTGTCTTACCGGTTGCAGGTGCTGCGGACTTAACAGTCACGGTGCTTGTCTTTTCTGCCATCATATCCCTGTATCCCGATCCGTATTTGGAGAAGGAGACCGGGAAGATGTTAAGCTCACTCAGCTTCCTTGCAAGTCCCATCGGCATTGCATTTCCCACCTTTATCTCCATCAGCCTCTGCCCTTTCTTAAGAAGCTGTCTGCCGTCATTAACTGTACGAAGATCTGTACATTTATCATTCCATACTATATTCGAGTCAAAAGTCACTCTGAATTCCTTATCTTCTATTCCGGCCATTGCCACCCTGTCGTAGCAGATGCTCATAGCCGGTCTCAGTGTTCCGTAGTATCTGACGAACTCTTCGATCTCATTTGATATCTGGGAATGTTCAACCTCATCACCTTTCCCTGTGAGATATTTGTATGTATCGATGTATCTTCCGTTGATCCTTCGCTTATATACGATACCCTTGTATTTTTTCTTGATCTCTATAAAGGAATTGGTGTCGTCGGTTGTGCTTCCGTAAGTCCTTAGCCTTAATTTCTCCTTGTACAGCGGCTTTTCGATAGATGTACGTACCAGCCTGTAATCAGGTGTGTCGAAGTATATGTTGTTTATCCTTGTCAATCCGTATCTGTCGACCTGTGCCATCGTTTCTAGATAAGGCATCAGAGAGTTGTATTGCTCTTCGCTAATGAGATACTTTATTTCCGTTCTCTTAAAAACTTCTCTGTATCCACTCATATCCAAACCTCTTTTCTGAACAGTTGATTTCTTTTATGAGTACATGATAGGATGTCAAGCTTAAATGAATATTAAAAAAACACCGAAAAAAATATTTTTTCGGTGTTAACTGTGAAGTGTTATTTCAAAGGTTGTATCCCCGTCGGAAGAAAAGGCTTTTATGTCTCCCTTATGGTTTCTTGCTATCCTCCTTGCTATTGCAAGTCCCAGGCCGTATCTGTTGCTGCTCCGCTCTCTTGACTTATCGGCCCTGTAGAAGCGTTCGAAGATACGCTCCCTGTCTTCCTCTTTTATCGGATCGCCTTTGTTTATGATCTTAATGACGGTTCCGCCCTTAAGCGGATGGGCATTTACCCGTACCGTCGTATCCCTGTAGCTGTGCTTAACGGCGTTGTCAAGTATGGTAGATACCATCTTCTCGATATCATTTCTGCTGCATACAAGGTTCATGTTTTCATGAATATCCGTGTGTATGGTTACGTCCTGCTCATAGGCCACGGCTTCATAGGCAAGACAGGTCTTTTCGATGATCCTTGAAATGTTTTCTTCCTTATATGTATCCCGTACATTCCCGTCTTCAAGCTTCGAGAGGTTCAGCAGTCCGGTGATCAGGCTGTTCATCCTGTCGGATTCATACAGTATGTTGTCAATATATTTCCTGCCCGGATCCTCAGAGGATGTTCCTGCGGATATCTCATCGGCCGATGCCATTATTACGGCAAGAGGTGTCTTGAGCTCATGCGAAGCGTCTGCGATGAATTCCTTCTGACGACTGAACGCTTCATCCGCCGGCTTTGTGATCCACCCTGTGATCAGCCTTGATACGAAATAGATAACCAAGTCCATGATAACCAGGATAAGAGCGGATTCTGCAAGAAGGCTCATAAGCTTATCCCTGACCGGAATGTTGTTTATTATGACTATCGTATCGCCGTGTCTGTACTTGTAAGAGTACCTTTCCCTGTACAGATTTCCTATAAAGATGCTGTCACGCCGCTCCTGTCCGGGATCAGTGATGTTCATGCTCCCGATTCTTCCCTTTATCTCTTCTGCGGCACTTGTGATGTCGAAATCATCCGCTTCATTTCCGTGGCTGTAAATCGTTTCAACCGCATATTTATCATCCAGCACAACGGTATATGCTTCATAATCCATGACCATCATGTTATTTGGATCACGCGACCCGGGCATGCGTCCGTCCATTCCGCCGGCTTCGGGAGTTCTTTCCCCGTTCCGCATGCCGCCTCTCTCATCAAGGATGTTTAATATCCGTTCGATATTTCCGCGTTCCATGTTGTAATTCCGGATATTTATCAAAACAAGTGCGGTTACAAGGATGGCGGTTAGGATCGCATATATTGTTAAAAAGGTCTTCCTGCGTAATTCGTTCAACTTATTTCTCCCGCTCCATCGAATATCCCATGTTTCTTACGGTCCTTATTGATACCTCCGAGCCTATCAGCTTCAGCTTCTTGCGCACAAAGGACATATAGGCCTCCAGGTTGTTTGACATCGCATCGCTGTCCATACCCCAGATGTGGTCGTAGATCATTTCTTTTGACAGTATCCGCTCTGGGTTGCTCATGAAGTATTCAAGCAGCTGGAATTCCTTGTTATTAACTGTAATACTTTCATCGGTCCTGCCTGAGCTTATCGATGAGGTCTTGTAATTAAGGGTAAGATCGGCATAATCAAGAGTGTCGGACATCGCCTTACCGATGCTCAGCTGTGCATTTACCCTGGCGGCCAGCTCTTCTATGTGGAAGGGCTTGGGCACGTAGTCGTTGGCTCCGAGACCAAAGCCTGTGAGCCTGTCCTCCAGTTCTGCCTTGGCCGTAAGCATTATGATTTTGACATCATGATCCGATTTCCTTACTTCCTTAAGAATCTCAATCCCGTCAACATGGGGAAGCATTATATCGAGGATGATCAGATCATATATGCCGGAAAGGGCGTTATACAATCCTTCTTCTCCGTCGTTTGACACATCGACCGTGTATTTGTCGCGCTTAAGCCTGTCAGCTACCATCTGCGCCAGCGAACGCTCATCCTCAACAACCAAAATACGCATTTTTTCTCCTTTTTATCCGGGTCGATCTCGCCGATATACTGATACAGATTGTAGGAAAAGCTGTCGTAATTGTCTATCAGAAGTATCATAGCATTTCCCCTTATTTCCTATGCTTCTTTTCTATCACCACATATCCGACCATCAACCCGATAGATATCACTATAGTTCCCAAATATACCGGTATGAATCCTGCTGAGTTCTGTTCAAGAAACAGAAACGGAACACCAAACAGTTCAAGCAGTACTGCATAAGAAAACCATAATATCCCGACCGCATGGTTGTATTTCTTTGCATCCTTCACTTCCGGAGGTTTGGTTCCTGTAAAGAATCCTACCGGTTTTTCAGACCTGTACGACCATATCCCTATTCCGAGCATTATCGCAGAAATGATGCTCCAAATCACAAATCCCATTATCATATCCAGCTACCACAAAATCTATATTATATCAGCTGTAATACAACCCGCTACAGTTATAAGATCGTCAGGTGAAAGCTCGATCTGTATCCCGACTTTTCCCGCACTGACAAATATCTTCTCATGATCTGTTGCCGTCACATGTATAAAAGTCTTAAACTGTTTTTTCATCCCTATGGGAGAGCATCCGCCATGTACATACCCTGTTAAGGGCAGCAGCTCTTTCTGCTTTATCATGGCTACAGCCTTCTCACCGGCTGCTTTTGCCGCTTTTTTAAGATCGAGCTCTTCCTTTACCGGCACCACAAAAACATAATATGCCCCGGTTTTTCCCTGAGTCATGAGTGTTTTGAACACTTTCGCAGGTTCCTCCCCCAGTATATTTGCTATATCCTCACCGCTTAAAGTCGGATCCGCTTCATATGTATGGCTCTCGTATGAAATCTTCTTTCCGTCAAGAACCCTCATCACATTTGTTTTCTCTTCTTTTTTCATATCTACATATAATCCCAATGCATCTTTCTCTTCGGAGGTTCCTTCTTGGGTAAAGTTGCTTCGGCCTCCTCTTTTGTACTGAAGAGCCTGTGTTCCTTAACCCTTATAACCACCACCGTTATCAAATTTTATAAGATACAGCCCACCTGCGGTATTCAGTATCTGAACCTCACGGACCTTGTAATTTGATTCAACAAAATAAGCTGTATCACCTTTTTTGAACTTTGCCGGCATCAGTCTTCCTCACTTATCCACGTAAAACTTTCCGAGCCTTCAAACATCTCATTACCGGAAATAAATAATTTATTCTTTACAAAAACATAGTCATATAGATTGGTATATATAGCACACCATCTTCAAAAGTCAAATCTTTAGTATATATAATATACCGATCATTCATTTTAACCTGATACTTCTCCTTGAAATAATCAAAGGATTTATGGCTTTTATATCCTGACGATTTTACCTCTATTGGAGCCAGTCTCTTTCCTCTTACTGTAAGAAAATCAACTTCGTATGTCTTGCTTACGCTGTTTCCCTCTGGGCAATATTCAAATTCATGAAAAAAAAGCTCATGCCCGTTAGCCCGAAGCATTTGAGCAACCATATTTTCAAATATCATCCCCTGATTGATACCAAGATTATCAATAATCAAAGAACGGTACATTTTATCCGTGTCTCCACCATTATTTAAAATATGTGTTATCAGAAGACCCGTATCCCCCATAAACATCTTGAATTTTGTTCGGTCAGCATACATTTCCAATGCAACTTCAGGATTCGTGACATTGATACAATTGTTTACAATCATAGACTCGTTCAAAAATTCAATCGCATTTCCACAATTTCTTGTACGGGCATTTTCGCCCACCACTGATAATCTAAATACTGAATTGTGATTTGACAATTGTTCCGGTATGGACTTAAAAACATCTTCCGCCCTGTCACCGTCCTCTGAATCATGTTTCTTTAGGTCATTTGCATATAGTCTTAAGATGCTTCTTTTAACCCTATCAATCTGCTTATAAGTTCTTCCATCGATATATGCCTCAACAGCCTGTGGCATTCCTCCAATCGCCATATATACACGAAACTCTTTCATTATTTTTCTGTGAATATCATTCCCCAGAGATTTTTTCTTTTCAAAAGCATCCCTACAGGTATCCACAATCACATTATTATTCACAGCCCAAAGGAACTCCTCAAAGTCCATAGGATACATCTTTATACTTTCCTCTTCTGAAGGAATAAGAATATCCTTAACATTCTTTTGAACGGAGATTAATGATCCAGTCTCTATATAATCAAATCTACCATCTTTTACAAGCTGCTTTATTGATTGTCTGGCCTTGGGAAAAAACTGAACTTCATCAAAAATAATCACGCCTTTTCTATTTTTAAGCGCCTTTCCCGTTAATAAAAAAAGATTCCGAAAAAAAGTATCCATATTTGAAATATTATCAAAATTGTCCTTAATAGCTTGTTCAGCAGTAGAAAAATCTATGAGTATGTAATCGTCATATTCTTTCTTTGCAAATTCCTCTACAACCGTACTCTTACCAACACGTCTAGCACCTTCAATCATTACTGCTGACATACCATCCGATTCTTCTTTCCAAGCTTTAAGATAGTCATAAACTTTTCTCTTAAACATAGTTTATTCTCCTGTATATTGCATTCTATCATTATTACAACAACTCGTCAACCGAGATTGCGATTTGTTCCTTAGAATTTCTGCACCAGATTTCGATTTGTTTTTTTTGCTTCATGCCACAAATTACATTTTTATATGTCAAAGTGGCGGTCAAGAAAAAATAGAAAGTAGAAATAGCCACCGCGCTAGCGGTTTGGTACAATAATATAGGGATATGAAAATGCTTACACGGGAGGAACGACCATGAAGCTTACAGGAGTACTTAAAGAACAGGTAAAAAAGGCTGAAACTAAAGAGGAAAAGAAGAGCCTCATAGAGGGTGCATGGATGGAACTGGCGGATGAAGATATGGAGAAGGTGTCAGGAGGTGGAATTCCCCCTTTGGAACAAATACGTAAAGGCGATCCGGGGGAGAATGGCCAATAAGCCCGTTCAATTAAAAAGTGGTGGATTTTCCTAAAGGGAAAATGACCGAGTCCCCATCACACTATTTAGCTGTATATCTCCCACAAGCTATATAGAAAAATGTATGAAGCAGTGTTTTCTGCAATGCTACTATTCCAAATCCTAACACCGTTGCCAATGCCTGTAGTATCACAGCTATTATTGTCATTATCTTAATACTACCATTATTCATAATCTCAAACCTCTTCTCTATATGTAATCATACGGCGATATACACCCATACTTTTTCGTTCTATTATTGGACTCAATTCCGATTTTGTAAAGTCCGGGATTGTGTGACGCTTTTATGACTGTCTGTATGATATGATTATACCATCAAAAGAAAACAGTACCGCTACAGCAAACACACGGATATGCGCTCCTTAAGCAATCTTCCAAAAAAGTCGTCTCCAACCTTTCCGATGAAAGCTGTACTGTTGCCAAGATTCTGAAGCATTGACAGAACATTACATGGTGCTCCGCCCGGATTAGCCTCAAACATGGGATTCCCCTGCTCACTCATGTCATTATGTGTAAAATCGATCAGTAATTCCCCAAGTGCTACAACATCAAATCCGCCCATTACTTCTTCTCCAATTCATTCATCACGATATCCATGATCAGTTCGCCGTTTGCCTTGAAGCTGATTCCCTCAGCCTTTATATCCGTGAAGATTCCCATGGACATTACCTGCTGTCCGTCATTGATGAACAATTCCATGCTGTATCTGTCCAGTATCAGACGAAGGGTGATCTCGCCCTTTCTGTTAGCGACCTTGCATCTTCTCTGATGTACGATAGCTCTTCTGCTTCCGGAATGTTTGCGATCGATCTTAACTATGGACTCGGTAGGGTCAAATTCTATTGTTGAATATGCTTTGCCGTTGTCAGCAAAACGTATCTCGAATTTCTTATAAGACAGCTCTGATCCTGTAGATCTGACATTAACTGTCATATCAATGCATCTTCCCTCAATGCTTGAAAGCGCACAGTTATCGGAGATAAGGACATTTTGCCTGCTGACTCTTTTGCCATAATAGTTCTCAATTTCACGGATCGGCTTTTGTATGAGCTTTCCGTTTCTGACTGATATCTCTCTTGGGAAGCTCATCTGGCCAAACCAGGGGAAATCGTCACGTCTTATGCCCACGGTATCCCAGTTCTGAAGCCAGCCTATCATGACTCTTCTGCCGTCCTTGGTCAGAATGGTCTGAGGTGCGTAGAAGTCTATTCCATAGTCAACTGCCTGACAGTTCTCCTCGCAGAAATCCCCATCACTGTTTACACTACCGATAACACATAAGGTGCCGTTTCCGTTGTGGAATTCCAGCTCCTCCGGAAGCATATCCTGAGGACTGGTGAGAAGGACCTGCTTTCCGTCCAGTGCGAAATAATCAGGGCATTCCCACATAACACCAAATCTGTTGTTGTTCTTTATCAGAACCTTTTCGTATTTCCAGTTATAGCCATCCTCGC
>JAFSYI010000008.1 GCA_017450065.1 Lachnospiraceae bacterium
GGGTTATGTCCCGGGATCCTGGGGTGGGACCCGGGGAGGGTTGTGTGGTTCCCTGGCGCACCCACAGAACCGTCCCCTGGTCCCCTTCTATCTTTTACCTCTGAAGTACACTTCTCCAAGAGCTCTCGGCGCTCTGTTATTCTTACTGAAGAATATCAGCAGCAGGAGCGTTACAACATACGGAAGAGTTCTTACCAGATCATTATAGGTCGATGGCATACCGAGATTCTTAATAACCTCATGCCCGATACTCCTTGCAAAGCCGAAGAGCAGGCACGCACCAAGCGTAGGAAGGATTGACCAGTTACCGAAAATAAGAGCTGCTATCGCCAGATAACCAAGACCAAGATATATATCAGGTGAGAAATTGGCTGATATGGAATAAGCATAGCACATTCCTCCTATAGCCGACAGTCCTCCCGATAATACGATAGCTATCATCTGTACCCTTCCGACATCTATACCTGCCGCATCAGCTGCATGCGGATTGTCACCGCAGGCTCTTAAATGCATTCCGTACGGTGTCCTGTACATTACATACCAGGCGATCACGGCAATGATCACTATCAGGATCTCGAAGGGATATACTCTCTTAAATGCAGCTCCGATAAATGGTATTTCCGATAATACCGGAACATCATATCTGACACTTGTTTCCAGTATAAATTTATTGGAGGTTTCGCCGAAGATCATGAGATTCAGCCTTCTTGTAAGGAAGCTTGTAAGTGCCATTGCAAGAATGTTTACAACCACACCGCTTATTACCTGGTTTGCTTTAAATCTGATGCACAGGATGACATGCACCATTGAATATATCATTCCGCCTACAGCCGCCACCAGAAATGATATATAGTAAGGAACCTGCGAACCCGTTCCCATCGCATTGGTCAAAATCACCATTGCAAAAGCTCCTGTGAAGGCACCAAAACCCTGAAGACCTTCGATAGCCAGATTCGTTATACCGCTCTTCTCGCTGAATATACCTCCTATTGCCATAATGAACATGGGTAATGCAAATGCCAGTCCGTCTATTATTATCGAATCGATCAAGCCTGTGCACCCCCTTTCTTTTCATTAAAATTCTTTTCCTTAAGCTGCCTTTCCGCTTTATCGGTATACTCCTTTATGAATCCCGAGCAGGCTGAGAATATCAGTATGAAAGCTGTTATCAGATCAGCCAGTTCAATCTCGACTCCCTGCTGTGAGCTCATATATATGGATCCTTTGGATATCACCGTTATAAGGAAGGAAGCCAATATACATCCTATCGGATCGCTGCATCCCAGAAGCGCTACTGCTATTGCATTAAAACCAAGGCCCGGAACAACACCCGGCTGAATGGAACCAACGTATCCGCAGTAATATGTTACTCCCGCAAGTCCTGCAAGTGCACCGGAAACCACCATCGTAAGCAATATGTTCTTTCTTATATTGATTCCTGCATAATTGGCTGCCGCAGGACTAAGCCCCACAGCTTTGATCTCATAGCCTATCGTAGTCCGGTTCATGACAAAACGGATGATAAAGGCGGCCAGTATCGCCAGTATAAAAGCCAGCGGTACATCAAATTTAAGTCCGAAAGCCTTGATATCAATGATCGTAAGTCTTGCGGAATCACTGATGTTGATACTCTGTCTTGACACAGGATCCAGATAATACGAATTAATAAAAAAAGTAAGCACATACATGAATATGTAGTTAAGCATAATAGAGGATACAACCTCATTTATATTGAACTTGAACTTGAGCGCCCCTATGATGGCTCCTACCAGTGCGCCCGAGACAATACCTGTTATGAGCACCAGTGGTCTGGCAATGCCGGCACTCAGTGAGGAATATCCGACAAGTGCCGTGGCGCAGAAGCTCGATACAAGCATCATTCCCGAAACACCTATGTTAAACAGACCGCCCTTAAGTGCGACCATGACCGAAAGAGAAGCAAATATCATCGGTGTCATTGCATCCAGAAAGCTCATGAAATCAGTAAACATATTCCTCATGCCCGCGTACGAATGCTTGGGTGCCAGTCCCGATCCCTGCAGAAGGTTAAGGTATGAAGCGAACGGATTGGTTGAGATCATCAGCAGTACCACAGCACCGAATATCAGGCTTATCACAACCGCAAACACGGAGATCCTGAACATCTGATGTTTCTCGCCCGAAAGCAGCCTGACCATTAATTTTTTCATGCCCCCTCACCTCCTTCTTTCTGCATATCGTCCCTGCCATCCTGAATTTCGCTTCGCGAAACTCCCATCATATAATTACCTACTTCGTTAACCGTCAGTTCCGATGCTTTGGCTATACGGTTTATCCTGCCGTCATAGATAACTCCGATCGTATCGGCACAGTTCATAACCTCGTCAAGCTCCAGAGATATCAGAAGGATTGCCGCTCCTCTGTCCCTTTCTGCCACTATCCGCTTATGGATATTGGAAATGGCTCCGACATCCAGGCCTCTTGTAGGCTGCATGAATACTATAAGCTTACCGTTCATATCTATTTCACGGGCGATCATCGCCTTTTGCTGATTACCTCCCGACATCGCACGCACTATTGTACTGTTACCGTCGCTGCTTCTTATGTCATAGTCATCAATAAGCCTTTTTCCGTGTTCATCGAAGGTCTGATCGTTTATGATAGTATGATGGGAAAATGAATCCGTATAATACTTTCTGACAGCCAGATTGTCTTTAAGCGAAAATCCCATGATAAGGCCGACCTTCTGCCGATCCTCCGGTATATAGGACATCCCGTTCTCGATCCTTTCCCTTATCGACATACCGGTTATATCCAGACCGTCCAAAACTATCTTACCGGATCTGACCTGCTTAAGTCCTGCGATCGCGTCGGCCAGCTCATTCTGCCCGTTTCCGGCAACGCCCGCAAGTGCGAATATTTCGCCTGAATGTATCTTGAATGAAACATCGTCCACAGCCTTGTATCCCTGCTCATTACACACCGTAAGGTTCTCAACCTTAAGTACGGTATCCCCCGGTCTGGCCTCTTCCTTATCAACGGTAAATGATACCTCATGCCCTACCATCAGTCTTGCCAGCTCAGTCGTGGATGTATCCTTTACATCCTTAATGTCTATAAGCCTTCCGTGATTCAGTATGGCGCATCTGTCAGCGATCGCCTTTATCTCTTCAAGCTTATGAGTTATTATGATTATTGTCTTGCCGCTGTCCCTTAGGCCTCTTATTATCTCAAGCAGGAATTCGATCTCCTGTGGCGTAAGTACCGCTGTGGGTTCATCAAATATCAGTATCTCTGCATCCCTGTACAGCATCTTAAGTATCTCCACACGTTGTTGTGTTGATACGTTCAGATCGCTTATAACAGCCAGAGGATCCACCTTGAGCCCGTATTTTTCCGAAAGAGCCGCTATCTCGGCATTTGACTTCTTAATATCCACGTGAGGAATGAACCCGAAAAGCTTATTCTGGGGTTCCGAACCAAGTATGATATTCTCCGTCACCGTATAATTGGAAATAAGTCTGAAATGCTGTTGTACCATACCTATACCGAGCATGGTTGCCTGACGCGGTGATGTTATGTTAACCTTCTCGCCACGTATGTATATTTCACCTTCATCCGGTTCATACATACCGAACAGTACGCTCATGATCGTTGTCTTGCCCGCACCGTTCTCCCCGAGGAGAGCATATATCTCACCCTTTTTGATACTGATGGAAACATCATCATTGGCGACTATCCTCGGAAAACGCTTGGTGATATGCTTCATTTCAATGATATATTCATAATTATCCATCTTCGCTCCCGTTAATGATAACAAGGCGGCAGATACACACCCTGCCGCCTTGGATATCTCATAATTTATTCAACATCGATTCCCGTAAAATTATCCGGAGTAAGACCGTTAAAGTTGGCAGCCGGAACTATCTTGCCATCCTTAACCAGCTGATATGCCTTGTCTATCTTTTCGATCTGATCAGCAGCAAGCTGGCATCTTCCCGAAGCAGACACATATCCGACGGAATCGCTCTCTGCACCGAGAACATAATTGCCGCCCTTGAATGAACCGTCGAGCACGGTACCGAGTACGCGCTTGTCATTTGCGCCCATGATCTTAAGTGCGCTGGTCAGTATAACATTCTCGGATCCGTTTGCACCGTCATCATACTGATCGGTATCGCAGCCTATTACAAAATCCTTTTCGGAGCTTTCCTTTACTGCCGTAAACACGCCGTTGCCCGAACTGCCTGCTGCCACGAAAATGATATCACAGCCTTCCTTGATAAGAGCTTCACCCACAACCTTTCCTGCAGCGGGATCGGCAAACGAACCAACATAATTACCGCCTACATTGGCACCGGTAACATCGGTTCCGGCATACGAAGACAGCTCAACGATCTCAGCTGATGTCCCGAAATGCTTATTGGAGTAATTTACGCCTGACATGAAACCATACTGGTAATTAACATTCGACGGAAATGCTATTCCGTTAACAACCGCTACCTTGCCGGTCTGAGTATTGAGTGCTGCCGCTATACCTGCCAGAAATCCTCCGTCCTGCTCCTTAAAGGTCATGGCATATATATTTTCAACCTCTATCTCATTTCCATCCGGATCGGAGGGAGCCGAGTCCACAAGGATGAATTTCTTGTCAGGATTTTCCTGTGCCACCTCTCCTATCCCGGCGAACTGGAAACCGTCACATACGATCACATCATAGTCCGCTACGATATCATTGACCGTCTTGATGCAGGCAGCGGTATCACCGGTAGGTTCCTTAACCGGAGTCACCTTTGACTCAGGATGTTCTTCTATAAAGCTGAGTATACCGTTGTAGTTATCCTGATTAAACGAGCCATCATCCACTCCCGAGGGCGAGCTGACTATCGCAATATTAAGTCCCTTGGCAGAACCTCCGCCTGCTCCTGCCTTCTGTCCTCCGCAGCCTGTTACGGTAAGCGCCGCAAACACAGTACATAAAACCGCCGCCATTAACCTCTTTTTCATTTCTGTTCCTCCTATAATCTGTAATGCCCCTTATCTGTCAACGTAACAGGGGCTCCTATGTATAATAATATATCATAAAATCCGCGGCGGTTAAACCATAATAATCATATTACCTAAATCCTGCACTATGTGGTATAATGCATTTACCTGTGCTAAGCATGTAATATGCAAAAGACATGTCAGTAAAAGTGAAAGGATATAGTTATGGAAAAGAAAGAAAGAAACTCATTTACCGGCTCGCTTGGCTTCGTACTCGCTGCTGCCGCAAGCGCTGTAGGACTGGGAAACATCTGGAGATTCCCCTATCTTGCCGCAAGAGACGGCGGCGGACTGTTCCTTGTGATCTATCTGATACTGTCAGTCACCTTCGGCTTTACTCTTCTGTTAACCGAAATAGCTATAGGAAGAAAGACCAGGCAGAGTCCGCTTACGGCATACGGGGAACTGAGCAGAAGATGGAAGCCGCTGGGGCTTGTTGCCTGTATCGTTCCGATGATGATACTGCCCTACTACTGTGTTATCGGCGGATGGGTTATAAAGTATCTCATCGCCTTTCTGACAGGCTCAGGTACTCAGGCTGCAGCAGACAGCTACTTTACGGATTTTATCACCGATACCCAAAGTCCCATCATCATGATGATAATATTTCTTGCCCTTACAATGATCGTTGTGCTCGCGGGAGTAAATAAGGGAATCGAGAACTTTTCTAAAACAGCCATGCCTATTCTGGTAATGCTCATCGTCATAATATCGGTGTTTTCACTCACCATAAATCATCAGGACGCTGACGGAACCGTGCGTACAGGTCTTCAGGGACTGAAGATCCTGCTGGTTCCCGATCTGACCGGTGTGACTTTTTCCGGTCTGTTCACTACCATAATGGATGCAATGGGTCAGCTGTTTTACAGTCTCAGTATTGCAATGGGTATTATGATAGCCTACGGTTCTTACATGAAGGATGACAGTTCGGTAGAGAAATCCGTAGCACAGATTGAGATATTCGATACATCAATAGCCTTTCTTGCGGGCGTTATGATCATACCTGCCGTATATGCTTTCAACGGCAGAGAGGGAATGGAAGCATCAGGTCCCGGGCTTATGTTTATTTCACTGCCCAAAGTATTTGAAGAAATGGGTTCTATGGGAAATCTGGTCGGCTGTATGTTCTTTGCTCTGGTACTTTTTGCGGCAACCACCAGTTCCGTATCGATACTTGAAGCCATCGTAAGCAGCTTCATGGATCAGTTCGGAATGGAAAGAAAGACTGCAACGATCACCGAATGCGCAATAGCTCTCTTCTTTGCCGTGATCGTATGTCTCGGATACAACAGGCTGTATTTCGAGGTCACTCTCCCTAACGGAGCGGTAGGCCAGATACTTGACATTATGGACTACATAAGCAACAACCTGCTTATGCCGATAGTTTCAATAGGAACCTGTATACTTGTCGGGTGGGTATTAAATCCCGACATCGTTATAGACGAGGTTACAAAGAACGGAGAACCGTTCAGGAGAAGGGGAATATTCCTGATCATGCTCAGGTATGTCGCACCGTTACTTCTGCTGATTCTGCTGCTGATTGCACTGGGAATTCTCTAACCACCTGCTTAACAGATCTCCCGGCAGACTGCTTACGCATAAATCTTACTCATACCTTAACGCGTCTATGGGATTCATCTTTGCAGCTTTGTTTGCAGGATAATATCCGAAGAACACTCCGACCACCATCGAGAAGATCAGGGCAGCAATTATACTGGATGCAGTGGGCGAGGCCTCATAGCCGAGCGCCTTGGCCCCTGCCGCTCCGCCGGCAAGACCGAGCAGTATTCCCAGAATACCTCCCACCAGACAGAGAACGATCGCTTCCATAATGAACTGGGTTCTGATAGAACCGTTGGTAGCTCCGAGAGCCTTACGTGTACCGATCTCTCTTGTCCTCTCCGAAATGGAAACAAGCATGATATTCATAACTCCAATACCGCCGACAACAAGCGATATTGCCGCAACTATCGAGATCGCCGTCGATACCGTCCCCAGCATTGTCGTCATTGATTCGACCATCTGGGCAAGCGAAAAGGTGGAGATCGTAAACTGCCTGTTATTATGATAATACCTGTTCATGAAATTCTTGACCCTGAATGCAAAATCATCCGAATCAACTCCCTTTGCTGTTATTATGGTAATACTCGGAAAACCCTTTGCATGATTTTTCTTAATCGCATTTTTGATCGGGATGTAGACCGGGGTTGTGACATCCTTTGTCGCGGTCATATCAAACCCCTGTGATTCATACTTATATACTCCGACGATCGTAAACACGAAATATTTACGTCCGCCCGACATCTCTATCTCTATGTCACGTCCGATCGCTTTACTGCTGTCGCCGTCATACATATTGTTTACAAAATGGTCAGATACGAGGCAGACACTCTTACCTTCCATATAAGCCTTATCACTCAGCTCATTACCTGACTGCATTTTGGTATTGTTTGCCATAAAATATCCGGGGGTAACACCTATGATCCTGACATTGGCATAATTTCTGCCTTTTTCAACCTTAGCGGTTCCCAGAACGGATTCTATCGATATTCCCTTTATCTCTTCCGGAAATGCAGCTAACAGTTCTTCGATATATTCTTTCTTTATGAGATCGTTATCTGTCATATCTCTTGCATTGATCCTTCCCCCATAACGTTTTCCGCTTTCATCCACCTCATCCTCGGCCTCACGCTGCTGTACTCCGATCACAACATTGTTGGCACCCATATCCGACATCTCAGAGGTTATGGAATTGGTCAGCGCATTGCCGACAGTAACGATCGCAATAACAGACCCGATACCGATTATGATACCGAGCATTGTAAGCAGCGATCTCATCTTATTTGTAAGTAATGAGGAAAAAGCCATTAAAAGATTCTCAAAGAACAGCATTCCTGCCACTTCCCTTCTTTTCGTCTATAAACAGTCCGTCCTTTAGAGTCAGTATACGTGAGCACTCGGAAGCAAGCTCCGGCGAGTGCGTTATAAGTATGATCGTCTTCCCCTGCTCCTCGTGAAGCCGGTGGAAGATATCCATGATAAGCCTTCCCGTGTGCGAGTCAAGAGCACCCGTAGGCTCATCCGCAAGGATTATCGCAGGATCGTTGGCCATGGCGCGCGCTATTGCCACCCTCTGCTTCTGACCGCCCGAAAGCTCATCGGGCTGATGATGCATACGCTCAGCCATGTCAACCATTTCAAGCAGTTCCTTCGCCTTCCTTGATCTGGTCCTTCCGCTTAAGCCCGCATAAAGCATAGGCAGTTCCACATTCTTAAGAGCCGATGTCCTTGCCACAAGGTTATATGTCTGGAATACGAAGCCTATCTTCTTGCATCTGATGGCTGACAGATCCTTATCCTTTGCGTTGAACATATCAACCCCGTCAAGAGTATACTCACCCTCCGTAGGCCGGTCCAGAGCTCCGATCACATTCATAAGAGTCGACTTGCCCGATCCCGACTGCCCCACTATAGCCACGAACTCACCGCGTCTGACCTGCATATCCACCCCGTGAAGAACCTCAAGTTCATTGGGCTGTCCTATGAAATACCTTTTGATGATATGCTTCATATCGATCACTATATTATCATCCCCCGATACAAGATCGGGGGCAGTATTGCTTATATCTTCAATTGTTATTTCCTGGTTTTTCTTTTTTCTTTTCATACTCTGGAATATATTATGTAAACCGATTTGACAGTATCCGCGGTTCATGATAAATGATCACAGTCCCATCATTACCTCCCATGGATCATCTGCTTCCACGGTAGTCTGGACAACCACTAACATACCTTCCCTGACATCCTTGCCGGATATCTGTGTATAATAATCATTCTCCATTCCCACCTCTACGGGTACCTCTATCTGATTATCGGTTATGAGGTCCCCGTTTTCCTCAACATTACCGTAAGCCACTCTGAAGAACTCCTTTATATTTTCAGACGCTGATTTTTTCTCCGTGTCATCCCCTGTCTTATCGGGACCGTCCGTTCCGGCTTCACCGCTGTCCGTTCCGTTCTCCCCGGTCTTACTCATATTATGGATCTTACCGCTGTCCCCTTCGGAAGAATATGTTACATTCGATGAAGCCTGCGAAACCGTTCCCTTTTCCGTTGTCGGTACTGCTCCCACACCCGTTCCGGGATATCCCGCCGGCTTATCCTTTTCCTCTTTTGTCCCGTCTTCTTCCAATGTATCTGTTTCCGCAGCTGTCGCTGCTGTTCCTGTTTTTCCTGATTTACCTGCTTTCTGTAAAGCTTCCTTTTCCTTCTTCTTCTCCTCCAGCTTCTTTTCTGTCGCTTCATCTATGGTATAAACCACGAACTCACCGTCTCCCTTATCCACAACGGCATCATATGGCACGGTAAGCACACCATCCTTCTCATCTATCACTATCGACAGCCTGGCTGTCATGCCCAGCTTAAGCCTCTTGTCCTCGGTCAGGATCTTCACCTTAACCTTATATGTGGCATTACCTGTCTGGCCGGATGATGCAGATGCTGATGACGCTGCAGCTGTTGAAGCTGCGGCTTTTGATGCAGATGATGCTTCGGCGATCTCATCTATGACTCCTTCAAGTTCATCATCTCTTGTTGCATCGGTCTTTATTGACACCTTCTGTCCAAGCTGAATGCTCGGAATATCATATTCATCTATTTCGGTTGACACATACAGCGTGGAGCAGTCCTCAATGGTAAGCAGATTACCTCCGGCAAATGAATTATTCTCCTCCACATTAACCGCCGTAACCGTCCCGCTTATCGGAGCTGTAAACACATAGTCATCCAGCTTATCCTTATATGATTCAAGTTCACGCTGCAGCTTCTTGGTCGCATCATTTGAGGTGATCTCATTCTTCTGATAAGTCTCGGTAGCACCGGCCAGGGTATTGGAACCCTTATATACCTCATCCTCCAACGCGGTCACAGCCTTATCATATGCCAGCTGTGCCTGTTCCTGAGCCTTGAGTGCCGTGGCAACGGCATTCTCCTGAGACTCTATCAGCTGATCGTAATACTTCCTGGTGTATACACTCTGAAGCGTTACGGGATCGGTCATAACCGTCTGCGTTTCGTCAGTCCCTTCCGGGTGCCTGTCACGCTCAGCCTTAAGATCATCAAGTTTTTTCTTTTGGTCGCCGTATTCACTGCACGCCTCATTGAGATCCTTCTGCTTCTCGTTTATGGTATTCTGCAGGTCTCTGATCGACATACCCTCGGTACCGTAGGAATAATAATACGTCCTGGTATTGGCAGTGTCATTGACCGCTTGGGTCGCTCTGCTCTCCGCAATATCTTCCTGCAGCTGTGAAATTGTTTTATTAATGGAATCATAGGAAAAGGTTACCAGGACATCCCCTTCCTCCACGTGGTCACCGACCTCGCAGTTAACGGATGTAATCCTGGTATCTCTGACTATTGTTGATGCAAGCGTTCTGGTCTTGGCACTCTCGACGGTTCCCGTGGCGGTTATGGACTCCACCAGATCCCTCGTCTCCACTCTCGCGACATCCTTATCCGCGACAGTAATATCCGCAAGCACCTGCTTAGCCTTATTGGATGTGTATCTTATAATCGTTACAATTATGAATATGATCAGAAGAAAAATGATCGGCGCCCTGCATTTTTTTAAAAACTTCCCCACTCCCCTCATGACCTTCTTTAATACGTTCATAATCTCTCCTCCCAAAGATCATACCGTTATCCCGTTCCCCCTACAGACCGGTCCGGTTTTATCCTTCACGTATATTTTTGTCATGAGTTTTATTGACTGCCCCGCAAAAGAAGTATCTCTTTCACAGTCACAGAAATCATTTTACCAAAATTACGGTAATTTGACCACAATCAATTTAACAAAATTAATCCTGTATAATAAACTCCTGTATTATTCTTGCACAAAAGGACACGGGACGGTAAAACGCCCCGTGTCCCTCTGAATGTTACGTATTATTTCAGTTTCACAGTGACAGATCCTCCATAACAAATTCCGGAATCTCGTCCTCAACAAAGTAGCAACTGACTCCGTAAGGAGTATCCTTTTTATTCTTCATATACACAAGCGCCTCATACCTTGTATCATATGACCTTCCTCCGTCCCATCTGTACGTTCCGCGGTCACACGGATGAAGTGCCGCTGCCACACGTGCGAAATCATTCATCCCGTCATCCTCACTGTCGGCATCGTACTCATAGGTCACGCTTTTGATAAACTCTTCGGCTTCTTCCTGTTCAAGATATGGTACCCCGAGCTCCTTGGCCCTTGCATCCTGCTCCTCATTATGATAGTTGGTGATGATTATCTGTGCTGCTTCTTCTTCAAGATGCATGTCAGAAAAATCGTATCCCTTATCATGGAGATATGAAACGCAGTTCTCCATGCCCGAATATATCGTTATGTTAATGCATGAGCTTCCGTAATATGTCCGGGCGAATCTGCTTTCGCCTCCCGACAGGCAGAAATCAAGATATCCCAGCGGAAGCTCTTCAAGTCTTTTACTGTAACTGAAATCCGCAAGATCCTTCTTATACATGCGCATGAGCTCCTTAAGCTCCTCACCCGTTAAAGCCTGCGTATGCAGACCGTCCGAATAGGATGCGTTAAGCTCATTTATCGGTGTCTCATCTATCGCCCTGTCGGTGTCAAGCGAAAGAAGCGGATAGTAGCCCTTAACGAATTCGCTTCCCGACATGATCTTATCAAGCAGTAACCTGGCGTTATCGTCCCTTACCGGCACGTATACCGTTCTCGGGATCAGGCATCCGTTCTTCATCCTGTAGATCAGGGTAGCAGTCGAAAACCTTCTGTCCTCATCATACTCATATTCATAATCATCTATCATCTTAACAAGCTCATCGTACTTGGTCACAGACAGCCTGTGAAGATTGCAGACATCCTGTACATCTGTTATAAACATATATGTAAGCCCGAATTCGTCCTCCGACATATTCTCGTGTTCGTCATCCATCCAGCTGTATATATCCTCATATCCGTTCGGAATGAATACGACCGACTCGACATTATTTGCCGAAGGCACATATCTGTCTATATTCAGCAGATCATACTTAAATCCAAAGAATATGAGCAGGCCTGCCAGAGCACAGACAACCCACTGCCCCTTGCCCCTGAATGCCGCCTTGATATCCAGTTCGAAAACAGCCTGTATGATCGAGCAGGCAACTATTGAAGCAATTATGCAGATAATTATTATAAGTCCTATATCCGATACCGTTAATTCCCTGCTTCTGTCAAGTACCTCGGCAACGGCTATGCCGGTAAATGTTACCGCAGGAATACTTATAAGAAGCTTAACAGGTACAGCCGTCAGTTTAAATGCCAGCGTCTTTCCCGCAGCCTCACTCTTTCGGTTCATATACAGTATAAACGCAAGGATAAGTACAACCAGATCAAATACCGTCAAAGCAGCAGTATATACTGCGGGTCCTCTTCCATACGGCTTCGGATTAAGTATATTAATGAGCAGCCCGTACGGTGATGCCACAGGTATATAGAAGCTGTCAAGTATATATGAATACTTGTAAAATGTGTATTTCAGCATACTTACCAGTGCTCTTACCGCCGGCTCATAAAGGGACAGCACAAGAAAAACACACCCGCCTGCAAAAGCTGTTCCCGTAAGCATCATGGCAAGCATATACAGATGATATACGCCAATGAAATACAGCAGCAGCTGACAGAAGGCAATAAGAGCCTCCTCCATGCTGTATGCCGCACCGTAACCTGTCGCGTTAAGGATGGCAAAGCACAGCAGAGTGCTGAATATATAAGGACCCGAGTAGATAAGCAGACCGCTGACCCAGATTGTTGAGAAACGGTTGCTCTTCTTCTGCGGTATACTCTCATAGAAATCAAGCTTTATCCTGTCGTTCAGATACGCATATCCTCCATAGGCTGCAAGTACTGCCATTACAGTCGTGATAATTATCCTGAAGGCTGACGCCCCGATCATGGCAACAGCATATTTCCTTGCGTCACGCATCATCATCTCGGCGGCTCTGCTTCCGAAATCTGCCACATACCTTGTTTCATCCATTGACATGATCAGTACCAGAAAGATCACGGTATTGCAGAGCATGAACAGGAACAGTGAAATGCACCACTGCCACAGCCGTCTCTTATTATTCTCAGTCAGATCAACCCATGATGAGCTTCTTAATGTCATAGCCCGCCACCTCCGTTTCACTTATGAATATTTCCTCAAGCGACAGAGGAAGGACTTCATAAAAGACCGTGTTAACCTCCTTAAATGCCTTCTCCGTCTCCTCTCTCGTTCCCCTTACCGTATATACATGCAGCGATCCGCTCTTATCATCCTTAACCACCGAAAGACCGTCTTCTATTTTCTTCTCATCCTCTTCCGATGAAAATACGCACTGAACACGCTGTATATTAAGCTTCATGTCTTCAAGATCCTTCGAGAGCAGCACACCTCCGCGATGCAGCAGTCCCACATGATCGCATATATCCTCAAGCTCCCTTAAATTATGGGATGCTATCACAGGTGTAAGTCCTCTCTCATCCATTTCCTTTGCGAAGATACTCTTTACGCCCTGCCGCATCACAGGATCAAGGCCGTCAAAGGACTCATCACATAACAGATATTTGGTACCCGAGCATATTCCCAGGAGCAGCGCGAGCTGTCTTTTCATACCCTTGGAATATGTATTTATCTTCCTGTCCGGCTCAAGGCCGAAGGTCTTAAGATATCCGGCATATTTCACCGTATCAAAGGCCGGATACTGATTCGAAAGAAATATCTGCATGTCTACCGGCGTCGCATTATCAAAAAAATACGGCGTATCGGATACAAAGAAAATCCTGCTCTTTGCTTTCGGATTATCGTATACCTTCATATCATCAATCCTTATCTCACCCAGATCCGGTCTGATCACTCCCGCTATCATCCTGAGCAGTGTACTTTTCCCCGCTCCGTTGGTACCGAGCAGCCCGAAGACGCTTCCCTCATCCACCGACACGCTTACATTGTTAACGGCCGTGATATCATCGAATTCCTTGGTGACTCTGTTAACGCTTATCATGACTGCTCACCTTCTTTCCCTGTATCTGTCCCATTATCTTTATCTCCCTTATCACTCCCGTTTCCTGCCTCTGAGACCGCAGCCCCGCTCCCGGCCTCTTCGTCGGAAGTATTCTCATCTCTTTCATCACTGCCACATCCGTCTGTTTTACTTCGGTCCTCTATATGATCCGTCAGCTCTTTGGTACCCACGCCGGCTCTGTCCGCAAGATCACACACATCATCAAGCTTTTCAAATATCTCCCTTCGGTATTCCTCCTTCAGCGACTCCGGATCCGAAATAAAATTGCCCCTGCCCTTGACAGTGTAGATACATCCCTGCCGTTCCAGCTCATTGTATGCACGCTGGATGGTGTTGGGATTTATGGACAGTTCCATTGCCAGCGACCTTACGCTTGGCATCTTATCATCCTTATTAAGGACTCCCTTTAATATAAGCAGACGGAACTTATCTACCACCTGTTCATAGATTGGTCTTGAATCCCTGTAATCTATCAGGATCATACCGCATTCCCCCTTTCTTCGTCCTTTTCTCTTCTTTCCGGCCTCTTGCCGTCTTCAAAATGCGTTTTACACTTACCCTGTTTCCGGCAAAGAGGTAATGTATGAGTTCATTGTAGTATAATGTAGGTTTTTTATCTGTCTTAGTTCTGTTTTACCGGAAACAGGGCAAAAATTAAGTGTACTAATTCGATTAGTACACTTAATATACTCCCAAATGATCTTTACGTCAAGATATTTATAACTGTCCACCGGAAACACCGTTGCGCATACCGGCATTACTATTTTATACTGATCCACATCGTCGGATGGATCGCCGTATCGCTCAGCTGCACCAGAATATCACCGTTGTCGGCAACATACTTTTTCACTTCATCATCCTTCAGTATAAACATCCTGTCATTTAAATCTTTATCGACATACTCCGTCTTATAATCAGGATCCTGCTCACGTATTGTTGCACTGGATAATATCCTTATCCTTTCATACAGATTGAAGGTTGAATTCATAAATGAGCTGTTAAGCTCCTCCCTCTCGGGACTTGTTTCCCATGTGAATTCTTCCTGCGGTTTATCACCCACTTCAAAATCGCTTATGCAGAGCACCCTGTCGTCCTTCTTATCGAGTACGATCCAGCCGCTGTTTCCTTTGTATTTACCGAAACGGATGATATCTCCGACGTTGGCATTCCGAAGTAACGCCATCTCATCCCTGTATCTGAAGGACGGTATCACGATTGATGTAACCGTAAGCGCGGCGATGAGTCCTATCGATGCTCCGAATACAATTATTCTGTTTCTCTTTGCCTGTGGCGTAACCTCAGCCTTTACCTTTTTTTTCTTAACAACCGGTTCGTTATCCTCTGCATCCTCATCTGCATCAAGGTTAACGATCGGCTGATCTTTCAGACCGCCGGAGTCTGCACTGCCGGTTGTCCATCCCTTGGAGACTTTCTTCTCCGGCTCAGGCCTTGGTTCCGGTTCGGGTTCCGGTATATTTTCAGGTTCTGCCGTATATGGTGTATCAGGCTCTGCTGTGTACTCAGGTTCCCCGGTCATTACGGGTACTGCCGTTACCGCGGGCTTCTTTACTACCTTCTTAACGGCCTTCTTTACTACCTTCTTTCTGGCTGCAGGCTTTGCCTCGGGCTCTGCTTCCGCTGCAAACAAAGCTTCTTCTGCAGGTACAGGTTCCGGCTCAGGTACATATCCGGGTTCTGCCGTATACGGTATATCAGGCTCTGCTGTGTACTCAGGTTCCCCGGTCATTACGGGTACTGCCGTTACCGCGGGCTTCTTTACTACCTTCTTAACGGCCTTCTTTACTACCTTCTTCTTTGCTGCAGGCTTTGCCGCGGGCTTCTTTACTACCTTCTTAACGGTCTTCTTTACTACCTTCCTCTTTGCTGCAGGCTTTGCCTCGGGCTCTGCTTCCACTATATACTCAGGTTCGGGTACTGCCATCGGTGCCGGCTCAGGTTCAGCCATATATCCCGGTGCCGGTTTAGGCACATATTCAGGCTCTGCCGTATACGGTATATCAGGTTCTGCCGTATACGGTATATCAGGCTCTGCTGTGTACTCAGGTTCCCCGGTCATTACGGGTACTGCCGTTACCGCAGGCTTCTTTACTACCTTCTTAACGGCCTTCTTTACTACCTTCTTCTTTGCTGCAGGCTTTGCCGCGGGCTCTGCTTCCGCTATATACTCAGGTTCGGGTACTGCCA
>JAFSYI010000071.1 GCA_017450065.1 Lachnospiraceae bacterium
ATGAAGAGTAAACAGGCGGGCATGACTGAAGCAGGATACCTTCGTGAAGTGATCATGGGAAGCTGCCCTGTGGAAGCTCCGCCTAAGCAGTTTTACATTGAAATGGAAAATATCAACAGGATAGGGACAAACATTAATCAGATTGCCCACGTGGCCAATACAAATGGATATGTTTCTGATGAAAACATAAGGGATCTCGGGGAGATGTACAGCGATCTTCAGGACAGGATCCTTGAGATAAAGAAGATAGTGCTGTCAGCAAGACCTTATTATGCTACTACCTATGAGGATTACCTGGAGCAGGTTGAAAAGGCTAAGAGAGAAGGAAGACGACCACCTACATTGCTCGAATATGAGCTGCCACCTGAGGTAGAAAAAATACGGAGTATGGAGGATGAAGATACCGGATGGAATTATCTTGGACTAGAACCTCCATTTTCCCTGGCCACGGGTGAGGACAGCTGATATGGCAACCACTTCATTGTGGCCGATTTATGCAAGCGGAAAAAAAGGTGGAAACAGATCTCTCAGGTCAGTAATAAATCAGCTTGTAGAATATGCTGAAAATGAGAAAAAAACAAAACCGGATAAGGACCGGATAAAAGAGAAACCTGCTGCAGATAACAAGCTTAAAATAGGTCAGGAAGCTACAGAAAATGATAAGCTTGCGGCGCTGAAGGATGTTGTCAATTATGTTTCAGATAAGAATGAAGGCGTGAGGTATGTGACTGGGATAAATTGCACTGCAGAGCATGCAGCTGAGGAGATGCATGTGACAAAGAAAAAGTGGGCAGAAAAGGGAAACAGAGTTTTGTATCACGGATATCAGTCCTTTTCTCCGGGTGAAGCGGATCCTGACAAGGTACATGAGATAGGAGTCAGACTTGCAAGAGAACTGTGGGGAGACAGATTTGAGGTGGTCGTGGCAACTCATCTCGACAGGCAGCATCTTCATAACCATTTTGTTATCAATGCAACATCTTTTTCAGATGGTAAAAAGTTTAGCTGGGATAAGGAATATCCCAAAATGAAGAGGCTGTCGGACTCTATATGCAGAGAAGAAGCATTGTCCATTGTCAGTGATTCAAGGGATATAAGCCGTCACAGAGGTGCTGTCAGGGCTGAAAATGAGGGGAGATATACCATAGAATCCATCATGAAAGAAGATATCGACAGCTGTATAAGGTGTGCCGGAACATATTCAGAGTGGATGAGGCTGATGAAGGACAAAGGCTACAGGATCGATGCTTCAGGAAAATACCTGCGAGTGTTTCCGTATGGTCATAGCAAATGTATAAGGATAGACAGACGATGGGGTGAGGATTATTCCGCAGAAGGAATAGCGAAAAGGATAGAGAGTGAGGTGGTTGGCAGCACAAAGCAGCAGGTTTATTCAGGATTCATGCAAATATCAACAGGTGATTCTCCGGAATACAGGGGGAATGAATCGGATTCTCCGGAGCCGAACAGGTCTTACGAATATGTTAATGAACGGACGGATGTTCTCCGGCTGTTCAGGGAGATGACAGAGGGTAAATCCGGAGCATATCCTAAGGGGCTTCAGGTATATTATCTCAGATTTATCGTTAAAATGGGATATTACAGGAGAACCGGACGTATAGCGCATACTCATTATGTTCTACGGGAAGAACTTACAAAGCTTGACAAATATATAGATGAGAGCCGTTTCCTGATAAAAAACGGGATAACATCAACGTATCAGCTTGAAAAGTTTGAGAGACGTGAGAAAGACAGCCTGACTGTATTATATGACGAACAAAGAAAGCTGCGGAATAATATCAGAAGATGTGACGAAAAGAACAGGACTCTTTTGGAAGAGGATCTGAAGGATGTAAATCTTCTGGTAAAAAACGCAAAGTATAATGTCAAACTGTGCGAGGATATCCTGTCCAGAGCTGCAGATATAAAGCGTAGGCTTGATTTAAGCAGGGATAATGACAGATTGCAAAGCAGTAATGACCGGATTGTAGAACAGGAAGATCAATTACTTTAAAATATTTCCCAAATATAATAATAAATGAATTTAGAAAGGATTGATTATGTTTTCTGATAAAAGTAAGCACAAAAAAAACACTAACATTTCACCCGGATCTTTGGGTTCCAGAATAAAAAAATATCGAGAATTGCGCGGATTATCGCAAAAAAAATTAGGACTTTTGTGTGGATATACTCCTTCCACTGCAGGTGTCAGAATATTCCAATACGAGAAGAATTTGAGAGTCCCAAGAGGAAAGGCTCTTAAAGAAATAGCAAAAGCTCTAGATATTCCAGAGGGAACTCTTTTTGATGCTGACGTTTTAAATAAGGATACTTTTTACCATATTTTATTTGAATTAGAAGATTTTTATGGTTTACATCCTGTTGACCATGATGGAAAACTATCTCTATGTTTCGATAAAAACGCTCTATTTAGCTACAAAGAGTATAATAAATCCGATTGTGATAGTTTCTTAAGAGATTGGTATGAAATGAGAAAAAAAATCCTTCCAAAGGATTCAGATTCATATGAGCAGCTTAAAAACAAAGAAAAAACATATACCCTTTGGAGAACAGAGTATCCTGATAATGTTATACGTGCTTCCAAGGAATGGAACTGTTCCTTAAAAGTGAAACGATCAAAACATGGGAGAAACGATTTTTAGAAAACAAAAGGTTTTCTGAAATAGATGAATACGAACTATAGTTTTAAAACAGATCATGAAAATGGTCTGTTTTTTTTATGAAAAACTCAATACTCAGGAAAGGAAGTGTTTAAAAATGGATAACGGAGCAGCAGAAGCGGATCAGGTAGTACGGCTTGTATTACAGGGATCCGTTTTTCTATTAAAGGTAAGTGGCGCGGCATCGATGGAGATAATGAAGTTTTTGGCGGCAGCCACATCAGACAACAGTAAGAGCAGTGGAAAGATCAGACTTAAGAATCTCCTTCAGTCTGGATCGGAACTGAAGGTATTTACTCTGCAGGGTGATGAAAACTTCCGTGAATTTGCTTCTGCATCACGTAAGTATGGCGTTATATACAGCGTCGTAAAACGTGATTCAGAGGATAAGCAAAATGGTATTTATGACATTATGGTTAAGGCGGAGGATGCGGCAAAGATCAACCGTATCATCGAGAGATATGGTCTGATAGAGGTAAAAGGGGAAGCACAGGCGGTTGAAGCAGAAAAGGATGAAGCACAGTTTGAATCGGTTGCTGATATACGCGAGCTGCTGTCAAAGATGCTGCAGCCTTCAGACCAGCAAAACCCCGAACTGGCGCCGGAAGAAATCGGTTATCTGTCCGGCGCGTCCTCAGTGGCATCCCGGAGAGTAGGTAATCTTCCGGACAATGAAAGGACATCCGTAGTGCAGGAATTAAAGGATTCGGTGGGGAACAAAATGCCGGGAGATGGTATAGAAAACCTTATGAACCTTATGCTGCATTTTGACAATGAAGAGAGTAATGAATACGAGAACTCCGGTATTATGACCGGCGCAGAACAGAATAGAGTGCTTGCGATGAATGAGCAGGAAGGAGAAGCGTAATGAAGAATGATTTCATGAGTCAGCTTTTCAGGTATGTTAATGAGTCAAGCATAAGCATAGTTGAAAGCGCTGATAATTTCACAAGCTTTCTATCGTTCCTCGGAAGGCATGAGAGCAATCTTACGATAGCCAATAAGATACTCGTCTATGGATATGATAAAGACGCAACGGAAGTACGTACCGCTGATGAATGGATAAATAGTGGCTATGAAATCAGCCGGAACGCGGCGGTGATACACACGATGGAATACTCGCCTTCATCCGGTCGCGGATATAGTGACAGGATAATGTATGATATCCGATTTACCGGTAAAAGAAATACTGTTTCAGAAGATAGAAATATACTGACGACTGCGGAATCAGGAACGGTATCGGAGGCATTGATACGTGCCGTGCCTTGCCGGATAGAATACACCGATCAAGCCAGGGCAGGCGGAACAAAATGCTTTTTTAATCCGGAATCGCATAGCATATTTGTAACAAAAGGATTCAAGGGCTTCGATGATATCAACCAGCAGCTTTTGCGGGAGTATTCACATTATATGATGGATAAAGCGGACAGAGCGGACTATGTGAAGGCACATAAGGATCTGAGAGGCTATACATACCAAAGAGCCGTGCATGGAATGGAAGCCGTTGCATCAAGTTATATCATACTTAAAAGGTATAACAGACAGCCTCCTGATATACAGAATGTATCGGTAAGAAGAGATACAGATCCGGCAGCAATCAGGCAGAGCCTGAACAGGATTGACATAGCAAGCCGAAATGTTATAAGGATGCTCGAGGACAGGAATCTGGACAAGGAAAAAGGTGTGGAAAACTTTTCGGAGAGCAGTAAGTAAAGGTGGTGATATGATATGTTGGAACAGCGTAAAAGGATGTTCAAAACTGCTGCACTGATCATGTTTCCGCTGATCCTTGTCGCGGTGATCAGATGCGCGCCTGTTAAAGGCAGAGATCTTATGGAATATATAAATAATCTTACAGATGATCTGGCGAAGGATCCTTTGGGCTTCAGGTGGAGCATAAGGATACTTCCGGCAGTTCTGGGCTTCAGTTTTATATATTTCATGGTATGGCTGATCATCATATCTTCCATGAAGAATACGAGACCGGGCGAAGAACATGGCTCGGCCAAGTGGGTAGATCCAAGGCATATAAGTAAAATGCTTAAGGCGAAAAAAGGTAATAAGACGCTTAAGAAGCATCAGAGAGATATAATTTTCACTGAAAATGTCAGGGTAGCTATCGACTCGAAATGTGATAACATCAATACTCTTATCATCGGCGGAGCAGGACGACTGAAAACGAGAGGCTTTATCATACCTAACATTATCCAGCTTAACTGTAATCCTGTAGTGACAGATCCCAAGGGTGAGATACTCAGAAAGACAGGTAAGCTGCTTGAAGACTCGGGATATGAGGTTAGGGTGCTGGATCTGGTGGAACATAATAAGAGCTTTGGCTATAATCCTTTTCCCTATTTTCGGAATGATGATGATATACTGCTGTTCGTGAACAATATGTGGGCAGCAATGTCAGACAAGACTGCAGCCAAAGGTGAGCAGATATGGGATGACCAGGCGCGCAACATGATGATGTCATTTTGTCTGTTTCTATATCACTATGCACCTGCAGATGAGCAGAATATGGATTCGGTGATAACTATCTTTATTAACATCGATGATTCAGAGCAGAAGAAGGAACCGGATCCTGTTGACAGAATGTTTGACCGTATAGATCACAGTGATACGGCGTATACCTACTACAAGATGTGGAGTGCAGCAAAGGGCAGGACGCTTGCATCGATCAGGGCAACATTCTCTGCAAGGATGTCTGTATTCAATCTGGAATCAATGAAGAAGCTCACATTTAAGGATGAGATGAATATACTCGATCTTGCAACTAAGAAGGTGGCGGTATTCATGATCATTCCCGATAGCAATTCGGTGTACAATTTTCTTGCAGGAACGCTTTATACCCAGATGTTTCAGCAGCTATATGACTATGCGGATCATAAGGTGAAAGGACCGCTTCCAAGACACGTCAGGTTCTTCATGGATGAGTTCGCAAATATCGCTCTTCCGGATGATTATCAGAGGATCTTGTCAACCAGCCGTTCAAGGAACATATCGTTTGTTATAGTCCTTCAGGATAAACAGCAGATTGAGGCTATATTTGAGAAGTATTATAGAACGATATACGGTAACTGTGCATGGCAGCTGTTTCTCGGAACATTGGAGCTTGAGACATGTAAATACTACTCGGAGTTATTGGGAAAGGAAACAACCATAGGATATACTTACACCAAGCAATATGGATCAAAAGGCGGGTCTTCCAGACAAACGCAGCTGATCGAGAGAGATCTTATGAAGCCGGATGAGCTGAGGGGACTGCCTAAGGAAAGGTGCGTATTATATACACCATATTATGGGGTGGCATTGGATAATAAATATAATCTGTCCATACATCCGTTCTATGAAAGGATAGCTGACAGGGAAGGCGATACACCATACGACTGGGGAAAGACACCTTTAGTTATAGGCAGCGTGAGCGTGGTGGATAACCGCTATTCCGGCAGAATCACCCCGCTTCCTAAGGCAGATGGGTATCTGATGGACACGTTGGAATATGATGGGTGATCATCGATACAAAATGCGAGTAGTGATTTTTTTGATGACCTCACAATTTTAAAGTGGATAATAACTGAAAATATGCTATAATCATTTTGGGTGCTACCTAAACGGTAGGCGGTTAGTCCTTCTTCGGAGGGACTGTGACCCTCCAAGTATAATAAACACAGCGCACTTGTTGTTCTTGTTTTTTTGAAAGGAGGGCGTTATATGCTGACTATAGAAGGACTTATTGCAGTCATTGCTCTGTGCATTGGAAGCTTCGGCCTTGGATATATGATCGGTCATGATAATGACAAAACACAAAAATAACCGCCCAACGACCAAATTGATGCGGTTATTTTTGTAACTAATCAATTATGGGCTAACCGTCTATCGGTAGCGCCTTTTTGTATCTTTAATATAACAAGCAGACGACTTAATGTCAAGTAAGAAAGAAAACGGAGGAATATTACATGTTAAACAACAGAATAAAATTTTTTCTGATGGCAGTGCTTATTGTAGGTGCTGCATTTTTTATGTCAAAGGAAAAAACGGTAAGGGCACAGACTGAGGCTGATGGCAGTTACATGAACATCAGAACGGCAGTTAATGATAGCGTGGATGATGCCGCTATCGTACTAAAAGACAGCAGTGGGGTTAAGGAGCTTGATGACGCTGCTGATAAGACAAAGACGGTGATCAAGTGGGTAGTGGCATTCATTGGCGGACTTATTTTTCTCTTTGGTCTCATTTATGCACTGATCAATGCGGCGGGGCATAACACCGAACAACGGAATATGGGATTTATTGCGCTTGGCGTAGGACTTCTTATTGTATTTGCTGTTCCGATAACAAGTTGGATCACCGGATGGTAAACCAGAAAGGACGGGCCTATGATTGTTGATATTTTTTCGGCGGCTCTGGCATTTTTTTGCGAGAAGATAGATAAGTTTCTTGGGATACTTACAACGGATATAACGACATATCAGGGCGGTGCCATATGGAAGGCGGTAAGTACGGTATATGATGCAATGCTGGCGATAGGACTTACTATAGCCGGTGTCCTCATATGGATCCAGCTGCTGTCATCGATGAACAAGTACGCGGAGTTCAGGAAATCTACCGTCTGGATCCAGTTTATTGTAGAGATAGTAGCCGCAAACGCAATTTTGTATTACGGGAAATACATATTGCTGCAGTGCATCGTGATAGGACAGGGCATAGCTAAACGTATGATGAATGTTACCGGAATGGTAAGCGCTGACGGAACATCTATTTTTCACATCGTAGTACCTGAGCAGTTAGGCAATGCGATAGATAATATGAGCCTGCTGAAGGAAATCGGTGTATTTATTGTTGTTATCATAGCATCAATATGGATAGTCATATCGACCTGCGGAGTGCTTCTATCGGTATACGGCAGGTTATTTAACCTATACCTGCTTATAGCGATTTCACCGCTTCCTATTGCTGCAGCAATGAGTAAACCAACAAGGTTTGTAACATACAACTTCTTTAAGTCATTTTTGGCAGTTACTCTGGAGGCGCTTGTAATGGTACTTACGCTATATCTGTTCCAGGCATTCTTCAGCTCGGGATTTAATCTAAAAATTGCCGGAGAAGATGTACTGCTGACAGATTCATATTTTGTCACGCATATGGCTGATGAGATAGGACTTCAAACAGCTTCAGCATCCAAAGCGGTATTCGGTTATATCGCTGAGATCAGTTTTCTCTTCCTGATGCTGTTCGGAATGCTTAAAGGAACCGATAAGCTGGTAAACCGTATATTCGGAATATAGAAAAGTGCAACAAAAAGAACCGGCGTCAGGTCGCTCTATGCAGAGTTTCCTTAACCGGTTCTTTCTGGCACTTTTTGTTTTGGTCACGTTAATTATAATCTTTTTCTCGGCAATAAACAACATGATTTTAAAGGAGGAAAAAAATGCAGTCTATCAAGATAAATCCCGAACTTGGGAGCGTTAAAGAAAAGGTATTTATGGGACTTGAACTGTGGCAGGTGGGAAATCTCGCACTTGGACTCGCGGTATCTCTCGCTACAGTTATTCTGCTTCCTGACATAGGGATGTTTAAAGGGCTTATAGCTGCTGTTCCGGCACTGCCATTTGTTTTTATAGCAATAAAACCTGTTTACGGATTAAAAGGACTTAAGCTTCTTACGGCTGCTGTAAGAAGCTTAAGGAACAGCAGATCACTTAAATATGAATCAGAAGAATGGAAGAGGGTGAACAAAAAATGCTAATGGAGAAAAATAAACATTATGTCCAGCCCAAAGCGAGGGTAAGGACCATTCAACAGGCGCTTCCGAGTGCACGTCTATATGAAAGTGGAACAATGGAATTCCATAATCATCTGTATTCCGCGACATATAAGATTCGCGATACCGATTTTACCTCCGGATCGGATGAAGATCAGGAGGATTTTTTTATCGCCTATTCAGATATCCTGAATTCGCTGGATGGGCGCAATTCTACATATAAGATCACATTATTTAACCGCAACATCAACTATCTTCAGCAGGATTATATACTTCTCCCTACAGATGTCGGGGACGGTTATGATCACCTGCGTAAGGAATCAAACACGATGCGTCGTCATAACAGAGCTAAGGCATCCGGACTTGTGCAGGAGAGATTCATAACGGTGACGACTGAAAAGAAGAATATTGACCTGGCAGAATCCACCTTTGAGAGATTTGGACAGGATTTTTCCAGAAGGTTAAAGAAGATAAATTCCGGAATCGAAAGACTCCCTATCAAAGAAAGAATGAGAATTTTCTATGACTTCTATCGTTCGGGGACAGAAGTATTCTATAACTTCGACCTTGAGGCGGCAAACAGGAGAAAGACATCATGGAAGGATTATATTTGTCCGGATTATCTAAAGTTTGGACATTTCGACATTGATATCCATAAAAAATTCGGACGAGTACTGTTTATAAGGGACTGGGGCAGTAACCTAAAGGTCGAAACACTATCACGTCTAATGGAGCTTAAGACCAATATGATGATATCGGTCGATATAGTTCCTCTGACACCGGAATCGATCAGACGATTCCTTGAAGACTCTGAGATGTCTTCAGAATCAAATCTTGACCGCTGGCAGAGACGCCCGGGAGCAGATAAGAGAAGATTCAGTCTTCCACCTCTAAGATATAAGAAGGATCAGCAGATAGTATCAACATACAGCGAAGATATAGACGAGAGAAATCAGAAGATCTTTCTGTCCAATGTAGTGATAGTAATACTTGCGGAAGATATAGAAAAGCTGGACGAGTATACCGACAGCCTTATCGAGACCGGATATGAATGCGGCTGCCAGATACAGGTCATGGGCTTCCAGCAGATGGAAGGTCTTAATACAGCGCTTCCTTACGGTCCGAGATATGTACAGAATCTCCGCGATGTCACAACCGAGAATCAGGCAGTCATGATGCCATTCAATTCTATAATGATCAATCACGCCACAGGCATCCCATACGGAGTACACGAGGATACCAAGCAGGAGATGATGATAGACAGACGGCTGCTCCTTAACGGTAACGAATGGGTGCTCGGTGTACCGGGATCCGGAAAATCCATGAGGGTAAAGATCACTGCCATATTCGAGGCACTGATGACACCGGGAGATATTATCTTCATCGATCCTCATGGAGAATATACCCATATAACAAAAGCACTTGGCGGTCAGGTCATACAGCTTGGCAGCTCATCTTCAGATGTGATAAATGCTATGGATATGAGCCAGGGGTATGGTGACGGAGATGATGTAAGGCGTAAAATGGAGTTCCTCATTGCATTCTTCCATGCAGCCCTTGGACCTGAATTTACAAAGCCTATGGAGGCAATAGTACTGCGCTGCTCTCAGAGGATCTATAACCAGTACGTTGGACTGGGTTATAAGGATATTCCTACTCTGCAGATCATGTATGAAGAGATAAAGAAGCAGCCTGAGGCTATTGCACAAGCTTTGGCATTGCTTACGGAACCACTTCTGATTGGGGCTATGTCATGCTTCAATGGAGAGACAAATGTGAATATGAATTCGAGAGTGATCTGCTTTGATATAAGCCATATGGATCAGTCGGTGTGGGATGCAGGAATGACAGTCATCATGGATGAGATACAAAACAGGCTTGTTGTAAACTCGTCGATAGGTAAACCGACTTATATAAAGATCGATGAGGTTGGAAGATTCCTGAATGATATGTATTTATCACGCTTATTTGAGAGGTTCTATTCTGAATCGCGTAAATACGGCGGATATATCACCGGAATTGTACAGAACGTTAACAAGCTGCTTCACTCCGAAGCTGCGAGCAACATGCTGTCAAACAGCGAAATAGTAGTTATGTTCCGGCAGAGTCAGATCGATGCATCAGACCTGAAGGAGCTGTATGAGCTGTCAAAGATCCAGACGGATAAGCTTCTTACAGCAGAGGAAGGCTGCGGACTCTTTAAATGCGGAACTCAATTCATCAATTTTGACGGCAGGATAGAGAAGGGATATATCTATGACCTGGCAAATACTAAGCCGGAACACAGTTTTTAAGGAGCAGATATGAATGATATACGTAAATCGGATTACGCATCCGAATATGAGTTTAAGAGAAGAGACGGACCCAAGACATTTAAGGCGGATATTAAGGGCATAAGCTATCGATCAGAGAAGAAGGAAGATTGGAACGCTGTATATCAACCGAAACCGTCAAAACATCGAAAGACTCTTGATTGTCACAGAAAGAACCAGGAAGGATATGATTCGGACGGCATTAACAAGTCGTCTGCAGGAACGTACAAAGCGGTTGGTTCTAAAAAAGTGTTTACAAGACACGATAAAGCCCTTGGAAACAGTAATGATAATGGAATAACTGAGAATGCTAATAACTACGTTGATTATGAAATAGAGGGCAGCTTTTATATTGACCATGAAGAAAAAGCTTCAGGAAGTCAGCAGAACAGTAACCGGATTATTAGAAAGAGATCTATTTCAAAAGGTAACAGAAAAGAAAGAATTTCTAAAGAAAGACGTAAAAACAAAAATACGGGCGGTAACAAAAAGGAAAGACCCAAGCTGTCTGTAAAAAAGAATGATAATAAATTCAAAAAACAGACAGGGATAAAAAAGATCCGGAAGAAGTTCAGCAGACCTGTAAGCGCATCTATGTCTTCGATTAAGGAATATGCTGCCGGATATTCAGATAATGCCTCCGGTAGCAGTTCTTATGATATGGCAAGAGATACATTTAGCAGTAGTAAGAGAAAAACAGATGAATTAATGGAGCTTCTGAAGAAGACAGTGATGCTTGTAAAGGCAGTAGTTACATCTGCACTTCTGCCTTTACTGGCGATACTGGCGCTGATATTTTTGATCGTATCAACGATTATGAGTATAGTCGGAGCTGATATGCAGGAGGGGTCACAAGAATCTCTGAATAAAGAGAATGAAACATATCCTGAATCGGTGATTGAGTGGGAGCCGGAAGTTAGGGCGAGACTTGTTTATTACTATGATGAGGATAGGGAGTACGATAGCCGTGTATTTACCGATGCGATTCTGGTTCTGATATGGATGGAATCAGCCGGCAGTTCAGAGGCTTCAGGAGGAGACATTATGCAGTGCGCAGAATCCGGAAATATGACAAATAATCTCCCGGACGACTGGGACAGGCTGACAACAGAAGAGAGATCTATTGATGGTGGGATCAGGATGTTTCTTTACCTGCTCGAATCCTGGGGAGTGACATCACCGGATGATCATAAAGGGCTTCAGGTTATTGCCCAGGCATATAACTATGGTCCGGGATTTCTTAACTACATGAGAGAAAACGGTAATGATGAATGGTCAGAGGATATTTCCCGGAGTTATTCAGCAAAGCAAAGGCGCGAGAATGGCTTTCTGATATACGGTAATCCGATATATGGAAAAACATGGCTCGAAAGGTACAATACAGTATTCGGCAATAGCGAACTGCTGTGGCCGGTACCGGAGATTGATAAGGGCAGCAGTATTACTGATTACTTCGGACCGAGAGTGGCACCAACAGCCGGAGCCTCGACATATCATAACGGTATTGATATAGGAGCGAGACAGGGGGCTGATGTGATCGCTGCTGCGGATGGAAAGGTAACTGCAGCTACATACAGCAGCGTAAGAGGCAACTATATAGTAAT
>JAFSYI010000072.1 GCA_017450065.1 Lachnospiraceae bacterium
TAACTATTCAGAACAGCACATAAATTTTAAAATATGACTCTCATGCTTGCATGATAGAGGCATATTTTATAAATTTATGTATTGGATGAATCCAAAACAGCGAAAAATACGAAGTATTTTGAGCTTGTTCTGAATAGTTACCATATTATAAGAACAGGGAGAATATGGATATTATGAAAAAAGCAGCAGTACTTATACTAATGGCAGCAGTATCGGTTATGGCTCTTGCGGGCTGTGCCAAATCCGGAGCTTCAAAAGATGAGAAGAGCTTTACCGTGGGCTTTGATGCTGAATTTCCTCCATACGGATATATGGATGACAAAGGTGAATATGTTGGTTTTGACCTTGATCTGGCACAGGAGGTCTGCAACAGAAAGGGATGGACGCTTAAAAAACAGCCAATAGACTGGGATGCCAAGGATATGGAGCTTTCGTCGGGAGCGATCGACTGTATCTGGAACGGCTTCACCATTCAGGGACGTGAAGATTCATATGAGTGGACGATCCCGTATGTTGACAATTCGCAGGTGTTTGTTACCAAATCCGATTCGGGTATAACGAAGTTATCCGATCTGGCAGATAAGCGTGTGGGTGTACAGAAGGATTCATCGGCTCTG
Organism: Lachnospiraceae bacterium; assembly: GCA_017450065.1. Lineage (GTDB taxonomy): Bacteria > Bacillota > Clostridia > Lachnospirales > Lachnospiraceae > UBA2868. Next base: position 618 of record JAFSYI010000072.1, read on the forward strand.
GCCGCTTTGGAGGGTGACAGCGCAGATCTTGCCGGAACATTTAAGGAGCTTATACAGTATGCGGATTACAATACCGGATTTATGGATCTGGAGGCCGGTGCCATCGATGCGCTTGCGATAGATATAGGCGTGGCCAATTATCAGATAGCAAAAAAAGGTGACGGATTCATTATACTTGATGAACAGCTTGCCTCCGAGCAGTACGGCGTAGGATTCTTAAAGGGTAATACGGAGCTTAAGGATGAGGTTGAGGCAGTCCTTAAAGAAATGGCTGACGATGGTACAATACTTAAGATAGCTAAGAATTATTCTGATTTTGGAATGGAAGAGTCGATCTGTATAGGTAAATAGTAGGAAGAGTATTATGACACTTGGAGTTATGATTATAGACCTTGCCAAGGGAATGCTTACGTCGATCGAGATATTTCTGTTGACGCTTGTGTTTTCACAGCCTCTCGGTCTGCTCGTCTCGCTCGGAAGGATGTCGAAGAACCGTATAGTATCTACGGTGATCAAGGCTTATATTGCGGTAATGAGGGGAACGCCTCTGATGCTGCAGCTTATAGTGGTATATTTCGCTCCGTTCTATATCTTCGGATTCAATCTCACAGGCTTCAGGTTTCCGGCCATAATAATTGCTTTTTCGATAAATTATGCCGCATATTTTGCTGAAATATACAGAGGAGGCATTGAGGCTATTCCCAAGGAACAGTATGAGGCTGCAGAGGTGCTGGGATATACGAGAGCGCAGACATTTTTCCGCATAATCCTGCCGCAGGTGGTTAAGATCGTGCTGCCAAGCGTTACCAATGAGATAATAACGCTTGTTAAGGATACATCCCTTGCATTCGTGCTTGCCCAGGCGGAGATGTTCACCATTGCGAAGCAGATAGCGGCAAAGGAAGCGAGTGTGGGACCGCTGATGGTGGCGGGTGTTTTCTATTTTATTTTTAATTTCGTTGTTGCGTTTGTAATGGAGCGTATAGAGAAGAAGCTTGATTACTATTAGGATTCTATGAGCGAAGATAAAGTACTTGAAATAAAGAATATACGTAAGTCCTTTGATGGCAATGAGGTTCTTAAGGACGTGTCACTGAGTGTGGCAAGCGGAGAGGTTGTGTCGATAATAGGTCCTTCGGGATCCGGTAAGTCGACTATACTCAGGTGTGCTACGCTTCTTGAGAGAATGGATGGCGGTATTCTTAAATATAAAGATGATATAGCCGCTTCGGATGAAAGTGGTCATATGGTCTATGCGGATAAAAAAGAACTCAAGAGAATAAGACGCTATTTCGGACTTGTTTTTCAGAGCTTTAATCTGTTCCCGCATTATACGGTGCATAAGAATATAACAGAGCCGGTTATACTGTCGGGACAATGTGATGCTAAACAGGCCGGGGAAAGAGCGACAGAGCTCCTTGAGAGACTTGGACTTGAGGATAAGGCTGAGGCTTATCCCGGAAGCCTTTCGGGTGGTCAGAAGCAGAGAGTTTCCATAGCAAGGGCCCTGGCAATGAAGCCGGAAATCCTGTTCTTTGATGAGCCGACATCGGCACTTGATCCGGAGCTTACAGGAGAAGTACTAAAGGTAATAAAAGGATTGGCGGCGGAACATATGACGATGGTTATCGTTACGCATGCAATGAAGTTCGCAAGAGAGGTTTCCGACCGGATCATTTTTCTTGAGAATGGAGTGATACATTCGCAGGGGACACCGGAGGAGCTGTTTAATTCCAATGACGAAAGGCTAAATTCCTTTATCGGAAAGCTTGAGGAATAAAGACTGAGACAGGATAGAATCGGACCAACTGTTCAGAACAATAAAGGAAAGGATATAAGGAGTAAGAATAATGTCGGAATGGTGGGCAGGCGTTTCGGAAACGTTTGCAAGATGTTTTATAAATGAAGGCAGGTATAAGCTGCTGTTAAGCGGTATCGGGGTAACTATAAAGGTTTCACTTCTGGCGGTCGCGTTGGGAATGATCATAGGCTTCCTTATCGCACTGTGTAATCTGTCAAAAAAGAAGCCGCTTAATATTATAGGCAAGGTGTATACGGATGTTATAAGAGGAACGCCCTCGGTCACGCAGCTTATGATCATCTATTTTGTGGTGTTTGCAACGATCAACTGGGCAAAATGGGTAATAGCTGCGATCGCCTTCGGGATCAATTCCGGAGCGTATGTTTCCGAGATAATCCGGGCCGGTATCCTTTCAATAGACCGGGGACAGACAGAGGCGGGCAGATCCCTGGGACTTACCGCCAGACAGACAATGATCTACGTTGTAATACCGCAGGCAGTTAAGAATATTTTCCCCGCAATGGGTAATGAATTCATTACACTGATCAAGGAAACAGCCATTGTCGGATATGTGGGTCTTATGGATATCCAGAAGGCGGGTGATTTTATAAAAAGTGCCACCTATGAAGCTTTCATGCCGTTGGTCGGTACGGCGATCATATACTTTGTGCTTATTAAGATGCTTACCATAGCTCTTACGAAGTACGAGGCATACCTGAGAAAATCGGAGAAACGCTGAGAAAGCTTATGCAGACCTGCAGGATCACCGAAGCCTGTGGGTGCACCGGACGGACAGAAGATGTTCAGTCGGATATTACAGGGAAGTATGGTATAAGATTGGAGACCGCTAGTGGAAACGAATGCAATAATAAAAGTAAATGACCTGTATAAGAGCTTTGACAAAAGATGTGTTCTTAACGGGATCACGGAAGAGATAAATGAAGGTGAGGTAGTGGTTGTGATCGGACCTTCGGGATCGGGTAAGAGTACCTTCCTAAGGTGCCTTAATCTCTTGGAAATGCCGGATTCGGGAGAGATCATAATAGATGGAGAGCAGATTAACCTGCCGGGGGTTGATGTTGACCTGATCCGGAAGAAGATGGGCATGGTGTTCCAGCATTTTAACCTGTTTCCGCATCTGACCGTGCTTGATAATATTACACTGGCTCCGATGAAAGTGAACGGATTGGAAGAAGCTGCAGCCAAGGCAAAGGCGATGGAACTGCTCGAGAGAGTCGGGCTTATCGAGAAGGCTGATGACTATCCGGCATCGCTTTCAGGCGGACAGAAGCAGCGTATAGCAATAGCCAGAGCGCTTGCGATGGATCCGGAGATCATTCTGTTTGACGAACCGACATCTGCGCTCGACCCTGAGATGGTCGGCGAAGTGCTGGATGTTATGAAGGAGCTTGCGGCGAACGGAATGACGATGGTGGTCGTGACGCATGAGATGGGCTTTGCAAGGGAAGTGGGCACAAGACTTATGTTTATTGATGAAGGGAAGGTGCTTGAAAAGGGTACTCCCGATGAGGTGCTCAACCATCCGAAGCAGAAGAGGACAAAAAGCTTCCTTAGTATGGTATTATAATGATTTCAAATATATTTAAAGGAGAGTTTATTATGAAGAAAGTAACAGCAGTATTATTATCAGTGGCATCATCGGCTCTGATCCTTGCCGGATGCGGGGCTAAGGGTTCTGGATCAAATGAGATCAAGTTCGGTACAAATGCTGAGTTTCCCCCGTTTGAATTCATATCGGCCGAAGGTGTTATAGATGAGTATGACGGAATCGATATGGCGCTTGCAAAGGATATAGGAGAACAGACGGGCAAGGAGATCAAGATAGAGAACATGGAATTCGATTCCCTGCTTATAGCATTGTCTAACGGACAGATCGATGCTGTTATCTCCGGAATGACAATAACCGAGGAAAGAGCGAAGTCGGTAGATTTCTCCATTCCCTATTATGAGGCTACACAGGTTATGATCGTGCCTAAGGATTCAGATATCACCAAGGCTGCCGACATGGAGGACAAGAAGATCTGCGTTATCCAGGGCTACACCGGAGAGCTGTGTGTTCAGGAGCTTGGATTTGAATATGAAGCCTTTAAGAAGGGCACCGAGGCAATCCTTGAGCTTAATAACGGTAAATGTGATGTGGTGGTCCTTGATTCGGCAACAGCCCAGAAGTACGTAAAGGATAATCCTGAGCTTAAGATAGTATCGGATTCAGAAGCCTTCGAGGCAGAGCAGTACGGAATAGCCGTAAAGAAGGGTAATCAGGAACTTCTTGATGAGATAAACAAGGCTATTGAAACAAGACTTAAGGACGGCACTATTTCAGAGTGGAGCGCCAAGTATACGGAATAAAACCGGTGACGGCATAAGCCTCGAAGTAAAGACAATAAAAGCATAACAAAAGACTCTGACGGATAAGTCCGGTCAGAGTCTTTTGTTATGCTTGAAACCGGAGCCGGATGCCCGCCAATCATTGTTTGATAAAAGAATACAGGCATGGTATACTATCCGTAAATATACATAAATATTCACGACTATTCAGAATAGAGAAATAATGTGCTGTTCCGAATAGTTACTGCAAAATATCACAAGGAGACAATTATATGAAATTCCGTAAAAAAGATATCAGACGGCATGGAAAGTTGTATTTTTCGGTAAGTATCATGCTTATCCTGTCCATTTTATTCTCTATGAGTACAACGGTTTATTGTGCCGAAGAAGAATCTTATAAGGAAACCTTCACACGCCGGGTTGAGACTCCCCGCCCGTCTGTTAACGGTAGACTGAGTGTAAAAGACGGACAGCTTGTGGATAAGGACTCAAAGCCTGTTCAGTTAAGGGGAGTAAGTACCCATGGACTTACCTGGTATCCCGATTTTATAAATAACGGACTTATTGATACCGTATCAAAATCATGGAACTGTGATCTGCTGCGTCTTGCGGCTTATTCCACAGAATATAAAGGTGATGGGGTCAATACCACGCTTGAACTGGTACGAAAGGGAATAGATGCTGCCATTGCTTCGGATATGTATGTCATTGTCGACTGGCATATTCTCGAGGATTCCAATCCCAATATCCATTTAAAGGAAGCAATGGAATTCTTTGATATTATTTCTTCGGAATATGCCGACGCGCCCAATGTTCTGTACGAGATATGTAACGAACCGAACGGTGAAACATTCTGGTCGGATATATTTACTTATGCCAACCAGGTAATACCGGTCATAAGGAAGAACGCCCCGGATTCTGTTATCATTGTCGGAACTCCCGACTATTCCAGAAATCTTATGATGGTCAGGCGGCGGCCTCTTCTATATGATAACCTCATGTATACACTGCATTTTTATGCCGCGACGCATAAGTCTGACCTGCAGAACGAGTTACTTATGGCCATTAATAAGAAGATTCCCGTATTTGTTACGGAGTGTGGTCTCAGCGAATCAAGCGGTGACGGAAAGGTCGACTATGAATCGGCTGTAAAATGGTTCAAAATTTTAAATGATAATAAGATCAGCTATACTGTCTGGAGCTTCTCAAACAAGAATGAATCTTCGGCAATGTTTAAGCCATGGTATATTCCCGGTGCCGGAATATCGGAGGATTCTCTTACCTCTTGTGGTAAATGGGTTAGAAGTCTTATCCAGGGAGAAACGCCGGGATTTATAGAAGTTCCCAAGGACGAAGGCATTATGCTCCCGGCATGGATAACAGATACCTTGAATCATCGGGATTATACGGTAGCCAAGGCCTGGCCGAGGCTTGCACTTCTTTCACTGCTGATCCTGATCCTCAGCATGATCGTTGTGAGAAGTATAAGTTTATATACCTTTAAAAGGTATAATACATTTAAGGATCTTTATGACAGTGACAAAACAGCGGTCAAAAGTGAAAAAAACATAAACATGGCGTTAAAGCGTGTGGTTTTGATCCTGGGTATCTTCTTTACGATCACATATCTTATATGGCGTATCAGATTTTCCATACCAAAGAACGGAATGATAATAACCATAATCGCGAATGTGGTGCTTCTTATAGTTGAAATGATCGGCTTCTGCGAGGCTTTGGTCTTATACGGTAATCTTATGGGACTGCGTAAATATGAACTTCCCGAAATCTCTGATGAAGAATATCCGGATGTCGATATATTTATTGCCACATATAACGAACCGGCAGAACTGCTGCGGAAGACGATAAACGGCTGTAATCATTTAAAGTATCCGGACAAGTCGAAGGTACATATCTGGCTGTGCGATGATAACCGGCGTCCCGAAATGAGGAAGCTTGCAGCCGAAATGGGGATCGGATATTTCGACCGTCCGGATAATAAGGGCGCCAAGGCGGGTAACCTTAATAATGCTCTTGGAAAAACAAGTGCGCCTTATATTGTAACACTTGATTCCGATATGATAGTAAAGAGTGATTTCCTGCTTAAGACCATACCGTATTTTGTTGATGCAAAGAAGAAGTCCGAAGCATTACCGGAGGATAAACGGTATGATCTCGGGTTTATTCAGACACCTCAGAGCTTTTACGATCCCGATGTGTTCCAGTATGCCCTGTATTCGGAGAAGACAGCTCCGAATGAGCAGGATTTCTTCTACCGCACGATCGAAGTCGCCAAAACCGCAACCAACAGCGTTATTTACGGTGGTTCAAATACGATACTTTCCAGGGCTGCCCTGGAAGAGATCGGGGGTTTCTATACAGAAACCATAACCGAGGACTTTGCTACGGGAATGCTGATAGAAGCTGCCGGCTATGTCAGCCTTGCGCTCCCCGAACCGCTGGCTAACGGTGAGACACCCCATACCTTTAAGGAACATATCCAGCAGAGAAAACGCTGGGGCCGTGGAGTTATAAGTACTGCAAGGAAGCTGCATCTGATAAGGCGTAAGGGACTGTCACCGGCACAGAAGATCAGTTACTTAAGCTCCGTAAGTTACTGGTATTCACCGATCAAGAACCTGATCTACCTGCTCTCGCCCCTGATGTTCTCGGCATTTGCCATACCGGTATTCGCCTGCAGCTGGCTGGACCTGCTTATTTACTGGTTCCCGATGTTTGTTATGCAGGAAATATGTCTGCGCTTCTTAAGCGGTAATCTTATTTCGCTTAAATGGAGCGGTATCCATGAGACAAGCGTAATGCCTTATATGCTCTTCCCGATATTAAAAGAGTCTTTGGGCATTACAACCACGACGTTTGCCGTAACCGATAAATCAGGCAAAAAGAAGATCGAGAAAAATAAATTAAAGACCATGATGCCGTTTATTGTCCTGCTGGTGCTCTCGGGAATAGGATGTATAAGAATATTATATCTTATGCAGTCCATGCATATTATGAGCCTTATAATCCTTTTATTTTGGATATTGCGGAATGCATATTTTCTTGGAATGTCCGTATTCCTTATTTCCGGCAGGGATGAAGATAACGAAGCCGTAAATGTAATTGATGCAGAGCCTGTAAGCATTAAGAATGCAGGAGAGGGAAATGTCTTATACGGTATTACGACATATATGAATGAACATAATGTCAGGGTATTTCTGGATGAAGAAGCGGATCTCAGGATAGGAGACAGGGTGGAAGTTACGATCGAAAGTGAGGATTATACCGCTGTTCTTAATACGGTAGTATGTAGTCTTAAAAACTCCAGATCGGGCGGGCATACCGTATACTCATTTGAAATACTCGACTATGGTGACAGTGAGCTTGAATATATGCAGATACTGTATGACCGTGTTCCGTCGCTTCCGCAGTCGCTTAACAGGGATTGGGGAATAGTGTTACATATGATGAAAAACATTGCGTACAGAATATTGAATATATGATATAAGTCTTGACATTATAATAGTTTGTACTTATAATCGTTAAGAAACAAGGGCGGTTCAGATAGAGCCGCCATCTTTTTTAAGGATTCTTTAAAGGTTTCAAAGGAGGAGAATATTATGAAGAAGAAGTTACTTGCACTTATGATGTCAGCAGTAATGGTTTGTTCATTTACTGCCTGTGCTCAGGGTCAGGGAGCTGCACCTGCTGCAGATGCAGGATCTACGGATGCAGGATCTGCGGAAACGGGTTCAGAAGATGCCGGATCTTCTGATGCAGGCTCTGCAGATGCCGGAAAGGCAGCTGAGGGCGGATCCGGTGCACTTACCGGTACTCTTAAGGTTGGTATGATAGGCCCGCTTACAGGTGCTGCGGCACTTTACGGTAATGCCGTTACCAACGGTACCAAGATAGCGGTAGATGAGATCAATGAGATCAGCAGTGATTTCAAGATGGAATATCAGCCTGAAGATGATGAGCATGATGCTGAGAAGTCAGTTAATGCTTACAACAAGTTAAAGGACTGGAATGTTCAGGCTATAGTAGGATGTGTTACAACTACACCCTGTGTAGCGGTTGCGGCAGAAGCCAACAATGACCGTGTTTTCATGCTTACTCCCTCAGCCTCGGCTACTTCGGTAACGGAGCAGGGCGATGATATCTTCCAGCTGTGTTTCTCAGACCCCAACCAGGGTTCTGCTTCAGCTCAGTATATCAAGGATAACAACCTGGGAAGCAAGATAGCGATCATCTACAATAACTCTGATGTATATTCAACCGGTATTTACCAGACGTTTTCAAACAAGGCCGCAGAGGTAGGTCTTGAAATCGTATCGACAACTACATTTACAGATGATACAGCCAATGATTTCTCGGTTCAGCTGACAGATGCCAAGGATAACGGTGCTGATCTTATATTCCTTCCCATTTACTATACACCTGCTTCACTTATTCTTCAGCAGGCAGATAAGATGGGATACAAGGTTCCCATGTTTGGCGTGGATGGAATGGACGGAATTCTGGGACTTGAGGGCTTCGATACCAAGCTTGCTGAGGGCGTAATGCTTCTTACACCTTTCTCTGCAGATGCCAAGGATGACAAGACGGTTAACTTCGTTAAGAAGTATCAGGACAGCTTTAAGGAGGTTCCCATTCAGTTCGCAGCTGACGGATATGACTGTCCTTACGCAATATACGAAGCACTTAAGTTCTACGCTGACAAGAACGGAGGTCTTGATGTGACTGATAAGTCCAATGAGGATATCTGTGAGATCCTTGTATCGGTATTCTCAGATCCTTCATTCTCTGTAGACGGTATTACCGGTGAGGGGATGACCTGGACTGCTGACGGTGAGGTTAACAAGGCTCCCAAGGCTGTTGTCATCAAGGACGGAGTATATGTAGGACTGTAAGATCTTACTGTGAAGATATGCCTTCGGAACAGATAAGCTTTGCATCAAACGTGGATTCTGCTCCGGAATTTGGTGTATGATATAAAGGAGCTGTGGCTTCACGGCTCCTTGAATCATATACTGAGTATGACTTTCTGAATGCAAACAAGGAAATGCATTCAGAAATCATGCGTTCCGCATGACACGCCTCTGCTTTCAGCAGAGCCTGGTCCAGTACGAATACCGAATTTCTGATGAAATTCGCTATTCTATAGTTACCTGAATGAACAGAAAAGGGTGGGAGGTAGTATGGTATCATATCTTATTAACGGAATAAGTCTCGGAAGCGTATATGCGATCATAGCGCTTGGGTATACGATGGTATACGGAATAGCCAAGATGCTTAACTTTGCACATGGAGATGTGATCATGATAGGCGGATACATGGCCTTCTGCTCGACATCATATCTCGGGTGGCCTGTGATTCCATCGGTGCTTTTCTCGATATTTGTATGTACGATCCTGGGAATGCTGATTGAAAAGCTTGCATATAAGCCGCTTCGTGAAGCCAGTTCGCTGGCTGTACTGATAACTGCGATCGGTGTTTCCTATTTTCTCCAGAATGCAGCTCTTCTTATCTGGTCATCCAACCCCAAGGCATTCCCCAATATGGTGGATCTGCCCAATCTTGTAATTGGAGATGTACAGATATCCTCGGTAGCGATAGTTACCATAATAGCAAGCATAATAATAATGATCGCACTTACCTTTTTCACTTCAAAGACCAAGCTCGGAAAGGCAATGCGGGCTGTTTCCGAGGATAAGGGAGCGGCACAGCTTATGGGTATTAATGTTAACGCCACCATTTCGATGACATTTGCGATAGGTTCGGGACTGGCGGCAATAGCAGGTGTACTTCTGTGTTCGGCATATCCGACACTCATGCCCACTACAGGAGCCATGCCCGGAATCAAAGCTTTCACCGCAGCGGTCTTCGGCGGGATCGGTTCGATACCCGGAGCCATGCTCGGCGGTATACTCCTCGGAATAATCGAGATATTCGCCAAGGCTTATATTTCCACTCAGTTAAGTGATGCGATAGTATTCGCGGTTCTGATAATCGTGCTGATAGTCAAGCCTACCGGTCTTCTCGGAAAGAAGATGGCGGAAAAGGTGTAAATTCTATTGATAGGAGATACGAAGCATGAAAAAGTTATCCAAAAAGACCAGAGCCGGTTTCATCAATTACGGTATAATAATCGTTTTCTTTATAATATTCCAGATACTTTCTGCTACCGGTAATCTGGGAAGTTCCTTAAAAGGTCAGCTGATTCCGATCTGTTCATATATCATCATGGCGTTGTCACTTAATCTGGTGGTTGGAATATCGGGCGAACTGAGCCTGGGACATGCGGGATTTATGTCGGTCGGAGCCTTCAGCGGAGTGGTTGCGGCGGCCAGCCTTGCGGATGTGGTACCGAATAATACGCTGCGTCTGCTTATAGCACTGTTTGTCGGTGCCTTAATAGCAACTTTTGCCGGAATCCTTATAGGCATTCCGGTTCTCAGACTGAGAGGTGACTATCTTGCGATCGTAACACTTGCATTCGGGGAGATAATCAAGAATGTTCTTAACTGTCTGTATGTTGGAATAGATAAAAGAGGTCTTCACTTTTCGCTTAAGGATGAGCCTTCCCTTCATCTTGAGCCTGGCGGAAAGACGATACTTTCAGGCCCGATGGGTGCGCTCGGTATTACCAAGCTCTCGACATTTTTCATCGGGATCGTGCTGATACTTCTTGTACTGTTCTATATACAGAACTTCGTCAATTCCCGTCCGGGACGTGCGGTTGCTGCGATCAGGGATAACAGGATAGCGGCTGAGGCCTGTGGTATCCCTGTTACGAAATACAAGCTTATCGCATTCGCAACATCTGCTGCCATGGCAGGATCCGCCGGAGCCTTATATGCGCTTAATTATTCGACTGTTGTACCAAAGAAGTTCGATTTCAATACATCGATCCTGGTCCTTGTCTTTGTGGTTCTCGGAGGCATAGGTAATCTGAGAGGTTCAATAATAGCAGCGGCGGTGCTTACGGTACTTCCCGAGCTTTTGAGGGAGTTCCGGGATTACCGTATGCTGGTATACGCGATCGTACTTATCCTTGTAATGCTTATTACAAATAATGACAAGGCTATGTCCTTCATACGCAGTATGGTCAAAATGGCAGGTAAGAAGTTTAGGAAGGAGGCGGTATAGCATGAGTAATAAGGATACAAGGCTTGTACAGCTTCCGAGCCCTAATTTTGTACCCGAAAGGGATAAGGATAAGCCGCTGATATTGGAGGTATCACATCTTGGTATTGATTTTGGCGGTCTGACAGCCGTTAACGAATTCAATATCGGAATATCTCCTACGGAAATAGCAGGTCTTATAGGTCCGAACGGTGCAGGAAAGACTACGGTGTTCAATCTTCTTACAAAGGTATATGAGCCCACAAGAGGTACCATACTCCTTGACGGCAAAGATACGCACGGGATGAATACAATACAGGTTAATCAGGCCGGTATCGCAAGAACATTCCAGAATATAAGGCTGTTTGATAAGCTGAGTGTTGAGGATAATGTAAAGATTGGTTTACATAACAGTATTAAATATCATATGCCGACAGGCGTATTCCGTCTTCCGAAATACTGGAAGGAAGAGAAGAAGGCACATGACCGCGCACTTGAGCTTCTGTCGATCTTCGATATGCAGGACATGGCGGGATATGTGGCAGGCTCACTGCCTTACGGTGCTCAGAGACGTCTTGAGATAGTAAGGGCACTGGCAACGAATCCCAAGCTCCTGCTTCTGGATGAACCGGCCGCCGGCATGAACCCGTCGGAGACCTCTGAGCTTATGGAGAATATCGAGAAGATCAGGGATGAATTCGGGATTGCAATACTTCTTATCGAGCATGACATGAATCTCGTTATGGGAGTGTGTGAGAGTATTGCTGTTCTTAATTTCGGAGAGATAATCGCAAAGGGTACGCCTAATGATATCCAGAACAATCCGAAGGTAATAGAGGCTTATTTGGGAAAAGGAGAGGATTAGGCATGTCATTACTGAAAGTTAACGAACTGCATGTATATTACGGAAGCATCCATGCGATAAAGGGCATCTCCTTTGAGGTAAATGAAGGCGAGGTCGTAACACTTATAGGTGCAAATGGCGCGGGCAAGTCTACTACCCTTAATTCAGTGGCGGGGCTGCTTAAGCTCGGAAACGGGACCGTTGAATTCAATGATAAGATATTAAACGGTATACCTGCGCATAAGATAGTAAAAGAAGGAATGGCGCTCTGTCCTGAGGGAAGAAGGATATTTCAGCAGCTTACGGTTAAGGAAAACCTTGAGATGGGCGCCTATATAGGCGACGGTTCGACACTTGATGCGGATCTGGGCAATGTATACGAACTGTTTCCGAGGCTTAAGGAAAGATACAAACAGATAGCGGGTACTCTTTCGGGCGGCGAACAGCAGATGCTCGCAATGGGTCGGGCTCTTATGTCGCATCCGAAGCTTCTTATGCTTGATGAACCTTCAATGGGACTGGCGCCAATCCTTGTCGAGCAGATATTCGATATCATTAAGCAGCTGCATTCAAAGGGAACTACGATTCTTCTTGTCGAGCAGAATGCGCAGATGGCGCTTAAGGTAGCCGACAGAGGCTATGTGCTTGAGACCGGCAGGATAGTAACTACAGGCACCGGCAGAGAACTTCTCCATAATGATATGGTTCGAAAGGCATACCTCGGAGGGTGAGAGCTGAATTGACATAATAAGTCCTGAAACGCTGATCGGCGTTTCGGGACTTTTCTTTATGCCGGAGTCTTTATGCCGGGATTTCAATAGAACGAAGTCAATAAGACATCCCAAAGCATAACAGCATAAAAAGCAGCAAATCAACAAAAAGCATGTAGTAAAACATAATACTGTTAGGGTAGGCTGAATCAACAGCTTCTTTGCATTTGATTTTCCAAAGGGAAGTTTACGCTGTCAAATATTGTTTAATGGTCGATTTTATGATAATATTCTAGTTTGGATGATAGTGTTTAATCCACTCGGGAGATTATAATGAGCGCTGCAGAGGATTATCTGAACAATTTATTGAACAATGTAGAAAATGCTTCGGAGGAATCATTTGAAGCAACAAAAAAGTCACGTAGGAATGAAATGCCTTCGGTGGCTGAGTTATTTGCATCTTTGGCCGATGAAGAAGATGACGAAGACTATTCGGATGACTCAGATATGGACTACTTTGATGATGTCTTTGGAGGAGATCCCGAGCCTGAATCATCTTCAACTTCTATTCCTGAACTCGAAGATTCGGCAGAAAGCCTTGCTGAAGATGAGATTACACCAGATGATACTGTGATGGCAGAGTCTACAGCGGATGATACTATAGTTGCAAATGAGTCTGTGATTTCCGAGATGCCTGAGATGTCGGATTTGTCAGCGCTGAATACAGAGGTATCAGATTTAACGGAAAGCAAAATAAGTAATGTGGAAGATAGTGTTACGGAAGAAGTACCGGCAGAGCCTAAAATGCCTGACTTATCTGTGGTAGGCGATATGCCTGTGGGGAACGTGCCGATATTCGACGATACGCCGATCAGTGATATGTCCATAGGAGATCAGACTATTGGAGATATGCAGATAATGAATGAGGCATCAGAAATATCTGAGATATCTGAGGTACCTAAGATGCCTGAGATGTCGGATTTGTCAGCGTTGAATACAGA
>JAFSYI010000073.1 GCA_017450065.1 Lachnospiraceae bacterium
ATAGAAGGCAAGCAGCTCGCTATCTCTGAAATAATCAGCCGCTTCTTCCATTAGCCCGACCTGATTGCCCTTGAGACCTCCGACATAATCACCTTTCTCGTTTCTTATAATCGCCACAGTATCCTTCTGCATATGCAGAGCATCAAAGGTTACTATGCAGCCCTTAAGCTGCATTTTTTCGAGCGCTTTCTGGGCAACCGGGATCTCGTTTGTTTTTGTGTCTATGGCTTCAGAATATATACAAATTTCATTTGAAGCGTCATATATGTGCAGAGTCTGGAGATTCCTTATGTCTCCACTATAGGAGCCCTTTCTGCCTGTGCCGCGTTGTTCTTTCCCATCGACGCATATCAGTCGGTAAGTATCCTTATTTTTGGGCAATGATTTTTTTATTGCCTGGATGTTTTCAATCAGAAAGGCAACCGTTGCTTCCTGGAGTTGCTGAGTGTCTATAAGACTAAACACTCTCCTGAAGGTGTCGTGGGATGGTGTGCCGTTCTTCAGATGTATAAATTTTTTGAGCCATCGCTCTTTTGCCTTCCCGAACATTTCGATCTCTGACCAGGTTGATGCATTTCCCAATACGGCAAGAAAAGCGATAAGTATTATCTCGATAAGTGGGTAATCGATCATTCCCTGGTACCGTTCATCTTCCACGTCCTTGAATAGCCTGACGAACCGGTTTATCACGCTTTTGGGCGGCTTTGTGTTTTCATCGTAGGTTATACCGAGTTCTTTAATGTTGTCTGAGTACGAAGCCAGAAATCCATTTATTTTTGCCATGGTGTTTCCTCCCAATCTATGCCGTATTTTTTAGAGATACTGATCATATCCTCGTCCAATCCGCACAGGTACAGGTGCTTTCCCACCTTTACCAGCCTTATGTCAGGGAATCTTCTTGAAATGAAAATGAGGTCATCACCAAATGTTTTAGGCAGAATATCATCCAACATCCTTATTCCCCTCTCGATTCCGGTATTCTGAGCGGCAGAGAATTTATCCGGATATATGATGTCAGTGAAGATGAGACTGAGACAGGAACGTTCAAACAAGCTTTTGGAAACGGAGCCATATATGTAAGCGATGATTGAGCTACAGTAAACAAGCTTTCCGTTTTTACGAAAGGATTTGTTGAATCCGTCCAAAAGCTTTTCTGTCACCGATAGTATGGCAAAGGACATACCAGTCTCGTAGACCGTTGGTGGATTTTTGAAGCTTGATCCTGATTTTATCAGACCGTCTTCTTTGGTTATCCGACCAATGTAACCATCGCTGACCCGTCTAACCCTGTCAGTGCCTTTGATTCTCTCGGAATGTGCAGCATAGAGGTAATACTTATCGCCTACTTTATTGATATAAGTCCCCTTCTCTTTGTACTTCATTACCCAGTCTGGGTAATCGGCTTTTTTTCGTGGCATTGCTCCCTCCTTGCGTATTGCATAGTATGTAATACATTATACCATAAAAAAGAGGGTAGTACCACAAAAATGTAAAAAAATCTACCCTTAATTGATGCGTTTATCCTGCCCACCATCCAAGTTTTCCTTGACAGAACTCAGATTCTGCCTTAGAATAAACTTGTTGTTGATGTTATTGATTTTATAAACCTTGTTTATATTGTCATTATATCAACAT
>JAFSYI010000074.1 GCA_017450065.1 Lachnospiraceae bacterium
AAACACTGTCTCGCCTATCTCAAGCTCACTCTTCCAGATGTTCTCATCAGTTTTCATGACAAAACCGTGATGATCCGAAACATCTGTAACGAATGTCTCGTCTATCGTATATCTCTCATGCTTTGTAGCAACGATATCCCGGATCACGCTGTAGACCTGATCCCCGATGGCTACTTCCGCACGTATGACTGTTTCTTTCATTTCAGCTTCTCTCCTTTCCACTTCCGGCACAGTACCCGAAAGTTATTTATACGCAAAAAAGGAGCAACTCCTACTTCTCATAAGAGAAATAAAAGCTGCTCCTATCGCTGTCTTACATTTGCTTAATTTTATATATCTTATTATGTTTGCGGGATAATCTCGCCCTAACCCTTAAGGTTGCTTCCAAGCCATATCCTGCATATGAGGTCTATAATAAACAATGCGGTTATAACGAGGAAACAAATATTATGGGCCTTTGAGTCCCGGTATTTATCCTGAAGTCTTATGATCGCAGGCTGTATAACACACATTGCCAGCCAGATCATAAAACCAAACATCAATGCCGGCTCTAACGCAATCCTTCCGTCAAAGTTCATAAAGTATCCGTTATAATCCCACATAGGGGTGCCTATTGTCGCATCTATAATGTAACTGGCAATAAGCTCAGCTGTTGTTGCTACGATAGTTCCGACTATAAATACCCATAACGGCTTCTTTACCTTCAGAAGCTTGAATATTCCCAGTATGATAAAGAATCCCACTCCATATATTGGCAGCCATGGACCAAAAAGAAATCCCCGATTGATGAAGCCCCTGCGATGAAATATCATACAGCACCATACCGACTCATATATCCATCCGAGGATACAATATACCAAGAAGTACTCCATATAGTCCCGGAATGCATTCCAGTATTTCAATTTGCAGATGCGTTCATTCATAATCTATCACCATTTACGTCTTTACGATAGCAGGAACTTATCAATTACACAATACTCTTTTATCGTCCGGAGGACAGTATCTCTCGTCCTGCCACCTTCAAAGACAGTGTATGTTCTTTCGGGCATTTCCCCACGCAGAGTCCGCAGTAAATGCAGGAAACCGAATGAATCTCTCCGGTTTTGTCTGCCTTAAACACTTTATCATTCTGCATAGGACATGCTTTCTCGCAAGCAGAACAGCTGACACAAGCTTCAAGATTCTTTTGAAGCTGGAAAACACTGATCCGGCTTAGCATTCCAAGGATTGTTCCTATTGGGCATATACTGCACCAGAAGCGTACCATAACCGGCGTTGTGATGATCAGCAGAACGACCAGTGCCCCCCCGGATCAATTCCGATCCCGAAATGAAGCACAAAATAGAATACGCAAAAGAAGTACCTGAAGCCACGTATGAAACGATTGAATCCCTCAGGTCGCTTGATTTCTTTAACGTGAAGCTTCTTGCAGATATAATGAATGAAATCCAGACATGAACCCACCGGGCACAAAAAGCCACAGTATCCCCTACCCGCCAGCAGGATTACTACTGACACGATAATAATTGAAATCCAGTGCCATATCTGAAGATGTTCTAATTGCAGTACGATAAATACAACGTATCCCGTCAGCAACAGCGAACTGACAAACCGAATTGCCAAACGCTTCCTCTGGAATGAATGATAGCGAGGTTTATTATTTACGTGATCCATTATTTCCCCTGTGTGTTTTCATATTCTTTCCTGAGTTCTTCCTTCTTATCCTCCGGGAATGTGTTATATATCGCCAGTGCAGCATCATAAGTCTGTCCTAAATGCTTTATCGCAAACAGCCACAATTCAAATGTCATCCCAAAACCTCCTTTGTTTTATCAGTGTTTTCATCAGCTGATACGTTCCTCACATAGTGCGTTGCATACAGCTTCTCCATATATTCATTTCCGGTCTTGCTGAATCTCAGCTTTATCGTCGGCTTGTTCTTCCTGCCCCATTGCTTATAACATGTAAAGCTGGGCTTAAGTCCGTTTCTGTCCGCATAGTGCTTCATTTCCTTAAGGATGGAGTCAAGCTTCTTCAGGTTTATGTTACAGACCTTTTCCAGGTATGGGACCCGACCGTTTCGCCAGCTCTCATAATCCTGCTTGCTAAGAATATGCATGTCCATCAGGGTATCTACCGCTGTTGCATATCCCTTTTCTTTTATCTGCTGATACATGGAAGAACCGACTGCCTTTATCAGTTTATTCTGATTGATTGCCATAACTTAATCACCTTTTTTTCGTACCTGTTATTATGATATATGCATAACCACTATACCGCAACAGGTATATCACATAAAGACCGATATATTCTTTACCCTGCTTTACACAATCCATTTCCATCCCTTGGATTTGGTGTATTGTCGAAGCTTTTAGTCTGCATATCCCGTTCCAGATCTTCCCAGTCATATTCATTGATCCTTCTTGTATTCGTTCCTCCCCAGCTTCCACTGTTCGCAGCATGTTTGAAGCTTTCTCTCCTGTCTCGGCAACTATTTGCCTGTTTTGCAGACAGATCCTCAACATCGATTGGCTTAAATGATTTGGGTATGAACGAGGCATTGTAAAGCACGGATATGATATAGCTGCGGACACTGAAAATCTTCTCGGACACACCAAGATACTGCTCTATGGCCTTAAGAACCTGGTCAGCGGTAAGCTTGAGCATCCTTGACTTTACCGTCTTTGCATTTATGATTGCCTTATTGATCCTGTACTCCGCTTCATTCCCTGTCACCACTTCCACTATCAAGTTGTAAAAGTCATCAAATAGGCGGCTTTTTTGAACATCAGACTTTAGCTCATTTATCTTGTTGTCGTAATCAATGTTCTCCCTGATGATACGGGCATATTCATCATAGGCTGGTACCTTGCTCTCTCTTTCATCCACCAATCCATCTCTCTCATAAGGACAGACCTCTCCCCTTGAAGCATTTACTGTTCCGGGATTGATAGATACAGTCTCAGTAGCTATAGTCTTATTATATTTAGTATCTTTAGGCCCGGTTTTTTCCGGTTCAAGAGTACGGAAATTTCCGTCTTTGGAATCCGTTTTTTCCGTGTTCAAGATTCCGTTATTTCCTGTTTCAGAAAAATGCTGGACATTCTGCTCTGCGTTTTCAGAATCAGTTTTATCCGTATCCTCATTTTTCTTGGTCACGAAATCCTTGACATAAATGAGGTCAGGTTTTCCCTGACCTCTGCGTTTCTTCTCTATTAAACCAAATTCAACCAGATGCTTTAGCGTATCCCTTGCCTTATCCTCACTGCAATCCATAAGATATTCCTGTATCTTTTCGATCGTAAGTATCACATAAGTACGTCCACTCGTATCAATCCATCCGCTCCTCTTGGAATAATCCATATGTTCAAGAAGGAAAGAATACAGGATTCCCTCTGCCATACCCAGGTCCTTGTAATCGGGATCCTCGAAGAACGCCTTGGGGATCTTCAGGAAACGGAACTGCTCACTTCTTTCACCAGAATAATAATCATATATGAATTTTGCCATACTCATATCCCTCCGCGCTTCCTGTGATATTCTTCGAGGAGTCTTACGATAAGGCTCTCTACCTCAGCATCACTTACATCTGCCGGAAAGTACTGCATGATCACTTCATGTTTTAAAACCACGTTCCGTTCCTTTATTACAGCTACGGCAAGCAGTGCATGGACTGCTTCTTTTGTGCATTTCTTATCCTGGCTGAGCTTTTTAATCTGCCGTGCCTGCGATAATGACGGTACCACAGAATCTTCCTTCATCACTTCCAAGAGGATTGTCTGCTCCTCCGGAGTAAGATACGAAAGCTCCACGGCAGGATTGAACTTAATCTTCTTCCTGTCAACCATATCCAGAAGTTCCGGAAGAAGTTCCGTAAGGCGGATATAGCGTTGAATCTGCTTGTAACTTTCGCCTGTTCCCTCGGCAACCATTTCTGTAGATTTCATTCCCTGATAATCAGGGACAACTTGTCCCTCTTTTTTAGGCCTGCCCTTAACCCTTGATACTGCCTCCAACTTCATCTTATATGCGAATGCCTTCTCACTCGGCAGTATCTCTTCCCGCTGAAGATTAGCGTCAACCATTGCGACTACGGCTTCTTCATCCGTCAGATCCCTTATGATTGCAGGAATAGTTTCAAGACCGGCTATCTCCGCTGCATGTTTACGCCTGTGGCCTGATATGACCTCATAGCCGCCCTCCTGCCTGTTCCGAACCATGATTGGAACAAGGATCCCGTTCTCCCGGACACTATCTACCATCTGAGCCATCTTTTCATCATCGATCACCTTGAACGGATGTTCCCTAAATGAAAAGAGTTCATTGACAGATAGCTCTATAACCTGTCCTGTCTGTTCCTGATCTATCCCAAAGAGAGAATCAAGATTTTTAAGCTTAACTCTGTCCGGCAATGCTTTCTTAACAGCCATAAGCCAGCACCTCCTTTGTTAACCCCTCGAACGCCTGTGCGACTTTGCCTTTGGGATCATATTTATAAATGCTGAGCCCATTTGCGGTACATTCCTTAGCCCTTACGGATTCAGGTATCATTGCATCAAATATCTTTACCTGTGCCCCGTATGCCTCACGGAGCTTATCTATGATGCCTCTCTCATGGTTTGTACGTGTATTGACCTTATTTATAACAATACCCTCAACCTGAAGCTTCCTGTTCAGCTTCCGTTTCGTCGATCCTATGGAGCTTAATAGCTGCTGAAGCCCTGTCATGGAAAGATACGATGCCTCCACTGGGATTATCACGGTATCTACAGCCGTAAGAACATTTATGGTGACAAGATTAAGGCTCGGGGAACAGTCTATAAGGATGTAATCATATTTATCCCTTACACATGACACGAATGCATCCAGCAGATGTTCCCGGCTTAATGCGTTCATTATCATATAGTCCATTCCGGCAAGCTTGATATTGCAAGGCATTATATCTACGCCTTCCTCATTATGAAGAATGTACTCCGATGGTTCTATCGGGCTTTCATTTATCTCCCGCTCTATGAAAGTAGCAAGCGTATTCTCCAGTTCATCCACGTTATCTATCCCAAGGCTTGAAGTAAGATTTCCCTGTGGATCTGCATCAACCACCAGAACCTTCTTACCGTTCATTGCAAGACCGACCCCAAGATTGCTGGTTAACGCTGTTTTGCCAACTCCACCTTTCTGGTTGGATATAGCTATAACTCTGCACATATTTTTCTTCCTCCGTTTTATTTATGCTGCTTTTCTATCATTCCTGTCTACCTCAACATACATGCGGTAGTACCTGTTCGATCCTTTAATTGCGTATGGCTCGGATATGCGTAAGATCTGTATTCTCCTGTCTCTTTCAATGACCTTCTGGAACCATTTCATATCTCTCTTGGTTCCCATCAATCTCACTTTCAGCATATCTCTCCTTCCCTCAGCGCCTATACGAAGTCTTTCACGCCGCATAGGTGCCTCCCTCTACCTGTTAACATCTTCATATAGTTACACATTTTCAAATATCTTTCCCTTATAAGGCCCGCATTATTGCCTGGGCACTCCCTCATTTCCTCAATCCGACTCCAGTACGCTGATAACCGATCAGAGCCATAGAAAAGTATGTGCAGTGTTCTGTTTGCACGTATCGCTGTGTCCGTATTCATACCAATTCCTCCGATTACTATATTTTTTTGTAAAAAGCGTGAAAAAAACCTGGAAATATCAGTATTGCGCAGAGCCGGTGAAGCAGAAAAGGTTATAGTTCTCCTCTGTTTTCACCAGCATTATGCACAATTTCAGAACAGTGTACGGATCATCCCTTGTAGAAACTATACAATTTGTATCATATTTGAAACTTTATGGGATTTTTAAAACTCTTGCCCATATTTTGCCCATATTTTATCCCTTACGATAACGTATTTATGGGCTTTGAAAGGCCTTGAAATGCCGTGAATTGCCGTGAGTGAATTGCAATAAAAAAGCCGCAAACCCTTGATTTTACTGGGTTTGTGGCGTTTTTTACAAAAGCAGCTCGTAGCGGAATCGAACCGCTGTTTCCGCCGTGAGAGGGCGGCGTCTTAACCGCTTGACCAACGAGCCATTAATTATTATGTCGTTTACCGACTTGTGTAGTATACTAAATGTTTCGTATAAATGCAAGTCTTTTTTTGGTTTTTTTCAAGCTTTTTTAGAAAATCAGGGCTCTTCCCAGGAGGAAGAGCCCTTTGATCACATTATCAATACACTTGACAATACTGATCATCATAGTGAATGTTCTTATCTTATGCCTCCCACTTCCACTCACGTACCTGCGGAAGATCAAGGCCGTACTCAGCGATGTACTGGTTATGCTCTACGAGCGTATCACGCATCTTCTGAAGCAGATAGGCTCCTCTGTTGCCGAGCTGAGGAAGATGATTGACCATATCCATTACAAGATGGAACCTGTCAACTTCATTCTGAACCCTCATATCGAAAGGAGTGGTGATCGTACCCTCTTCAAGGTAGCCGTGAACGCTTAAGTTGCGGTTGTACCTTGTATAGGTAAGCTCGTGGATGAGCTTCGGATAGCCGTGGAAATTGAATATTATGGGCTTATCCTTTGTAAACAGCGAATCATATTCAATATCGGTAAGTCCGTGAGGATGCTTGGTATGGTCAATAAGCTTCATAAGGTCTACTATGTTCACGAAGCGTATCTTAACCTCCGGCAGGTATTCACGCATGATCGTAACAGCCGCAAGAGCTTCCTTGGTAGGTGTATCACCGCAGCATGCAAGGACAACATCGGGCTCCTCTCCCGCATCATTGCTTGCCCAGTCCCAGATACCGATACCCTGTGTACAGTGCTTAACCGCCTGTTCCATTGTAAGCCACTGCTGACTCGGATGCTTGGATGCTATTATGACATTCACATAATTCTTACTCCTGATACAGTGATCGAAGCATGACAGCAGACAGTTGGCATCAGGCGGAAGATACATACGTACAACATCTGCCTTCTTGTTGGCGATATGATCCAGGAAACCGGGATCCTGATGGGTGAACCCGTTATGATCCTGCTGCCATACGTTTGAAGTAAGTATCAGGTTAAGAGAAGCGATCTCCTCTCTCCAGTAAAGGTCGTTACATACCTTAAGCCACTTGGCATGCTGTGCACACATGGAATCAACGACACGGATGAATGCCTCATATGAAGCAAAGAAACCATGACGTCCCGTAAGCAGATAGCCCTCGAGCCATCCCTCACACATATGCTCCGAAAGATAGGAATCCATGATACGTCCGTCAACCGCGAGATCCTCATCAGCCTCGTGATACTGGGCATTCCAGTCACGCTTGGTCTCCTCAAATACCTTGTACAGACGGTTACTCATGGTCTCGTCGGGTCCAAAGATACGGAAGTTCTTCGATTCCTTATTAAGCTTGAAGATATCACGCACAAAGCCGCCAAGCTCTATCATATCCTGCTTCTCAACAGCACCCGGTTTGGGAACATCTATCGCATAATCCCTGAAATCCGGAAGCCTTAAGTCGCGCAGGAGCTTACCGCCGTTGGCATGCGGATTGGCAGATATCCTTCTGTCTCCCTTGGGTGCTATGTAGCGGTACTTCTCAAGAAGCTGTCCCTGCTCATCAAACAGTTCATCGGGCTTATATGAAAGCAGCCACTCCTTAAGAAGATCAAGATGCTCGGGCTTCTCCATCGTGATCGGAACCTGATGTGCACGGAATGATCCTTCCACCCTTAATCCGTCGACAACCTTGGGACCGGTCCAGCCCTTAGGTGTACGAAGTACTATCATAGGCCAGAAAGGACGCTCGGTATTTCCGTTCTCACGTGCTTCCTTCTGGATTTCCTTAATCCTCTCAATACATGTATCCACCGCTTCGGCCATGAGCTTATGCATCTCCATCGGATCGTCGCCTTCAACGAAGATCGGCTTCCATCCATAGCCGTGGAACAGGCTTGCAACCTCCTCATGTGTGATATGAGACAGTACAGTAGGATTGCTGATCTTATATTCGTTGAGATGAAGTATCGGAAGTACGGCGCCGTCATTGGCTGCATTCAGGAACTTATTGGAATGCCATGCCGTAGCCAGAGGTCCCGTCTCAGCCTCGCCGTCACCGACAATAACGGTAGCGATAAGATCCGGATTGTCAAATACGGCACCAAATGCATGAGCTATGGAATAACCGAGCTCACCACCCTCATTTATGGAACCGGGTGTCTCCGGAGCAACGTGGCTTGAAATACCGCCGGGGAATGAGAACTGTTTATTAAGCTTCTTAAGTCCCTCGAGATCCCTTGAAATATTGGGATAAATCTCACTGTAGTGTCCTTCCAGATACGAATTGGCAACGAAGAAATTGCCGCCATGCCCGGGTCCTGAAATAAGGATCATGTCCAGGTCATACTTGTTGATCGCCCTGTTCATATGGGCATATACAAAGTTCTGCCCCGGAACGGTTCCCCAGTGACCTACGATCTTCTTCTTGATCTGATCCCTTGTAAGGGGCTCCCTAAGCATCGGATTGTCCAGTAAATACAGCTGCGTAGCCGCAATATAATTGGCAGCACGCCAGTATGCATTCAGATCCGATAAATACTGCTCGCTTGAATAATTGTCATTTGCCATGTTTTTTCCTCCATTTTTTTCATAAGGGGTACTGGTTTATACCACCCTGTTTATTTGGGAAATCAGAAGAAACCTCCCCACTGATTCACCTGACTTTATAATTCCTTACCGGTAAGAAGCCTGTACGCCTGCAGATACTTCTCGATCGTCTTATCCACGATGTCCTGAGGCAGTGTCCAGTCATGACCCTCATTTGACTTAAGCCAGTCTCTTGCGAACTGCTTGTCAAAGGATGGCTGCGCATGTCCCGGCTCATAGCCCTCTGCCGGCCAGAAACGTGAACTGTCAGGAGTCAGCATCTCGTCCCCCACAACGATATTTCCATTCTCATCCAGTCCGAACTCGAACTTCGTATCTGCAATTATAATACCCTTTGTAAGAGCATAGTCCGCACACTTCTTATACAGAGCCAAAGTGTAATCGCGAAGCTTCGATGCATACTCCTCTCCCTTTCCGGGGAAACGCTCTTCAAGATACTTCACGCTCTGTTCATAGCTTATATTTTCATCATGGTCACCTATCTCAGCCTTGGTCGAAGGTGTATATATCGCCTCCGGAAGCTTATCCGATTCCTTAAGACCCTCGGGAAGCCTGATGCCGCATACGGTACCGTCCTTCTGATAGCTCGCCCAGCCGCTTCCCGTAATGTAACCTCTTACGATACACTCAACCGGAAGCATGTTAAGCTTCTTTACCATCATGCTGTTTCCCGTGAACTCAGGCTTTCTGAAGAATTCGGGCATATCATTCACATCCACGGAGATCATGTGATTGGGCAGGATGTCCTCAGTCATGTCAAACCAGAACTTAGACATCTGCGTGAGCACGGTACCCTTCTTTGTTACCGTGTTGTTAAGGATAACGTCAAAACAGCTTATCCTGTCCGTCGCAACAAGAATAAGGCTGTCGCCGTTATCATAGATTTCCCTTACCTTGCCTTCTTTGATAGGTTTAAAATCAGTACTCATTTCTTCGTTCCTCACTTACTCATAATAGTTTACATAAAGTTATTTATGTTTCCTGTCATCCTGCAGTCCTCATATATAACCCCCTGTAATCATATACTGTGGTGATTACATCACTTCTTTTATTTTACAGAAATTGACGATATATGTCCACATTATAGTTAAAAATTGTAACTTCCCAACCGAAATCCCATCCTGTTCTTGCGCCTGTGTTCAATGTACGATATATTATTACAGCGAGGAATCATTATACGGATCATCATTCGGGATGGTTCCAAAAATATAAACTATTCAGAACAGGCTCAAAATACTTCGTATTTTTCGCTGCTTTGGATTCATCCAATACATAAATTTATAAAATATGCCCCTTACAAGCAAGCTTGACGGTTCATATTTTAAAATTTATGTGCTGTTCTGAATAGTTAC
>JAFSYI010000075.1 GCA_017450065.1 Lachnospiraceae bacterium
TGCCAGACTCATAATACTTGATAAAAGCTTGTTAAAGAGCTTGTGGTGATGTTTTGCGCTTTTTTGGCTACCCGGGAGATTTTGTTTCAGAGTAAACGCTGATCTGATCCCTATAGAAAAACCTTTTTCTGTAAATAAGGCTGAAAATCTGTTATAATAGGGCCAGAAAACCGAGGGAGCAAGAATGGGACAGAAGGATATTACTGAAAAAATCCTTATGGATTATAACGACATATTTTCGGATATTATCAATGTTCTGCTTTTTGATGGAGACAGACGGGTGGATCCGGACTCTTTGGAGAGCGCAGGGGCTTTGTCTCAATATAAGGCAGATGACGGTGCTATTCATCAACAGGAACGAGATGTTACGAAGAACTGGAATGGAAACGGCATTCGTATTGCTACGTTCGGAATAGAAAATCAGTCGGAAGATGAACGGGATTTGGTATTCCGAGTATTGAGCTACGACGGAGCAAGTTATCGATCACAATTGTTGTCTGATCGTAAAGAACGGATTCCGGTAGCGACGATAGTTCTTTATTTTGGCTCTGATCACGGGAATGCTCCCAGGACATTGAAAGAACTTGTTAAGATACCGGAAGAACTCGATAAATTCATCAATGATTACAGAATAAATGTATTTGAGATATCCTGGCTTACAGAAGAACAGGTTTCGATGTTTCAGAGTGATTTTGGGGTAGTCGCGGATTTCTTTGTAAAAAAGAGGCTGGACCCGGATTATATTCCGGCAGATAAGAGGGTTATAAAGCACGTTGATGAAGTTATGAAGCTTCTAGCCGTGATGACCGGGGATGACAGATACGAAAAGGTATTACAGGAAGAAGGGAAGGAGGACATACAAACCATGTGTGATGTTGCGGAGAGATTAGAAAAGCAAGGGTACGAAAAAGGAAGGAAAGATGAACGTATTCTGATTTTTAAAGACTTAGTCAAAAAAGGCGTATATACCCCTGAACAGGCGGAAAAAGAGTCGGGGATATCAGCTAAAGAACTGGTATGATCGGAAGGTAATTCTAATTGGGTTAATTCGTTGGGTTAATTTATACTGATTAACGATTTTCGTTGCCGATCAACCGGACTCGCAAACGCAATTCCAGTACATTCGCTTTATCAAAAACGGCAATTAATTGCGTTCGCGAGTATAATAATAATGGTAGAAAATTGTTGATATTACTGCATTTGAGAGATTGTGATGATGTCCTTGGTAGTGCGGAGGTCTCCAGTTCGATTCTGGGCAGCAGCAGTCGAAAACCCCGTGTTTACTGAATTTCAGAGGCACGGGTTTTTTCGTGGTTGATAGGGGAGGATATTAAGGTTGTGCCTGCCGTCAATGATATGCTGGCTGAGTAGATCCTTGAGAACGGAGGGTGCCTGATCCGGAGAGCTTCCGGTCTTTCCATAAGAGTTATGAACCCTGCAAGAGCGAATTATATGAGCAAATGAAATTTCCGTCTGTATGATTTTCATGGGGCTTATTAAGGGGCTGTATGGAGAGACTTAAAGAATACTACAGGACGGGATGCAGGAGAGAGTATTTGAAAAAAATTATAAAACTGGGTATTCCCGTATTTACGATCATAACGTTTGTTACAGTCTTCCTTATATATACAGGGAGTTTGCATATGGCGCCATCCGACGGCCGCCTTTGCGGAGCTAAACGGCCACGATGCGCTACCCACCGGCCAGCCAGTCAAGAAGACGTTATGCCGCGAAAGGCTCTTGACATGAGTAGCATATGATAGGCTCTCTTGCCATGGCAAAGGCTGTGTTTACGCTGCCTTGCCGCTTTGCCATAACATCATATGCGATAGAGGCTCGTGTCAAGAGCACCGTGGAATAA
>JAFSYI010000076.1 GCA_017450065.1 Lachnospiraceae bacterium
TGATGCGATGATGTCAAGATCTTCATCTGCATAGTACCTTGTAAGGATATCCTCACATCTCTTCATAGCTGTCTGCTGGTCCCAACGAAGTGTGTTGTTGTCATCAAAAGCGATCTGGCCTGACTTACATACGAGTGAACCGTCATCAAGTAAAGGCTGGATCTGCGCCATAAGACCTGCGTAAAGCATATGAGCGTTGTTATCATCGGGTGAACCCATGAAGAGCTCGATAGTCTTGGGATCATCCTTGGTAGCTCCACAGTGCTGAACGATGTATTCACCGATCTTGGTACCAACACCCTTGTTATCGAATGTTGCATAGTATGAAACTGCATCTGTATTCATCAGAAGTCTGTCATATGCGATGATCGGGATGCCTGCATCCTTAGCCTGAGCCTCAACGTTTACAAGAGCATCTGAATCGATAGCTGCAATAACCAGGCAGTTAGCTCCCTTAGCTATCATGTTCTCGATCTGTGAAACCTGAGCCTGAACGTCGTCCTCTGCGTACTGAAGATCTACTTCATAGCCAAGTGCCTCAAGCTGCTTCTTCATGTTTGAACCATCGTTGATCCATCTCTCTGAAGACTGGGTAGGCATTGCAACTGCAACCTTCTTGCCGCCGCCTGTTGCTGCGGGTGCTGCTTCTTCTTTAGCTCCTGCGTCCTCTGCAGGTGCTGCATCTGCTGCGGGTGCTGCATCTGTTGCCGGTGCTGCATCTGCTGCCGGTGCTGCCGGAGCTGCTCCTGCACAACCTGCAAGCAATGTTGCAACAACTGCTGCGCTCATAAGTATACTGAGTAATTTCTTTTTCATTGACCATTCCCTCCTTATGTCAATCCATGTTTTTTAAAAACCGTAAAATCCGCTTCCGGACCCTACGTTTAACACTATAACAGGGAAAAAACCAAATAAAAATAAAATATTCTTCACGTTTATTTAAGAATCATACACGTAACATGCAGGCAACACTAAGAACAGGTTCCATTTAACTGCATATTTTGATAACCGTTCAGAACAGGCTCACAAATAAATGAGCCGCAAAACCTTATGTCCTGCGGCTCACTCATTTATTTACTTATTTACTGCTTTACTCAGGCACTGTTAAAAATATATCCGGATGTCCGGATCTTTGGTCTTTGCCCGGTTATGTTCAGTCTTTCTTAAGCAGCTTGTCGATCTCTCCCACAAGCTTTCCTATCTCCGGCTTCGAGAGCTGGGCATCCGCACCCAGAGCCTCTCCCTTACGCCTCATTTCCTCATTAACAAGTGATGAGAAGATAACAACCGGCAGATGCTTTGTCTTGTCATTAGACTTGATCAGCTTCGTAAGTCTGTGGCCGTCCATCTGCGGCATCTCTATATCGGTGATGACACAGGCGATCTTCTCATCCAGCTTACCGCTGTCAAGACATTCGTTAACATAGTTCCATGCTGCCAGACCGTCCTCGGTTCTCTTTTGGTTAACATACCCGGCTTTGGTAAGTGCATCGCTGATGAGCTTATTGAGCAGATGTGAATCCTCTGCAATAAGTATGGGAAGGTCGCTTCTTTCTCTGTTGCCGAGGGCTTCGATCTCAGCTATCTTAAGACCGGTCTCAGGTGAGATATCTGTTACGATCTTCTCGAAATCAAGGATTATAACAAGACGATCCGCCATCTTGATGATACCCGTTGAGATACCCTCCTGATCGTTGTTGATCGTTGCGTCCGGCTTGATGATCTGCTGCCACGAATATCTGTTGATACCGACAACCTTGTCTACATGAAAGGCCACATCCAGCTTATTGAAATTGGTTATTATAAACAGACCGCCCGGTTTCGACTCACCCAGCTGAAGCGCATTTCTTAAATCTATAGCCGTTATCATCGTTTCACGCGGCATGAAAATTCCCTCTATGCTCGGATGAGAATTCGGGACCGGTGTAACCGGCTGGTAATTGATAATCTCAGTAATCTTGGCCACATTAATGCCATATGAGTTCTCCCCCAGTTTGAACTCAAGTATTTCCAATTCATTCGTACCGTTTTCCAATAAGATCTTTGTGTCCATACCTTCACCTCATCAGTAAAATTGACCGTTACAAAAAGTCTGTGTTCATTATAACACAGTTTATCACAAAAATACACAAAAAAGATAAAAATTTCATAAATTTTCTGATAAATCTGCAATAGCCCTTAAAACGTTACATTTACTATACTCTTTTGTTACAATA
This sequence comes from Lachnospiraceae bacterium, assembly GCA_017450065.1. Taxonomy (GTDB): domain Bacteria; phylum Bacillota; class Clostridia; order Lachnospirales; family Lachnospiraceae; genus UBA2868. The sequence goes on from JAFSYI010000076.1 coordinate 2,217, forward strand.
TTACAGATTACAGCAGTGAAAATGTGGACTCGCCTCCCGCTCCCACCACAACCAGCGACAGTGAGTCGATCTGTTCGGCAAGTGCCGAATCAACCTCAAAAACCAGAACCGCATCTACACTGCTGTCTGCATCTATCATCTCACGGTAGGATTTAAGATCGTTAAGGAGAATGGTCATCTGCTCATTTACCCTTGTTGTTCCGTTGATAAGTGCCCTGAACTTTACATTACAGCCAAGTATATCGCACTCCCTGTCCTCCGGAGCACTGTTCTTAACATCAAAATGCAGTACAAGGAGCTTCCTTCCTTCTGTTGCCTGCATCGAGAAAGACAGGGTATCATCCCCCGCTTCCGGGTAAACATCGGCCGTCTCGTATCCCGTATATGATATTCCGAATCCTTCAATACCTATTGCACCGGCTATGTCGTTCACCTCCACGGAGCCTCCGTTCATGCCGGATACGGAAGCATCGGCCGTATCCGTATCAAACATGGAATCATCGGTGGAATTGTCATCCACCGGCGGAATATCATCATCGGTTTTGTTTATATCCGCGGCGGCAGCCTCAGGCTCCGGTGCCGGCGTCACAAAAGGGACCGGGGTCGGCCTGAGATTACCAAAACCGTCCGTTTTGTCTCCGACGTATCTCATCAGGACCCCTGCCGCGTATTCGGCAACCAGCTCCTCTTCATTCTCGCTCAGACCCGTGGACGCAATAAGACCGCATCCGGAAAGCGAACCTGCTGTCAGGAGTACTGATAACCCATATGCCATTATTCTTTTCACACTTCTGTGCATAATTTTCCTCATGTATTCCCGACTCCCTCACCGGGATTCTGTCCGACGCCGGCATCCGCATCCAGTTCAAACCAGAATTCAACACCGTTTTCGTGGTTTATAACTCCATAATCCCTGTTCATCGAATCCATGACGGCCTTGACTATCGAAAGTCCTATCCCGCTTCCGCCGTACTCCCTGGTCCTTGCCTTGTCCACCTTATAGAACTTGGTCCATAAAAGCGGAACCGACTCCTCCGGTATCGGATCACCCGAATTAAACACACTTACCCTCACGGTTTCACCCCGGGCTGTGATCCTTACGGATATCCGTTTTTCATTCTTACAATAATGTATTGCATTCGAAAGATAATTATTTACTACCTGTTCTGTCTTGAATTCATCAGCCCATACACACATTACATCATGATCGTGCTGCAATACGATATCAAGCTCATTCTGCTTTAACAGTATCGAATCGGCCTGTATGCAGTTCGAAACCAGCTCCACAATGTCAAATCTCTCCATTGAAACATTGTCATTACCGAATTCAAGCTGATTGAGCTCGAGCAGATTCTTAACAAGTCTGTTCATTCTGCCTGCTTCATCAATGATAACATCACAGTAGTAATCCCTGCTGTCCTCATCCGCCACGCAGTCCTTAAGTCCCTCTGAGTAGCCCTGGATAAGTGCTATCGGTGTCTTAAGCTCATGGGAGACATTAGACAGAAATTCCTTGCGCATCTCCTCAGCCTCGGCCTTTTTCACCAGCTCATTCTGAAGCTTCGCATTAGTGGTCTTTAACTCACTGATGGTACTCTCGAGAGTCCGTGAGAGGCTGTTCATATGATTCCCGAGCAGTGCGATCTCGTTGTCTCCTCCGCTTTTATACTTAACATCAAAGTCAAGCTTATTCATCTTCTCGGATATATCCACGAGTTCAAGGATGGGTACCGTCACCCGTCTTGAAAGGATGAAGTTGATAAACAGTCCGATGATCAGAACTATTATACCTATGTAAACAAGCAGTCTGTTCGCAATGTGGACGCTTGATTTTATACCCTCCACGGGGCTCCTCATCAGAATGAGCTCTCCTCCCGAAAGAGCACCCCACAGCTCGATATAATCCGTATGCATCCTTGGGTCCATGTTCTTCTGGACCGTATAATTATCGGTGGAATATAGAACCTGATCTACCTTTGCATTCGAAAAGATATACCCTAATAATCTATCGGTCAAAATCCTTGAATCGTTAACCGTTGAACGCAAAGTATTTGTGTCTGCATCGATAACGAGCGTCTCCAGATTATACCGCGCGGATACCTGATCAAGGCCCACAGCGAATTCCTCCGAGCTCAGCCCGCCCTGCTGTGAATATGAATCTATGAGTTCGTATGCTTCATTAAGCGTCTTTTCCTTCTGTTTTATATAGAAGGGCTCAAGAAGCAGGCTGTTGGCAAGTATGCACAGCAGTATCATACCCACCATTGCAGCGCTGAATATAAGCATGAATTGCTTTCTTATGGAATGTTTCATTTCCTGTTACAACCGTTTATCCGTGATGTCCCGCGAAACCCCGGGGATATTAATATGTTACCGGCTGCATCCCCGTTCATTCGTCATCATCGGATTCATCATCATACTCTTCATGATCCTCGTTGTCAGCGTTCTCCTCACCGTTATAAGGATCATCTTCCTGCTGTTGCTGTACGATTTCTTCTGTCTGACTGTTCTCCTGTGCGCTCCCGGGTGTCGTCTGATCTGTGCTCTCTCCCGTTTGTCCGGACTGTGCAGCCTCTTTTTCCTTTGTCACCCATCTGTAGAAAAATGCGTGATTGCCGATCATTGTATATTCGGAGATCCCATAGTAATCCGCGTAATACTTTGTCATAAAGAACAGGTAGTCACCTACCCTGGCTCCTCCGAGGACCTCCTGGGCAGCCTTTACGCAGGCCGAGCTTGCACCCTGCTGCATGATAAGTGCCACCTTACCGGAACGATAAGAGGCGAATTGCATATTCTGTGTTATAACGCCCACGATGGTATTGGGGAAGGCCGAACTCTTGACCCTGTTCATGATAACCGAACCAACTGCAAGCTTACCCGTATAGGCTTCGCCACCGGCTTCAGCCTGTATGGTCGCAGCCAGCCATTCAAGCTCGGTCCCGCTGGCATTGTAGGCACCTCCCGTATTCTCCTTTTTCAGCGCCAGCCTCTCTGCGATCTGCCTGGCCAGCTGTGCCTGTGCTGCCGCCGTCTGGGATTCAAGATTCTTCATCGTCTTATCCAGTGCCGCCAGCTGTGAATCGAAATCTTTAAGCTTACCGGCCTCGGCATTAAGATTCTGATTGGTCGAATCCAGAAGTCCCTGCGCCTGATCGCTCAGATCCTCGAGTTCCTCATACTTCTTATCAAGATCGTTCTGATAAGCATCGATCTCACTCTCCCTTTGTTCGACCTCATCTATCTTTGTTTTAAGCTCTTCCTGAAGCTTTCTGCACTCAGCTATCTTTTTCCTATCATAGCTGACCATCGCATCCATATATACATAACGGTTGAGTATGTCCCTGAACGAATTGGACTCCGTAAGAAGCTGCAGCATACCCTTGGATCCGCCCTTCTCATATACGCTTTTGATACGGTTCTTAAGAAGGATCTGGCGTTCATCGATCTCAGCTTTTAACGCATCCAGTTCTCCGTTCAGCTGAACTATCTGGGCCGAAGCCTCCGACATTGCATTCTCCGCCTGTTCTATCTCACTGCTAAGATCCGTAAGCTTCCCTTCATAACCGTCGATCCTGCTCTGAAGAGATGCGCTCTGTCCTCTGAGCTCGTCCACGTTCCCCTGGACGGCTTCCTTCTGCTGTTTCAGCATATCTATTGAATTCTTTGTAGCCTGGGTAGCTTTTTCAAGATTGGATATCGTTATCTGGGTCTGGGTCTCCTGCTGCTGCATCGACGATATAACATCATCATATTCATCTGCCCTGGCCACATAATGTGGCATAGAAACGAATAAAGATAATACGATTATCCCCGCAACCGGTCTGATAAGATTTTTTCTCATATTTCTCCCCTTGGTTTCCCCTGATTCACCATTTTCTATTATGCGTACACACTGTCTCTCTTTATAACCGGCAAACCATATATAAACACTCATTCGAGTCAAAAATCACAATAACACATTCTCATCTGTTTGTCCATATGAACAAAGCCGGTCAGACCTCGAATTTGTACCCCATACCCCATATTGTCTTTATATAATCTCCCTTTTCACCTATCTTTGAACGCAGCTTCTTCACATGGGTATCTATTGTCCTTGCATCACCGAAGTAATCATAATTCCAGACATTGTTAAGGATCTTCTCACGCGAAAGAGCTACCGATCTGTTCTCCATAAAATACGCAAGCAGTTCGAACTCCTTAAAGCTGAGCTCTATGGCCTGTCCGTCTATTGTCACTGTGTGGGATGTTTTATCAAGCACTATTCCGCCCGCCTCGAGCTTTTCCTCCGTTTCAAGCTTATTCGACCGTCTGAGAAGGGCATTCACCCTTGCAACCAGGATTCTGGGGCTGAAGGGTTTCGAAATGTATTCATCCGCTCCCGAATCAAAGCCCTGAAGCTCATCCCTTTCTTCTGATTTTGCAGTCAGCATAATGATCGGTATCCTGGACTGTGATCTTATCTCCCTGCATACCTCTAAACCATCTATGTTCGGCATCATGACATCGAGGATGAGAAGTGATATTTCATTATCCTCATAGAATTTATCCAGAGCCTCGTTTCCATCAGCCGCTTCCAGCACTTCATATCCTTCCCTTACAAGGAAGTCCTTTACAAGCTTCCGCATTCTGCTCTCATCATCTGCCACAAGTATTTTTATCTTTTCCATATCATATAAGATCCGGCCGGTTGGGACGGCGGATCCCTCTCCTTTCCTGTTTCTTTCCTTACCGGCATGCAGCCGGCATCCGGGCACCGGGGCTTTACCTGTTACGACAGGCTGCTTTAAATCATGCCTGACCCCGACAGAGCTGTCAGTATATCCCCAGTTCCGCTTCCTTCTGCCTTATCTTTGATTCGCGCTCCGTCAGGTCCTGCTCCCATGAAGCATATTTGTTTGTTATGGCATTCTCATAATTGATCATATTGGGAGTATCCGATTTAATGACAATTATATACATTACTATTATCATCGCTGCCATAATAAGGTTAAGCAGCAGGGAATTCCTGTATTCTTTTCTGAAGGTCTTGACCTTCCTGTGCCTTCTCAGCCTTTCATCCCTCTCAATGTCCTTCCTGTTATTATACTGATTATGAATATCCACATACGACACCATTACCGGAATATCGGCTATACGGGCATCATCTATTTCATGCCTTTTATAAAGATAATCCTGAAGTTTTCTCAGGTACTCCAGACCTATGGGGGTAAAAAAGGTATTGCTCTCAATCATTTTATTATATACGGAGAGCACCGCTTCCGGATTATCCTCATTCATCTTTGAAGAGATATAGTTGATCCTCTGTATCTCTTCCTTCGCAATACTTCCGTTTTCCCTGTCAACGAAAATAAATCCGTCAACGCTTCTTCCGTTATCTTCTTCCATAACCCGAACCTTCTTTAATTTGTTATAAGCTTTACACTGACGGCAATCCCACAGATAATATAATACAGGGAGACGTTTTCCCGCCTCCCTGTATTATAACTTAATTACTTATTATATTGCAATACATCCATAAATCACACGTGAACCGAATCTGCAATTCACGAAGTACCGGATACTGCTTACAGTGTGAAGATTCCCACACTCTCCTCGATGATATTAGCTGCATTCTTAAGACCTTCGGTCTCGCTCTCGATATCGCCGATCATGTTACCGAACTCGGTAGCTGATGCTGACGTTTCCTCGGTACCTGCCGCATTCTCTTCTGCGATAGCCGTAAGGTTCTGTACCACATCGACAACGTTAACTCTTGCTTCATCCAGTTTAGCTGTTGTATCTGCGATATACTTAACGCCATCCATCGACCTGTCGATACCTTCCTTAACGATCTGGAATGCCTCATCGGTCTTCTTAACATTCTCATTCTGTCTGGTCATGATATCACGAACATTGTTCATGGTCTCAACCGACTTGGAGGAATCTGCTATAAGGCTTGTAATGATCTCCTCGATCTTTCTTGCCGATTCATTAGACTGCTCGGCAAGCTTACTGATCTGAGCAGCAACAACTGCGAATCCACGTCCCTGCTCTCCTGCTCTTGCAGCCTCTATGCTGGCATTGAGTGAAAGGAGGTTTGTCTCGTCCGCAATCTCTGTGATGAGGTTTGTAGCGTCCCTGATCTTGAGTGCAGATTCGTTCGTCGTATTTGTCTGCTGTGAGATGACCTCGATCGCATCGACTGTCTGCTGGTTAACAGATGCAAGTTCAGCAAGTATCGCGCTGGCCTGCTCTGATGACTTCTGCATCTCAACCGCATTCCTCTGAAGCTCTTCAACCTGAGCGCTTGTCTCCTCAACCATGTTACCCATGAGGATAACGTTCTCTGTAGCTTTCTGGGTCTCATCAGCCTGTGATGTGGCACCGTCTGCGATCTCATGTACGGCTCTTTCAACCTGTCCGACTGCATCATTGGCACTCTGTGATGTGGTATGCAGTCTGTTGGAGGATGAATACAGGTGACCGCTCTCTGTCTTGAGCTTACCGATGATCTCGGCCAGCTGAGCCCTGAGTTCCTCAACATACTTGCAAAGCTCTCCTACCTCATCACTGCGGTTAGCGGCTGCCTCGTCAATCCTGACTGAAAGATTACCCTTGCTTACCTCTCCAACCACATCGATACTCTTCTGTATAGCATTTACGGTGTTGCCTGCGATCAACCATGCAAGTATTGCACATACAACAACAACTGCTACCGAAACACCGATGATAACGCCTACAACGCTCATCACCTCGGACTGAACCTTCTCACGGCTCTTGCCTGCAAATACCATACCGCAGATGGATCCGTCACTGGGCTGGGTCAGCGGCATGTAATATGCGAAGTACTTCTGACCTGCTACGTTCGCCGAATTCGATGTCATTGGCTGTCCACCGGTTATAACCTTGGCAACTATTTCAGCGCTTGCCTGTGTTCCGAGTGCTCTTGCCCCGTTACTGACAACCGAGGTTGCATAACGTGTATCCCCAAAGAATACGGTGGTGTCAATATTGGAGAGCTGCTTTATGTTATCAAACGGAACTTCGTCAGCTGTGATGTTGAAATCCCCTTTAAACATTTCCTCGCCCTTAACCTCAAAGTCACCCGGAGCTACTGTCGCCACACGGTCACGTGTTGCTATCGTGGCAGCTTTAAGTGCATCATATACCTCTTCTGCCATCTTCTGCTCGACCATGATATATGATATGATACAGGTTATGATGGCAAGTACCAGGACCGGTAATACCGACAGTAAAACAAATTTGCCCTTTAATTTCATAGCTTATTCCCCACTTTCTTAAAAAGATACGTCTATATTATCACTTATCATAGGGTTTTGCAACAAATATTCGTTTATTTTGCCTAAATTTTCTGTATATTTTATTCTTTTTGCAACATTGCGTCAATATTTGTCGAAAATCCTACTCACAAGTGCATATTAACATATTGTCTTCTGGAATTTACCGGATATAAAACATCATATCTGAGTAATGGAAATATACTGCTTTTTGCCTTAAATACAGATATATTATGTCTATTCGGAACAGGCTCAATTGTCCGAATAGACACGAAAAACGACCGAATAGACAAAACTTCTGATTTTATCAAGTACATGATGTATAATAATACGATACTTTTTGCGAACGGTTCTGTCCGTTTCGTAAATACAGGCCAATCACAAACTTATCCGGAGGTTTTCATGCAGCTTAAGGTAATGGTCACCGGCAGAAATACCAAGATAGCATCGGACATAAGCGAACGTCTGTCTGATGACCGTGGTTATATAGTAATCAAATGTCCCGCAGGCAAAGAGGCACTGTTCGACCGTGTTCCGGCAGAAATGCCGCATGTGATCATCATTTGTCTGGGTAATGAGACATGGGAAACAGTGACGGTATTCGATGTACTTAAGGAATGTACACGGATGGGAGGAATAACCATCATTGTAATTACCAATGAAGAAGATCAGAAGGTTTTCATCAATCATACCAGGCTTGAGCGTATGTTCTTCATGCCGCGCCCGGTTTCACTCTTTGCACTCTACCAGAAATTAAACGAAATCGAAACCGTCGTGGCCGAGAAGCAGCAGAACGGCTCTATGATGATCACTGAATATATTAATCCCAATGCCGACGATACTCCTCCCCGCAAGCACATACTTGTAGTGGATGACGATTCCTCGCAGCTCTTACAGATGAAAGATCATCTCAGGGAATTCTACGAGGTCACCCTTGTAACATCCGGCAAGGCTGCTCTTAAATATTTGTCGAAGCACCGCGTGGACCTTATCTTCCTCGATTATCTGATGCCTCAGATGAACGGTCCCGATGTGCTCGAACAGCTTCGTAGGTTTCCTGCACTCAGGTTCATCCCTGTTGTATTCCTTACAGGTGTTACCGAGAAGGATACGGTCATCAAAACGCTGCTCGAACTCAAACCTCAGGGATATATAGTAAAACCGGCAAAGAAATCGGAGCTTGTAGCCAAGATCATTGATATACTCGGGTGAATAAGCAGGCAGGATTTTTCTGTCATATATCGTAACTATGATTCGGGGAGTAAAACTATAATTTGTGTAATCCCGTATTGAGAAAGGTACAAGCATGGAAAAAGACATATTTAAATTGGAAGAATACGGTATTAATGTCAGTCTCGGAATTGAGTATACCGGAAGCCGCAGCAAATACATCCGGGCCATACAGCGTTACTATGAATCGTATGAAAGCAACAGATCGCGTGTAACGGAAGCCCTGAATGCAATGGATCTTGATAATTATGTAATAACTGTTCATTCACTGAAAAGTAACTCGAAGATGATCGGCGCAACAGAGCTCGGCAGCGGCTTTGAAGTGCTGGAAATGGCAGGGCGCGACGGTGATACTGCTGCTGTAATGGCTGAAACGCCCACCATTCTCGATTATTATGATATATTAATTTCAAATCTCAGGAAATTCTGCGAATATTCGGATGATCCTGTTGCTGATGAAATTTCGGCTGACGAAGCCCGTTCGATAAAAGATGAGCTTCTCGAAGCCCTCGATGAATATGATGATGAATTGTCCGCAAAACTGGTTGCAAGGCTTTTCGGGTATCCGTTTACTGACGGGTATCTTAACAAACTGAGAAGCGCCAAAGCTCTTATAGGAGATTTCATGTATGATGAAGCCGCAGATATCATACGTGAGATAGCTGAAGCCATATAAACAGATATGATCAGAATCCGAAGACAGCGCTCCGGAAAGTCAAAAGCTCATCCGGCTGAACTGCTGAGCCTCTTCAACATATCCCTGACCTGTTTCATGCGGCTCCTGCTGACCCATGACTTGATGCCGCAGTCGAATTCAACCCCTATGGTACCGGAAACATTGATATCAAAGCTCTTAACCTTATACAGGTTGATTATCTCCGACTGGGATATCCGAAGGAACCGGTTGGGATTAAGAGACTCCTCGAGCCCCGCCAGCGAACGCTTTACCGTATACAGTCCTTCCGCAGTCTGCAGATATATCCTGCGTCCCTCAGTATATACCCTGACTATATCACGCTGGGAAATGAACACCATCTTATCATACTCATTAGCGACTATCTGCGGAAAATCGTTATCGGAGGCGTTCTCGATCGCATAAATGATATTCTCGACCTGCTGCGTATTGGCCCGTGTTTTGATCGTAACCTTGGGGTCTATATATTTTTCGTTTATAACTACCTCTATTTCGACCATGCTTTTCATAAAGCCACCGTCCCCGGGCACCGTCTCTGCCAATGCCTTTTTTAAACACAAAATAATAAAGTATTATACTATGATTTAGAGGTCAAAACTATATTTTTTATGATTAACGGATTGTTCCGTGCTTCGCACTCCCACAATCCTACCCACCATTCGCAATTCCGTGGTGCTAAGCCCCACTTCTTGCTCATGTTGGGGCGGGTCATAAATCCTTGTCCCCACCA
>JAFSYI010000077.1 GCA_017450065.1 Lachnospiraceae bacterium
ATATGACACCTCACTTTCTAGTATAAATTATACTAGATAATAGTATAAAAGTCAACTGGCAAACAGCCGCATTTGCTTGATTTTATGCGGTTTTCAATGTCCTTAACGAATTAATAGTATAAACAGATGCAAAATTCATGATAGTAAAGGTAAATAATAAGGGACGTTATTATTCAGAGGATGTCGTTCTATATGAATATGAAGATGGATGTAATGTATATGCATATGATTCTATTCCGAAGGAGGTGATTAACAGATTCCATACTAGTATATGTGACAGTAATTACAGCGATAAAAAATTAGCCTATTCCTTTGAAAACAGCAACTATCACTACACTTATTTTTATAGAGAAGATAGAAGAGAAAATGAGAAATATTGCGTTGTTCAACTATATAATAACATAATGACACAAGGGTATTTATGGCTAGATGAATCTGGTAATATATGTAGGATGGAAAAGATGTTAAGCGTTGATGAATTAAAGCATGTTTCAAATAGAATTCTATTATCAGACACTTTGGCGTTGACGAAAGCCAGAGAAAATGGTATGCCGATCGATGCAAATATAAAGTATTCTGGTTTAATATATATTAGTAATGATGGCAAGGTATTATCCTGTTATGAAATAATATATGGTAACTATGAAATAATCTATATTAACACAGAAACAGGAGAACGTGAATATGCTGGGGTAACAGTGTCAGGCAGTGCGTCCAGAGAGGACGCTTCAGATATCGTAATACATTTTAAAGGTGGCATTATTCTTTACAACTTTGTGAGCTGGATTTATGAGGGCGTATCTGAGCACCTTGGATCTCCTTTTTGACATCCTGATGTGGCTGGCGTTAAAGTTACAGTTAGTTAACTTCTATTATGAGAAGGACTTGTCGGATTAAATTTTTTAAGGCTGATGTCTCTGTTAATCGAAAACATTGCATATTGCAGATGACCTAGCATCCTTCTTGATAGCACAAAAGCTAATTTTAGGATATTAGGAGGGTTGGGAATGACATTTAATAGAGCTTTCAAAGATATTTTTGGCTCTGAGCTGACAGAGAAGGGATATAAATACAGCGCAAAGCTGGGAAGATTTGTGAAAGTAAAAAATGATGAATTGATATACTCTGTTGGCTACAGAAACATTCCGGCGATTTATCACAATAAAAAGTGTTTTACAATAACCTCCGGGATAAGGACTGTTTATTTTGATGGGATAAATAAATGTACCTTTGAGAGTACAGAGAGTGATTTGCAGGTATTTTCGTCAATTCCAGAATGGATAGAATTTGCATATGATGAATTGGATATGTATGATGTTGTAAAGAATTCACGTTCGAGAGTAAAAGAATTGGTATTGCCAGTATTTGATAATGTGAAAGATTTGGAGTCATACATCACTTTTGCCAAGAGAAATCATATTGATGTCTTTCATTATAGTGATAGATCTGCGATGGATTCATTAGTCCTGTTTCTGACTGATAATCATGAGGATTTTGAAGAGCAAATCCTAAGAGCTTCCGTAAACAGTGATGAAAACTTTGTTCGGAAATGTATGTACGAGTATTTAATTGGTCCCAGAGATAGGGTATATAATGATAAGAAATTGTATAAAAGAGCATTAGAGGAAGCGACACGTCGTAAAAAGGAGAATTTGGAAACATTACACATGCTAAAGGCAATATAAGAGATAGGGTACAATAGATAATAGCTGTTAACATCGGCTAACGCTAGCGGAAGAAGGACAAAGAAGGATTGCTAAGGATCTGTACGGGAGCAACGCTATAAATTCGGTTACGATAAGAATAATGGAAAGCTTCTGATCGATTATGAAGAATATTGTAAAATAAGGAAGGAAGCTGTTGAAAATCAATAATCCAAGAACGAAAAGACGAACCGTCCAGTGTTTCATAGAAGGGCATGTCATTACTCGAATATATCCTCTGATTTTGAGTATGAAGAATGTGGTTTTTTATGCACATATGGAAAGCAGAAGGTGAGGAAAAGACTATGACATTCGAGTTTGATGTGGTAAGCGAAAGACGTGCAAAAGAAGTGGAGTTGCAAACAAATCATTTTGAAGATATTCCACGAGAATATTTGAGTTTTGGTCCGTATAAGTTTTCTGGGTATATGGTGAAAACAAAGGATGAATACTATTTACTTACAGCCATGAGCGGAAGAATAAAAAACTTGTTCGAAAAAGAATACACCTGCTATCTTTTTGTTTATGGAAAGAATCATATTTTTTTTGATGTCAATAGGTTTTCCAGTTCGGGAAAGTTCGTACATGATTGTGATAAAGACACATGGTTTTATGACATAATTAAGAATGATTGCATATGGGGAGACAGGGGACGGTTCTATGTCTCCCATAGCTATAGTGAATGAAATATGATTAAAGAAATATGTCATTAACCGTTGAACAGTGAATGAATTACAAGACAGCCCGGAGCCTAAGCTCCGAGCTGTTGTGTTATCATTGTAATCCTATCTACATGAAGGTTTAATACATTGCGGTAAATTTACGATTAAGATATTGTAAATGAAGTTATACTGTTTGCAGGACCAGATAGCTATATAAGACAAAGGAATCGTCCCTGTGTCTTGTGAGAGGTAGACGATGACATTTTTCATATAATTGTCATCAGTACGTATATCGTTCTAAAGGAGCTACGAATGATTCATAAATTGTAATAATTGTAAAATTGACTGAGCATTTTTGACCGCTGATTTTTCTCCGTGACTTTTCGCTTAAGGTCTTCATTTAGAGACTTGAAAGCAGATAGCTGTTTTGGAGAACAATCGGCGGTCTTTTATATTTTATGGATTTCATATTATCCAATATGCCCTGACGAGGTGGGATAAACTTTGCGATACATTTCGTAAATACATGAAGAGATATCAAAAACAGGGCGTTAAGCTATTCACTATTTCATATCCTGTAATACAATTTCATATGTTGATCATACCAAATGATTTTGAAATCTGATATTCGTTTGAGTTCATCAATCAATAAGATAAAATACCTCCACCATTGGATTTATGTAAGCTGCATAATAATCAAAATGTGACGCAAATTAATTTATGATATTTCTTGAAACAACCATTTTGATATGATAGAGTATAAATCGAACTTTTCCATTGAACAAAGAATTGAACATATAAAAAAATAAGTGGGAGAAACGAAAATGAACAAAGGTAAAGAGATACAGTGTATTCTGTTATGATGAGGATAATAATTCATTGGTTCCCGTTGCAAGTGAATATGATACGGGTAGTAATACTATCATCGCACAAAATACGAATACCGGAACGTATGTACTTGTAGACATGGAGAAATGGCTGGAGTACCTTGGATTTGATATTGTCGATGACAGTATTGATAATAACGATGAGACAATAAATAGTGTCATTGAGATAACAGATGGTGACAATAAAAGGGAATACGGGACAGCATCTGTCAAAGAAGATGAACTTAAGCAAGAGCTTAGAGTGTCAAAAGGAACATCATTGCTTAAATCAAGCAGTGATACAGATACACCACGGTTATGGGATTACTCTATCAACACACCGGAGCATATCGTTCCGGGTGAAATGGAAGCGGATATTGTATTTTGCATAAATAATAAGATCGATGCAATAAACCCGACTGAGTTTGAAGCCATAAAAAGCAATATACTATTGATCGGGGATACTGTATTCAAATGTAATAAGCGGGCCCGGATCTATATAATAGATCAAAACGGAGATTTGGTTAAAGGTGCGTCTGATTCCGAATGTGCTACAAATTCTGCTAATCTCAAGATAATGCTGAATAAAGTTGAGAACATTGAAGCAACAGAGATGTATATCGAACCGCAGCTTCATACACTTGTTATAGATATACCGTTCAGGGAAACCGCATACCGTGCTGCATACTTCTTTGGGAATACATACAGAACATTTGAAAGTGAACTGTATAGCTACGACATAGCGAGGATAAATGTTCGTTGTATCATTAATAATCCATATACAGCAACCGACTCATGGTATGATACCCTTTCACAACGAACAAAGGGGTTGCTTTTGTATAATTATGTGGATTTTGCAGATGATGCAATAGCTTTTATGTATGGCAGTACGGATGTATATGAACTGCACAATTACAATATGATATCTTCTGCCGGGATAAAGAAGATATCATTGAAGGATCGCTTGAATATTCACAGTAACATTGATACAGATGAAGATACATTGAGCGATTGGTCAGAGATCAATACTGAGCAGATAACAGTTGATGATAATGGTAATGCTGTTCTTCCAACATATTTTGATTACCTTAACATGTATTATAAGGATAAGTATAATGATTGGAAAAAACAGTACAGGAGGCTGCGTGACAGAAATGGAAGAAATCTTGATGATATGCTGAGTGAGGTGATTGTGTTACCAGTGCTGTCAGATCCAACGATGAAGGATTCTGACGGAGATGGAATCAATGACAATATTGAACGAACTCAGAATGCAATAGATAAAAGATATGAGTGCCTTGGTGCATTTCATGAAGATACTATTGAGACTATATATCCGGAATTGTCGGATCCATACTTCAACAATGATAATTATCCAACATATATTACAGTGAATGGGAATGATGTTACAATGCATCTAAAAGTTGTTTTTAAGGGAGATTATAATGTCAAATCTGATACAGTACTTAATACAAATGTTTCGGATTCTTCTACGCTGATCGAAATAAATAATATTTCAAATAGGATTGGTTCTGCTCCTACATTAAAGGAGTTAGCAATTGATGGGTTGAAAACCCGGTGGGAGAGACAGTATGTTGGGAACCTTTATGATTTTTGTGAGGGCTTAACTATTGGTTTTAGCATAGATATAATTGAAATACCGGATATTATTTTCAAAAATGCCGTAACTTTAGACTTTAGAAGTGGCGTATGCGGTTTTAGCTTCAATGAAAATGGAGAGTGGAGAACTCATAAAAATAAGCATATTTTTATTTATACAAGTTATTGCATAGATGAAAATCATATAGATACTGATGGTTCACAGTGTCAATCATACAAGGAACAGTGGTATAACGAAGCATCATTTGAGGGAACGGTTGCGCATGAATTTGGTCATGCAATGGGGCTATATGATTTGTATCCGAAAGCTAAAAAGAACCATGAATTCACTATAAATTCAAATCAAGAGATAACATATGTTCCACCAAGCCTTGGTATTCCCTCAAGTATCGGAATTACAACTAGTGGAGAAATAATGGGAACAAGTGGATGCCCAACAGCAAATGATATTGAAATGGTGTTGATAGCCTTTTCAGAAGATGAAATGCAATACTATATACCATATGGAGAAGAACAAAGAATATCTAAGGCAATAAAGCATCCTATACAATTTAAGAATGAAAGGGATTTGAACGTATTGTATCGTTGGAATGAACAAACATACTCCTTTCAAGTAATATGAATGAGGGGTGTGATGGTATGAAGAAGCTATTAAATCCGATGATTGCAATAGTAATTAATTGGTTTTTGTTCGTAGCTTTTGCAAGATATTTTATGCGTGATCTGTATGAATTGTTCCCGAGAGGTAATGGCAATCTGCATACGGGAGAGAATTATTATGGTCCCGGCGCCTTTTCAATTACTGTTATATTTGTATTTTTTGTTTTGGGTATCATTTATAATCATATATGTATACGGGTAAGAACGTATGATAAGGAAAGCGGTTATGAGTTTGCCGCAAATTTGATTCTCGTGATCAGCTTTACTATTCAAAGTGCGATCGTTCTGAATTATTTTGGACTTCCGTAAATCCTCCACTTCAACGGAGAGGGAAGATATGCCATTAAGAATGCCCTGCACTACATTTTTGACCGCTGATTTTTCTCCGTGGCTTCTCGCTTAGGGTCTTCATTTAAGGACTTGAAAGTGGATAGCTGTTTTTGAGAACAATCATGCCAACCTTGATACTCCAAGTGCGCAGAAGAGTGGAGAATCTTCAGATCAAAAAAGTAACCGAGGTGTTTGCAATCGCTTTTTCGGCACTTATGGTAATCGGAAGGCTGATATCAGGGGTGCACTGGGCGACGGATATAGTTGCTTCTGTATTATTATCTGCTGTATCAAGAAATGTGCCGCGTACTGTTACAGAAAAAAAGCAGGAAAGAGTAATACAAAGCAATAAGGATTGACTGTGACACTTCTATGACATTTCATTTGTTATCCTCATACTAACAAAACAAAAACAACCGCTGAGACGGATAAAAGGAGGATAATTCTATGAAGAAATTAGTTGGCACACTTTTGTCTGTCGGCAGCCGATTTGTAAAACCCCATGATCTATGGTATCCTTAAACCACAGATCATGGGGGATTTTTAATTTTTATGAATCGCAGGAGAGATATATGTCGGAAGAAATAAATAATAATGAACCGGCTGAGGTGGATATTAAAAGTGAGAAATGTCACAGATTTCAGATACTGTTTTTTGTGGGAACGATAGTGATCAACTTCGTTCTTTCCAGAGGTGCTTCACATCTGGGAATACCGTTGTATCTTGATAATGTCGGGACATTACTGGCATCAATACTCGGAGGATATCTCCCCGGAATCCTTGTCGGATATCTTAATAATATAATCAATATGCAGGGGAATCCGGGTAATGCTTATTATGTGGTGCTGAGCACGATGATAGCTTCGATAGGAGCATATCTTGGCAGTAAAGGCTGGTTTGATAAGCTGTCAAAAACACTGCTTACAGTACCGGTTTTTGCTTTCGTCGGGGGAGCCCTGGGGTCGATCCTTACATATTTTCTGTATGGTTACGGTATGGGAGAAGGAATCTCAGCGCCTTTTGCAAGAAAGCTTCTCGAAAGCGGCAGACTTAGCGTATTCTGGGCACAGATGATATCGGATGTCAGTATAGATATCATAGATAAGGCCATAACCGTAATCCTTGTATTCATAATATTAAAACTTATTCCCGAACGGCTCAAACCGGGACTCAGACTCACCGGATGGAGACAGGCTCCGCTGTCAAGTGAGGTACAGAACTACGCAAAGAAGAATGTGACCAGATCATTTTCTTTGAGGAGCAAGATCATTACGATCATATCCGTGATCATGGTTTGTGTTGCAGTTGTAACAACCTTTATAAGCTATGTCCTTTATCAGAATTTTGCCATGGATCAGTATACTAACAGCTGCAGGAGCGCTGCGAAGCTGGCGGCCGGCATGATTGATGGTGATAAGCTGGATGAATATATGTCCGGTGGAGACACCTCTGAGGAATATAGGAATCTTGAAGATGAACTGGAAGGGATCAGAACCGGAAATCCCGATATCGAATATATATATATCTACAGGATAATGGAGGACGGAGTACAGGTTGTATTCGATCTGGATACTCCGGAGGTTAAGGGTGATGAACCCGGTGCTGTTATAGAAATGGAGGATTACCTTATGCCTCTGAAGGATGAGATGCTTTCAGGAAAGGAGATAGAACCTCTGCTTGACGATACAAAGTACGGACGCCTGCTCACGGTTTTTGAACCTGTGTTTGACAGTAACGGAACCTGTGTATGCTATGCGGCTGCGGATATAAAGGTTGAGGAAATAAGACTGTCAAGCCTTAGTTATATGACCAAGGTATTTTCGCTGTTCATAGGCTTCTATATATTTGTGCTGTCGCTGTGTATATGGCTGGTCGATTACCATCTTATTTATCCCATCGTGGCTATGACGGTATCAGCCAGGAAATTCGCCTATGACAGCGAAGAAGCCAGGGATATAAGTGTTGAAAGACTGCAGCATCTTGATATAGTGACCGGTGATGAAATAGAGAATCTGTATGAGTCATTAAGCAAGACGATCGCCGAAACTGTCGGTTATCTTGAGGATGTAGAGGCCAAGGGTGAAGAGATCGCACATATGCAGAACGGTCTTATTCATGTCCTTGCGGATCTTGTTGAGAGCAGGGATAAGAACACCGGCGATCATGTGCTTAAGACGGCGGCTTATGTAAGGCTGATTCTTAATAAAATGAGGGATAAGGGCCTGTATCCGGATATCCTTACAGATGATTATATTACAGACGTGATCAATTCGGCACCTCTTCACGATGTAGGTAAGATAATGGTTTCGGATACCATTCTTAATAAACCCGGAAGACTCACCGACGAAGAATTTGCAGTCATGAAGAGCCACACGACAGCAGGTAATCAGATCATAGCAAGCGCCATGTCGCTGGTTTCCGACAGCGGATATCTGAAGGAAGCCAAAAACCTGGCAACCTATCATCATGAAAGATGGGACGGGAAAGGTTATCCAAGCGGCAAGGCTGGAGAAGAAATACCTCTGTCAGCCCGTGTAATGGCAGTTGCTGATGTTTTTGACGCACTCATATCAAAGAGAAGCTATAAGGAGCCCTTTACATTTGAAAAGTCGATGGAGATCATAAAGGAAGGGGCCGGAACACAGTTTGATCCGCAGATAGCGGAGATATTCATAGAAGCAGAAGACGAGGTAAGAGAGATATCCAGGATGCATGAATCCATGCAGAGTCAGGAAATCAGACATATTTCAGATGAAAAAATTACCGGGGATAAGGCCCTGTAATTGTCCGATTTGTACGATATTTGCCAATATTTCCTTTATTTGATATAATAAGTTAATATTTTTGTAATAAAGAGGTATTACCGTTATGGAACAGAAACGCATATATCTTTCAAGTCCCACTATGCACGGTGAGGAGCTTTCATATATTAATGAAGCCTTCGATACTAACTGGGTGGCACCGCTTGGTCCCAATGTGAACGAGTTTGAGAAAGAATTATGCTCATACGTCGGCGGGGGATATGCAGCCGCACTTGCCTCCGGAACGGCAGCAATACATCTTGCGCTTATTCTGGCGGGAGTAGGTCGTGATGATATAGTATTCGGAACATCAATGACATTTTCTGCGACAGTCAATCCGATAGTTTATGTCGGAGGACATCCCGTGTTTATTGATTCGGAAGAAGATACATGGAACATGGATCCCGAAGCATTGAAGAAGGCTTTTGCGAAGTATCCTGATGTAAAGGCAGTGATCGCCGCCAATCTGTACGGTACGCCGGCGAAGCTGGATGAAATAAGGGATATATGTAAGGAACACGGAGTTCCGTTTATAGAGGATGCCGCCGAATCCCTCGGATCCCGCTATAAGGGAATCCAGACAGGCAATTTCGGTGACTACGGGATATTCTCATTTAACGGTAATAAGATCATCACGACATCCGGCGGAGGTATGCTGTTCTGCCGTGATGAGGAGCCGATAAAGAAGGCAAGATTCTATGCAACGCAGGCAAGAGAACCGGAACGTCATTACGAGCATAAGGAGATTGGATACAACTATAGAATGTCCAACGTGGTGGCGGGGATCGGAAGAGGTCAGCTTAAGCATCTGGATGAGCATGTTTCTTTAAAGAGAGACATATACAGGACATTTAAAGAAGCGTTTTCCGATATACCCGAGATTAAGATGAATCCTTATCTTGAATGCAGTGAGCCTAACTTCTGGCTGTCCTGTATGACTATTGATGAGGACTGTTCCGTTAAGCCGCTTGATGTAATGCTTGCTCTCGAGAAGGAGAATATAGAGACGCGGCCTATATGGAAGCCCATGCATATGCAGCCTGTTTATAAGGGAACGGATATGATCTTAAGCGGTGATGAATGTGTATGTGAGAGGATATTCAAGACAGGTCTCTGTCTCCCGTCCGACATCAAGAATACACCGGAGGACATGGAAAGGATAATCTCAATAATAAGAAAACTGTTTCATGCGTGACCGTGCGTTTTTGTATGATTGAGGTATACACTCATATGCTCTACAGAAAATATATAAAGCGTATATTTGATATCATTCTTTCGTCTGTCGCGATAATCCTTCTGTCACCGGTATATCTTGTGTTGTATATCCTTGTAAAAAAGAAGCTTGGAAGTCCGGTGCTCTTTCATCAGGACAGACCCGGTAAGGATGGCAGGATCTTTCATATGTACAAGTTCAGATCCATGACAGATGAGAAAGATGAGAATGGAGAACTTCTTCCGGACGAGGTAAGGCTTACATCCTTTGGGAAAAAACTGAGGGCAACCAGTCTTGATGAGCTGCCTGAGCTTTTCTGTATTCTTAAGGGTGATATGTCCATAGTGGGTCCAAGACCCCTGCTGGTGCAGTATCTGCCATTATACAGTGAAAGACAGAGCCACAGGCATGATGTGCGTCCGGGCCTTACGGGATGGGCACAGGTTAACGGAAGAAATACACTTACGTGGCCTCAGAAATTTGAATATGACGTTGAATATACGGAGAAAATGTCCTTTATAATGGATGTTAAGATATTGTTCATGACAGTTGCGAATGTGCTGAAAAGAGAGGGTATAAGTCCCGAAGGCGCTGCAACGATGGATTTCTTCAAAGGAGAGGAATAAGTGCCGGATATAAATGTGCTGGTGCTGAGTGCCGGCAGAAGAGTGGAACTTATCAAGTGCTTTAAACGTGCCGCTTCGGAGCTTAAGGTGACGGGAAAGGTCATTGCGGTAGACTGCTCCGATACTGCGCCTGCCCTGTATTTTGCGGATAAATACAGGCTTGTTCCACGTATAGATTCAGGCAGATATGTCGATGCGGTTATTGACGTGTGCAATGAAGAATCAGTCTCCCTTATAGTTCCCACGATTGATACGGAGCTTCTTCTTCTGGCGGAAAACAGGGAGAGGATAGAGAAAGAGACTAACGCACGGCTTCTTATTTCCGATCTTTCGGTCATACAGATATGCAGGAATAAGCTCAATACACAGAAGTATATGGAGGAGCATGGCTTCAAGGTACCGCATCTGTATACAAAAGAAGAGCTTGAGAAGGATGATATCGGATTTCCGTTATTTGTTAAGCCTGTAGACGGCAGCTCCAGTATAGATACCTATAAGGTTGAAAACAGGGAGCAGTTAAATGCAATCCTGACACTGGTCAAGGATCCGATGGTGCAGGATTATATGGTGGGAGAGGAATATACAATAGATGTGTTCCTTGATTTCGGATCCAATATAATAACCATGGTACCCAGGCTCCGGATGGCAACGAGGAGCGGGGAGATAGCCAAAGGACGTATCGTTAAAGATACAGAGATCATTGAAGATGTGACACGGCTTATGAAAGAACTTAAGCCGATAGGACACATCACAGTACAGTGTCGTAAGACAGACAGAGGTATCGAATATATCGAGATCAATCCTCGCTTTGGAGGCGGTGCACCAATGTCAATAATGGCAGGTGCGGATTCATGCAGTAATCTGTATCGTCTTCTTCGCGGCGAGGTTTTAACATATAATGATGACTACAGGGAGAATGTGATATTCCTCCGGTTTGACAGCAGTATAATGTTAAACGAGGATATGGTACCCGAGCATGAAGAAGGCTGTAATATTTGATCTCGATGATACACTGATATCAGAAGACGAGTATATACGTAGCGGTTACAGGGCCGTATCGTCATTCCTTAAGGATATGTACGGATGGGATGAAAGAATGACCTCAAGACAGTTGTATGATCTCTATCTCGAGGATTCGCGAAAGGTCTTCAACCGCCTGCTTGAGTCGCATGATATCAGGTACAAAGAAAATGAAATAATGGAGCTTGTCGAAGTATACAGAGAGCATGTACCGGATGTTCATTTCTATCCGGATGTTAAGCCTGCGCTCAGAACACTTAAGAATAAGGGTGTAAAGCTGGGGCTTTTGTCCGATGGATATGCAGTTACTCAGAGGAAGAAGCTTACAGTGCTTAATGCAAACGGAAAGAAGGTCTTTGATAAGATCATTATTACAGACGAGCTTGGACGTGATTACTGGAAGCCGGATCCGAGGCCGTTCATTATGATGAAGGAAGCTTTCATGGTTGACTGGGGCGATATGGTCTATGTAGGCGACAACCCCGAGAAGGATTTCTTTATCGGACGTGATCTTCCGATTATGACTGTCAGGATAATACGTGAGAACTGTGTATATAAAGACAGGGCATATAAAGAAGGCTACAGGGAAAATGCAAGGATCAGCTCACTGAACGATATAATGAAGGTTATTGGATAAGCAGCACATTGCCAGCAGATAGGAACCATAATGGATATTCTGTATCTTACTCTCAAAAATCCGGATCTGAAAAGAGCCGGGATGATATATCCTGATCTTATAATTGCCCTGACAGAAGCAGGACATAAGGTCACGATTGTCTTTGCCGACAGTCCGAAAAATACCCCTGAAACAGAAATGATAAATGTTGACGTCGATCCTTCCGGAACCGGTCCGGTCGGCAGTGTGCGCATTCTCAAAGTGTCTGCCGCCGAGATTTTCGGCGTCAATTTCATTAAGAAGGGTATTAATACGCTTAAGGTAGAACCTAAGCTCAGAGCAGCGATCGAAAAGGAGCTTAAGGGAGAACATTTCGATCTTGTATTATATGCCACACCGCCGGTGACTTTTGCAAATGTTGTTAAGTATTGCAAGAAAAATTTTGGCTGTAAGGCATTTCTGATGCTTAAGGATATTTTTCCTCAGAATGCGGTTGATATAGGTCTTTTTGGTAAGGACGGAGTTATCCATAAGTATTTCAGGAACAAAGAAAAGAAGCTGTATGCTCTTTCTGACATTATAGGCTGCATGTCTGAAGGGAACAGAGCTTACCTGAAGGAGCATGATCCGGAGATCCCGACGGAGAAGCTGATACTGTTCCCGAATACGATAAAGGTTCCGCCACTTAAGGAGGAAGGACTTGAGTTCATAACAGGTAAGAAGCTCAGACTGATGGTGGGCGGTAATCTCGGAAAGCCTCAGGCAGTAGATTTTCTCATGAAAGTCATACAGTATGATAAATCACCTGTTTACGATAAGGTGGAATTTATTTTTGCCGGAAACGGAAGTGAGGCTGAGCTTGTTAAGAAGACCTGTGAGGGAAGGACTAACGCCGGGTTTATAGATTATCTTCCCGTTGCGGAATACAACAAGCTGATGGACAGCTGTGATGTCGGGATCGTATCGCTGGATATCAGGTTTACGATTCCCAATTATCCGTCGAGAATGCTGTCATATATGGCACTGGCCAAACCAATGATCGCATGTACCGATGAATGCACAGATGTAAGACAGTTACTTACAGAGGATGCAGATTGCGGGTTGTGGTGCAGATCGGATGATGTTGAGGGCTTTTGGGAATGCATCCGTCAAATGCTGGATGATAAGAAACGTAAGGTCATGGGTATGAACGGACGTAAGTATCTGGAAGAGCATTTCGATGTCAGCAGAAGCGTGGAACTGCTTGAAACCTATGGAGGGCATGTTGAAGAACTTAAATAAGATCATGTTTATGCCTTAAGGCAGTCAGGCTCACCGGACGATTGATAAGAACGATAAAGGATAAAGATACATAGCGGAGAACGAGGATGTTTAAAGATAAAACGCTGCTGATCACAGGCGGTACTGGTTCATTTGGAAACGCGGTGCTCAACAGATTCCTGGAAACAGATATAAGAGAAATAAGAATATTCAGCCGCGATGAGAAGAAGCAGGATGATATGCGGCATCTATATAATAATCCAAAGATAAAATACTATATAGGCGACGTCAGGAATATACAGAGCGTAAGAGACGCAATGCATGGAGTTGATTATATTTTTCATGCTGCTGCACTTAAGCAGGTTCCTTCGTGCGAGTTCTTCCCGATGGAGGCAGTCAGGACTAATGTGATCGGAACTGATAATGTGCTGACGGCTGCGATAGAAGCAGGCGTCAGGAAGGTTATCTGTCTGTCTACCGATAAGGCGGCATATCCCGTTAATGCAATGGGTACCAGCAAAGCGATGATGGAAAAGGTCTTTGTTGCCAAATCAAGGACCGTTGATCCGGATAAGACCCTTATCTGCGGAACGAGATACGGAAATGTTATGTGTTCGAGAGGCTCTGTCATTCCTCTGTTTATAGAACAGATAAAAGAGGGGAAACCTCTTACGGTAACGGAGCCGGCGATGACAAGGTTTATCATGAGCCTGGAAGAAGCTGTGGAGCTTGTCATTTTTGCATTTAAGAATGCGGAAGCCGGAGATATCATGGTTCAGAAAGCGCCGGCATGTACTATTGAGGTACTTGCACAGGCGGTGAAGGAACTGTTTAATGCGGATAACGAGATAAAGGTGATCGGAATCCGCCATGGGGAGAAGATGTATGAAACTCTTCTTACAAACGAGGAATGCGCAAGAGCTATAGATATGGGGAACTTCTTCCGGGTTCCCGCAGACCAGAGGGATCTTAATTATGATAAGTATTTCAGGGAAGGCAATCAGGAGAGAACAAAGCTTACCGAATTTAATTCCAACAATACCGAAATGCTGAATATAGAACAGGTAAAGGAGAAACTCCTGTCACTTAAATATATAAGGGATGAGATCGCAGCGTGGGATTCCGGTAATTGAAAGAGCTGTGAGATGTTTTTTACGGAAGCGGGCTGCCAGATGATATTGAATGTGAGGCTTATTAAGACATGAAAATCCTTGTAACAGGTTCATGTGGTTTCGTCGGAAAGAATCTGATCGCGGAGCTTAAGAACCGAAAATACAATGATATATATGAATATGATATTGATACCGGTCCCGAAAAGCTTGATGCTTATACGAAAGACTGTGGTTTTGTTTTCCATCTTGCAGGCGTAAACCGTCCGAAAAATGAGACCGAATTCATGACGGGTAATTTCGGATTCACAGACACCCTTCTTAATAAGCTTAAGGAAAACGGAAACATGGCTCCGGTCCTTATAACATCCTCCATACAGGCCGTACTTGACAATCCTTATGGGAGAAGTAAAAAGGCAGGAGAGGACAGGATGTTTTCATATTCGGAAGAGACCGGAACGAAGGTATATGTATACCGGCTTCCGAATGTGTTCGGAAAGTGGTGCCGGCCAAATTATAACAGTGCTGTCGCCACCTTCTGCAACAACATAGCCGCAGGACTTCCGATAAAAGTAAATGACGCCTCTGTGGTAATGAACCTTGTCTACATAGATGACGTGGTTAATGAGTTCATAAATGCGCTTGAGGGCAGGGCAAATATTATAGGCGGATTCGGAGCGGTTCCCGTAGTACATACGACAACGCTCGGGCACATCGTTGATATCATAACCTCCTTTCGGGACAGCCGTAAGAAGCTTGCTTTACCTAAGCTTGATGACGAACTGGAACGAAAGCTCTACAGCACTTATTTAAGCTATCTTCCGGCAGATGATTTTTCTTATCCTCTTGAAATGCATGTCGATGAGAGAGGATCATTCACAGAATTCCTGAGGACACCTGACAGAGGGCAGGTGTCGGTGAATATAAGCCATCCGGGGATCACCAAGGGCAATCACTGGCATCACAGTAAGAATGAGAAATTTCTTGTTGTAAAGGGAAAGGGCTGCATAAGCTTTCGTAAATACGGTACGGATGAGGTGATCGATTACCATGTAAACGGAAAAGAGCTTACTGTTGTGGACATACCGACAGGCTACACCCACTGCATTACCAACGAGGGTGATGAGGATATGGTGACGGTTATGTGGGCGAATGAGGCTTTTGATCCGGACAGGCCGGATACTTATTATGAACCTGTACGATAAACAACATCTGTCTTATCTGTATTGGCAGCAGGATATGCTGATTATACCGGAAAACAGGCATTATCAGATCAGATGTTAGTGGATCGGCCGGTACAGCAGATAAGTGGAAGAGAATCGGAGAGAATGAGAAATGGATAAACTTAAGCTTATGACCATAGTCGGTACCAGACCGGAGATCATAAGATTATCTGCTGTTATCAAGTGCGCGGATAAGTATTTTGATCATATTCTGGTACATACGGGACAGAATTATGACTATACGCTTAATCAGATATTTTTTGAGGATCTTAAGTTAAGAGAGCCGGACTATTATCTTGAATCGGTGGGAGCCGATCTGGGTGAAACGATGGGTAACATCATAGCTAAATCATACTCGCTCATGAACCGGGTAAAGCCCGATGCGCTGCTTATACTCGGGGATACCAACTCGGCATTATCTGCAATAAGTGCCAAGAGATTAAAGATACCCATCTTCCATATGGAAGCAGGTAACCGCTGCTGGGACTGGAATGTCTCCGAAATGATAAACAGAAAGATAGTGGACCATATATCGGACATTAATCTTCCGTATACCGAGCATTCGAGAAGATATCTTCTGTCTGAGGGAATCGATGGAAAGACTGTGTTTGTGACCGGATCTCCGATGCGGGAAGTACTACGGGATCATATGGATGATATCTTAAAGAGTGATGTGTTAAGCCGCCTTAGCCTTGAGAAACGGAAATACATACTTGTGTCTGCACACAGGGAAGAGAATATCGATATTGAAGAAAACTTCATGGATCTTATGAACTCAATAAATAATATCGCAGAGAAATATAAGATGCCTGTCATATATTCCACACATCCGAGATCAAAGAAGTTTATAGAGATGAGGGATTTCAGATTCCATCCTCTGGTTACGAACATGAAGCCCTTCGGATTCCTTGATTACAACATGCTTCAGATGAATGCATACTGTGTGCTGTCCGACAGCGGGACATTGTCAGAGGAATCGGCAATGCTCGGCTTCCCCGGAGTGCTTGTAAGAACCTCAACGGAAAGACCCGAGGTGCTTGACAAGGGTACGGTGGTGATAGGCGGTATCAGCGGCTGTACGGTTGAACAGGCAACGGAGCTGGCAGTTGCGATGTACGAAAACAAAGAAGAGACGGTAATGGCTGAGGACTATGCGGATACAAACGTATCGGTAAAGGTTGTTAAGCTGATCCAGAGCTATACGGATATAGTAAACAGAACGGTGTGGTTGAAACATTAGAAAAGTTAAAGAAGTATTTGAGAATCCGGAATATAGAAGAAGACGGTTCCTGTCATGAACCGTCTTCCTTTTTTAATCTGTTTATGGTAGGTTTATCCAAAACGTATCTGCTGTCGTAGGTCTTTGCAACATCGGCAACCTCAACATTCCTGTAGGCTGAATTTCTGGCAAGATCCACAACCTTGTTAGCGGATGTAAGGAGTACCAGCGGCCGGAATATATTATCCCGGTCGGTTTCAAGAACTATTGCCGTTTCACCTGAGGTAAGCTTTACGCATGTGCCTTCACTCAGGAATATGATAGTGGATGACAGGGCCTTGACCACATCCGGATCGAACCACTGCGGATTGGATATCAGTACCTTAAGAGCCGCTATATAGGACATGGGTTCATTCCTGAGATCCATTGCCGTGAGACGGTCGAACATATCCGAAACAATGAGTATCTTTGAACTGAGCACGAGCTTGCCTTTTTCCGGTTCCCTGTTGTTCTCAAACGCATCAATATGCTTATATGCCTGAAGCATGGCACGCTTGACACCCGGGATCGACATGAAACATTTATCAATAAGCTCAGCTCCGTCCAGCTCATATTTTTTCATCTTTTCGATGTCGGCAGGCTCAAGCACAGGTTTCCTGAGAAGCATCATGGGAATATTCATTTTCCCGATATCATGAACAAGAGATGCAAGGATCGTAGTCAGCTTTTCTTCATTATGGAGCCCCAGCTTACTGCTTATGAGAGCGCTGAAAATAGCCACATTGGATGAATGCTTGTACACATAATCCTCTGCTCCTCTTATGTTCTGAACGAATTCGATCGGGTGGTCTACCCTGCGGAATTCAGAAATATAGGTATCGGCAAGGTATCTGAGCTTGACATACTTGCCTGTACGCTGCATGTTCAGCAGTTCTTCCATGAGTGAGAATTCCGATACTGTACAGAATTTCTCACGGTCGAGATCTTCATCTGTCATTTCCGGAAGCGGTTCATCAGGAGCGAGTACGTACACTCCGATGAGACCGAAATTATGTACTGAATTGATTACCTTTGATGTAAGGACGGATCCCCTGTCGTAAAGAAGCACTCCCCGCTTGTTATAGATGGGTTTTGCCAGCTTTGTTCCCTCTTTTAATTCTTCCCTCTTAACAAATCTCATGCCTGTATTCCTCGTGTATAATATGTATTGCCCACTCCTTAGTCGGCAGCCAACCGTCGGAACCATCCGGAATTATGCTTCGCATAATGGTTCCTCCTATTTCCCCATGCGACCGGGTTGATGTATTGATACATTGTGTTGGTAGGATTTTAGCATAGATAATGGGTGTTTGTCTATGTAATAGTGCCATAAGCCGCAAAAATCGGTTAATAATTGATAAACAGGGGAATCTATGGTAAATTATTGGAATGAGAATCGTTGTGAATGATATAGCCGCAAGTAAGACGGGAGCCCTGTCGATACTTCGGGATTTCCATAAATACATAGTAAATAATGATGCCGGTGAAAATGAATGGATATTTGTGCTGGGCAGCAGGCTGCTTGAAGAACGGGACAATATAAGGGTTATCGTGAGGGATGATGTAAAGTCAAGCCGTAAGAACAGACTTCTTTTTGATCTGAAGACAGGAGCGGCTTTTTTTGAAAGCCTTAAACCCGATGTACTGTTCTCCATGCAGAATACCCTTCCGGGAGGATACAGGGGCAGACAGGTACTGTACGTTCATCAGCCCCTGGGATATCAGGATTGGAAGGACTTTTCGCTGTTTAAGCCCGAAGAACATGAGTATGCCGTATATCAGAAGCTTATCGGCAGGATGATAGATTCTTCCGTTAAGCGTGCAGACAGGATCATTGTTCAGACAGAGTGGATGAGAAGGGCAGTTGCCGCTAAAACCGGAGTGTCCGCAGACAGGATCGTTAAGATCATGCCTGATATAGATGTACCCGGGGCAGCATATAGAGACAATGCTGATATATCAGATGGATTGGTAATATCGGAAAGATCCGGTCATATTCAGAACTATGATACCGGCATAAATGTATCAGACGATCAGGCAGAAAGCGGAAGAAAAAAGAATAATAAGTTCTTCTACCCTGCAGGTGAGATCCTTTATAAGAATCATGGCTGTATTCTGGATGCGGTGGAGATTCTTAAGAATAAGGGTATCAGTGATCTTACAGTGTCATTTACCCTTAATAAGGGTGATATACCGTATCTGGGTAAGTACCGGGACCATGAGCAGGTAAAGTATCTCGGACGCATATCGAGAGATGATGTGTTTGAAAGATATAAAAAAGAGATACTGCTGTTCCCGTCATATATTGAGACCTTCGGTTATCCGCCTGCGGAAGCAAGAGCCGTTGGAGGATGTATACTGGCTTCGGACTGTCCGTTCTGCCATGAGGTTCTTGAAGGGTATAAGGGTGCTGCATACTTTGATCCGTTTAAGCCTGAAGAGCTTGCGGCACTTATGGAGAGGGCAATACGCGGAGAGCTTTTTGATGCAGGTACATGCGAAGATAATACCGTCAGGAGAGATCCTGCTCACAGCAGCTGGGCAAAAGTGCGGGAAGTTCTGCTAAATGGCTGAGCCGGATGATGCTATGCCGGTTTACAGTGAAACTGTACATGTACTGATACAGGGGAGACAAATTGGGCACAGACTCTGAAATGAATAACAGAAAAATATGGTTTGCGGGTATATATTACGTGATCGCGGTCATGTTGTATGTACTCAATATGTTCTTTGAAGCGGTTCGTCCTGGAGTGCTTGCAACGGTATTCCTGATATGCGTAGCGATCGAACTCTTTATAAGAAAGGATATTACATTCGCGAAATTTATTGATAAGCTTGTTGCTGCTTATATTGCATATAATACATTGTCGGTAATATGGCTTGTAAAGAGCGGTATGCCGTATACGGTATATATACAGGAATTCGTGGTATCCCTCCTTCCGGTTATATTTTACTATACTGCCCACGATGGAACATCGTGGGAGCCCGTCGGCTTTGAGACATCAGAGAAATCCGGAAGATCAGGGAAGTTTTACAGGAATTTCGTGTATGCTGTTCTGATATTGGGAGTGCTTGGAATACTGCTTCAGATAATAATGCCGCAGTTTTACATTGATTACTCATACAGGCTGAGCTTCGTGAGCAAGGCAGATGCTGCGACCTGCCGTGTAAGGATGGATTCGGTCGTGGGAAGTACCGTGCTTGGATTTATCTCGGTGGCTGCGATGCTTGCATCCATCCCGTTTGTAATGTACGGAGCTGCTCCGGTTTCCGGGACAGTTGAGCGGGATATGGGGGATAAGACCGGTGCTTCAGTAAAGGATGCTTCCGGAATAAAACGGATAAGGCTCTTTGGTATTGTATCTTTCCTCATTAATATGACAGTCGCGTTTATGAGCAATCAGAGATCGGCCATGGTTGTTGCCATACTGGTCATTCTGTACTTTAATTATCTGATCTTTTTTGTGTTCAGAACATTGGACAGGAAGTATTTTATCGTTGAACTTATTATTGTTCTGGCAGCTTTTGCGGGATTGTGCGCGGTCAGAATGGATGCTGTTATGAAGATATACTACAGGCTCGTTTCGCTTCCGGATGCAATAGGTGAAAGAAGTGAACAGTGGATCGCAGCCGTCAATAATATGTACAGCACGTGGCTTGGCAACGGCCTTGGAGCGAACGGACATAAGGCACTTGGAATAGAGGATGCTCACGTTATAGCTGACGGAGGTCTTGTAAAGCTTTACTGCGAGCAGGGTATATTTGGCTTCTCTATGTTCATTTATATTATGATCTTAAGTCTTAGGAAGGGTCTTAAGAATCTTGGAACATCCTACGTGGAGCTGGGTATTGTTGCGGTGGCGCTGCTTCAGTCGGTAGGATCGAATATCCTGGCTTTTCAGCTGACCACGCCGATATTCTGGTATGCGGTCGGAAGCATCCATCATGCGGATGACCGGGTGAAAAACAGCTAAAGCGGATAGCGGGAAAACACGGTAAGCAGGGCAGACAGAGTAAACAGAACGGCCCTGCAGCTGTCATTGCAGAAAGTGAGAGAGATACATGAAGGTCATGTGTATGTATCTGCCACAGTATCATACATTCCCCGAAAACGATAAATGGTGGGGCAAGGGTTATACGGAATGGACAGCCGTAAAGAAAGGGCACCCTCTGTATAAGGGACATATCCAGCCGAGAATTCCTCTGGACGGCAGGTACTATGATCTTGTAAACGATGGTGTAAATACTCTTAAATGGCAGGCGGAGACGGCTCGTAAATATGGTATATACGGATTCTCCATATATCAGTACTGGTTCAGGGGGAGACAGCTTATGCAGCGTCCTGCGGAGATACTTCTGGAGCACCCCGAAATAGATATCCATTACTGCATTTGCTGGGCAAACGAAAGCTGGACAAGGACATGGTATGGTCTGAGCGAGCAGGTTCTTATGCAGCAGGATTACGGAGAAGAGGAGGACTGGTATATACATTTTG
This sequence comes from Lachnospiraceae bacterium, assembly GCA_017450065.1. Taxonomy (GTDB): domain Bacteria; phylum Bacillota; class Clostridia; order Lachnospirales; family Lachnospiraceae; genus UBA2868. The sequence goes on from JAFSYI010000077.1 coordinate 21,463, forward strand.
AATATCTGCTTAAGTTTTTTAATGATGAGCGGTATATCAAAATCGACAACAGACCCGTCCTTCAGATATACAGAAGCTTTGACATAGACTGCCTGGACAGGATGCTTAACTGTTTTAACAAGTGGGCTCACGGTGAAGGCTTTGACGGAGTATATGTTATTTCGGGCAAGACAGCCGGAGAGCAGGAAACGAGGACTGAACTGATAGACGGATATTATTATTTTGAACCCGGCTATACCCTGAAACACGATTTTTCAAAGATAAATGAAATTAAATATAATGTGTCCGTTCTATGGAACACATTATCAAACAGGATAAGGCGTGACAAAAAGCTTGAAAGAAGCATAAAGGCTTCGCTGATCCTTGACGGGATAAAAAACAGGGATTATAAGGAAAATGAATTCCCGGGGCTTATACCCGACTGGGACAATACGCCGAGACGTGATTACAAAGGACTGGTTTATAAGGGAACAAGTCCCGAAAAGTTCGAGGAAGTACTTCGTATACTCAAAGACAAGAAGGAAGGCCATAAGACGGATTTCGTATTTATAAACGCATGGAATGAGTGGGGTGAGGGTGCAATGCTTGAACCCGATGAGTACAGAGGCTACGGATATCTCGAAGCTGTCAGGAGGGTGACAGGCCGGGAGTAAGTACTCCGTTGGATCGCCATATTAACAGATCCGGGGCGGTAAAGTATGTAAAGTATTGGCAGACCGGAGCGGAAAAGCCTGTAAATGTACAGGCCGCAGATTAGCGATGGTATGCATAAAAGGTAGAAAAGTTGGACAAGGTAAGCATAATCATAATCATATACAAGGTTGAGAAATATTTAAGGGAATGTCTTGAAAGCGTGGTAAATCAGACATACGAAAACCTGGAGATCATCTGCGTCGCAGGTAAGGGTGACACAGCCTGTGAGGCTATAGTGGATGAGTATTCCGCTAAAGATAAAAGGATAGTAGCCATAAAGGCGGAACCTAAGGGAACTGCCGATGCGAGAAACAGGGGGCTTGATGCCGTTACCGGAGACTATATCGCTTTTGTTGACGGAGATGACTATATAAAGAATGATATGATCGAGGTTATGCTTAACGCAGCAAAAAAGCATGAAGCGGATATTTCCGTTGTGGGGAAGTACTTTCTGTATGAGAACTGCGCCGATGGAACCGAAGAAAATCATGAGCAGCTGCTAAACGTAAGTGATGCGTTCAAGATCATTCTTTACCAGGAGGGCTTCTTCCTGCATCTGTGGGATAAGCTTTACAAAAAGGAGCTGTTTGACGGAGTCAGGTTTCCGGACGGGAAGCTGGTTGAAGACAGGCAGATGGCTCACATGATAATCTCCAGGGCCGGCAGGATCGTTTATAACAGTGCGTCCAGGTACTATTTCAGGATAAGTGAGGACAGCGGCTCGAAGATAGAGGAGAACTTAAGATTGTCCCTTAAGGCTGACTATGAGATCTGTAAAAGGCTTCTTGAACAGTTTGGCGATGATATAAAGCCTGCGGTTGATTTCTTCCTCGTAAATGAGAATCTTAGCGTTATCCAGAACAGCTTTCTTTATGATAATTTCTCAAAAGAACACGACAGGGAATATCTTGAGTACGTGAAGGTACATACCCCTGCCGTTAAGAAGGATCCGAGAGTCCCACGCAGTCTTAAGATAAAGATGGATATGTGCAATATAAGTCCGTATCTGTTCAGGTGGGTGACACTCTCAAGGAGGAAAAAGTTCCTCGCAGGACACAGAGCCTTCAGAACCGGAAATGACTGGAGCGCCACATTTAAGGCACAGGGCATCGGCGAAGCCTCACAATCGGTGCAATAGAAAACGGATAATATGTGCTGTTCTGAATAGTTACCATGGAAAAGGATAGGATACCGGTATCATATGTCAGATACTATAATAAATACAATTAAAAATAAACGGGTTCTCTTTGTATGTCGTGAGACATATTCACAGCCGCTTTGGTTTATTGCCGAAAGACTTAAAGAGGATAATGAGGTTGCATGCTTCTTTATAATGTCTACCGAATGCAGCTATAATAAGTGCTATTATAATGTGAACACTTATTACAGGTTCAAGGAAGACCTCCCGGGGATCAAACTGTACGATGTAAGGGACATATGCGAAGAGTACACGAAACGTCTTGATGAAGCAGGTTATAAAAAACGCGGTCAGGTGCAGATGTTTAACAGGATATACCAGCCCGACAGAAAAACGGCATCAAGACGGAACGAACGCGAGCCGATAGCGGATATGAAATTCCTTGAAAAGATAGAAAAGGAGTATTCGCATTTCAAGAATCTCAATATGCAGCTTATGTGTTCGCAGGAGAATACAAGACATTATCATTTCAGGTATTACTGGTCGGTTACCAATTTTGACGAGAACATGCTCTGGCTCGAGCTTAATTATAAAAAGATCCTCGGTATATTCGATGAGTTTAAGCCGGATATGATACTTGATTTTGATAACGCCGAGCTCCAGCGCACCATAATAAACGAGATCGCGTATACAAAGAAGGTGCCGTATATCACGGTAGAGTATTCCAAGTTCGGATATTATAAATATCCCACCTTTCAGAATACAATAGGTATTGATGATTATGTGGTAAGACAGTACAATAAAAATATTAAGCTCTCCCCTGAGCAGCTGAAGGCCGAATACGATTACATATATGATTACAGGAGCAAATCCACAATAATGAACAAGGAATTTGCGGGTACCGTTACCAGCCAGTATGAGCGTGATTCGATCATCTGGATATTGAGGGTGATGAGGGGCAAGTTCCATTATTTCTTCGATATGGATATAGCGAAGGGAAATCATAAGCTTAAGAAAACGAACCGGCTTCTGTACGCGCCCAGCCTGCCATACATCAGGCATTACTGGCAGGTAATGACTCTGCGGCGGAAATTCATGGGGAAGAACAGGCTCTTTGAAGCACCGCTTGAAGGTGAGGATTACGTATACATGCCGCTTCATCTCATACCTGAGTCGACAGTATTTGTAAAGGCGTCATATTATGTGGATGAATTAAGTCTTATAGAGGCGGTATCAAAATCCCTTCCGGTCGGATGGTGGCTCTATGTTAAGGAGCATCAGGCCATGCTCGGCGAAAGAAGTGTGGAATTCTATAAGAAGGTACGCCAGCTTCATAATGTAAGACTGGTCCAGGTAAACCATTACCATGATCCCAAGCCCTGGATAATGAATGCAAAGGGAGTGGTTACGATAGTGGGAACCACGGCTTATGAGGAGGCGCTGCTTGGAAGAAAGTCGATAATTTTCGGCGATGTCCCTTTTGAACTTATTGACGGTATAACCAAGGTACACAGCTACGAGGAACTTCCGGAGCTTATACGTGACTTCGGTGAGACGGACAATATACACTCCTGTGCGGCATATCTTAAGACGATAAAGGATGTGGGCTTCGAGATAGACCTGTTTTATCTCATGGCAAAGGCAGAGAAGATACTGGCACATGAAGAGGAACGGGATGAGAAGTTTAACGGGCAGATCGATGAGCTGATGCGGTTCTACGAGGCAGGTTATGCACGGTGGATTTCCGAACACCGGTCCTGACGAGAGTCCGCATCGCTTTCACCGCAAACCCGGCTCACTCCGCCAGGCTGACTGCTACTGCGACTATGCTTCCGGAACATTCAACCAACGATTCTTTCATGTCCCGGAAGCCTGGTCTTCGTACGCAGTAGATCCTGGCTGCGTTCCTGCCTTAACGGTTTGCCTGTAATAACAATGCGTCCTCTCTTGGTGTGCGGTAGGAATATTATGGCGCTGACGTATTTAAAAGGTCAGTATAAATATTTATTTTTAATGAAAAGGAGACTAATACGGAGGAAAACATGGATAGCGACAGTAACGGTAACAGTAACACTATCAGTGAAAATGCAAGTGAGAACAGAAGAAGTACGATCATGAAACGCCTCGAAGAGGGGAAGTTCGTCCTGATCGCCGAGATAGGGGTGAATTATTACGATATCGCGACGAAGGAAGGGATAACTCCGATGGAGGCTGCGAAGCTCATGATCCGGAAGGCCAAAGAAGCAGGGATACATGCAGTGAAATTCCAGACTTATAAAGCGGGAACACTGGCTGCCAAGGCTTCTCCTTATTATTGGGATATAACCGAGGAACCGACAACATCGCAGTATGAACTGTTTAAGAAGTTTGACAGCTTCGGTTATGAAGAGTATAAGGAGCTTAAGGAATACTGTGATGGGATTGGTATAGAGTTCCTGTCAACGGCTTTTGATTATGACAGCGCCGATTATCTCGATGAGCTGATGGAGGTATATAAGATATCTTCCTCAGACCTTTCGAACCTTCCGTTTATAGAGCATCAGGCCGGAAAAAATAAGCCTGTACTTATGTCTGTAGGTGCATCTGATCTGCCTGAGATAGAAGCGGCCGTTGATACGATAAGAAGCGTGAGCGACCAGCCGATAGCCCTGCTGCACTGTGTGCTTGAATATCCTACGCCGCTTAAGGATGCGAACCTTCTCAAGATACTTTCTCTTAAACGGCAGTTTCCGGAGCTGTATATAGGGTATTCGGATCATACCAAACCCACGGAGAACTGTGATGTCATTAAGACGGCATATAATCTTGGGGCGCAGGTTATAGAGAAGCATTTTACTCTTGATAAGACACTTAAGGGCAACGATCATTACCACGCAATGGATCCGGAGGATGCCAGAAGAATACTTGCTGCGATCGGGGAACTTGATGTGATTCGCGGTAACGGGGCACTTAACTGTCTGGAAACCGAGATGACGGCAAGGAGAAATGCGAGACGTTCGATAGTGGCAGACGGCAATATTCCCAAGGGCACACAGATAACCGATTCAATGCTGACCTTTAAGAGACCGGGAACCGGAATATCACCCGATAAACTTTTTGAGGTAACGGGAAAGGTTGCAGCGGTTGATATTGAGGATGATACGATACTTACCTTTGACATGCTGGAGGATCCGGATGTTAAAGATGATGTATAGACTCAGAAGTAAGACAAAAAAACAAAAATGTCATACAGGATCCGCGACAGGCGGCAACTGTTATGACCAAAGTGGGAGGAACTGACTATGGCAGAAACATCGAATGGAATTGTACTGGTTGCTTTCTTTGCATACCTCATTATGATGGTGATCATAGGGGCTATGTGCATGAAACAGAACAACAACACAGAGGATTACTTCCTTGGAGGACGTAACCTTAACGGCTTTGTGGCGGCTCTGTCGGCACAGGCATCGGACATGAGCGGCTGGCTTCTTATGGGTCTTCCGGGTTCCATTTACATGATGGGAACAGGACAGGCATGGATAGGAATAGGACTTTTCATAGGAACCGTGCTTAACTGGCTTATTATTGCCGGAAGATTAAGAAAGTATACCATAAAGGCCAATAATTCACTTACTCTTCCGGAATATTTTCAGAACAGGTTCAAGGATGATAAACAGGTGCTTCTTGGTGCATCATCCATTGTTATCGTAATCTTTTTCCTTGTTTATACAGCATCGGCTCTTGCATCCGGCGGTAAGCTGTTTAATTCGATATTCGGTATCGACTATCATACGGCACTTATAATAGGTGCTCTGGTAATATTGGTCTATACATTTATGGGAGGTTTCCTGGCTGTATGTACCACCGACTTTATTCAGGGAACCCTGATGCTCATAGCACTGCTGGCAGTTCCCATCATGGCATATATGCTTATGGGAGGAGAGAATCTTAATTCGATACTTTCAAGTACCGGAGTTGATCCTGTATCTTTTACCAACCTTATGCAGGAGAACGGGGCACCTATAAAGGCCGTATCCATTATTTCTTCACTTGCCTGGGGACTCGGTTACTTCGGTATGCCTCACATTCTTGTGCGTTTTATGGCTATTAAGAATGAAAAGGAACTTACCAAATCAAAGGTGGTAGGTATTACATGGGTGCTTCTTTCACTTCTTTTTGCCTGCATAATCGGAGTGGTCGGAAGAGCTTATCTTGCTCCCGAGGTACTTGGTGTAGAAGGTGCCGCTTCCAGTGAAAGCGTGTTTATAGAAATGATCAAGAAGCTGTTCATGCAGGATTACAGACTTCCGTTTGTTGCGGGTATTTTCCTCTGTGCCATTCTGGCAGCCATAATGTCAACGGCTGATTCACAGCTTCTTGTTACGTCTTCGGCAGTGGCTGAGGATCTGTATAAGGGAATCTTTAAGAAGGATGCAGATGAGTTAAGCGTCCTGAAGCTTTCAAGGATCACGGTTGTTATAGTGGCATTCCTTGCCATTGCGATCGCATGGAATCCCGACAGTTCCATAATGGCTCTTGTATCTGATGCATGGGCAGGCTTCGGATCAGCCTTCGGTCCTCTTGTGCTTATGTCTCTGTTCTGGAAGAGAACTAATCTCCAGGGAGCTCTGGCAGGTATAATTTCCGGCGCGGCCGTTGTTATCCTCTGGGATTATATTCCCATTGCCGCGGGTGCTACACTTTCGGCAGTAACAGGTCTTTATTCGCTGGTTCCCGGCTTTATAATAAGTCTTATCCTGATCATAGTTGTAAGCCGCAAAACACCCGAACCGTCTGAAGAGATCATTAGGGAATTTGAGGAAGTGACCGGGAAAAAATAATGAAAAACAGAAAGCTTATCGGTAACCTGATCCTTATTTTTACGGCAGCGATCTGGGGTATGGGATTTGCCTGGCAGAGGCTGGGAATGGAGGATATAGGACCTGTGACCTTTACGGCTGCAAGAGAAATAATATCGGCCGTGTTTATCGGACTTACCGCAGTTATATTAAGGACGGTTAAGAAAACAGGAAAGAAAGGGACAGATAAAACAGATACCGCAGCAACGCTTAAAGGAGGCGTATGCTGCGGCTGCTTTCTTGTAGCGGCAACACTCTTCCAGCAGATGGGTATTGTGTATACATCTGCCGGAAAAGCAGGCTTTATCACAGCAATGTACATGCTGTTTGTACCCATAATCTCTTTTGTGCTGTTTAAGAAGAAAAATCCGTGGCTTGTATGGCTGGCAGTTGCTATGGGTGTGGCAGGGATGTATCTTTTATGCATAAATGAGAGTCTGAGCTTCACAAAGGGTGATGCCATGATGCTTGTCTGTGCGATTCTTTACAGCTGTCATATACTCTGCTGCGATCATTTTGCCAAAATGGGAGATCCAATAACCATATCCGCAATACAGTTTATGACTGCATCGGTTATTTCAACGGTACTGGCATTCATTGTTGAGAATCCTTCAAAGGAGGCTGTGATTGCGGCAATAGCACCGATACTGTACTGCGGCTTTGTATCCGGCGGGATGGGATATACCTCTCAGATGATCGGACAGAAGTATGCGGATCCTGCGCCTGCCTCGATAATTATGAGCTTCGAAGCAGTATTTGCGGTGCTTGGCGGAGTGGTAATGCTGCATGAGAGAATGACGCCCCGTGAATCCCTGGGATCGGTCATAATGTTTGCTGCGATAATCCTGGTACAGATCCTGCCGGCAATGGAAGAAAGACTGGAAAACCCGGAATGAATTTTGCATAAAAGAAGAAATATGAATAAGAAAAATGCGATCGTTATAGATGAAAAAACACCGCTGCTGATGCTTGCAGGTCCGATGTTTCTCGAGCTCCTGCTTAATACGATGCTCAATAATGTGGATATGCTTATGCTGAGCCACTATGATGAGTACGCCGTAGGTGCGGTTGGAAACGCCAATACCATCATGTTCATGATGAACATTCTGTTCAATGTCATAGCAACGGCAACGAGTGTTGTGGTAGCCCAGTATCTTGGCGCAGGACAGTTTGACAAGATGAATATGATCTATACACTTGCTGCTGCAGTGAACCTTGTTATAGGCATAATACTGAGCGGTATTTTTTGTGCGGCTAATCCTCTGATAATGAATTTCCTTCATGTTTCACCACAGATGCGGCCATATTCAATGATCTATATTTACATCGTCGGAGGCGGAGGCTTCCTGACGGCTGTATTCAATGTCATGCTTCAGATCATGCGGTGTAACGGATACACCAGGATCGGCATGTGGATAACCTTTGCGATAAACATAATAAACATAGCCGGTAATTATCTCTTCCTCTACGGTCCCCTGGGCTTCTTGAAAATGGGAGTGGCTGGAGTGGCAATATCGACAATTGCTGCCAGATTCCTTGCAGTGGTCTCACTGATCGCTTTCTTTTATGCCACAAAAACCGGACGGCTTTCATTACGATATCTTAAGCCATTTCCCGGCAGACTTCTTGTAAAGATGATAAAGATAGGTCTGCCTACCGCAGGTGAGCAGCTGACTTATAATCTTTATCAGACAACGCTTCTTTCTTTTGTAAATGCGATGGGCAATGATGCAGTGAACGCAAGGGCCTATTGCAATTCGCTTATCTCTTTTGCGATGATCTTTTCAAACGCATGTGCGATGTCCACACAGATAATAACCGGTCATCTTGTAGGGGCGGGCAAAGAGGATGAAGCATATAAGAGGGTGTTCAGGACTTTAAGGACATCGATGCCGATAACGATAGCCCTTGCATCCGCCAATGCGATACTGTGTGGTTATACCCTGCAGTTCTTTACCCGGAATCAGAATATCATCATGCTCGGACAGATGATCATGATCGCGGATATATTTGTTGAGACCGGACGATGTCTTAATATGACTTTTGTCAGCAGTCTTAAGGCAGCCGGAGCGTATGTTTTTCCGCTTGTAATGGGACTTCTGTGTAACTGGGGACTGGGCCTGACTACGGGATATGTGGTCGGTGTTGTCCTGGGAGTGGGAGTTGCCGGAATCTATGCCGGGACAGCTACAGATGAATGCATCCGCGGACTTATCGTAATGTACTATTGGTACAGGAAGAAATGGATCGGGAAATCCGTGGTAGAGAAGAAACGTGATTTGTAGCAGTGATGTCTATATACTTTTAAACAGTGATATGTTATATATACAGAGATGGGCATCTTAGCTCCGTTTCCTTTGGAGCATTTTAGGCCCATAGAGAGGTGGCAGATGAAAGAATATGTTATGGGTAACGGAGCCATTGCTTTGGGAGCATTGTCTGCGGGTGTGAATCTGGTCGCAGGGTATCCCGGAACTCCGTCCTCCGAGATCATAGAGACGATTTCGAAATATCCGCATGAAGGTATTCACCTTGAGTGGTCGGTTAATGAGAAGGCTGCACTTGAAGTCGCGGCGGCTGCTGCATACAGTGGAGCAAGGGCTCTTGTTACCATGAAGCAGGTGGGCTTAAATGTGGCATCAGATCCGCTCATGTCACTGGCATATGTTGGTGTTAAGGGAGGCTTGGTCGTAGTCAGTGCAGACGATCCGGGTCCAATCTCTTCACAGACCGAACAGGATACCAGACGGTTTGCTGATTATTGCAGGATACCTGTGTTTGACCCTTCAACGCCGGAGGAAGCTTTTGTAATGATCGGCGATGCTTTTGAGTATTCGGAGAGATACCATACACCGGTTCTTTTCAGACCTACTACCAGAGTGTGCCATGCATATGCTTCTGTAGATGTTCCTGATTCCTACAGCCCCAAAGAGTATGAAGGTTTTATAAAAGATTCCCGTAAATGGGTGATCTTTCCGAGACTTTCATATACGAATCACGGAATGATCGAGGAAAGAAATATAAAGATAGGTCAGGAGTTTTCGGAATACCGTTTTAATAGTGTTACAGGTACATCAAAAAAGGCAATAGTAACATCCGGGGTGAGTTATACATATGTCAAAGAGTGTATAGGTGACAGGAATGATATAAAGGTCATCAGGATTGCGACTGCTTTTCCTTTTCCGGAAAGCTTTATGGCAGATGCACTGTCAGATGTAAGTGAAGTTCTGTGTATTGAGGAGCTCAGCCCTTATCTGGAGGAACAGATACTCAAAACCGCCGGGATACATCATCTTAATGTAACTGTGCATGGAAAGCATGACGGAATGGTCCCACATAACGGTGAAATGAGTACAGAACTGGCAGCAGGAATATTGAGCGGTTATCTGGATGTGGAGCTTTCGCGGGAACTGATCGATACATCCGATGCACCTAAGCTTCCACTCAGACCTCCTGTTCTTTGCGCAGGCTGTCCGCACAGAGCATCATTTTATGCTGTAAAAAAGGCAATGACAGGAAGAAAGGCAGTTTTTTGCGGGGATATAGGATGCTATACACTTGGAAATGCGATGCCGCTTGATATGGTGGATACATGCCTTTGTATGGGAGCGGGCATCACAATGGCACAGGGGTTTGCGCATACGGATAACGATACGGTCTGCTTTGCGTTTGTCGGGGATTCAACCTTCTTTGCATCGGGAATGACAGGCGTTGTAAACGCAGTGTATAATGAGGCGGATATGATCCTTTGTGTGCTTGACAATTCCACAACAGCGATGACCGGACATCAGCCGCATCCCGGTACCGGACGGAATATGATGGGAAATATCGTTGATAAGGTAGATATTGCCAAAGTGCTTGAGGGAATAGGAGTTAAGAGTATAGTTACGGTAGATCCTCTGGATCTTGATAAGTCTGTGGAAACAGTCAGACAGGCTGCCGGAATAAAAGGTGTCAAGGCCATCATCTTTAGATCACCATGCATTGCCATTACAAAACCAAAGGGTAAATGTACGATAGACGGGTCTGAATGTATTAACTGTAAAAAGTGTATCAAAGAGGTGGGATGTCCGGCATTAATAACTGCTGACGGCCATGTTTCAATAGATATGAATCTGTGTACGGGGTGCGGATTATGCGCTAAGGTCTGTCCCGTATCCGCGATCGGAGGGAAGAATGAATAAAGATATACTTATATGCGGTGTCGGAGGACAGGGAACCGTGCTGGCATCCAAGATCATAGCAGCCTCCGCGTCTGCGGAAGGTTCTCAGATACATTCGGCGGAAACAATAGGAATGGCTCAGCGTGGCGGCTCAGTCACGAGCCATGTAAGGATAGGAGAGAATGCATACTCTCCGCTTATTCCTTTTGGAAATGCCGATCTGCTTCTGGCATTTGAACCGGCTGAAGCAGTCAGAAACCTTAAATACTTAAGAAAGGATGGTGTGGCCATAGTTAATACCGTTGCTACGAAACCTGTTACCGAGTCCCTGGCTGATACGGGATATGACGGCAGTGACATGACTGCATATATTGCCGGAAAGTGTTCATGTATATTTGTTGATTCAGACAATGTATGTGCCCCCTTCGGTTCGTCCAGATTTTTTAATATCATAATTCTGGGCATTGCATCGGGAAGCGGTAAGCTGGGAATAGCACGGGACACTGTTCTTAAACAGATAGAAAAAAGAGTTCCAAAGGCCTATGTGGATATCAATAAAAAGGCATTTCAGACCGGATATGAAATAGGGCAGGAAACAGTAAATCAACAGATTAAATAAACCGAGGTGTTAACATGAAGATTAACGAAAAACAGCTTGAACTTGTCGACAAACAGATTAAGCGTATTCTTGCAAGCGGAAACTATTACAGCGAGGTGTATAAAAAAGCGGGTATAACCGGAGTGTCATCCCCGGAGGAGTTTGCGAAGATCCCTTTTACGGATAAGGCTGATCTCAGGAACGCATATCCTCTTGGAATACAGGCGGTACCGGATGAGGACGTAGTACGTATTCACTCATCATCGGGAACTACCGGCAAACCGGTTATCATACCGTATACTTCCAGGGATGTGGATGACTGGGCAACCATGTTCGCGAGATGCTATGAGATCGCGGGAATAACGGCAAAGGACAGGATACAGATAACTCCGGGATACGGTCTGTGGACTGCAGGTATAGGCTTTCAGGCGGGTTGTGAGAAGCTTGGGGCAATGGCTATCCCGATGGGTCCCGGTAATACAGAGAAGCAGCTTCAGATGATGATGGATCTTGAATCCACAGTTATCTGTGCAACATCTTCATATGCCCTTCTTCTTGCCGAGGAGATCAATAAGAGGGGACTTAAGAGTAAGATAAAGCTTAAGAAAGGAGTAATAGGATCTGAACGCTGGAGTGATGCCAAGAGGAAATATATCGCCAATGAACTTGGCATAGAGCTTTATGATATATACGGACTGACCGAAATATATGGTCCAGGCATAGGTATTAACTGTCCCGATCAGACGGGAATGCACATATTTGATGATTATCTGTATACAGAGATAGTGGATCCGGTCACAGGAGAGGTACTTCCGGACGGAGAAGAGGGAGAGATCGTTATTACCACTCTGGTTAAGGAAGGAGCTCCGCTTATCCGGTTCCGTACACATGATCTTTCAAGGATCATCCCGGGAGAATGCAGCTGCGGAAGACATTACCCCAGACTTGAAACAATAAAGGGCAGAAGTGACGATATGTTCAAGGTACACGGTGTTAATATGTTCCCGAGCCAGGTGGAAGAGGTACTTGGACTGGTAGACGGTGTATCGAGTGAATATAAGATAGATATAGCTCATGATGAAATCAAGAATCGGGATATCATAATGCTGACCGCAGAAGCAGAGGGCAGGGTTGATTTTGCGGTTACTGCCGAAAATATCAAGAAGCTCTTTAAGTCAAGGCTTAATGTTACTCCCAAGGTAACGATAGTTTCCATCAATACTCTTCCAAGGTCAGAGAAAAAGACAAAGAGGGTATTTGATCACCGGGACGAATGACCGATTCGTCCTTATGATATAGGGTGTTTTTCTGGTTGACAGTTAATTTTCACTATAGGTTTTGAGATGGAAAAATCAGAGAATTTGTTTAAACTGCACAGTGAGTACCGGCCGACAGGTGATCAGCCCAAGGCTATAAAGGAACTTGTCGACGGGTTCCGGGAAGGCAATCAGTTCCAGACTTTGGTAGGAGTTACGGGTTCGGGTAAGACCTTTACGATGGCCAATGTAATAGCGGCCTTAAATAAACCCACTTTGGTGATATCGCACAATAAGACCCTTGCCGGCCAGTTGTACGGTGAGTTCAAGGAGTTCTTCCCCGAGAACGCGGTGGAATACTTCGTGTCCTACTACGATTATTACCAGCCGGAGGCTTATGTGCCGTCTACGGATACCTATATAGAGAAGGATTCATCGGTCAATGATGAGATCGATAAGCTGAGGCTGTCGGCCACCGCATCGCTTACAGAACGCAGGGATGTCATAGTGGTTGCATCCGTGTCATGCATTTACGGTATCGGTTCACCGTCAGACTATATGAACATGATAATTTCACTCCGCCCCGGAATGAAGAAGGACAGGGACGAGGTTATTAAAGAGCTTATAAGTATAAGCTACGAGCGTAATCATATGGATTTCGGACGCGGTAAGTTCAGGGTGAACGGAGATATCGTTGAGGTATTTCCGGCCTGGGAATCAGACAGGGCTGTACGTATTGAATTTTTCGGAGATGAAATAGACAGGATAGTGGAAATAGATCCGCTGACGGGACAGACTAAAGCTGTCATGAGTCATTTCGCTGTTTTCCCGGCATCCCACTATGTAATCCCGCATGAGAAGATAGAAACGGCATGCCAAACCATAGAAGAAGAACTTAAGGAAAGGGTAAGATATTTCGAATCCGAGGGAAGGCTTCTGGAGGCTCAGCGTATTTCCGAGAGGACAAGATATGATATAGAGATGCTCAGGGAGACTGGATTCTGTTCGGGAATAGAGAATTATTCGAGACATCTCTACGGTGGTAAACCGGGATGCGAACCGTACACACTGATGAATTATTTCCCTGATGACTATCTTATCATAGTTGATGAGTCCCATATGACGATACCCCAGATAAGGGGAATGTATGCAGGAGACCAGTCAAGGAAGACTACTCTGGTTGATTTCGGCTTCAGACTACCGAGCGCCAAGGATAACCGCCCCTTGAACTTTAGCGAGTTTGAGAGTAAAATAGATCAGATGATGTTTGTTTCGGCAACGCCGTCAGATTATGAAGCAGAGCATGAACTGTTAAGGACGGAGCAGGTGATAAGGCCTACGGGACTTCTGGATCCCGAGGTGTTCGTCCGCCCGATAGAAGGCCAGATAGATGATCTTATCTCTGAAATCAATAAAGAGGTTAAGAATCACAATAAGGTTCTTGTAACAACGCTCACAAAGAGAATGGCGGAGGATCTGACGGATTATCTTAAGGATGTCGGTATCAGAGTCAAGTATCTCCATTCGGATGTTGATACGCTTGAGAGGGCTCAGATCATACGCGACATGCGCCTTGATGTATTCGATGTTCTGGTTGGTATAAATCTTCTGAGGGAAGGACTCGATATTCCCGAGATCTCGCTGGTAGCCATACTTGATGCGGACAAAGAGGGATTTCTTCGTTCCGAGACATCACTTATACAGACAATAGGAAGGGCTGCACGTAATTCTGAAGGACATGTTATCATGTATGCGGACATGATGACTGATTCGATGAAGAATGCCATTGACGAAACAAACAGAAGACGCAGGATTCAGAAGGAATATAACGAAGAGCATGGCATAACGCCGCAGACGATAAAGAAGGCTGTAAGGGATCTTATCAGTATCTCCAGGGAAATAGCAAAGGAGGAGATGAAGTTCGAGAAGGATCCCGAATCAATGGACGAGAAGGAGCTTAAGAAGCTCATAAGCCAGGTAGAGAAGCAGATGAAGAAGGCAGCGGCTGAGCTTGATTTTGAATCGGCGGCAATGCTGAGAGATAAAATGGTAGATCTTAAGAAATATCTGTATACTTAAGATGTATAAACCGAATAAAGGATTATCGGTATCGGATCGGATCCCCGGCGGTTATACAGTGCCTGTTATAAGGAGCAGGCGGCCGGAACGGACAGGTGGAGGAATAAATTGGGTAAGATATCTGTAGTGGTTCCCACTTTTAATGAATCGGAGAATGTAGGCAATCTGGTTAATCAGATAGATTATGCACTCAGGGGAATTGCATATGAAGTAATCTTTGTGGATGACAGCAAGGACAATACTCCTGAGGTTATAGAAGAGGTAATGAAGGAGAATCCGAATGTCAGGATGAAGCACCGCGTGGGAGAAACAGGTCTTGCCACGGCTGTAATAGAGGGCTTCAGAATGGCTGAGGGTGATTATATCGCGGTTATGGATGCGGATCTTCAGCACCCGCCGAAGATACTTCGTTCAATGTACTGCTGTCTTGAGACCGGAATCGATTTCTGCGTTCCCAGCAGATTTATTCCCGGTGGTTCAGACGGGGGACTCGGTCCCTACAGAAAGCTGGTATCAGGTGTTGCAAGGTATATAGGAAAGATACTGCTCCCGTGTCTCAGGAAGATAACGGATCCGACAAGCGGACTGTTCATGTTCCGGCGGGAAGTCATTAATAATGCGGATCTTCAGCCGATCGGATGGAAGATCCTTATAGAGGTTCTGGCCATGGGAACATACCGGACGGTCGTTGAGATACCTTATAAGTTCCAGGCCCGCCCTGCAGGAGAGAGCAAGCTTACATCCAAGGTCACTATGGAATATCTTAAGCAGGTCAGGGGACTTATGAAGAGAGGAAAGAAGCAGAAGGATGTTAAGGTCATCCGCTGGTCAGTCGAGAGAATGAAGGCGGCAGAGAAATAATCATGGTTTTCAGTTCAGTCATATTTTTTTGCTATTTTCTTCCAATAATGATAGTCGGTTATTACATACTTCCGAAAAAGGCCAGGAACATCTGGCTCCTGCTCGGAAGTCTGTTTTTCTATGCCTGGGGGGAGCCGAAGTATATCTTTATCATGGTTGCATCCATTGTTGGTAATTATGTATTCGGCATGCTTATCCATTTCTTTGCGCTTAAAGAGGAACATGTATTTTCAAATTATGAACTGAAGCTGGCCGGTGAGGAAAGCTCTGCAGACAATGCGGAAGGAGCCGGTAGCAATAATATGCCGCATTACAGTATGACTGAAGGAAGTGCCGCAAAGAGAATTACTGAGGTTGGAACATCCACAGGCAAGAAAGTAACTTTGATAATTACAATCCTGTACAATCTTGGAATCCTGTTTTACTTTAAGTATTTCAACCTGTTCATGGAAACTGTGAACAATGTTCTTCATAAAAATATAAGCTGGGTGGAGGTCGCTCTTCCCATAGGAATTTCTTTCTATACCTTTCAGGGCATGTCCTATGTTATTGACGTATACAGAGGAGACTGTCTTCCCGACAGGAACGGAAACCGTGTTGAACTTGTTCAGAAGAATCCGGTCAATCTTGCACTGTATATTTCAATGTTTCCTCAGCTTATAGCTGGCCCCATTGTCAGATATACAGATATAAAGGATTCGCTGAAGGAACGTATAACAAATGCGGATACATTCTCCAAAGGTGCAGAGAGGTTCATAGTCGGTCTTGCCAAGAAAGCAATACTTGCAAACAGCATAGGCGAGGTGGCGGATAAGATACTCGGAAGCGATCATATGTATATGGGGGCATCCGTTGCATGGCTCGGAGCCATATGCTATACCCTTCAGATATATTATGATTTTTCGGGCTATTCCGATATGGCGATCGGGCTGGGGAGGATATTCGGCTTTGAATTCCTTGAGAACTTCAATTATCCGTATATTTCCAGATCGATAACCGAGTTCTGGAGAAGATGGCATATATCACTTTCAAGCTGGTTCAGGGACTATCTCTATATTCCGCTCGGTGGTAACCGCAGGGGAAATGTATATGTGAATCTGCTTATAGTATTCATTGCGACAGGTATATGGCATGGAGCCGCATGGAGCTTCCTTATCTGGGGACTCTGGCACGGACTGTTCATGCTCATAGAAAGATATTTCAGAAAGAGCGGTAAGCCGAATCCTTTTGCCAAGCTCCCATCTGTTTTAAAATGGATATATACGATGATCATCGTAAGCTTCGGATGGATACTGTTTAAGCTTGAGGATGTACCGGATACGCTGTCATATATAGGAGCAATGTTCAGACTGGCAGGGAACAGGTATACAGAGTTCTCTGTAAGATATTATCTTGATAACAAGATGATAGTGCTTCTGCTTATAGGGATCATAGCCTGTATGCCATTGGGAGAGGTACTTCCGAGGCATATAGGAGGACGTATAGTGGCATTTGCTTCAGCACAGCCCGGCAGGCCGGCATGCATTGTAAGACGTGTACTGCTGATAATTCTTCTTCTGATCAGCATGCTCTTTATTGTGAATTCGACGTATAATCCGTTTATATATTTTCGATTTTGAGTGCGGGCTGAGATGTATAGAATCCTGAATTTCATCAGAAATTCGGGATTCGTACTCGACCAGGTTCTGCTAAAAGCAGATTTGCTTCTTAAATCGATATATGTTTACGGAACAAATGTTTTGATATATAATGCCGTGTATGGGTACAGCCATGTTGACTATCACCGATTTAACAGCTGAGATCGGCGTTGCTATAATATAATTTAGAATATATGAATAATAAACTGACAAATATAATTTTCATACTGTCATTTCTCGCCTGCATGATAGTTCCCGCTATCTTCATGAACACAAAGGAAATGCAGATATCCGAGATCGACAACAAGCTTCTTGCAGAGTGGCCGGGGCTCGATCTTACACTGCAGAACAATACCGAAGTCGAAGCGTATCTTAATGACCGTGTAGGCTTCAGGGAGCAGGCTATAGAGGCATATACGGTGCTTAATGATAAGCTCTTTCATGTAATGGTGCATCCTCTGTTCATGTACGGTAAAGAAGGACATATTTATTATAAGGATCCAACCTATATCAAGGGTTACCAGCACATGAATACCGATGAGGCATATCTTGATACCTTTGCGGATTTTCTTAAGAAGACAAATGATTATCTGGCTGAGAAGGACATTAAGTTCCTCTACTTTCTCTGCCCTGATAAGAAGACAGTTTATCCCGAGTATTTTCCGGCATCCATCCATGTAAACGATGCCAATCCGGGAATAACGGATTATATGAAGGGAAAGCTTGAAGATACGGGTATAGACTATATCATACCGGTTGACGAGCTTAAGGCCGCCAAATCGGAAAAAGCCGTATACAACAGACTGTATGATGCAACTCACTGGAATGAAGACGGTGCCTTCATAGGACATAAGCTTATCGATAAGAAAATACAGGAATACTTCGATGATGTGAAGCCCCTTACAGAGGATGATTATGTCAGGGAAACCGTACACAGGGATACTCTGGATGTTGCTAAATTCAGTATTGATGAGGATATACCGCACTATTCACTAAAAGAAGATCTCAGCAACGATATGACAACATATCTGTATGATTCCATGGAATATGAAGACAATACCTTCTATTCGCATTTTGTGGATCCCGAATGCGGGAACAGCAGGGTTCTTCTGGTATTTTGCGACAGCTATTTCGGAAATTATCATAAATTCTACCAGGACAGGTTCAGGGAAGTATATTTCGTGCATTGGCACAATTATAAGTACCTCCAATATTATGTCAACCTGTTTTTCCCTGACATGGTGATCTATGAAACGGCTGAGAGAAGCATTGCTGGCGAGATGATAGGCGAGAGGGATGAAGAGGGTAAGAGGATAAGCACCATAGAATATGAGGGTGTTTATTATGAAGAGCCATATTATATCGCGGCAGATGTGGATAAGGAGGCTGCAAAGACATACGGTTCCAATGACGGAATAGAAGCAGATGCATCCGATCGCGCGGGATATGTCATAACTGAAGTACGGGGTGTTGAACGGGACGGAACGACACTGCTGCTTAACGTAAACGAAGGTTCCAATGTTATAGAGATAAACGGATACGTGGAATCGCTTGATGCGGATGAATATGATATTTATGCAAATATAGGCGGTGAACGGTGGGTTGAATGTAACTTCTGGAAGCTTAAGGAGCTTTCGGATGAGTCAGGTTTCGATCAGTTCTCCGTGAATCTGCAGAGACGGTATGCGTATGAAGAAACGATAACGCTTGTGGCTGTCAGCAGATCGACAGGTAAGGTATATCTTCTGGATGATCTGGATATCAGATATAAAACATAGGATACATGATTATATAAGGGCTGACTTCCATTGCCGCTTATGAATAATACAATATAAGATGACCGTTACAGGACAGGAAAGAGTATCAGACAAGGAAGAACTCGAGGATAAGTACGGTCATGCAGCATAAAACAGAAACAGGGAAAAGACTCAGCCCCATCCATGCGGCTATGATACCAAGCACTAAAGCTATGCCGCCTGCGACGGGGCTGTTTGTTGCCTCCATGATCGCAGGAAAGGTCATTACCGCAAGCGTTACATATGGGACATAATAGAGGAAGCTCTTTATGAACCGGTTACTGATCTGACCTCTGATAAGAATAAGAGGGATCACACGTATAAGGTTGGTGGAGAGGATCATTACAAGAATGTATATCCATATGGAATGAGTCATTTTTCTGCCTCACTGTCGTGCGGTTTTATACATGCTGCTGCGGCTGAAATAAGGATCGTAAGGATAATCGTTATCGCACCTGAGTTAAGATTGAGCATTCCGGATATCTCCGGCCTTCTTACAACATAGCTTAACAGGAAGCTCACAGCTACGGCAATCCCGACAGCCTTATCCTTCTTCGAAGGAGGGATTATTATCGCTATGAACATGCCGTAGAGCGCAACACTTAAGGCTGAAACGATCGAGTCCGGCAGAACAGAGCCTGCAATGATGCCGCTCATGGTACCGAGTGCCCATAAAGGGGTGGATATAGTAAAAGCACCAAAGGTATATGCCGGATTAAGATATCCGGGATATGCGATGGAAATGCCGAATATCTCATCGGTGACACAGCACCCGGTCAGGATCCTTGTGAATAAGGGGACTTCGGGATTGAATTTCTGGCTGAGAGCCGTGCTCATAAGCAGATACCTTAAGTTGGTAACAAGACTCATGGCCACAACGGCAAAATATCCCGCATCCTGGACCACCATGGTATATACTCCGTATTCACCCGCAGATGCTCTGGTAAAGAAGCTTCCGATAAAGCCCTGAAAAGGTGACAGACCGCATTTTTTTGCCATGAAGCCGAGTGAGAAGGCTACTGCAAAATATCCCAGTCCTATAGGAATCCCGTCTCTTATTCCTTTTAAAAAATCGTTTTCTCTTTTCATGAAAGGCATAATATCACATATTGGAAAACAATGCAAAGCACTTGACATAAACAGTTCTCCATGATATCATTTTACCCGCATGGCGGACGCATGTCCGCAGCAGACGAACACACAAAAACAGATGTTTTTGTACAGAGGACAGGGAATGGCGGATAACAATACATATTATCTGGTTAAGAAGCGGGCGCTTCCGGAGGTTCTGCTCAAGGTGACAGAGGCCAAGAGTCTGATCGAGTCAGAAAAGGTACAGACAGTTCAGGAAGCAGTGGATATGGTCGGACTCAGCAGAAGCTCATTTTACAAATATAAGGATGATGTGTTTATGTTCCACGACAATACTCAGGGACAGACCATAACACTTACCTTCGGGATGGATGACAGACCGGGACTGCTGGCAGAGCTTCTTAAGATAATTGCGGCACACGAGGCTAATATCCTGACGATACACCAGAGTATACCGATCAACGGTGTGGCCTCCTTAAGTATCAGCATACAGGTGCTTCCAAATACAATAGATGTGGCGGACATGATAGATGAGATGGAGAGAAAAGAAGGTGTCCGCCATGTGAAGATACTTGCAAGAGAGTAAACGGAATACAAAAGACCCGGTATTTCAGACTGCTCTTAATAGTTGAAAGAATGGTACAAATAAAAGATGTGAAAAATAAAATGAAAAGAAATGGAGAAGAACTATGGCAAAGATTGCGGTTTTAGGCTATGGAACTGTAGGTTCGGGCGTGTATGAGGTCATAAAGACCAATCAGACTATCGTGAATAAGAACGCCGGTGAAGACATTGAGATCAAATATGTGCTTGATCTGCGCGATTTTCCGGGGGATCCGGTTGAGGAGATCCTGGTACATGACTATGATGTGATACTGAACGATCCCGAGGTCTCGGTGGTTGTTGAGGTAATGGGCGGTGTGGAACCGGCATATACCTTCGTAAAAAACGCACTCCTCAAGGGCAAATCCGTATGTACCAGCAATAAGGCGCTGGTGGCAGCCAAGGGACCGGAACTTATAAAGATAGCAAGGGAGAAGGATATTAATTTCTTCTTTGAAGCATCCGTGGGAGGAGGTATCCCGATTATAAGAACGCTGAACCTGTGCCTTACTGCGGATGATATAGAGGAAATAAGCGGTATCTTAAACGGTACCACCAATTATATGCTCACAAAGATGGCAGATGAGGGCTGGGAATTCGATGAGGCTCTCAAAACTGCTCAGGAGCTTGGATATGCGGAACACAATCCGGAGGCGGATATCGACGGATGGGATGCATGCCGTAAGATAGCGATACTTACATCACTTTATACCGGTAAGAATACCGATTATGAAAAGGTATATACAGAGGGCATTACAAAGGTAAGCGCCAGGGATATCAAGTATGCAAAGGAACTGGGACTTAAGATCAAGCTGATCGCGGAGAGCCAGAAAACAGAAGCCGGTCTGGTTGCGATGGTTGCGCCGATCATGCTTAAAAAAACGCATCCCCTTTATAATGTTGAGAATGTTCTGAACGCCGTATATGTCAGAGGAAACGTTCTTGGTCCCGCAATGTTCTTCGGATCGGGCGCCGGCAAGCTTCCTACTGCAAGTGCAGTGGTATCGGATGTCATAGCTGCAGTTAAAAACAGATCAAATATAAAAGTAGAATGGGATGAAGAGGATCTTAACCTTGCAAGCCTGGGATCTGTTAAGAGAAGCTTCTTTGTGCGTGTATCGGGAAGTGAAGATGAGAAGCTTAAGAGGGTCAATGAGCTGTTCGGAGAGGTCAGGACGGTGAAGGTTCCGGGTCTTGACGGAGAGTTTGGCTTCATTACAAAAGTAATGTGCGAGGATGATTTTAACGTAGGCTACGATATGCTGGATGGAGCTATAAGAAGGATCAGAGTAGATAATGTGGAGGATAAATAAATGTTAGTAGTTAAGAAGTTCGGTGGTACGTCAGTTGCCGATAAGGAACGTATCATGAATGTGGCCAGAAGATGTATCAGGGATTATCAGGCAGGGAATGATGTTGTGGTTGTTCTCTCCGCAATGGGCAAGCAGACGGATGTGCTTATTGATATGGCCAGGGATATCAACCCCAATCCGCCCAAAAGGGAGCTTGATATGCTCCTTACAACGGGAGAACAGACATCGGTCGCCCTTATGTCAATGGCGATGAGTTATCTGGGAGTTCCGTCGGTTTCGCTTAATGCCTTCCAGGTGGCAATGCATACGACAAGCGCATATGGAAACGCAAGGCTTAAGAGGATCGATACCGAGAGGATAAGAAATGAGCTTGACCTTAAGAAGATAGTCATAGTAACGGGATTCCAGGGTATCAATAAATATGATGATTTCACGACACTCGGAAGAGGTGGGTCGGATACTACGGCGGTTGCCCTTGCTGCAGCGCTTCATGCCGACAAATGTGAGATATTTACAGATGTGGATGGTGTATATACTGCGGATCCGAGGATTGTTAAGAATGCACGCAAGATGAAGGAGATCACGTATGATGAGATGCTCGATCTTGCAACGCTCGGAGCGGGTGTGCTGCATAACAGATCTGTTGAGATGGCAAAGAAATATAATGTTCAGCTGGTAGTGCGTTCGAGTCTGAACGAATCTGAGGGAACAGTTGTTAAGGAGGATGTAAAAGTGGAAAGAATGCTTGTAAGCGGCGTAGCTGCAGATAGGAATGTAACTAGATTGTCACTGGTTGGTCTTAAGGATAAGCCCGGAACTGCGTTCAGGGTTTTCAATCTCCTTGCCAAGGCAAATATAAACGTGGATATGATCCTTCAGTCGATAGGACGTCATGATACCAAGGATATTTCATTTACTATTCCCAGGGATCTGTTTGATGATGCATATAAGGTGCTCAGTGATAATAAAGAGAGTCTCGGTGCTGAGGAGATATCCTATAATAACGAAGTATCCAAGGTTTCGATCGTTGGTGCCGGAATGATGAGTAATCCCGGCGTGGCTGCGAAGATGTTTGAATGCCTGTATAACTCCAATATCAATATAAACATGATCTCAACATCAGAGATAAGGGTAACGGTTCTGATCAATGAGAAGGATACCGACAAAGCGATGAATGCAGTTCATGATGCTTTCGGTCTTGAGGATTAAACTATTTACTGATTGTCACATAAGTGGTATAATGTGTATAATTAGAGGATGAAAAATGGACGTTGTTAACGAAAAGCAGATATGCGCCGCCAAGTATTCATATTATGCAATGGTCCTTGGAATCGTATCGCTGGCAGGAATGTGCTGCTTTCCGGTAATGCCGATAATCGGGGGTATGGGAATAATCTTTGCCCTGATATCGCGCGGAGGCGCAAAAGCGTTTTCGAAGAATGCAAAGAACGGTCTTATTCTTTCGATAATAGGAACGTGTATTTCCGTAGTACTTACGGTCGGTATTGTAGGATATTCGACTTATGATGCGGTACAGAGACTTAAGAATGATCCCGGCTTCATAGATGAAGTAGTAGAGCAGTACGAGAATATGTATGACAGCATGGGGCAGGAAATGCCAGAACAGCTGTATGAGATGTTTGATGAGCTCAGGGAAATGTCTGATGAACTTAACGGTAAGTAGTCAGAACGCGGGATAGCTTAAGGAATGACCCGGAACAGCCCTTGACAGGATATAAAAAGGGGGTGGGCTGTTATGATGATAGGACCGGTTGGATACGGTTTATATGGATATACGAACGCTCCCGGAATGTACACGGGAATGGGAACAGGCGGACATGATATGATGTCGGCAGGTTCTCTTAGTGCTGCGGGTACCGTGCAGGGGGCGGGACCAGCCGGAGAGACAAAGCCGATAGTCAATCCGGGAGAGTCCACTGAGGTTACTCCGGGACGCAAGGTTTCGCCGGCACAGTGTGAGACCTGCAAGGAAAGGAAGTATCAGGACGGTTCGGATGAAATGGTTTCCTTCAAATCCGCAGCGCATATTTCTCCGGAAGCTTCTGCTTCGAGGGTAATGGCGCATGAGATGGAGCATGTGGCCAATGCCTATGAGAAGGCAGCCGAAAAGGGCGGACAGGTAATGTCCTGCGGTGTAAGCCTTCATACCGCAATATGCCCCGAATGCGGAAGGTCTTATGTATCCGGAGGAGTAACGAGAACAGCGATCAAATATCCCAATGAAAAGAATCCATATATGAAGGGACTTAAGTCGATGCATTCGATGGCTCTTAAGGGAGCCAATCTGGATCTTGCAGGGTGATAAAGTTATAATGATGATGGTAATTGTAATGGACAGAAATAAGTAGTAGAATATATAGTGTTAAGCTAATAAGGAATCCGTAAGGGTTCCTTATCTTGTAGATAAATGAAAATTATGATCAGTATGATGGAGAAAGAATGAAGGTAAAATCGGTAAGCGCATTAAAAGCAATAACGCGGGAACAGCTTCTCGGTAATTACGGCAGGCTGGGCGGATATGTAATGCTGTATCTTATGCTGCAGTTCACGGTGGCTCAGGTGCTTATGATGATAAGCATGCAGAATATCCCCGTACAGCTTATGGTCAGCTTTATCCAGGTTGTATTCAGCAACATTTTTGTTGTGGGAATGTACCGCGTATGTATGATGACAATAAGGGAAGAGAAGGCATCGCTGGGAGATTTTTTTTATGCATTCAGTCATGATCCCGACAAAGTAGTCATAGTAAGCGCACTTATGTGGCTTATATCGACTCTTGTGACATTGCCGCTTATGATACCGGGAAAGACAGCAGAGAGCGTTGGTATAGGGAACGGCGCATCGATCCTGATTAAATGCATACTGCTCTGTGTGGCGATCGTTTTGTATATTTATGTAAGTATACTGATCGCGCTCTGGATAATGCTTTATCTCGACAGACCGCAGTATTCCACGGGTGAGATACTTATGACCAGCGTGAACGTAATGAGGAATCATAAGCTGAGATATTTCTATCTTTTATTCAACCAGCTTGGATTATGGTGTCTGATAATTCTGACGGCAACGATAGGAGCCTTCTGGCTTTTGCCGTTTATATGTGTTTTGAATATAAATTTCTATGAGGATGTGAAGGGAGAGACAGATGGATATCATATTGAAGCTGAAGGATGAGCTTAAGGTTGAAAAATGGCAGGTAGAAGCCGCCGTTAAGCTCATTGACGAAGGAAATACGATACCCTTTATAGCAAGATACAGAAAGGAAGTTACAGGATCGTTAAACGATGAAGTGCTCAGGGATCTTAACGACCGGCTGGCTTACCTGAGGAATCTTGAGGAGCGAAAGGAACAGGTGCTTTCAAGCATAGAGGAACAGGGAAAGCTTACGGACGAACTTAAGGCGCAGATCAATGCGGCTGAGACACTCGTGGTAGTTGAGGATCTGTACAGACCATATAAACCAAAGAGAAGAACCAGGGCGACCATAGCCAGGGAGAAGGGTCTGGAACCACTTGCGCAGCTTATCCTGGCACAGGAAACGGATATCCCGCTCGTTGAATCGGCACAGGAATATGTGGATGCCGGGAAGGAAGTGGGTTCTCCTGAAGAGGCAATAGAAGGCGCCAAGGACATAATCGCGGAGCAGATATCGGATGAGGCCGAGTACAGGATATATATAAGACAGGCAACCTTTGATGAAGGGAAGATAGTATCATCGGCCAGGGATGAGAAGGCACAGTCTGTATACGAAATGTATTATGATTTTGAGGAACCCGTAAACAGGATAGCCGGACACCGTGTATTGGCACTTAACAGGGGTGAGGCGGAGAAGATATTAAGCGTTAAGGTTGAGGCTCCGACGGACAGGATCATAACCTACCTTGAGAAGAAGACGATAACCCGGAGTAATCCCAATACGGAGCAGGTGCTTAAGGATACGGTACTGGACAGTTATAACCGCCTTATCGCACCGGCTATTGAAAGAGAGATAAGAAACGAGCTGACCGAAAGAGCCGAGGACGGGGCAATATCCGTGTTTGGCAAGAACCTCGAACAGCTTCTTATGCAGCCACCGATCGCAGGAAAAGTCGTGCTCGGCTGGGATCCGGCCTTCCGTACCGGATGTAAGCTGGCTGTGGTGGATGCTACGGGAAAGGTGCTCGATACCAGGGTGGTATATCCGACGGCTCCGCAGAATAAGGTTAAGGAAGCCAAGGAAGAGGTTAAGAAGCTTATAAAGAAATACGGGATATCCCTCATTTCCGTCGGTAACGGAACAGCATCGAGAGAATCGGAAATGATAATAGTCGATATGCTTAAAGAACTGGCAGGAGACGGTATACAGGTTCAGTATGTCATAACCAATGAGGCCGGTGCATCCGTGTATTCGGCCAGTAAGCTCGCTACCGAGGAGTTCCCTAATTTTGACGTGGGACAGAGAAGTGCGGCATCAATAGCAAGACGTGTTCAGGATCCTCTTGCAGAGCTGGTCAAGATAGATCCAAGGTCGATCGGCGTGGGGCAGTACCAGCACGATATGAACCAGAAGAAGCTCTCCGAATCCCTGACGGGAGTAGTGGAGGACTGTGTTAACAGGGTGGGAGTCGATCTTAATACAGCTTCCGCACCGTTGCTTGAATATATTTCCGGAATTACAAAGGTCATAGCAAAGAACATAGTTGATTACCGTGAGAAAAACGGAAGGTTTACAAACAGGAACCAGCTGCTGAAGGTTGCAAAGCTCGGTCCCAAGGCGTATGAACAGTGTGCCGGTTTTATGAGGATAACGGGAGGCGATAATCCGCTGGATGCAACAAGCGTACATCCCGAATCATATGAGGCGGCGATGAAGCTCCTTGATACCCTTGACCTTACCATGGATGATGTAAAGAAGCTTCAGGCGGAGGCAGCTTCGGGCCGGGGGGCTTCGAAGAAGACTAAGGCTGAGGGCGGAAAAAAGCAGGATGGAAGAAAAGGAGGCTCATCAAGGGTTTCGATCAATACGGGCACGGCGATGGGACAGGCTCTGGCTGCCGCCATGGGAGTCAGCAGCATCACATCCGATTCCGGTAAAGGGAAATCAGTTTCAAACGGAAGTGATATGAAGAACTCCGGAAATGCCGCTTCGGCTGTAACGGGCACCGGCCTGCTGGATAAGAGAATAAAGGATAAAAAGAAGCTTGCAGAGGAGCTGGGAATAGGAGAGATCACTCTTACCGATATAGTAAAAGAACTTGAGAAGCCGGCAAGGGATCCGAGAGATGATATGCCCAAGCCCATCCTTCGTTCGGATGTTCTTGATATGAAAGACTTAACGCCCGGCATGATACTTAAGGGAACAGTACGGAATGTTATTGATTTTGGCGTATTTGTTGATATAGGGGTGCACCAGGACGGCCTTGTGCATATTTCGCAGATTACCGACAGGTATATTAAACATCCTCTTGAAGCCGTATCCGTTGGAGATATAGTGGATGTTAAGGTGCTGGATGTGGATGTGCCCAAAAAGCGGATTTCCCTGACGATGAAGATGTAGTTATATATATGAATTTATTAAATTCTCTGTTCGGATAACGCGGCGGCATGATCTGACAGATTATCTGCGGAGGCCGCGAACAGGAAAAATCATGTAACAAAATGATTTTTTATGATATACTAAGATGATATGTTTAACAGGGTTGGAGAAACAGAGGATGAAGACGGAATTTGATGTTAAGATGACAGTACCGGTAATGTATGATTATATGATGTATCATACTTTTACCGGTATACAGTTCTGGCTGGTCGTCGCGATCGGTCTGATGCTCATATGCATGTTCGTATATTCGCACAATCCACTTCATATAATATGCGCAGTCGCCATACTTGCGTATCTTCCTGTTGAAAGGCTGTTCCAGGCAAAGAAACAGGTTACCCTGAATCCTGTTTTTAAGGAGAAGTTACATTATACACTTGATGATGAGAAGATGTCGATCGATGTCCTTGATGAACATATGGACGCGGCATGGAGTTCGATAGTTAAGGTGAGGAGTACGAAAAAGAGCATCATACTGTATACAAACAGAGTGACTGCTACGATTTTTCCAAGGGAGTCTCTCGGAGAAGACTATGATAAGGCTGTGGAGCTTATCCGCATGGGAGTACCGGCAGAACGGGTTAAGATAAAGTAAGTGACAGGACGATCGTAAATATGCTTAAGGAAACATACGGCAGTGAGGAAACATACAGGCTGGGTGAGGAAATGGGCAGGAAGGCTGAACCGGGCGACGTATATGCCCTGACCGGTGACCTGGGAACAGGAAAGACAGTATTTGCCCAGGGCTTTGCAGCCGGACTGGGAATAAGCGGATATGTGAACAGCCCGACCTTTACCATATTGCAGGTATATGAGGAAGGAAGGCTTCCGCTGTACCATTTCGATGTGTACAGGATAGAAGAGCCCGAGGAGATGGAAGAGATAGGCTATGAGGATTACTTCTATGGTGACGGAGTTACCCTTATCGAATGGGCAGAGCTGATAGATGTGCTGCTTCCGGACAGGGCCTTCAGGATAAACATATCGAAGGATCCCGGCAAGGGGGACGATTACAGAAGGATCGAAATGCTGCCGGGGAATGAAGTGAGCCATTAACGAAATAAGAGGGCATTGACCTTATTCCGGAGGCAGATGTACAGAATAGCTGACGGAACAGAAGATCATATACAAAAGACAGAAGAGAAGATGAAGATATTGGGAATAGACAGCTCCGGGCTGGTGGCAAGCGTGGCTGTCGTTGAAGACGGGCAGATGCTCGCGGAATATACGATAAACTATAAGAAGACACATTCGCAGACGCTGGTGCCGATGCTGGATGAGATCAGGAATATGACGGAGCTTGACCTTGCATCGATAGATGCTATAGCAGTTGCGGCAGGCCCGGGGTCATTTACAGGCCTCAGGATCGGAAGCGCTACGGCCAAGGGGCTCGGGCTGGCACTTAACAAGCCTCTGGTACCGGTTCCGACATTGGATGGACTGGCAATGAACGCATGGGGAACCGGTGCACTCGTATGTCCGATAATGGATGCCCGGAGGGATCAGGTATATACAGGACTGTACCGCTTTGAAGACGGACACCTTAAAGTGGTCAGGAAGGGCAGTCCGATGGCTGTAACTGAGCTTACGGCCATCCTTAATGAGATGGGAGATGCCGTTCTGTTTCTCGGAGACGGTGTTCCGGTATACATGGAAGTGCTGGATAAAGAGCTAACGGCAGATCATACATACGCTCCGGCCCACATGGCAAGACAGCGCGCGGGAGCACTCGCGGTACTTGCCATTGAATATTATAATGAAGGCCGGGTGGAAACAGCTGCCGAACACAAGCCGGAATACTTAAGAAAGTCGCAGGCTGAGCGCGTGAGGAAGGAACAGGAGAACACCTGAAACCGATGGATGCCATGATAAATATTTGCGAAATGACCGCTTCCGACACAGAAGCTGTGGCGGCGATGGAGGAAAGTATCTTCACCACCCCTTGGAAGCTCAGAGACTTCGAAGACCTGCTTGATCAACCGGACAGAGGCTGTATCGTGGCAAAAAGCGGTGATATGATAGTGGGTTGTGCCGTATTTCATAACATAGTCGGAGATGTGGATATAACAAACGTTCAGGTGAAAGAGGCATACCGTGGAAAAGGCATAGGTAAACGCCTTGTGAAAGCAGCCATGGAAAAAGCCCGGGCAGCAGGCGGTGAACGCTTTACTCTTGAAGTAAGGGAGTCTAATCTTGCGGCAATATCGCTGTATGAATCCCTTGGGTTTACTGTGGAAGGAAAACGTAAGAATTTCTACGAAAATCCACGTGAAGATGCACTTATCATGTGGAACCGCAAAGCACGGAACAACCTGTAGATCACCTTAAATGTGGTATTGACCACAAGATTATAGAATAGCGAATTTCATCAGAAATTCGGTATTCGTACTGGACCAGGCTCTGCTGAAAGCAGAGGCGTGTCATGCGGAACGCATGATTTCTGAATGCATTTCCTTGTTTGCATTCAGAAAGTCATACTTTGGAAGATAAACGCAAACGCAGAATTTTCATAAATAGGCGGATTTCCAAACTGATTGGAACGTGTTTCACGGGAAATGATGTGATGAGCGTGGAGAAAAGGACTTAATAAGAATGCTGGATGTATGTCTTCTCGGCACCGGCGGCATGATGCCCCTGCCATACAGATGGCTGACCTCGCTCATGATGCGGTATAATGGCAGCAGCATATTGATAGACTGTGGCGAAGGAACACAGATCGCAATGAAAGAGAAGGGATGGAGTCCCAACCCGATAGACGTGATCTGCTTTACTCATTACCATGCGGATCATATCAGCGGACTTCCCGGTATGCTCCTTTCGATGGGTAATTCGGACAGAACGGAACCGCTTACCATGATAGGACCCAAAGGGCTTGAAAGAGTAGTCAGTTCACTTCGCGTGATAGCTCCGGAGCTTCCCTTTGAAATAAATTTCCGTGAAATATCCGGACAGGAAGATGAAATACGTATGGATGGTTATGTGCTCAAAGCCTTCCGTGTAAATCATAATGTGACCTGCTACGGATACAGCATATATATAGACCGTGCAGGGAAATTCTCGGTTGAAGCAGCCAGGGCAGCAGATATACCTTTACAATACTGGAATCCGCTCCAGAAGGGCGAGAAGATCGAATATGAAGGCAGAACCCTGACACCGGATATGGTTTTGGGGCCGCCGAGAAAAGGTATCAAGCTGACATATTGCACAGATACAAGACCAACGGATCTTATCGTTGACAATGCAATGGATTCGGATCTGTTCATATGCGAGGGAATGTACGGCGAACCCGGCATGGAAGATAAGGCAAAAGAGCATAAGCACATGACTTTTTATGAAGCGGCTGAAATAGCCAGGAAGGCCGGGGTTAAGGAGTTGTGGCTTACACATTACAGTCCGTCGTTGTCATATCCGAAGAATTTCGAAGGTGCAGCGCGGAAAATATTTAAGAATACTCATGTGGCAAAGGATGGCCGCAGTATTACTCTTGCCTTCGAGGATGAAGAGCAGGGTGAACAGAACCGGAACGGTGGATGAGCCTTTACCGGACAGACGGATCTTGGGAGATCGTAATGGCAAAACGCAGGAAACGTAAAAAGAATAACGAAGGGATCAAACGAGCGGTGATCCTCATTATTCTGGCCGGAATAGTGGTCGGCGGCTTTGCCATGCTTGCACTCAGGAACAAGCCGGACAGAGCTACACCGACAGTGCTTTCGCCGGTGGAGGAGGTACTTGCCAGAAACCTTGAGAATAATTATCCCTCCACTCCGAAGGAAGTCCTTAAGTATTACAGTGAGATCACAAGGTGCTTCTACAGCGAGATATATACGGATGAACAGCTCAGTCAGATGGCGGTAAAATCACGCGAATTACTGGATGATGAGCTCAGGGCACAGCAGTCTGATGATGAATATCTTAACATGCTGAAGGCGGATGTGGATATATTTAAAAGCAATGACAGGGTTATCTCCAGTTACTCGGTATCGAGTGCAACGGACATAGATTATTATGACTACGAGGGTGATGAGTGGTCTAAGGCAATGTGTGTTTTCACTGTAAGGGAAGGCACCAGGATGGTTGCGACACAGGAAGAATTCCTTCTTAGAAGGGATGATACCGGCCACTGGAAGATATTCGGCTGGCGCATCTATGATGAAGATAATTACAAATGACCGGGTGGTTGTTGATAAAGGTGACAGGGATTGGAAGCAAAAGAGTTAAGGGACGGACAGTCAACTGAAGATATACTGGTACTTGCGATCGAGAGTTCATGTGATGAAACAGCGGCGTCGGTTGTAAGAAACGGACGTGAGGTTATGTCCAATATCATATCTTCGCAGATCGATATCCATACACTTTATGGAGGCGTGGTTCCCGAGATAGCATCAAGAAAGCATATAGAGAAGATAAACCAGGTTATAGAGCAGGCGTTAAAAGAAGCAAAAGTCAGCCTTGATAACATCGATGCCATAGCCGTGACCTACGGCCCGGGACTGGTCGGAGCGCTGCTCGTAGGCGTAGCCGAGGCCAAGGCAATAAGCTTTGCGACCGGTATTCCTCTTGTCGGCGTGCATCATATTGAGGGACACATCTGTGCCAATTACATAGAGCATAAAGAGCTTGAACCGCCCTTTGTTTCTCTTGTGGTTTCGGGAGGCCATACACATCTGGTGAAGGTGGCTGATTACGGCGTATATGAAATACTCGGAAGGACAAGGGACGATGCAGCGGGAGAGGCTTTTGACAAGGTGGCAAGAGCAATAGGTCTTGGATATCCCGGCGGACCCAAGATAGATAAGGTGTCAAAGGAAGGAAATGCAGAGGCGGTAGAATTCCCGCGGGCCAGGGTAAGGGACGGTGAATATGATTTTTCGTTCAGTGGCCTTAAATCGGCAGTGCTTAATTATCTTAATTCGGAGAAAATGGCAGGCCGTGAGATAGCTGTTGCCGATGTGGCAGCCTCATTTCAGAAGGCTGTGACCGATGTCCTTGTAGAGCATTCAATGAATGCGCTTGATGCATACGGATTTAAGAAATTTGCCCTCGCGGGAGGCGTGGCCAGCAATTCCGCTCTCAGATCAGCCATGAAGGAGGCCTGCGAAAAAAAAGGAATAGAACTGTACTATCCATCGCCCGTATTCTGTACGGACAATGCAGCCATGATAGGTGTCGCCGGGTATTATGAGTATATAAAGGGAGTCAGGAGCGGCCTGACGCTCAATGCTGTACCAAATTTAAGGCTCGGTGACCGGTGAACCGGGAGGATGTTAAAATGAGAAACAAAATGGGTCATAAATGTACCGCGATCGTGTTGTCGGCAGGTAAAGGAAAGCGGATGGGATCGGATATACCAAAGCAGTATATGCTGCTTGACGGCAAACCGGTCCTTTATTATTGCCTTAAGTCCTTCCAGGACAGTTTCCTTGATGAGATAGTGATAGTGGCCTGCGAAGCCGACTTCTCATACATTAAAGAAGAGATCGTTGATAAGTACAATATATCAAAGGTAAAAAGCATAGTCGGAGGAGGTGCCGAAAGGTACGATTCCGTGCTGTGCGGGTTGCGGGCTGCAGGTGAATGCGACTATATTTTTATTCATGACGGAGCGAGACCTTTTGCGGATGATGAAATATTAAAGAGGGCATATGAAACGGTCATACGATATGGAACGGCAATAGTATCAATGCCGGTAAAGGATACGATAAAAGTCGTTGACGGTGATGGTATCACTGTAGATACGCCCGACAGAAGCCGCGTGTGGATGATGCAGACGCCGCAGGTGTTTGGTTACAAAGAAATACTGGAAGCGTATGAGCGGATGGATACGTATATGAAACAGAAAAGCGGTACCGGGTCCGGCGGGGAGAACATATCCGGCGATGCTTCAGGAGATATGGTTAAAGTCGATAAGAATCTTAATATAACCGATGATGCAATGGTAATGGAACATTTCGGAAGTCTTCCCGTTCATGTATCTGAAGGTTCATATCGAAATATCAAGATCACTACACCGGAGGATATGATAGTGGCTCAGGCCCTCCTGAAACGGGGGATTTGAGGACTGTTTTAAATATCATTGTTTTTTAATAAAAAAGTGGTTGACATTAGTATTTTCCTTTGATATTATATTTCTTGCGCTGACGAGAAACAGGTCGGCGTAAAATAATGGGTAATCAACGACCGGGGAGAGGTATCGAAGTGGTCATAACGAGGCGGTCTTGAAAACCGTTTGCCTTCACGGGCACATGGGTTCGAATCCCATCCTCTCCGCTGAATACGTAAGTATTCAATTAAATATTGATTTGTTTCAGTTGAATTGGGTCTCATGCGTTTGAGCGTATGA
This sequence comes from Lachnospiraceae bacterium, assembly GCA_017450065.1. Taxonomy (GTDB): domain Bacteria; phylum Bacillota; class Clostridia; order Lachnospirales; family Lachnospiraceae; genus UBA2868. Next base: position 55,466 of record JAFSYI010000077.1, read on the forward strand.
ACATGGAGAAGTACCCAAGCGGCTGAAGGGGCTCCCCTGGAAAGGGAGTAGGTCGTTAATAGCGGCGCGAGGGTTCAAATCCCTCCTTCTCCGTTTGACTTCTAAAAAAACTGAAGCAACCGAACCTTGACAATCTAATAGTATAAACCATCCCTGAAATAGTCATAAGAGGAAGGCATGAGCGAAGCGAGTGAAAGAATCTTATGGCGTCATTTCAAAAGTAAATTTTTAAGAACG
>JAFSYI010000009.1 GCA_017450065.1 Lachnospiraceae bacterium
TAATTAATTGAAAATCATTTTCAGCATCTAATGAGACCTGTCCACCACTGATTTTCCAAGCCATTTCTTTTTGTACCAGTAGTACATAACGATGAGCCCCCTGATACATTCATCGGTGGCTGTTCCCGCAAATATTCCGGCTACTCCCACACCGAGAGCACATCCGAGTATATATCCTGTTGTCAGTCCCAGCCCCCAATTACACACTATTCCCATGATGAGGGGAAATACATATGATCCGGCGGCTTTGAGACTGTTGACAAATGTCATGTTAAGGCATCTTCCGGTCTCAACAAATATATCCACTATCATTATCATCTGTCCAAGAGCTATGACATTCTCGTTGCCGGTAAAAAAACTGAGGGTATACGGGCAGAGCATTGCATTTGCCGAGGATAGTGCGATAGTTATGGGAAGTGAGACCCGGAGGGTCTTAAACACTCTTTTATAAGCCTCGTCAGTCTTTCCGGCGCCCACGAGATGTCCGGTTATTATCTGGGTTGACATAGCGGCGGCATTAGAAAAAATCATAGCAAAGGCAATAAGGGAATTGCAGTAGGCTCTTGCGTTCACCGAATCATTTCCCATTCCGTTCACAAATGAGAGAAGGGTAGTCTGATACAGATTATATGTCAGGTTTTCGCCGGCTGACGGCAGGCCGATCTTTATCATTTTCCCGAGAAGCTTTCCCGGAAATGGGCGAAGCAGTCGCACAGAGAGGCGTCCTGTTCCTGTGGCAAAAAAGAAAATAAGAAGAGCCGACACCGCAAGGAGCCTTGCAAAAACCGTGGAAAAGGCTACGCCGGAAACTCCCATATTAAGAAACTTCAGAGGTCCATACAAGAACAGATAATTGCCTCCGATATTGACCACATTTATTGCAAGAGAGACCCACATGCCGATCTTGGTGTATCCGTTACACCTTAGTATCTGCAGCATGACGTTAAATACTGCGGTAAGAAATCCGCCGCCTCCTACGATGTAAATATAGATCATGGAGTATGGACGCATTTCGTCAGATACATGAAGGAATCTCATGATCAGTGGATTTGCCAGACAGAACGTTCCGCTAAGTATGACACCGAAGGCAAGATTTACTGTGACCGCAAGAGTATAGATCATGTTCATGCTGTCGTACTGTTTGGCGCCCAGGTACTGAGCAACGACCACGCTTGTGGCGGTTGCGATAATATTGAATAAAATGTTCATCATGAACATTATGGTGTTGGCATTTCCCACTGCCCCGACAGCATACTCGTCATAGTGACTGAGCATAAGCGTATCAACGTTATTGAGCATGGTATTAAGCAACAGCTCCAGAAACATTGGCCCGGCCAGCATGAGAAGTGGCGTTTTTTCATCAATTGTAACGGAATTATTCTTATTCATATGACACTCTGTAAACAACGGAAGATTATGATTACGGATAATATATCAAATGAAGGTTGCGTTTTCAATTACTAGGCATTAACCGCTATATATTGAGGCGGATAATTATGTTAAAAATACGAAAAATCTGATCTTTCGATTGATGATAAAACATATGAATGGTATGATTAGTCCGTAGCGGTTGAAATATTTTAAGACCAAAGGAATCAGTAACATTATGAGCATTCGCAGCTTTTTTACTAACTCGGCAAAAAAGAGATTTATTGTCAGGCTCTTGGCACGCTTTGTAGTAGGAGCATTATTGTTCCTGCTGATTATTATGAATCTTCGTGCAGCCATGAACGCCGCAAACAGGACAGCGTTCATAACCCAGAGACTGGATGATTATCCGAGGCTCTATGATAATTACATTCGTGAGAATTCCCAGTGGTGGGAGTGGTGGCAGAACCGTGACTATGAAAAACGCGCGGACCTGGCCACCATAATATATACATCAGACAGTACACATACTAACGAGAGTGACAGGCTTAAGTATATTGCAGATATTCTTGGAGCCAAAGAAGCGCGGATTGTTGATGAGGGAGCGGGTGTTACGGTAAGACAGGATGACAGTGATGTTATAACAAGTTCGCATCATCTGCCTGACGGACGTGTTCTTATGCTTGTTTTTCACGGACAGCAGAAGGATTCGCGTATGTCCATACATGAAAATGATGATGTTTTCATGAGATCGCTTCATGCCGGTCTTCAGGGACATATACTTGTTATTCATGAAGGTGAACTTTCGGTATGCCCTGATGATGAGCAGGGAGAGCGGGTCAAAGATATGGTCTCCTATATGCTTGAGACCGGAAGACTACAACCCGAAACACTTAAGGCACAAGCTGTAAATAATGAAAAGGGCGTAGCTATGCGCGTCAAAAGAAATGCGGGCACTTCGCTGATCCCTTCATGGAGCTATCTGTTATACAGTGCTGCATACTCAAATAATGATGATTTTGTCATTTATGCGGTTAAGGTCTCAGACATGGTAAGATTCGGTCACAAGAGAAGCTGGAGCCTGTGGTTTTTGTGCACCTCGCTTTCGGTCCTTCTCGGACTTAGCTTGTACAGGACCAGACTGTATCATCCCGTGGATGAAGAGATTCCGGCACAGGACAGGATTCATTTAGCACGAGCAAGGGGTGCTTCGGCCTTTTTTGTTGCAGCCCTTCTGTTGTTTACGTCCATATTGCTTATCCAGCTGTTAAGTGTTGTTAACCAGAGTGCCATTGCAGCGGAAAATGAAGCAGAATATCTTAAAAATGTTATCAGTGAGGAGGCTGACAGAGGTGCGAAAATAGAAGAAGAGTTTGACAGCATGTATGACAAGCGTCTGGAAACCACTGCTAAGCTTATCTCGGATAATCCCACGCTTTCCGGCATGAATTATCTTGATGAGTTGTGTAATGCACTTGGTGGCAAAATACTGTCAGTATATGACAATAAGGGAAATCTTGTTGCATCCAACCAGCCACATCTGTCTGTGGAGACCGGAAAGCGCACCGGATCCGTTGCTACTCTGACCGACAGTGATGGTAATGATATTGGTACACTAGAACTTACAAGAGCGGAGGAGTCGGATACCGACAGGATATATCGTAAGTGGATAACGGATAAAGACGGAGCTGTTTCGGGTCTTGTGGAACTGAGAGTAGATCCAAACCAGCTTGAAGAACTCCTTGCCGATACCAGGATGGAAGAGGTCATAAGGGATACAGATCTTCTTGATACAATGCATATCGTTATCATTGAAAACGAGGGTGATCATAAGATCATCGGCGGATCATATGCCAACTGGGTCGGAGATAAGGCTGAAGAGCACGGCGTACTGTCACAGTATTTCTATGACGGATATGAAGGCGTTGTTAATTTTGAAGGAAACAAGTGCTATTCATCTGTATTTGAATATGATAATTGTTTTGTCGTAACAGGAAGCGAAGACCTTCCCATGCTTGTATTCCTTGTGGGCGTTATAATTCTGTTCATTGTGCTGCTTCTTGTAATGACATTTTCCATATACAGGCCAATCAGTGTAAAACTGTATGATTATCAGAGGAATGAGTATATAAAAGGAGGCGCGAGCCTGCCGGAAAGAAATGAGTATCCGCAGGTTTGGGAGTTTATGCGGGAATTCATGCTCTCGGTATTTGTACTTTCGGCGATACTGTACTTTATTTCCAAAGGAAATCCCACCGGACTTACATATAACGTTGTGCGCGGAACATGGGTAAGGGGAGTCAGCGTAGTAACGGTCACAACTTGTGTGATGCTGATCTCGGTTGTTTTTGCCGCACAGGAACTTATCGATATCATCTGCGTCAGACTTTCCGGATTCCTAAGTCCAAAAGGACAGACTATAGCCAAGCTGATAAACAGCGGAACAGCCTACATCGGAGCGATTGTGATGATAATCTATACACTTTCGATGTTGGGAGTTGAGACGACGACATTGATAGGAGGTGTCGGTGTCACAGCTCTTGCGTTCACACTTGGTGCCAATAGCCTTATCGCTGATGTGCTTGCAGGACTGTTTATAATCTTTGAGGGCGATTTTACCATAGGTGATGTGGTCGTTATCGATGATTTTCGCGGTATTGTAACTGATATAAGCATGAGGACGACCAAGCTTATGGATGACAATACAAAAGACATCAGGATCATCAATAACAGCCAGATAAAACAACTTATCAACCAGAGTCGCGAAGATTCCGTTGTTATCGTTGATATCGACCTGATAACAGGAATCGTCCTCGAGGATGCCGAGCAGAAGATCAAGGAAGGCATCAAAGGTCTTCCCGAGAAGTTTCCCGAGATCATCGGGACGCCTCAGTACTGGGGTGTATCAAAACTTCCCCAGAAGAATGCTATCACCGGAAAAATAGGAAATGCTACTTTGAGGGTTGCGTTCAGTTGTAAGGAACAGGACAAGGAAATGCTTTCATACAGGGTATACCGTGATCTGACAGCAGTTATACAGAAGGCTAATGAGATGCCGGTAACCGTTACGGAAGACCCAAAATAGGCTGTTGTAATTCAAGGTTTAAAGTGGTATAATTGTCACAAATCCAAACGGATGTATAGTAATTATTTACAGAAAGGCATTGAAAATGCAGGTTGGTGCAGTTAGTATGGCGGCTCCGATGCCATACGTCTACAATACAAACAGAGTCGATCGGGCATCGCTTAACAAGATCGAGCCGATAGAGGATGATGTGCTTGCATCGAAGACGGATTTCAGTGATCTTGTGGACGATGAGAATGTTAATCCTCTTGCTATGGGTGAGACGAAGGATTTTGCAGGAATCCTCGACATGCAGATGCAGATGAGCGCATTAAATGCTTCCAGACTCGGATTAGAGTAGTTTGTATATGTAAATGAAAGAGACGGTTCCGATTTTCAGAGTTTGTTTATCGGAGCCGTCTCTTTATGTATGGAAACAGGATCATTGAGAAGTGAGTCTCTACTGGAGTGGCCTTCAATAGGCAAGGGTAGAAAATAATGATAGATATTTTGTCTGTGGACAATATGAGAAAAAGTGATGCAGCGACTATTGCAGCAGGCTTGGCAGGTGCTGAGCTTATGATGCGGGCAGCCCGTGGTGTGTTTGAAGCTGTGTCGTGGAAAGCTCCGGTTGCCATAGTATGCGGTAGCGAGAACAATGCCGGAGATGGTTATGCTCTCGGTCTGTGCCTTAATGAGGCCGGAATTGACTGCACCATAATATGTGTATACGACAGGTATTCCCGGGATGGGAAATACTATTATGATAAATGTGTGGATTCGGGGGTCAAAAACATACATTTGCAAAATCCGGAGGTGGATTCCGAAAAATGCTCGGACAAAAAGATCGATCTTGCCCGGTACTCCATGGTAGTAGATTGTCTCCTCGGAACCGGATTTAAAGGTGAAGTAAGAGCTGATCTTGCAGATGTAATTGAAAGTATCAACAGCAGCGGAGCATATATCGTAAGTGTAGATATAAACAGCGGTCTTAACGGGGATACGGGAATGTCATCCTGCTGTGTTCATTCGGATTTGACCGTTTCGGTCGGATCATACAAAACCGGGCATTTCCTAAATATGGCCAAAGATGTGATAAAGGACAAAGTAAATGTTGATATAGGGATAATCCCACAGGTTCAGCCTTATAAGCTGATCGAAGAAGGCGACGTCGCAGACGCCCTCGGCATCAGAAAGAATTATTCCAACAAGGGGACATACGGATATATTGCACTCATAGGAGGTAGTACACGGTACAGCGGAGCCATAAGGCTTGCATACCTTGCGAACGCCGCTATGAGGAGCGGAGCAGGTGTAGTAAAGGTGGCACTTCCGGGTGATCTGGTGCATGACGTTGCGAGTCATATTTTGGAAAGTACGATCTTCCCGTTGTCGACCGCAAATAGAGTTATGTCAACCAACGGAACAGATGGTTCAGATACTGCCAAAATGTGTGATGCCAAGGCATTCAATTCAGAAGTAGCATATAACCCCGTTGAAATAGACGAGCTTATCTCAAATGTCAAAACAGTTGCTTTTGGAATGGGTATCGGAACAGGTGACGGAGCAGCCGGTATTCTGAGACACCTGCTTACAAAGTATACGGGAAATCTAATAATCGATGCAGACGGACTTACGTTGTTATCGCGAATTGACTTAAACGGTCAAGAACCAAAACCTCGCAGTATTATACTCACTCCTCACATCAAGGAGTTTTCAAGGCTGACGGGTATGGAAATATCCGAAATACTTGAGGATCCGATTGGAATCGCAGGGAAATACGCCGCAAGAACCGGTTCGGTCGTATTACTCAAGGGACCTTCGACTATTGTTACAGATGGAAAAGAGGTTTACATAACTGATAAAGGCTGTCCTGGAATGGCAACCGCAGGAAGCGGAGATGTTCTATCTGGTATACTTGCAGCGGTTACTTCTTATATGATAGGAAACAATGATACCAAGACGAAAAATGACGCATGCTTTGCAACTGCTGTTGCTGCATACATAAACGGAGCAGCGGGGGAGGCGGCCGAGGCAAAGTTCGGAAGCATTAGTATGGTTGCAAGCGATACGATTGAAGCTATACCATATATAATGTCCAAGATAATAGAATCGGATAACTGAAATAATTACAAAATGTGATAATTGATTAACCGTCTCTTTTTATTTGATTTTTTCTTCTGTATGTGTTATGTTCTTGGCACATAGCAAATGGCATATCAGATTCACAATTCGTGTGAACAGATCAGGCATTTCGCCACAGATACCATTGCAAAGGATTCATTAATCGTTTTATAATGAAAGGAGAATAGCTATTGAGATTCAGAAGAAAATGGAATATTGTTAACCGCAAGCGCAAGGACACTTTGTTCTGCCTTATATTCGGGAGACAGCAGAACCGGCAGTGGACACTGTCGCTGTACAATGCAGTGAACGGATCTGATTACCAGGATCCGGACGTGATCGAGTTTAACACTCTTGAAGAGGCACTGTTTATGGGAGTTAAGAATGATGTTTCATTTATTCTCGATTCCGTTATGAGCCTTTATGAGCACCAGAGCACGTTCAATCCGAATATGCCGCTTCGCCAGCTTGAATATACCGCAAGCCTGTACAAGAAGTATTTGGCGGAAAATAATCTGGATAAATACAGCAGTGCGCCTATAACAATACCGTTTCCCAAACTGCTGGTGTTCTACAACGGAACAACAGATGAACCGGAGAAAACAGTACTTAAATTAAGCGATTTGTTTCCGGAAAGGTTTAAGGGAATGGAAGCGGATGTATCGGTTAACACTACAATGTTAAATATCAACTACGGACATAACCGTGAGCTTCTCGAGAAGTGCAGACCGCTCTATGAATACGCATGGACGATAGAGACCGAGAGGAGGTACAGTAAGCAAATGTCAGTAAGAAAAGCTATAACAAAAACACTTGAAGACATGCCGGACAGCTTTGTTATCAAGAGATTTCTTGTATCCAACAAGGCCGCCTATACCGATTCATTCCTTACGGACTATGATAAAGATTTTCATATCGAAAGCGAGAAGAAGATAAGTTATGATAAGGGTCATGCAGAGGGTTTTTCTGAGGGCAAGGCACTCATGGAGAAGGAGAATAATGCTCTTAAGCAGGAAGTTGCAGACAAGGATGCAACGATTGCGGCCTATGAGGCAAGATTCGGAAAGTTGTAATTATGAATGTTTAAAATCAAAATGGAATAGTTGATATGTATTCAATACCACCTAAGACCTATTTTGAAATATCATCGCTGGGATTTCTCATGGTCCTGTATCTGCTTTCCTTCCTTGATCCAAACCGGAAGGTTCGTTCATTCAGGCTTTTTCGTAATCTTGAGATCAATATGATCCTTGCCCTTATAGTGAGCATACTGACCTACACGTTTGCA
>JAFSYI010000078.1 GCA_017450065.1 Lachnospiraceae bacterium
AGAAAGAAGAAAAAGATTATGCTTTATATATGTACAGGTTTGACTCTTTCGATGATCTGCTGTATGCGTATAAAGAAACGCAGGATCGGCATTACACACAAGATCAGATCGAGCATATTTTCGGATTCAGGGAGCCTCTTCTAGAGCGTGGCTGGCCGGATGAGACATCGCCGTATGACGTCGGATATGTATATTATGATGTTGATTCCAACGGCACGGATGAGATGATCATCACTTTGGGTAAGGATATAGTTGAGATATACAGTTATTTCGCGGATAAAGTGCAGCGTTTCTATTTTGCGTCCGTCGGCGATGAGGTAACCCTGTACCCCGGAGGTATCCTTAAGCAGTATGCTCCGGAGACTTCGGAATTTCCTGGCACATCATGGTATTCGTATGATTCAGGGCTTGCCGGATATTATGAAGATTTTGAAGAATCCCGAGGGGAGTACTATACATTCTGCCACCGTGATTTTAGCGGCCCGGAGTATGATGAGATAGCAGCAAGGCTCCAGGAGGATCCATACGCTGATATGCCTGTATGGATAGGTGAATATGAGGACTGGCTGTCTGAAGCCGAATATAAAAAGCTCCTTCCGAAGACCAAGCCTGTACAGCTTCCCGAAGCCAAGAAGCTGGCAGATGTCGAACTCCCCAACGGTTATGAGCCAAGGTATGAGGCTAATGAAGGCCCCAGGGACGAGGTTATCCCGGAGTATTTCCGATATGTAGAATCTTCGGACGGTTATGCAAATATGCGCACAGGTCCGGGTACCGAATACGACGTTATATGCAAGGTTCCGACCGGCGAACAGTTAGAGGTTTATCGCATGAACGCCGTGGATTTCAAGGGCAAAACATGGGTGAAGGTCATATATTCGAATTCCGGAGTGACAGAAATGGGATGGATCGCTGAATCACAGCTTGACCATTAAATGTAGATAGGCGAAGCGATTCTATTGGGGAGCGACCATGTATTATACACGGAGGAATACCTTAAATGAAGAGAAAATCACTTTCAACGATCATCATTTTCCTTATAGCGTCAATGCTTCTTGCAGGTTGCCAAGGAAGCGGGAATGATAGCAGCGACATTTCCGACAAACTGAAGGATAAGGTAAGTGCTGCCGGCGAGCAAGATAATGCTGATGAGAAGCCGGAGCAATCCAAGAAAAAGAAGACAAAGAAGGAAAAAGCCAAGGAGCCGGGTGAGCCCCCTGTTCTTGTCATGCACAAGGACAGTAAATATGAATGGGGAGATGGCTCTGTTCCGCTGATCAAGCATACTTTCGGATACCTGCTTGTTGATGACGAGTATGCCAAAGATCACAAGGGTCTTGCGGACAGCCTTAAGGATGCAAGAGAAGAGATAATCTCCAAGCATGAGGCGGCATGGGATGACGAGATCAAAAGCGTTAATCCTGAACTCCCGACATTTTATATCTATGTCGGAGCAACTACACCCATCATCTCGTAGAGACCACGCTGCTTTTCGGTAATCTCTGACAGATGATGTGATTTACCCGGCTGCTGATAATACTCGATTATATCAAGTTCATCC
>JAFSYI010000079.1 GCA_017450065.1 Lachnospiraceae bacterium
CTGGATCCTACCGCTTTCAGCTGATCCACATCGGGTACATCAGGTACATCGGGTACACAGCACGAGTTTGGACTGTACCCCATGGGTTATAACCCCACATGGGGTACATGGGGTACACTATTTTTAGACCACGAGTTTACTTTACGGAGATTATAACATGGAAGTCCAGATTATACCAACAAAGGAGATGAAAGTACCTTATGATTCACACTCACATCCTTAAATTAAACAGCCGCTACGTAGGTGAGATCCTGCGGGGCGCTAAGAGATTCGAGGTCAGGAACAACGACAGATCATTCCAGCGCGGAGATGAAGTCATGTTCACGGTTGTTAATGACCAGGGAGAACCGATCGAAGCCGGGAACGGTGAAGCGAAGGAGATGTATCGCACACTGGAGGAGATGGTCTTCCGGATAACCTTCGTAGTAACCGGATACGGTCTGAAGGAAGGCTATTGCGTATTCGGCTTCGAGGAACTGACAAAATAATCAAAGTTGCACCGGTGCAACGGAAAGGGGGAAACATGCCAAAAACAAATCTTGGGAAGAGAAATGAGAAGGATCAGGCGATCTTCGAAACGGTAACACTGTATCTCGCAAGAAGAGATATGAAGAAAGCGGATCTTGCAAGAGCTACAAAGATACCTGTCTCTACGCTTTGCAAGGCCTTAAGACAGATGGAGTATCTGAAGGTGAGTCAGCTGAGACTTATCTATGATGCGCTCCGGGTACCGGCAGAAGAAAGAAGGGGGCTCTGATGGATATTATTACTATTGAATTCTTTATAGTGTTCACAATGCTTGTGATCGCCGTGGCCATGGTGCTGTATCACGTGACCATAGAAATAGTGGAAGAAATCGAAAGGAGAAGAAGATGGCGCAGAAGGCAAAAAAGAAACAGACATCGATCAGGATTCACACCAGGAAGATTGACAGGGAAGTAGCGCGCAGGAATCTGAGGGAGATGGGATATACCAAACCGAGCAGATGGCTCCGCGACAACTGGAAAACATTCGGGAGGGAAGTGGAATAATGAAGGGATATGCAGTAAACATCAAGGATAAGGCCGGAAGGAACGTAACTGTATTTGTAGGAGATCTCCGGGACATAAACAATCTCGCAACAATAATATATGGAAATAACAATGACGAGATGGTCATGACTATCAACACGTTCAATGACGACGAGGAGGATCCATATTCATGAATGACGTTATGCAGAGAAACAAGCTGAAGAGCTGTATCATCCCCCGCTTCACGCGGAAGAATCCGTCCGGATCCTATCGGATTAACCTTGAGAACGGAGCAGATATCCGGATAGAGAGCGACAGGATCAGCACGAGTATGTTCGGCCCGATAGTCGATGCTCTTGGAGCTTATGAGGAGCTGACAGAGGGGCTGACACCCGACCAGATCATAAGCATGCTCAGTCACCGGCATAAATAAAAGACGCCGGATCAAATCCGACGCCTCAATACTTACGACCTATGTAAGCAACAACCACATAAATATAATACAGAAAAATGTCGTAAAAGTCAAGCAAAATAGGCGGTTCGGGATAGTTTTCGGGGGCTGCCGTTAAGGCTTGATAAGGATATTAAACTTACGACCATAGGAGTCTCATATGTATGTAGAAGTGACCTACAAGATGCTCTCCGTGATAGATGTTGAAAAATATCACACAGGGAGATATGGGGCTCCGGGATGCAAGAGACAACCCAAAAGGAAAAGGACTCCGGAAGAGATCAGGAACCAGAATTACATAAATGCCTGTAAGAGGTTAAGGAGGATCATAAACAATAACTTCAAAGCCGGAGACCTGCACTGTACATTGACATACAAACAGGAGAATAGACTTTCCGCAGAGGACTCAAAGAAGGAGCTCGTCAACTTCCTCCGGAGGATGAAGGGTGCATACAGGAAAAGAGGATACGAGCTCAAATGGATAGCAGTGACCGAATACCTGAACAAGGCTATCCATCATCACCTGATCATCAATATGATTCCGGATACGGTTACCCTGCTGCAGGAGCAGTGGAGGCCGGGCAGGGTACACTTCACGCCCCTGGATGATTCGGGAGACTACAGAGCTCTGGCCGATTACCTGATCAAGGAGACCAAAAAGACATTCGGAGATCCTGAAGCAGCCTGTAAGGAAAGATATTCAAGGTCAAGGAATCTCATCATCCCGGAGCCTAAGAAGAAAGTAATATCCTCAGCGTCCTTCAGAAAGGCACCAAAACCGATTAAAGGATATTACATCGACACTGAGTCGGTATGTACGGGGTTCAATCCGGTAACGGGTTACCCGTATCAGACCTACACCATGATCAAGATCGGAGGCGGATAGATGGAAACGGCAGACATTTATATCACAATATCCCGAAAAGCTCCGAGAGCGGGTCCGGGTTCATACATAGCAGTCCTGGAAGCGACCACGGCGTCCGGACAGACAGGAACAAAGACCTTAAGGAAGCGGATTGATGAATGCACTCCGCACAGTCTCGAACTAATGGCCATCATAGACGCCTTCAAATGCTTTACGCGTAACTGTTCAGTCAGGATCCACTCGGATCACGGCTGGATGCAGTCCATCAGGACAAACGGATGGCTCGACAGATGGAGAGAACAGGATTTCAAAAAGGGCGGAGCTGATATCACACACGCAGACCTGTACAGGCAGCTCGAAAGCATAGAGACAACCCGGGGCCTAACCATTGACGAAGTAAACGCGGATCTTGGCTCTTATACCATATGGCTTAAGAGTGAGATCGAAAGAGAAAAACAGACAGAAAAGGAGAAGAAATGAAAACAGTAAACGGAGTATGTAAGTATTGTGGCCAGATGCGGATACTGCAGGTATCCGAGGATAAGGCCTACACGAACGAGGATCTTGACAGGATAGCAGCGAGTGAATGCGACTGTGATGTTGCTACCTTGCTCCGCAAGCGTAACATGGCATTCGGGAACCTTGAAGGGATGCTTGACGAGAGATTCCCCGACGACGCTACCGATGACAAGGAGAAGGTTATCAAGGAGCTTCTCAGGACAGGAGGGAAGCTTATGGGCGAGACAACCATAGATTCCCTGAGCTTTGCATCCGGAAGCAAGAAGTACAGCCTGTCGCTCTCGCAGAAGCTTACCTTCAAGCTTAAGATCGCAAATACGGAGACGGAAGTACAGGAAGCATGAAGAAGAGAGCCAGATCGATATTCCCCCAGGCGGACGGAGAATGCTTCTTGTGTGCGAGGCTTGAAAGATATCCGAGGTATCACAAGCATCTGGAAGCGCACCATATCTATTACGGCTGCAACCACTCTCAGTCGGACAGATACGGATTCCTGATAAACCTGTGCGCACACCATCACAGAGGCGATCAGATGGGGAACAAGGATGCCGTCCACTCGGAGGATAAGAACGACTACGGCGATTATATTAAGCGCTGGGCACAGGCCGAATACGAGAAGACCCACACAAGGGAAGAATTCATGGAGATATTCGGCCGCTCATGGTTATGATCCGAACGGTTAAACCCTAAACCGATTGGATACAGGTTGAAACACCAGGGCGGGAGCCCCGCCGCCCGAAAGAAACTGCCGGTACTATTTGTATCACGCTTGGGCTTAAGCGGGAAGTCAGTCATGCCCCCCAGCAGAGAGATTAACCTGCTTAAGCCCTTAAGGGAGAAAAAAAGATGGGTTTTCTGTACAAATACGACATATACGCCCCTGATGGCAGCATCGTAGGCAGAAATATACCGAGGAACAGGATCCCGGAGCTTATAGGCACCACCCGGGGAACCATTGACGTATGCTTAAGACATATGGGAATAGGACAGAAGACAACACTGAAACAGTATATCATAGTGTGTTCCTACGAAAAAGCAAAGACCGACATCCATTCAAGTAAAGCCTCAGCAGCACAGATGATGTCGGAGTGGGACAAGGTATGCAGGCCATTCAGGATATTGGCTCAAAGGAGAGAAAATGACAGGAGCGCAATGTAAAGGCTGCGAGTACGGGAAGCTCCGGCCAAATCTGACCATTAAAGCTTTTGTATTCTGCTGTGATTACAGCGGAACCTGCAAGCACAGGAAGGAGAAAGAGATATGTTCGACACATTTGGAGAATTCGACAGCTGGGAAGAAATCAATAAAGCCGCCCAGGGTCAGAAAGAAGAGGGAGACGAGGAAGCCCTCATAAAACTGGCGGAAGAGAACGGGATCGACAGGGAAGACGCAGAAGATTATTATGACGGAGCCATTCAGGAATTATGCACTTCAGTCATAGCGGCCCTCGGAAAGCTTAAGGTTGAAAAGGAAGAATACAAGAAGAGCAATAAAGAGAAGAATATCATAGACGACTGGATCTCGTACATAGAGAACCTCGTAAGCACTGATGAAGCATATGCCCTCAATATCCGCAGGAAGGGCAGAAACCTTAAGGGATGCATCGGGGCACTGCTTAAGTACTCCTTTGAGCATCAGGTGAGCGTAGACAAGGACATCATCAAAGAGGCGAAGATAAACGCGGGCAAGGTGACTATGGGAATTCCGAATATGCAGCAGGCCCACAAGATTATCAAGGAATATTACGGAGGGTGATATGTACGAAAAGGTTGAAGAGCGGAACGAGCATATGCGCTCTATTCCGGAAAAAGAACAGAAGTGGGCCGAAAAGCAATTCAATATACAGGGATACATCTACTACAAGAAATGGGGAAGCTTGGTCAGATGCCAGTGCGGAGCCTGCGGCACAGAGTATACAGCCTTTTGGAAAAAGAGCGAGGATCCCTTTGAGGCAGCCCTGCAGCATATCATCAAACCGGCACATAATAAGCCCGGCAAGTGTGAACACTGCGGATATGAAACAAAGTACAAGGCAGCCGGTAAGGTCAGACAGGATTATATGAATGCAAAGGGCCGGTATGTGATCGGCCAGAGGATGGGGAAAGAGGAATTTGTCTTCCGCGTATTCGATGTCGAACAGTGGATGCACGTATCCGGAAAGACCACATACTCACATATGGAGTACATCCGGATATTCTGCCGGCCCGGTAAGAAGGTACAAAAGGATTACTATGTATACGATCCCTGGAACAATACGGAGAGATGGATAGATCACAATATCGGCGGAATGAGAAACATCCCTCAGCCAGATGATGCATTCCTGACTCCGGACACGTGGAGGGCTATCAGACAGACTCCAATGTTTAAGTACGTTCCTGATCCGAAGGATCCCAAAATCAAAGAGGAATTCCTTAATGGGAATAACTTCCCCGTGATCCGCTATTATGAGGCAGCTTCGAAGTATCCCGATTTTGAGATGATAGTAAAGACTGGGATGTGGAGGCTTACCAATTCACTCATATGGAAGCTCGGATCCGGATACAGGAAAGAGAAGAAAACATACTGGGACAGGCTCGGGATATATAAGCACAGAGTAAAAGAACTTATCGAAGCCTACGGAGACGGACAGCTCCTTAAGATATTCCAGCTCGAAAGATTATCCGGGAAGAAATGGAGTGCTGAAGACATTAACCATGTAATGCACCAGCTGACCAGATGCCACGATTCAGAGATAAAGACCCTCGGTATTGTGTATAAATACACAACACCTGCAAAGTTCGAGAGATATATCGAAGGAAAGATACAGGAAGAAGGCTGCGGTTCCTTCGGGGAATATATCGACTATATCAGAATGAGACGGGCAGCAGGTTATGATCTGTCAAACGAGATCATCCTTTTTCCGAGAGAGCTTCACAGAAGACATAACGAGATGGTGCTGGAAGCGGAAACCGCGAAGATGGATGAGCGCAAGAAGGAAGTCCTTGAGAAGTTCCCGAAGATAGCGGAGAAATACAAGAAGCTCTCGGAGAGATACAGCGCTGCGGCAGCAGGATACATCATAAGGCCTGCGAAAGATGCCGCCGAGATCGTGACAGAAGGAAGAATCCTTCATCACTGCGTAGGAGGCGATATGTATCTGTCAAGCCATAGCACCGGAAGAAGTACTATCCTCTTCCTTCGCGACGCAAAGACTCCGGATATCCCATATATCACAGTCGAGATCAAGGGAGAGACGATAAAACAGTGGTACGGAGCCTATGACAAGAAGCCGAATCAGGAATACTTCGATGCCTGGCTCAGTACCTATACAGCAGAGCTTAAAAAGCGCAAAGAGGAAAAGCAGACCTTAAAGAAGGTCAAAACCGCATAAATGCCGAATAGGAGGAACGATATGGATCAGATCAATATAAACACTGTGAACGATTATGAGAGCCTGAAAAAGGCTCTCAACAATGAACTGAATGCCTCGGCATTGCATTTCTGCAGAATCGGATATCTGCTCAAAAGAGCAAGGGATGAAAGGCATATACTTATGGACTCGGCATATTCAAACGTAAACGAGTTCGCCCTGGCAGAGTTCGGCCTTGATACATCTCAAGTGAGCCGCTTCATAAGGATCAATGACCGTTTCTCGATAGGCGGATACTCCGAACACCTTAAAAGCAAATATGAGGGATACGGCTCAGCGAAGCTGTCTCTGATGCTCCTGCTTCCGGACGAGATCAATGAAGAGCTCTCGCCGGAGTATTCAAAGGCTGAGATAAACACTATAAAGGCCGAGTACGAAGAGGAGAACAGGATATCTGATCTTGAAGTCCTGATGGAAGACAGCGCCGGTGTTCCGGATGAGTTCCTGACGGCTGTGGTAAAGGAACTTAATGACGAGAATGAGGATGTAGCTGCCTTTTTCGCCGAAACAATGAGGCTTGCGAAGAAGATGAACATCGAACCGAACGAGGAGGATATCAAAGAGGCTTATATGCCGGATGGAGATAAGACATATTCGATCAGGATCCCGGGACAGGGAAGATTTCTAATCAACATGAAGCCATCGGATATATCCGTAGTCAATTTAAGAGCTCCGCAGGATAAGTCGACGGTATCGTGGGAAGAGTTTACAAAGCTTATTCTTACTGATATGGCCACAAGGGATTATCCGGAACCGGAAAAACCCAAACAGAAACCCAAGAGTAAGAAGGTGGAACCGGCAAAAACGAAAATTGCACCGGTGCAAACGGAAAACGTACAAGAAATGCCCAAAACGGACGAAAAATGCACGGAAACGGACGAAAACGCACGGGAAGAGGATAAGCAGGCAGCAGGTGAAGAGGATAAACAGGCAGCAGGCCCGAATGAAGCTCAGGCGGCAGCAGGCGATATATTAACATCTTCACAGACTGACGCTCTGCAGATGATTGATGAAATCAGGCACATGATAGCGCCTGATGATGGATCAAGGCCTGACTGGAGCGATATTTTCGGGAAGATAGCAAAGCTGAGCAGCTATGTTAAACAATTCATGTATTAAGGAGGGGAAGATATGCAAATGACAGAGCAGGAAATCTGCAAAGAGTACAGAGAGGCGAAGGACCCGACACATCAGCTGACTATTTTGGCACAGCTGAACTGCTGCGGAAAAGAGGACATAGTCGAGATCCTTACGAGAAACAACGAGCCTTTGCGTAAGAGACAGTACAAGAAGAAGGACAAGCCGGCAGAACCGAAGGCCGAGGAGACCAAAAAGGCTGCCAACAGAGAAAACCTTAAGAATATTCCGGTTGAAGACCTTGATCTGGGAGTCAAGGCAGATCCGGTGGATCCGGAGATATCAGAAAGTGTGATCCTGGCTGTAAAAGACAGGATTGTATGGGTAAAGCTCCGCATCAGCGAGCTCGAGGCAGAACTCGCCACCTACCGCGACCAATACAAGGAGCTGAATGAATTTGTAAATAAACACACCCGGGAGGTAAAGGAATGAGATTACATGAGATATGCCCGCTGATTACAGAGGAATGCGACATCTGGCTGGAGAGTATCGGCTATTATGCAAAACCGGCTTCGATCAGATTTCACGGGAAGGAGACGGGAGATCTGTTCAGACATAGCAAGGCTGTGGCAGTAGAGCTCCAGAACATGACCGATATGGTTGGTCTTGATTGGCAGCGCGAAGCGAGTCCTATGCTGGTAGGCCTGCTACATGATGTATGCAAGTGTGACGATTATGTCCGCGATCAGGACGGAGAGTGGACATATAACAGGAATAAGACTATGGACGGGCATGGTGATAAGTCTGTGATTATGCTTGCAGGTCATATCCAGCTGACCGAAGAGGAGATATTCTGCATCCGGTTCCATATGGGAGCCTACACAGAAAAAGAAGAGTGGCCATATTACGGGAAAGCGGTCGAGTTATATCCAAATGTGCTCTACACGCACATGGCCGATATGGTTGCGTCCAAAGTAAAAGGGATATGAATGGAGGGACTCAATGAAACTGTCAATTATAATTCCTTGCTACAATGCCGAGAACTATCTGCCGGATCTGCTTCAGTGCCTCGAAGGCCAGATTATGAAAATGGCATATAATTCCCCGGAAACCGACAAAGAGGTTGAAGTATTCCTTATCGATGATGGCTCGAAGGTTCCTGTATCCGCAGATTATCCGTGGGTTCAGATATACCGCAAGGAGAATGAAGGCCCGGGAATTGCCCGGAATGTCGGCCTTGATCATATGACCGGAGACTACTTCACATTCATCGACGCCGACGATATGGTGGCGGATTATTACCTCAGCGCTATATTCGACAAGATCGAAGCGGAAGACTTTGATTATTGCTACCTTTCCTGGACGACAATGCCGGGAGGCTGGAACTGCACAGTAAAGCTTACATCAGTCGAGGATAAATTCCCGGGATTCAACCTGTGCGTATGGAACCGCGTATATAAGACGGCCACATTCGGACGGCAAAGATTCAATCCAAAGAAGCTGTGGTCCGAGGATGCCGATTTCATATATCGCCTGAACGAGAGAGGGAAGAAATCATTTATAAGCGAGATCATGTATTACTATCGCTCGGATACACCTGATTCATGGACGAAGAGAATGTTCCGCGGAGAGCTTGATTACAACAGGATCGTGTATAACCTCAAAGAGGTCAGACCGGATGATACGGAGCTGCTCGAAGAGATCAGACGCGAATATGCCGACAATGAGATAGTCCTGCTCACGGACAGCAACGGCATTCCGGAACTGGAAAAATACTGCATGATCATGAAATACAATACATCCTGCTCCGGGATGGAGCTGCGAGGAGATCCATTCTCAGGATTCCGGAAGATACAGAGGCCCTATGTGACACAGGTGCTTGTGTATGTATCTGCAGAACATGAGATAGGCGGCATTGAGACCTTCACATATAACTTCTGCGCCCATATGAGCAAATATTATGACATTACAGTCCTGTATGATGCCAAATTCGCCAGGGAACAGATGAACAGGCTTACAGAGATAGTCCCGGTGATCAAGAACACAGACAGGACTATTATCTGCGATACGGCGATAAATACCCGGATAGTAAAGGATCTGCCTAAGAATATCAAATACAAGCAGAGCATACAGATGTCACACACCTGCAAGATGAAACTGTGGGGACAGCTTTCGGTTCCACAGGATAAGGATTTCAAGGTTTTTGTTTCGGATGTGGCCGCCAGGTCTTTCGGCGAAAAAGAAGGCGAATATGAGGTAATCCATAACCTTACGCTTCCGACCGAAACAAAGAAAGCCCTCCTGCTTGTATCGGCAACCCGATCCACTCCGGAGAAGGGCATGAAGAGGATGCTTATGCTTGCACGGCACCTTACAAGATCGCAGATCCCGTTTATATGGCTCTATTTCACAAAGGACCATATAAACGAAGCACCTAAGAACCTCATACACATGGATCCGACCCTGGATATATCGCCGTATATCAAAATGGCAGACTATCTCGTGCAGCTGTCAGATTCCGAAGCATTCGGATATTCGATGGTTGAGGCGCTTGAACTGGGAACAGCGATCATAACTCCACCGTTTGAAGTCCTTCCGGAGCTGGGGATAGAAGAGGGAAAGCATGGGTATGTGCTTCCGTGGGATATAGACAGCTTCGACTGCAGCAAGCTCCTTAAGATCCCGAAGTTCAAATACAAGAGGGATAACGAGAAGATAGTAAAGCAGTGGCGCGACCTTCTGGGATATACCAAACCGACGCACAAATACAAACCGTCGGAGAATGTGACAGTGAAGATTATAAAGACCTACAAGGATATAGCGCTGGATCGGGTTGTCACCAAAGACACGGTGATGAAGATGCCAAGAGACAGGGCTCAGATAGTACAGCAGGCAGGATACGGGCAGATAGAGGGATAGATAACCGGAGGGGAGAATGGAAAAGACGGAGAGGTATCTACAGTCGCTGCGCTCAATGAAGTTCATGATAGACAGATACGAGGAGATGCGTAATACCACGCACCTCGATCTGGCATATATCAATAACAGTCATTCCATCGGGGACAGGGTGCAGTCCACACCCAAACCCGACAAGCTGGAGACCACAGCCATTAAGTGTCTCGAAAAGCTCCGGGGCATAGACCGGAAGCTGACCAGACTGAAAACGGAATATTTAAACGCCCGGATAGATATATACAAGCATATCGAGAAAATGGAAGATGGGCAGTGCAAACGCTTCCTGATCGATTATTATATCGACTGCATGAGCATGAAACAGCTGGACAGGATGTATGGCTTCACAGATAAGAGCAGCATATATCAGCTTAAGAAAAGAGCTGTAAGAAAATTTGAAAAAACGAAAAACAATAAAAAGACAAACAGGGCGAAACGCAGCAACCACGCGGATTAGAAGGATTTAAAAGTTGTCAAACATTTGTCAAATCAAACCGTGTTAAAATGATACCGTAAAAGAGTGGTTGTGACGAACGATCTCTTGTAAATTTCTCACGATGAACACGTCCTGACAAAAAGCCCAGGGCGTGTTTCGCTTTAGGGAGTGCGTCAAAGAACTGAGAGGATCAAATGCTGAAGAGCTGTTCATATTGTGGAAGAATACATGACAGCCGAAAGGAATGTCCGGCCAGGAAGAAAGCTATGGCTGTCTATGAAAAGAATACGCTGGCTGCAAAAACCCGGAACAAATCCCGGTGGCAAAAAACCCGAGCCTATATCCGGAACAGAGATCATCAGGTATGTCAGCTGTGTTTGAAAAATTATCCAGGAACTTTGCGCCCCTATGAAACCGGAGACCTCAGCGTCCACCACATAGTCAAGCTCGAAGAGGATGCAAGCAAGGCATATGATGAAGATAATTTGATAACTTTATGCAGAGTTCACCACGAAATGGCAGACAGAGGAGAGGTCAGCCAGGCTGAGCTCACAGGGATAGCTATAGAGTGTAGTAATAAATATCGCGAAAGATAAACGCTGAGGACGCGGACGCCACAAGGCAGGGAGGGTGCCATACTCCCGAAAGTATCCCCCCTGCCACCGAAGCCCAGCGATTCCGGGCCGCTCCACACCCACGCGGCACTTTTGTTTAAAATAAATTCCCAAAATGAGGTCGTTCGCACGGGCAGGCGTATACGTGCGCGCGCGTTAGTTGGAAGGGAAGGTGGTCATATGGCAAGACCGGCAAAGGCAGCTTCGATCATCCGGATCGAAGGGAAGTCCCACAGAACGAAAAAAGAGCTTGCTATACGAGAGAGAGGCGAAAAAGGATTACTCACCGGGAAGGCGATGATCGAGACCGCCGAGGTGAAAAACGACAAGGCTGCTCACTTGGAATTTTTGCGGCTTAAGCCACTTTTGAAGGCCATAGAAAAATACGACGAGATTTACGGAGCCGGAGTAAGGCGGTACTGCCTGACCAAATCAAAGCTGGACGATGCCGATCGGGAAGTCCTGGAGCTGAAAAAGGAACTGGAACAGCTGAGAAATGATAAAAAGGATTTCCAGGAAGCCAAGGATATTGCCGAGTACTACCGGCTGATCACGAGGATGGAGGACACGATCACAAAGCGCGAACAGATGTGTAAAGGATATCGGGCCGAGATGATCGATTTTGAAAAAGAATACTGCATGACAATAAAATCGGCGCTCAGAGCGATCCCGAAAAAGCCTGAGACAAAGACGAATTCCCTGAAGGAGGCCCTCGGTGGATAAAAATAATCCGGCATATAAATATGCGTCATGGTGTGCAGCCGATACAAGAGGGATGGTTCCTAAATATGTCAAAATGCAGGCTGAAGACTGGCTCAATATAGCAGACGGCCTTGACAAAGAGGCCTGCGTTGACGAGGCGGCAGTCGGCAAGATTGAGAGACTGCTGAAACTTATGGTGCATCCGGATCTTCACTGTCCTATGAATGAGGGCCTGGAACCGTATGCGTGGTTCCTTATCATTGCCGGGCTGTGCACGAAGGTTAAGGACAAGAATGATACACGGTTCTATACGACCATCCTGCTCGAAATAGCCAGGAAGAACTTCAAGACCTTCAACAGCGGGATCATATTCATATTACTGATGCTTACCGAACCGGATTTTTCAAGATTTTTCTCTGTGGCTCCGGATCTTTCGCTGTCCTCGGAGTTAAAGCTTGCCATCCGGAAGATTATAAAGACATCACCGGCGCTGTATGACGAGGTTGATCCGGCATTCAAGATACTCCGGAGCGAGATAAGATGCAACCTTAACGACAACGAATACAAGCCGCTCGCATATTCCGAAGACAGGATGGACGGTAAGACCGCGAATGTCTTCCTTGCCGACGAAGCCGGAGCAATGGACGGCTACCCGATCGAGGCAATGAGATCCTCGCAGATGGTTCTGCACAATAAGCTGGGAATTATCATAAGCACTCAGTATCCGAACGATAACAACGGCATGATCGACGAGATCGACAAGGCCAAGAAGACGCTGGACGGTCTGACAGACAGCAGACGGTTCTTTGCGTTGCTCTATGAACCGGACGACGATCTGAAAGCCGGAGATATCTGGATGAGCGACGACAGGGTACTGTATCAGGCCAACCCTGTGGCGGCAACGAATGAGCACGCCTTTGAAAACCTTAAGGAAAAACGCTCCGATGCCGTTATTTACGAGAACAAGCGCGAGAACTTCCTGTGCAAACATTGCAATATCCAGTACAAGGGGCTGGGTGTAGAAGGATACATAGATGTCCAGAAGGTAAAAAAGTGCAGGCGTGACAGGGATGATGAATGGTGGAGAGGCCGGAGAGTATGGCTTGGACTCGATCTGTCGCTCTCGGATGATAATACAGCAGTATCAATGGCCACAGAGGAAGACGGATACATATATGCAAGGGTTCTGGGATTCATTCCGGAAGATAAGATTGAGATTAAGAGCCACAAAGAAGGCATTGATTATAAAAAGCTGATAAGAGATTCAAACTGTATAGGCTGCGGAAACGAGGTTATCGATTATTCGACGATAGAGGATCGGATCCTGTCCCTCGAAGAAAGGCTCGGAGTAGAAATAATACAGGTGGGATATGACCGTTGGAACGCCATATCTACCATCCAGAAGCTGGAACAGGCAGGTATTGAGTGCGTGGAGGTTAAACAGCACAGCTCGGTACTCCACGCTCCGACGAAGCTTCTCAAAGAGGCGATACTCGATAAGAAGTTTATATATGACGACAACAGGCTCCTGGAAATCAACTTCCAGAATGCCCGTTGTACCGAGGATACAAACCTCAACAAGTATGTGAACAAAAAGAAATCTACCGGAAAGGTGGATATGGTAGTAGCAACAATAAATGCAATATACCTGCTGCAACAGGAAATGCTGTATGGTATGGATTTTGTAGTACAGGATATCTGAGGGTGACCGATGGGAATTTTTAATTTGAAAAAGAGAGCGGAAATTACAGATAGTATACAGCTGTCAGATGCGCTGCTTGAAGCATTCCTCCAGGATGATGTGATCAGCCGCAAAATGGCGATGAATGTCCCGACATTTGCCGGATGTATAAACACTATAGGGAATACAGTGGCCTCCGTGCCCATCTATCTCTATAAGCGAAATAAGGACGGATCGAGCAAGAGAGTTAATGATCCGAGAGTAAACCTTATCAATTACGATACAGGAGACACCTTCACCGGCTGCGATATAAAAAAGGCGCTGGTCCGCGACTATTACACAAATAAAGGCTGCTATATCTATATCAACCGGTCCCGGAATAACATAAAATCCCTGCATTATGTGGATCCTGACATGGTTACATTCATGTATAACGAGGATCCTATTTTCAAGAAATATGAGATTTCGTGCAATGGGAAGACCTATAAGCCGCATGAATTCATAAAAGTATTACGTTGTACGCAAAATGGCTGGAAAAGTACCTCAATCATAGCCGAGAACGCCACTATCCTGAGCGTGGCATACAATTCGCTGAAATTCGAGAACACACTCGTAAAAAAGGGCGGGAACAAGAAGGGATTTCTGCAGGCTGCGCACAGAATAGCGGATGATGCGCTTGAAAAACTCAAAAAAAGTTTTAAAAAGCTGTATTCGAACGATTCCGACAATGTAATTGTGCTGAATGATGGTATTACCTTCAAAGAATCGTCCGAAACCTCCGTTGAAATGCAGCTTAATGAGAACAAAAAGAGCAATGCAGTGGAGATCTGCAAGCTGTTCAATATTCCGCCCTCAATCATAAACGGCGGAGCTACCAGCCAGGACAGGCTCGCATACGTGCAGGATTGTATTATCCCTCTCATGAACGCGATATGCACCGCATTGGACAGGGATCTGCTCCTTGAAAAGGAGAAAAAGGACTATTTCTTTGCGGCTGATACCTATGAATTGACAAAAGCAGACATCAAAACCCGGTTCGAAGCTTATTCGAACGGTTATAAAAACGGATTTCTGCAGTTGGATGATATACGTAAACAGGAGAATCTTCCTTCGCTCGGCCTTAATTTTGTTAAGCTCGGGCTTCAGGATGTTCTATATAACCCTGAGAACGGCATGATCTTCACGCCGAATATGGGACTTAAAGCTGATATCAATGATGTGGCCAACGGAAAAGCATCTTCTGATCCGACGGATCCGCCTGATGTTATAGCGTCAGGCAATGAAATCAGGCAGACGCAGCCGGATCCTGCAGACACATCAGGAAAGGAGAAGCCAAATGAAGATAACGATAAGGGCTGACTCGGTTGAGATCGAGGGATATGTTAATGCAGTCGGTCGTGATTCGAGACGTATGATGGATGAGTACGGAATGGACTTCGTGGAGCAGATACAGCCGGGCGCATTCGCTCTGGCGCTCAGCAAGAGAAGCGAGCCTGTGCTTATGCTGCACAATCATAACAGCGCCCGGGTCATAGGCTCGACAGACGACAATCTCGAACTCGAAGAGGACAGCATCGGACTTCACGCCAGGGCGACGGTTACCGACGCTGAGATTATCCAACTCGCCCGTGACGGTAAGCTGGTAGGCTGGAGCTTCGGCTTCCATCAGCTTGACTCACGGACGGCCTACGACTACGACAGCCATATAGAACGGTCAATCGTGACAGAACTGGATCTTGTGGAAGTATCCCTTATTGACGACTCAATGCTTCCTGTATACGCAGGAACAAGCGTACACGCAAGGACCGAAGAGAAGGATAAGGTCATTACAAGGGCAATGGACCGGGATATTGTCCGGACACTTGAAATGACGGAAGACAAGACCGAAGAAGCCACGGCTGACAATACGGAGCAGCGGGCAGAAAAACCTGAAATTGCACCGGTGCAACCTTTGGATTACTCAAAGTATCATGACACCATCAAAAGATTAAGGAGGAATTGAAATGAATCTTAAAGAGCTTTTGGAAAAGAGAAATGATCTGATTGACCAGATCGAAGCACTTACAAAGAGCGTAGAAACAGAGCAGAGAGCATTTTCTACAGAGGAAAATGACAAGTTCGAGGAACTGACGAAAGCCGTTGAGGATATCGACAAAACCATCGAACAGGTCGAGAGAGCGACCAGGCTTTCAAAGATTGACGCCGCCACCGATAATGTCGGGGAGAGCATAGAGGATATTGAGGTCAGAGCATTCGCAAACTATATCCGCGGCGTCGATCAGAACATCACAAAGGATGATAACGGAGCAGTTATCCCCAAGACGATAGCCAGGAAGATTGTTGACAAGATCAAGGACATCGCCCCGCTGTTCAGAGATGCTGAGAAGTACAACATTAAGGGAACGGTCAGCATACCTTATGTTGACACGGCAAATGACAATATTACTGTGGCATACTCGAACGAGTTCACAGATCTTGAAGCAAAGTCAACGAAGCTTCTCACGATAGACCTCAGCGGCCATCTTGCCGGTGTACTTGCGAAGATATCTGTATCTTTGATCAACAGCACCGACATTGAACTGGTTGATTTTGTTGTTGCTAAGATGGCAGCAGCAGCTGCAGCTTTCATCGACAAGGAAATCCTTGATCCGACAAATGCATCACAGAAGATCACAGGTCTCAGCAATGCAGAGCAGATCATATATGCAGGCTCAACATCTGCCATTACAGCAGACGTGCTCATCAAGCTTAAGAATAAGCTCAAGAGCGCTTTCCAGGCCGGCGCATATTTCGTAATGCATCCCGAGACACTCACAGCTATCCAGCTGTTAAAGGACAACAATCAGAGGTATATCTTCAATGACGAGATTCAGAACGGATTTTCCGGAACGATTCTCGGCAAGCCGGTATATACCTCGGATCAGTGCCCTGTAATCGACGAGGACCATAATGTAATCTTCTACATCAATCCTTCACAGGCTCTTGCTGTTAAGTCGGTAGAAGACAGTGTTACCATCCTGCGTGAGAAGTATGCAACACAGCACGCGATCGGAGTAGTAGAGTGGCTCGAACTTGACGCAAAGATCCAGAACCAGCAGGCAGTAGCAGTGCTTAAGATGTCCCTTGGCTCTGCTTAAGGAGCCGCCTATGGATATCAGGGCGAAAACGAGCTTTGCGGGCCGGAATTTTAATGCAGTCGAAGGGCAGGTATTGAGCCTGCCCGACAGCATTGCACAGGACCTGATCAGGGCAGGTTACGCGGAGGCAGTAGAGAATGAAGATAAGTGAAATAACGATGGAGATGATATTGTGCCAGCTAAGAGAAAACGAAGCAGCGCTAAGCGCTGACGAGCTCGCATACATCGAAGCGTTGAAAGAGGCTACAATAGCATATATCAAAGACTGGACGGGGATAAAGGAAGTGAGTACACCCGATGAAAACGGAAGAATGCTCGATAATTACGAAGACCTTGTCTATCCGTTTATGGCGATCATATCATTCATGTATGATAACAGGCAAATGACTGTTGACAGGGATAAGATAAATCCGATAGCCGCATCGGCGCTGAATCTTCATTCATTTAATCTGGTGGAGGACAAAGAATGAACGGCGGACAGATGATATCGAACGGCAGACCGCACGAAATAAAGATACAGAAGCTTGCGGCACCGGTCCAGGATACAGCCGGGTTTGAGAATGATGAAACATGGGAGGATTACTATACCAACTATGCCTATATCAATAATCTGACCGGAAATGAACGGTGGATGGCTGCGCAGATAGATTCTGACATGACGACGAGGTTTGTTCTCAGATGGCATCCTGCGCTTGACGCGGTTGTGCCGAAATATTACCGGATAGTCTTTGCGGAAAAACCATACACGATAACATTCGTGGATAATGTTCAATACAGGAATGATACAGTTAAGATAGATGCGCTGGAGGTGGGGTCATGGGATTCGATGTCGTGTGCGAAGGATTCGGATACGGTGGGGTCGGTGTAAGTTCTGACCTGACACTGTTTGGCGGGAAAACATTCGAGGAGATGGGAAAGAAAGCGCTCAAAGAAGTTATGCCGGACATGGAAGAGGCGACAAAGAGCGCCCTGAGATCCTCAATAAAACATTCCGGGGAATCTTCGCTTGTTAATTCAGTGAAATGCTTTGAACCGTCCATGACACGGGATGGCGAAGGAGTAAAGCTTGTATGCCAGCCCACAGGTAAGGACAAATCCGGCAACAGGTATAAGACAAAGAGCCATGGGAAAAGCGCAAATCACCTTGTTTATAACAACGATAAGGCATTCTGGCTGGAATATGGTGTAGCCGGAAGACAACCGGCTCATCCATGGAAAGACAGAGCACTGAACAGTGCTGAATCAAGGGCTATGCCAAAGATCCAAAATGCTATAGAGAAAGAATTAGGAGCGGAATAATGGATGTAAATGCAGATATTCAGGTGCTCGAAACAATCACAGGGCTGCCTGTATCGCCGGATATTTATTCCGGAAATGCTGACAAATACATAGTATACAGCTGTTCGGACGAGAGGCCGGTACTCTGGGGAGATGATGAGCCTATGGAGGATCAGGTTATTATTCAGGTTAATCTTTTTACACCGCCCAAATTCAATTATATGGACCTTAAACACCAGATCCGTGACTATCTCGAAACACTTGGGGAAATAAGCGAGATCAGCAGCTGGCTCGACACCTTCACAGCAAAAAACAATTTGGAAGTAACCATAAGACACACAACATTCAGTGTAATCATAACGAAAGAGAGGTAAGAAGAATGGCTTTTATAGGACTCCGTAAACCCTATGTTGCTAAGTACAACAGGGCTACAAAGACTTACTCAGACGGATTCAGGTATTCTCACGCAGTAAGCATGAATGTTACACCGAACTATGCTGAAGCATCCCTGTATGGCGATGATGTTCAGACCGAGTATGAAAAGGAATTCGTTAATGCGGCAGTATCGCTCGGAACGACACACACGCCCATTCAGGCAGCTGATACGATGTTCGGTCATACTGTAAACGGCAACAAGGTAACATACAAGACTACCGACGAAGCAAATTATGTCGGTGTAGGCGTTATAGCGCCCGAAAAGATTAATGGTGTGAAGAAGTACGCCGCGCTCATAATCAAATGTGCGAAGTTCACAGATCCGGCAGATGTTTTTGCCACTAAAGGGGATCAGATCCAGTTTAAAACACCCACCATAGACGGATCCGCTATCGCGGCCGACAACGATGGCAACTGGAAAGAGACTCAGGTATTTGATACCGAGGCAGAAGCCGAGACTTACGTAGCAGGCTATCTCAATGTTGAGATTCCTTCTGCTTAAGTAAATCTTGATCATAAACCGGGACGGGAGAACCTGTCCCGGTTATTTAAGGAGATATATGAGAAAAATAGAGCTTCCCAGGGTAGAAATAAACGGAGAAGAATACCCGATATACTGTGATCTGTTTGTATTATCACAGATACAGGAAAGAATGGATATAAATGATTTCGAGCGTGGCATTATAGGCGCGGAGATCGTAAGAGATAAAGACGGAGATCCGGAGCACGATGAAGAGGGCAGGATCCGCCTCGCATTCGGGAAATATGATATTGATGCGCTCGTGATGGGACTGACGCTCATGATCAATGAGGGCCTCCTGATCGAATCGGAGCAGACAGGCAGTCTGTATGAGCCGGTAGATGAAAAATATATCGGAAGAGTGAGTGACATGCCGCTCATAAACCTGTCGAACACGGTTCATGAAGCGTTCGGAAGGTGCCTGATATCAAAAAAAAAATAGAGAATGACAGCAACGAGCCCCAGGAAGAACACTTCGAAATAGATTTCGACAGGATATTTCTGATATGCCGGCTTAAATTCGGGATAGATCAGCATGATGCGGAGCTGCTCACCCTTGGCAAATGGGGCGATATATTTCATGCGTATAAGGCTTTATACAATTTCGAAACAAAGCAGATGCTTTATGCGGATGTAGAGCGCGAACTTGAACAGTATAAGGCAAAACATCAGCCGGTAACATCACTGCTAAATATATAGTTTTTATTGTATTCAGGCCGCCTCTGATGTATAATATAAGTGGGAGGAGGTGGCAGGTATGAGGACAGAAACATTTGAAAGAATACACAAAAAACGTGAAACAGCAGGATATATTACCGGGGCGATCACGAGCGGGATATTTTCTCTGATCTGTCTTATACTTACTATTTCAGCTGTATATGCAAAGGCCGGGGATATGCGAATAATAATGTGCCTATTGACTCTGGCAGGAGCGACAACAACCTGTATCATGATAAAAGCGGCACGCGATATATGAAACTGACATAATCAACATAATTTGGAACGTCTAAAAGATCTATCGAAAGATAGGTCTTTTTTGGTGGAAAAATGAGTAAAAAAATAGGAATAAGGCTCTATCTGGATGGGGCACCACAATTCAATAAAGACATCAGGGATATAAATTCCTCACTTAAGGAATTTCAGTCTGAACTGAAAATGAACCAGACACAGTACAAGGACAGTCAGAACAGCCTTGAAGCTCTGTCTAAAAAAAGCGAATCCCTGAATAAAGCATATGAGACTGCTGCAAAAAAAGTTGAAGCATACCAAAAGAGGCTCGAAGAGCTTAATAAGGCAAGACAGCAGGAACAGGAAAAACAGAAAGAGATAGAAAAAGCTCTCGAAAACGAAAAAAAGAAACTCGAGGAATTGAAGAGGGCTCAGGGAGAAAACTCTGACGAATACAAGAAGCAGGCGACAGTGGTATCGGAGCTTGAAGGAAAACTTAAGCTGACCGATGAAGCCCTCGTAAAATTCAATAACGAGGAAGTAAGACTTAACACAGCCCTCAATAACGCAACCACCGAGCAGATAAAGTACGAGAATGAGCTGAACGCTACAAATGGCTATCTTGAAGAAGCCCAAAAGAGCACGGACGGGCTTGCCAGCTCTATAGATAAATACGGCAAAGAAGTAGATGAAGGAACAGAGGCCACTAAGAATATATCAGATATTCTTGAAAAGGTAGCACAGAACGAAGCTCTTCAAAAACTTGGCGAACAAGCCAAGCAGCTTCTTGAAAATTTAATGGAATGCGCAGAGGTTGCTGAAGAGTTTGAGTATTCTATAGCCAAAGTACAATCCATAGCACACGTATCCGACGAAGAACTGGTAAATATGTCTGCAGATATCAGAAGAATCAGTACGGAGATGGGTATAGGTGCCGCTGAAGTATCAGAGGCAGTATATCAGGCAATATCCGCATCGGTTGACGCATCTGAAGCGATCGGGTTTGTAGAAGACGCAACGAAGCTGGCACGTGCCGGATTTACAGATACTACCACGGCTGTTGATGTTCTGACCACGGCTATTAACGCATACGGTAAGGAAGCGAACAGTACAAAGCATATAGCCGACGACCTGATCACAACGCAGAACTTAGGTAAAACGACTGTAAATGAGCTCGCCCAGTCTCTTGGAACTGTTATTCCTACAGCATCCGCACTGAACGTATCGCTCGACCAACTGTCTTCGGCATATGTGATCATGACAAAGCAGGGTATAAATACTGCGAATACGACAACATATATCAGAGCCATGCTGAACGAGCTGAGTGATGCAGGCTCGGAAGTATCAAAAGAGCTGTATAACCTGACAGGCAATACATTTGGACAGTTGATGGAAAAAGGTAAAACCCTCGGAGATGTAATGCAGATTCTGGGAGACAGTGTTGAAGGCAATGGCGAGAGATTCAAGAACCTTTTCGGGAATGTCCGCGCAGGTTTAGGAGCATTATCTTTATTCAACCAGGGTGCAGAAGCGTTCAATGATGCCATGTATGCAATGCAGAATAACATCGGGGCAACAGATGAGGCATTTGCAATCATGGCCGACACGGCTGTAATGACAAATGAACGGTTTGAGGCATCTCTGGATAATCTGAAGATTGCGATCGGTGAAAGCGTAAGCCCGGCTATCAAAAGTATGAAGGAATCTGCGATAGAAATGCTGGAACCGGTGACGGAATTTATAGAAAAGCATCCGGCACTTATCTCTGGAATTGCCGGAGTAGCAGCTGGAATAGCGAGTGCGGCTACGGCAGCAGCAACTTTTGTAGCAGTAATAACCACAGCAAAGCTTGTCATGGAAGCACTCAGCGGTCCGATCGGATGGGTAACCATGGGAATAACAGCTCTTGCAGCTGCAATAGGTGGTTATGCGGGGCTTTCAGCCAACTCGAAAGATGCGACAGACAGGGTATTAGAGCTCAATGATGCCTTGCAGAAGAACAGCGAAGCCAGCAGGGAAACATATCAGACGCACCAGGATAATATATCTCATATGAGAGAACTGGCGGACAGATATAAGGAGTTATCGAGCCAGGCTCATCTTACAGATGAGGAACTGATCGAGCTGAACAATATCACAACAGAGCTCAATACAACTGTTCCCGGATGTACGGCAGCCTACAGAGATAATAAGGATGTGATACTCGAAAATGCTGATGCTGTAAACGAGTTGATTGAAGGCCTGATAGCCGAGCAGGAATACCAGAACAATATCCAGGATCTTACACAAGCCTATAAGGATCGGGCGACGGCGCAGGAAGCAGTTTCGAAAGCAACTTCAGAGCTTGAAGAGGCTGAAAAGCAGGAACAATATTATCTGCAGCAGCTGAATGACGGCATCATCGAAGCTTCCGGCGCATATGACATAGCGCACGAAAAAGTAAGAGAACTAACAGAAGCCCAGAACCAGGCGCAGGCCGTCTATGATGAAAACGAACAAAAGATCAATACATTATCTTCTGCTGTTGAGGAATATACAAAAAAGACGGAAGAACTTACAGAGACTGAAGAGGAGCTTACGGATGAGCTGGGAGTGGTACATGATACCATGGAGTCCGTGAAAGCGGCGAACAATGCCATAGAGGAAGCCACTAAGGACGCGAATGCTGCCATTGGCGATCAGATCGGACTGTTTGACGAGTGGAATAAGAAATCTGATCTTACACTCGAAAAGATGGAGAAGCGGTGGAAGGATCAAACCACCGGAGTAAACCAGTATAAAGACGACCTTATATATCTTAAGCGGGTTATTGATGGTGAGACGGATCCTGCCATCAAGGATCTTGCGCAGCATATGGCCAATATGGGCGTGGATGGTGCTGCGGAAATCCATAATTTTGTCGAGGGCTTAAAGAAGGTAAGCGACAACAAGGATAAGGTCACAGAGCTGGCAAGGACCTGGCAGGAACATATTGATGTTATAAGCGAAGCCGAGGGGATATATGAATCAATACAGCTGGAAGAGAAGGGATACACGGAACAATCCAAGAAGCTGTTTGATCAATTCTATTCCGACAGCGAAAAAGCCCAAAAGGATTATAACGGCAAGATAGTCCTGCTTGCAGAGCAGGGAATAAAAGACCAGGCGGGGGCTATACAGAAAGCATCCCCTGAAGTTGAGAAGGCAACAAAGACTGTAATGGATAATTCGTTTGCCAAAGCCTGTGAAAGCGCCGGAATGCCCACATCAGGAGGCCAGGCAGACAAGTATTATAAATTCGGAACAACCCTGATGTCGTCTATGGCCAAAGGTATTAACGACGAGGGCGGAACCATAGCGAGCGCCCTGCAGAAACAGCTGGAGACCGCAGCAAACAAAATGGATATATCCGGATTGAGCGAAAGAATAAATAAAAAGATCGGCGAAGCATTGGAAAGAGCGGGATCGAGGTGACATATGAGCATACATAAAATGAACGGTTTGACTATCATAGTGGAAAGTTCGGGAGCTTCCTATCATTCACTGAATGATTGGGGGCTCTATGTAGTTAATACGGACTACATCAAGGAACCGATACAGGTCAAGAACCTTGTAAGTGTTCCGGGACGCGACGGCTATCTTGACCTGTCCGAGACTGTAGCAGGCCGAATTATATACTCGTCGAGGAATATAGACCTGCAGCTTCAGGGCATAAATGAGAAAAAACGCTGGGATGCTGTGATCTCGGATTTCAGGAATAAGATAAACGGACGCATCTGCAGATTCATATTCGATAATGATAAGACATGGTTCTGGCGCGGGAGGGTCAATATAAGTGATTTTTCCTCTGTGCTGAGAATCGGATCCCTCAGTATATCAATGCCGGAAGCAGAGCCGTATAAGTACAGTATATACACTTCTGCAGAGCCGTGGCTGTGGGATCCGTTTAATTTTGAAACGGATATGATCACACAGATAGGAGAGATTACAGTAACCGGTTCCGGAAGCGTGACTATACCGGCAGGACACATGTACACCACGCCTGAATTTGTATGCAGCAATATAACCAGCAGTCCGTTTACAGTATCGGACGGCACAACTACCATAAGCCTTGTGGCCGGATCCAATCGGGATCCGAGGATAAAAGTCGGCGGGGACGAGGATGTTGACCTGACCTTCACCGGGAACGGCAAGGTAACAATAGTTTACAGAGGAGGCAGCCTGTAATGTATACGGTACTAATCGGGGATATACACGGGAACGATATGCCCCTGTATTACCCAAATGATAAAGAATTCATCATTTATGCTACAAACCTCAATCTTCAGGTGGGCCTGTGCGGAGAATTTACTTTCAGAGTACCGCCGGATAATCCGAGATATTCTGCACTTGAACAGTTCAAAATAATAACCGTGCAGGAAGACGGCAAGGAGATTTGGCGCGGCTTCATTAAGGAAATCAACGAGAGCTTTGACATGTCCATAGAGGTATACTGCCTTGAAGATCTGGCCTGGATGCAGACAGAGTATCTGTCACCGGTTAAGGGTACATACGACAGATCGGCCAAGCTGCAGAGCATCATAAGCGGATATAACGCTCTCGATGGTGTATCCGGGACGGTTAAGACATTCGAGGCAGGCTATGTAATAGACTCCGGATACGGTATCTTAGAGGTCAATTATGAAACGACAATGCTTGAAGGGCTTCGGGGACTCGCCGGAGATAACCAGTATGTTCGGGTCCGCAGGGTTTATGACAATAATAATACGCTGCACAGATATATTGATTTTGTGACCCTCAACCAGTACGGAATCACCAGCGGCCAACGGATAGAATTTGGCTCGAATCTGATCAATTTCGTTAAGGAACTCAATACTTCATGGATGCTCAATGTTATATATCCTTATGGCGCAGAGATTGAGGGTTCAGAAGTGTACGAGGACTGTCCGCAGCGGCTCACAGGTACACCCCTGAGCGACAGCACGAGTATAGAAAAGTATGGAAGAATAGCAAAGAATGTACTGTTTGAAACATCAAACAGCTCTACGCTCCAAACGCTCGCCGAGAACTATCTGGCGCAGAACAAGGATCCGCGCCTTACACTTGAACTTACAGCTGTGGATCTCTCTCAGGCCGGTTACGACATTGACAGGCTCGCCCTGGGAGATAAGGTGCGTGTGATAGCGGCTCCGTTTAACATTGATCAGTATGTTTATATTACGGATCTCAGTATCGACATTCAGGATCCGGGCAAGAATAGTATTACGCTTTCGAGCGTAGTACCGCAGCCCTCGTCCTTATCCGATCAGATCAACGCCATCACAAGGGACCTGAAGAATCAGATCCCGAATAAAGTGTCTATACTCGACAGCGCAAAAGCAAATGCGCTGGCATTACTCAACGGTACGGACGGTGGGCATATAAACATTATATTTAATGCAAACGAGCAGCCCGAACAGGTATGGATCACTGACAGCGTGGATCCGACGCAGGCTACAAAGAAATGGGTATGGAATGAGAACGGTCTGGGATACATGTACAAGGAAAACGGTACATGGAAGACCAATGTAGCCATGACCATGAACGGGTCTGTTGTAGCGGATATGATAGCCACAGGCCTTTTAACAGACGCACTCGGAAACAACTTCTGGGATCTCGATACAGGGGAGTTTCGACTTTCGGCAAGCACCGAGATAGGAGATGGAGAAACGACACTCGATGATCTTGCACAAAAGAGCAGCGCGATAGCAGATGTCGATGTCGAATATGCAAAAAATCAGTCAAACACCACAGCCCCGTCTACAGGTTGGAGCACATCCTCGCCTCAATGGGAATCCGGATATTACATCTGGCAGAGGACAAAGACCACAAACGGAAACAGCCAGGTATCATACTCGGATCCGGTCTGTATTCAGGGAGCAAAGGGACAGGACGGTTCGAGCGGACATGATGGTATCGGGATAAGCTCCGTAACGATCACCTATGGGAAATCAAGCAGTCCGAGTACACAACCGTCTTCATGGTCCTCCAATATGCCTACAGTCGGCGAAGGCGAGTATCTGTGGACAAAGACCTATACGGTATATACGGATGTTTCTGTACCTGCCACGACCACTTATACATATGCAAAGCAGGGAGAGCAGGGGCAGGCAGGACAAAACGGACAGAACGGACAAGACGGTACATCCGTGACCGTATCGAGCATACAGTATCAGCAGGGTGATTCTGCTACCACAGCCCCGTCAGGTACATGGTCAAGTAATCCGATAGTTGTTGCCCAGGGAAAATATCTCTGGACGAAAACGACATATTCGGATAATTCGGTAGCCTATACGGTAGCATATCAGGCGGTAAACGGCACCAATGGGACCAACGGAACGAATGGCAAAGACGGTAAAGACGGAAAAGACGGTACGAACGGCACCAATGGACAGGATGGAAGGGGAGTAGCTTCAACTACGATAAGCTACGGTACATCCAACAGCGCCGACGCCCAGCCATCGAGCTGGAGCTCAACAGCGCCCACAACGCTGACAAAGGGAACATGGCTCTGGGTAAAGACCTATATCACATATACAGACAATCAGAATCCCACGACGTCATATACAAAGTCGTACATAGGAACTGACGGAAATGACGGTACAAGCGTTTATGTGGTATCCGCTACGAAGGTCGGGAAGACCACAACGGTTGTATTTTCGGACGGCACAACCATGACAATCGTGGACGGTACAGACGGCTCCAACGGCTCGAACGGTCTGAATGGTTACGTGCATACCGCATGGGCAACGACTGTACAGGGCATGGACGGAGCTTCCTCAACAACAGGATTCTCGACTACCGTAAGCTCGGGCAAGAAATATCTCGGAACGTATACAGATAACACGGCAGCAGACAGCTCAACCTGGAGTGATTACTCATGGTCGCTGATAAAGGGAGCAGACGGTGCAAACGGACAGGACGGTGATGATGGAGTGGGTGTATCTGCGATTGAAGAGCAGTACATACTAACAAATTCGAGCACTACGACGCCTTCCGAGAATGATCCGAATTGGAGCACAGCCCAGCCTGCGTGGTCAAGCGGTAAATACATCTGGACACGTTCACATGTAACCTGGACGAATAACACCGTAACCAACACAGCCCCGGTACTCGCTAAGGCTATAAACGGAGCAAATGAGGCAGTAAATACCTTGGACACTTCGCTGGATCAGCAAGGAGTATTTGACCGCCTGACTAATGATGGACAGACTCAGGGTATCTATTTAGACAATGGCCTGCTGTACATAAACGGAACATATATGCAAGCCGGGATAATAAAATCGAATAACTATGCCGAATCTTCGGCGAACAGTACTTTCAGCACCGCAGGAACTGAATTCGACCTAAGCAACGGACTGATTAAAGGGAAAAATTTCAGACTGAGTAATTCTGATACAAGGTTTGGAATTATGGAGATTGATACAAGCAGTCCGAATGATCCATATATCAGGATACCTTCAGATATCGTTATCGGGGAACTGAATAGAGTTGATTATAAAACAAAATTCGCAAGGTGCTGTTATTTCAATCCTTATACAGAAGGATGGGAAGACGACGGAACCATAGAATATCAGTATAGTTCCGATCCCTCTGATTATCCGTGGACATGTCGCATGTATCTTCAGAGAAGGTCAGCGAGCTCTTCGTGGACAACCCTTGAAACAATATACCTGAATCATGACGGAGCAGCAGTTAAGAAAGTCGGCAATGAATGGGTATGGGATGAAGATCATGAATATGATGAGTTCAATACCAAGATAGATCACACATATGGACAGAACGCCGGCGAGAAATACCGTATCCATGCATATTTCCGTTATGATTCAAGCTGGAACCCTGACGGCGGCAACATGTACCTTGACCTGCTTGTATTTGATACCGAACGAATAAGCAAGTTTACATCGGATGAGATTATGGGATTATTCCATGGAAAATTCCGGGGAAGCGCCATACTAACAGACCTCGAAATGGGCGGATGGTCGTTCGATGAATACAACAACAGGTTTGAATGCAGCGATGGAAGATATGACACATTTATCAAACCGGAAAGTTTCGGTGTCAGTGATGAGACCACTGAACAAAGCGCTGAAATGAGCTACAGCGGGATAACGCTTCTGGCCAGCATGAGCAACAAAGAAGGCTATTATACCGCAGATAAGGTGACGCTGCTTAATAACACAGGATCAGGAGATGAAATTGATATCGAATATGATGATGTCAGAAGGAAAGTGTCCGGAACATATCAAGGCGTTACATGGGGATCCTCTGACCGGAGGATAAAAGAGAATATCAAACCTCTTGACCCGAAGCTGTCAGCCAACCTGATCGATATGACCGAACCCCAAAGCTTCAAGTACAAGAACATTGACGGCAAGCATTACGGAATGATAGCCCAGGACGTAAGAGACCAGCTTGACAAGCTTGGAGAAACAGACGCAAAGCTTGAAAGATCAATGGGCATCTCTGAAGAATTATCGGGAATGGACGACCAGCGGACCATTGATTATCAGGAGTATATACCACACCTGATCAATTACGTGAAAGACTTAAGGTCTGAGATAACCGGCCTTAAGGAAGAAATAAATAAACTGAAAGGAGAAGAAGATGGCTGATATATCACAATATTTACAGGCGATCGAATCAGCGGTATACGGCGAGGATGTGAGAGGCGCGATACATGACGCGATCGAGATCATGAACCTTGTCGGAGCCAAGACACTGTCAACCGGAACTGCGGTCACATCTGCATCATCGAGCGTTGAGGGATATTATAAGGACTCATTGTATTATAATACCTCGACTTACGACCTATGGAAGTGTACAGGAACGGCATGGCAGAACATAGGCAACCTGAAAGGAGCAAAGGGCGACAAGGGAGATAAGGGCGACAAGGGTAATACCGGAACGGCAGCAGGCTTCGGAACACCTACGGCGACCGTAGACGCGAACATAGGAACTCCGAGCGTAAATATCACGGCTTCCGGAGCAGACACCGCAAAAGTATTCTCGTTCGCCTTTCATAACCTCAAAGGCCAGAAGGGCGACACCGGGCAGACCGGAGCGACCGGAAACGGTATCGCCTCGATCACAAAGACCGGTACTTCCGGATTGGTGGATACATACACCATAACCATGACAAACGGCGCCACAGCAACATTCACGGTAACAAACGGCTCCGACGCCATATATGACAGCCTCGGTCTGTCAGTGGTAGACGGTAAGCTGTGCATTACATATAACGAATAAAGGAGGACGAAATGGCAGAAGTAACAAAACCGATCGTGCTGGACGAAACAGCAAAACAACTCGTGGGAGCCTGCAGGGGTATCGCAGAGGCTATCAGCAACAACAAGATGGGAGTGGTTTACGGCTTCCATATCGACGGATCCGAATCGGATCCTGCAGCAAAGGTAACATATTTAAGGGATGCCGTAGGAGCTACACCGGCAAAGATGAACTTTACATCAGGGCAGTTTGATTACGGTTCCTGGGGATCTGCATTTTTCATGCCCCGCCCGTGTATGCTCAAATCGGATGGTTCCGTGGATTATTACCTGAGCCCGAACGATTACACCAAGAAGGCGGACGGAGTCACCGCTTCCGATGTGGCCAACACTTCATATAATGGCAATGCCATGATGGAGTGGGGACGCGACGGGAAAAAGATCTGGATGAAGATAGTTCCGGATATCAACCATCTGGGAGCAAGCGTGTATATATCGGATTACCAGGCGGACGCAGATTTCCATGATTGGCCGTTCCATAATTCTGCAGGTCAGAGCATGGATCATTTCTATACGGCGATCTATAACGGATCAGTGATCAGCAACAAGATGAGATCCTTATCCGGCCAGCAGGTGAGCAAGACCCTGACGGCAGCTGCGGAAATCACAGCAGCGCAGGCAAACAATCCTTCCGGTTCCGGAATCATGTGGAACACGGAGCTCTATTCGGATATCACCCTGATCAACATGCTCCTGATCCTTATAGGCAAGAGCGTGAACACACAGGCAGTATTTGGCGAAGGTCTCCATACCGGAGGATCCGAAGCGATTAACGATAATTTCCGAACGGGCGTGCATAATACGAAAGGCCTGTTCTATGGCACAAATTCGGGAGCAATCTCTGACGGCTCATACGGAAACGCTGTCAAAGTATTTGGCATGGAGAACTGGTGGGGCTTCCAGTGGAGAAGATATCAGGGTCATGTACTGTCAGGCGGTGCTCAGAAAGTAAAGAATACCTACGGTACGGAAGACGGCTCGACATCCAACAGCTACACAGTAGACGGAGCTCCTACAGGCGCCGGATATAAGAATACCGGAGCGACAGCTTTAAGCGGGACATCCGGAAACTATATCAAGAACGAGTACTATACGGAAGATGGCATGTTCCCTTGCGGAGCTCTGGACGGCAGCTCCTCGACTTATTACTGCGATGCCTGCTGGTACCACAATGACGGCGTCCGGGTTCCTCTGCGCGGCGGCTATTCGTACTATGGTGCTATGGTCGGGGCTTTCTGCGTCTC
This sequence comes from Lachnospiraceae bacterium, assembly GCA_017450065.1. GTDB lineage: Bacteria > Bacillota > Clostridia > Lachnospirales > Lachnospiraceae > UBA2868. The sequence goes on from JAFSYI010000079.1 coordinate 30,584, forward strand.
CCTGGCCAGCGATGCTTCGAATGCCGGGTGGGCCGTCGGCGCGGCCCTGTCTTGTAAACCGCTTGCTTAGAGAGGGTGAATCATGAGCGCAGCGATTGAGAGGGAGATACTTCTCCCTGATAAGCTTAACACCGAACTGATCTGCAAACTGCAGGAGATTATCGAGAGCCTCGTAGACCTGAACAAACTGACGATAGATGTACTTGCTCAATATATCAATGTTGAAGAATACGAGCACATGATCTCAAAAATACTGAGCGGCGATGATGCAATAATAAAGTAAAAATTACAGGGCTTTGCTTCACGACTCCGTGGGCGTCCGGGTTCCTCAGCGCGGCGGCAATTCGAACAATGGTGCTAAGGTCGGGGCTTTCTACGTCAACCTGAACAACGATGCTTCGAATGCCAGGTGGAACATCGGCGCGGCCTAACTTATCCGAGTACAGAGTAATAACTAAATGTGGAGCATAGTCCTTGCCCCTCGGCAAAAATAAACTCACAGCAAGCATCTGTGAGTAGTGAATACGAAAACGGATGAGAGGATAAGACAAATGAAATCTTACAAACATTTAATGGAGAAATGCATCTCCGCTGAAAACATAAAGCTTGCTATAAGGAAAGCCGCCAGAGGTAAGAGAGATCGGAAGAGAGTACAGATGATACTTGCAGATATGAATAATTACGTGCCGCACTTCCAAATGATGGCCATAGGTTATAAACACAGAAACAAGGCTCCGAAAACCATATATGACGGAATATCACGGAAGAAGAGGCAAATCATAGTTCCGAGCTTTGACGAACAAGTGCTACATCACATGATAGTTAATGTTTTGGAACCGGTCATAATGAAAGGAATGTATGAGCATGTACACGGCTCTATTCCCAAAAGAGGACCAGCGGCCGGGAAGAAACAGATCCTGAAATGGCTTACTCGTGACCGGAAGAACTGCAAGTACTGTTTAAAGATGGATATAAAACAGTTCTTCGGTTCGGTAAATCACTACCTGTTAAAGCAGTACATGGGCAGGTACATCCATGATGATATGTTCATGAAGCTTGTGGGTGAGGTACTCGATACGACAAAGATAGGCCTGCCGCTCGGGTTTCATACGAGCCATTGGCTCGCGAACTGGTATCTACAAGGACTCGATCACTATATTAAAGAGGATCTTAAAGCTGGCCATTATATGAGATATATGGATGATATGGTCATATTCGGCAGTAACAAGCGCAAGCTGCATAAGATCCGGGAAAGCATAGAGAAATATCTCAACGAGCAGCTCGGGCTTGAACTCAAAGATAATTATCAGGTATTCCGAATGGAGTACTGCGATAAATACGGCAATATACATGGGCGGGATCTTGATTTCATGGGTTTTCGCTTCCGACCGGGCCGCGTGATAATGAGAAAGTCCATTATGTTCCGGATGTGCCGCAAGGCTAAAAGAGTCGGTAAGAAAGAAAAACCGACAATACATGACTGTAAGCAGATGATGTCAGCTCTTTCGTGGCTTAAGAGTACCGACACATACGGCATGTATCTTATACACATCAAGCCATATGTAAACTTTCAAAACATGAAACGCCGGATATCAAGATATGATAGGCGGCAGAACAGGAGGCTTAATTATGGAATGGTATAACTCAGAATCAATGATCGAACCTGCGGAGACCGATACTGCATCAAGTAAGATATGGAATTATGTCCGCAGGAACATACAGGCAGTCGAGGTGGAAGAGGAAGGTCAGACCCTTACCAAGTATACATATGAGGAGTGCAAGATACCCAAGGAATCATGGGGAATGTATCTTGAGCTCCTGCAGGCGCAGGCAGACATAGACTATCTCACAATGATTACGGAGGACTTATAAGATGGGAAAGAAAAATACAGAGCATTCACCGAAGTATAACCTTGTCAAGAACTATTATGATCACGGCCTGTGGGATATCACAAGAGTCCACAAGGCAGTGGAGAAGGGCTGGATCACAGCTGAGGAATACAAAGAGATTACAGGAGAAGATTATGAGCCTGTCGATTGAGGATATCTGCATCGATCTTATGAATGAGAACAAGAGCAAGGACGACATCATAGATTCCTTGATCAAGGAGAACAATAAGCTCCGGAAGGAGCTGCAAGAATATAAGGAAGGGGAGGATGATCTGAAATGAATGAAGAATATGTGTCAAAAGCAGTGCATGAAGAATTCGTCAAACGCATGGAAGACGAAAACAAAAGGCAGAATGCAAGGCTGCAGTCATTGGAGACTGCCGTGAAAGAGATTGGCCAGCTTACGATATCGGTCGAGAAGATGGCAATATCGCTCGAAAATATGGTCAAAGAGCAGAAAGCCCAGGGCGATCGCCTGACTAAGATCGAGCAGCGCCCGGTAGATAAATGGGACACACTCATCAAATGTGTGATCACAGGAACCGTGACCATTATCATAGGCTTCGCGCTCGGAAAGGTGTTCCTATGAAATACCCGATTACAAGAATAGTCAGATGGCTGAAGAGAACAAAAGAAAAACGTCATAACAAAGTGAGGGCCTTATTTTATAAGGTCCTTCTTATTTGTGTGGAAGCGTATGCTATGGCCATGCTCGGCATGTCTTATTATCTTGCCTACATTGGCCGGGATGTAGTCCTTGAAGAACTGTCCAAGACGATCACAAAGGTTATCGTCTATCCGTTTATCGCTTTCACGATCAACAGGACAGTGGAGAATCTTGCGGAAAAGAATGTAACAAAATTTCACACGCCGATAGGAGAAGTTCCTTTTGACGAAGATGAGGAGGGTGATGGATGAATAACGAAATGATATCAATGATAATCAAAATGGTTATAACAGTTTTAATTATGATACTTACCTCGGTGGTTATCCCATACATCAAGGAAAAGATGGGAGAGGATGCATATGCAGAACTGATCAGATGCATTGAGTATGCCGTGAGATGCGCAGAGCAGCTCTACACTCCGGAACAATGGGCAGAAAAGAAGGAATACGTAGCCGGATATATTACCCGTAAGGCTCGCGAAATGAGCCTCAATCTGTCCGAGGAAGATATAAATGTATTGATCGAGGGAATAGTAAACACTGTAAAGCATTGAGGTGAGTATTATGACTAAAGAACAGTTTATAGATGAAATAGCGAAATATGCCCATAAATACGCACCACAGTTTGGGATAAAGATAGTAAGCCCGGTCATTGCCCAGGCCTGTCTTGAATCCGGATACGGCACAAGCTCAAAAGCCAAGTACAACAATTATTTTGGATTGAAGTACAGGCCCGGTCGCGTTAGCTGTAATAATGGCTATATAACCGATGATGGAACCGAACAGGAACCGAATGGACAGTATAAACCGATCGTAACAGACTGGTATACCTTTCCGGATATGGAGGCAGGTGTACTTGGATATTTTCAATTCACATCTGCATCGTGGTATTCATCGATCAAAGGCATCACGGATCCGTATCAGTATCTTGTCAATATCAAACTGATTGGATACGCTACCGATCAGGACTATGTCAAAAAGGCATGGTACATCCTACAGAACGAAAGCCTCACAAGATACGATGATTATTTTGAGCCCTCAGAAAAGAGCAAATACAAAGTAGCGATCGATGCAGGACACGGATCCAACACCGCAGGCAAGAGAACTCCTGACGGATACAGAGAGCACTGGATAAATGTTGCGACTGCTTCGTTTTGCGATACTGCCCTGAGAAGATGTGGAATAGATGTACTGCGGGTGGCCTGGGATGATGGCAACGCAAAGGATGATGAAGATCTTGCTCTGGCCGCCCGTCAGAAGATTATAAAGAATTCCGGATGTATAGTCTCCATATCCTTCCATGCGAACGCATACGGCTCCGGATGGAACGATGCCCAGGGAGTAGAGACGCTCATCAGTAACAAAGCGCCGGGCGATTCCCTTAAACTGGCCAAACTCGCGCAAAGTTATCTGATCAAAGGAACACCACAGAAGAACAGGGGAGTGAAAACACAGTCCTTGGCCATGTGTAATTGTAATACCATGGGAACAAAAGCAGCTATCCTTGTAGAAATCGGCTTCATGACGAACAGAGCCGAAGCCGATCTTATGAGGACGGATGCATTTTGTAAGGAACAGGCCGAAGAAGTAGCCCATGCTGTATGCGATTACCTGGGAGTAAAATATACAGCTCCTTCGGAAAGTGTAATCCAGACGATAGTTGAAAACACCAAGCCGGCAGCATCAGCCTCCGATCCTTATCTCGTCCGGATAAATACAGATGTGCTCAATGTCCGATCGGGTCCGGGCACATCATATTCAAAGACTACCACAGTAAAGCGTGGACAGGTCTATACCATTGTAGGCGAATCCGGAGGATGGGGACGTCTTAAGAGCGGAGCCGGATGGATCTCACTCAGCTACACCGTAAGGATATAATTTCGTGGCAACTTTCGTGGCAACTATTTTGATATTTTTATGTTTCGAAGATATTATAATACAGAAAATAATACAATAGTATAGCCAACAAAGCCAGTAAATAAGCGGATTCGGAGGAAAAGCCAGTAAAATAGCGGAAATTATAAAAATGAGCCGGAAAGTTTTCAAGTCTCTTTTCCTGCACGAGTATAAAACAAGGACAGGAGCAGATCTCCTGTCCTTGCTTTTGCCGTCTGGATCATTGTTCTTTGTCGGAGCCGTCCCGAGCCTGAGGGTGGATCAGAGCATATATCCTCTGGTATGCATACAGCATGATCGGAACAAGTATGGTGGCTCCTATCGACGCCATTAAAAGATCCGTGGTCTTCGGATCCTGCATAAGCCCAAGGATAAGGGTCAGTACATACATTCCTATAAGAAGCACCGCAAGAGTGCATGCAAATATTCGTTTGAACATTATCGGTATCTCCTGAAGACTGTAATATTTGATCGTTCCGATAAGATTATACCCTAAAAAATATTTAAAACCAATGACAAAATCATTTTGTTGATATAGAATTATAAAGATAGATTATCATAACCGGGTGACGGAAATCGTTACACATTGTAAAGGAAACGGAAATGAAGGTAGTAAGAAATATTTTTCTCGTTCTGGCAGGCCTGCTGGTGCTGATCACGGTACTGATAGTGACCTGCGCTTATAATCCGGGTCTTACGGCAGAGCTTCAAAGACTTATATACAGAGGGAAAACGGTAGGAGTGTCAAGCGTTTCCAATAATGAAGCGGCTGCAATGGGTGAGGAATCGGGTGTATCGGGTAATACGGTCAAGGCTCCCGCGGTAAGGATGCGGACTCTTGAGGAGCTTGGGCTGTCCGAGGATGATATGATCACAACTCTGGATGATTACTATAAGAACTGTCATGACCAGATTGTGGAACGTGGGGTTGGTACATATGATTTTGATAATATCATAGCAACCGAAACACTCGTACAGGAAATATATGCCAAATACAGCGATAAGGAATATGTTGACGGATATATGAACGCAACGCTTATTGAAGTGGGAGCGGCATCATATGAGATGAACCTGATGGTTGAGGAGCTTGAGGGAAAACATTTCAGGCTTACCCACCAGCTTGTGTTAAATGAGGGGTAATAAAGGGGTAACGGATAATGATATTTTTTGAACTGTTTCATCAGCTGGATGAACGTATGTACAGAACCGTAAAGCAGATGGATCCGCTGATGAATCCGTGCTCCAGGTATCTGATAGACGGGAACTGCCTGATAATACTGGGCGCAAATGTTTCGATGAGATGGAATATTACGAACAGAGAGATTACGGAGGAAATGCCCGTAAAGAATTTCGATCTTGCGAATGAGACACTTTACTGGTTTTCGGAAGAGTCAGCAGAAGGCGCTATGATCAGAATGATCAGTAATGCGTTCAGGCAGTGGTACAATATCGACCCGTTTAAATCGTTTGCTGAATTTGAAATTTCGGAGAACGATATAAACAGAAAGCTTATGGAATACGGTTTCCAGATGGCGTGGGCGATGGATAAGATGGCCGTGATCAGCAATGAGGGTATAGTTGCGCTGGAAAGTGCCATAACGACGGCCATTGAGGATGATGCTCTCCGTACTGCGGGAATAAGCAAAGATGAATGGATTTATGATGCCAGGTATTTTAGAAGGACCGATCAGCTGGAAAGGGCAATAGACCAGTATGAAAGAGTCTTAAGATACAGCAACTTCAATGAACGTATATTTACGGAGGCAGCGTTCTGCCTGGGGGAGAGCAGCTATTTCCTGGGGAATTACGATAACGCCGTTTCGATGTATTATAAATGCAATCTGGACTATATAGACGATGAAAATGATTTCTATATCCATATAGGTCATGCCCTGCTTGACGTCAAGATGAAGCATTATGAAAAGGAGCTCAGGACATATTACAGGGGATGTCTGGACAGATCCTATGCAACAGAGCATATGAGGGAGGTGGAACGTGCCGCGGCAGAGGTGGCAGCCGAGTTCGAGGAATATGAAAAGACCTGCCTGACCATAGGAAAGAAGAAGTATAACGAGCATATTGCGGCCCTTCCTCTTAAAGAGGATGCCTTGAACTTTGTTGAAATGGAAGAGGTGCCGGTGGAAGAAAGCAGGAAAACGGCCGACAACAGGTACCGGGATGTTAAGCTTGTAAAGCCTAAGATATTGGCTGATTACTATACCATTTCATTGAATGAAACAATGTCGGATGCTCTGGGATTTATGTCAACCGGGGAGTATCAGAAGGCATATGAACTGTATTATAAGCTGGCACAGTCGCTTGACCCCGAGTCCGATTATGCAACATGGGTTAACTTCCAGCTGGGCAAGCTGTACTGCATATGCAATGACGCAAAGAATTCATATGAAACACTGTGCAGATGCCGTCCGGGCAAGTTCGGTGTTGTGTACAGGCAGAGTGATTTCTTTCTGCTGTATACCCATGTCCGTATCATGTGTGACGATCTTGAGAGTGATGAACGCTTCAGAAAGCTTATCCGCGGCAGGATAGACGACTATTATGCCAAGTTCGATTCGGAATACATAAGCTTGAGAAGCGACCAGAGTATCATGGGTGAGTTCAGAAAATATGAGAAGGAATGCATGAATCAGGCAAGGGCGGAATTCAGCGCATATGCGTTTACCGAAAATAAAAGCAAGGGGAACAGGAAGAAAAGGGAAGAGGGAAGAGAGAACCGTGTACTGCGCGGTATATCCCGTTATATTAACGAATAGCCTCATTTATTGACAAAATTAACTGTAATTTTGGGGCATGTTGTGTTACTATATGTTATGCAGGTTTATATCACTGCGGAGCATTACAGTAAACGGTACTGCGTATTCCGTTTATTAAATTAAAATTTGCAGGATTCAGGAGGGTCAGGAAATGGGATTAATTTCAGCTGCAATGGGTGCGGCATCGAGTGCGCTTGCTGATGCATGGCGTGATTATTTTTACTGTGAAGCGATGAGCCCCGACGTACTGGTGGTAAAGGGCGCCAAGAGAGTCAACAAGTCACACAGCTCCAATACAAAGGGAGACCAGAATATCATAAGCAACGGTTCTATCGTGGCTGTAAATGAAGGTCAGTGTATGATCATTGTTGATCAGGGCAAGGTTGTTGAGCTTTGTGCAGAGCCCGGTGAGTTCTTATATGATGAGTCCACAGAGCCGAGTATTTTCTACGGTGGCCTCGGACAGGGTATCAAGGATACTTTTGCGCAGATAGGCAAGAGACTTACCTTCGGCGGCGATACGGCGAAGGATCAGAGGGTATATTACATAAATACCAAGGAGATCATAGGCAATAAGTACGGAACCGTCAATCCGGTTCCCTTCAGGGTTGTTGACAGGAATATTAATCTGGATGTGGATATATCGATCCGCTGTCATGGTGAGTATTCATATAAGATAGTAGATCCCATACTTTTCTATACAAATGTCTGCGCGAACGTTAAAGAGAAGTATGAGAGATCCGAGATTGACGGACAGCTTAAGTCAGAGCTCATGACAGCTCTTCAGCCGGCATTTGCAAAGATATCGGAGAAGGGTATCCGATACAGCGCTCTTCCCGGTCATACAACAGAAATAGCCGATGCGCTTAATGATGTGCTTTCAAAGAAGTGGGGCGAGCTTCGTGGTGTTGAGGTTGTATCCTTCGGTGTTAATTCGGTGACCGCATCACCCGAGGATGAGCAGATGATCAAGGATCTGCAGAAGACAGCCACAATGAAGGATGCTTCCATGGGTGCAGCAGCTCTTACGGCGGCACAGGCTGAAGCAATGAAGGCGGCAGCCAGCAATACGGCGGCAGGTCCTGTGATGGCATTTGCAGGCATGAATATGGCTCAGCAGGCAGGCGGGATAAACGCAAACCAGTTATATGCGATGGGTCAGCAGCAGGCAGCTCAGGCACAGGCAGCTGCTCCGGCAGCAGGATGGACATGCTCTTGCGGGAAGACCGGAAATACAGGCAGGTTCTGCGGCGACTGCGGAGCACCGAAGCCGGCAGAAGACGGCTGGACATGCTCCTGCGGAACGGTAAACAAAGGCAAGTTCTGCAGCAACTGCGGTGCAAAGAAGCCTGCTGGAGCACCTCTTTACAAGTGCGATAAGTGCGGATGGGAGCCCGAAGATCCCGCCAATCCTCCCAAGTTCTGTCCCGAATGCGGCGACAGGTTTGATGACAGTGATGTTGTAGGTTAAGATAACACAGGAAATTAAAATAAAAAAGTACGTCCGGGTATTGTTAAACCGGACGTATTTTTGTTATACTATATATTTAGGTGTAAACATAATCAGAACAAGGAGAATCCCCATGAAAAAGAGAGAAGACATTCATAAAATACTTATTATAGGCTCCGGACCGATAATAATCGGTCAGGCATGTGAATTTGATTATTCCGGAACCCAGGCATGTAAGGCGCTTAAGAAGCTTGGGTATGAGATCGTTCTCGTTAATTCCAATCCCGCAACAATCATGACCGATCCGGAGACGGCGGACGTGACTTATATCGAGCCTCTTAATGTTGAACGTCTTACTCAGATAATAGAAAAGGAAAGACCGGATGGATTGCTGCCTAATCTTGGCGGACAGACCGGTCTTAATTTATGTTCCGAGCTGTATAAAGCCGGAGTGCTTGACAAATACGGCGTAAAGGTCATAGGAGTCCAGGTGGATGCGATCGAGAGAGGAGAGGACCGTATCGAATTCAAGAATACCATGAATGAGCTGGGAATCGAGATGGCCCGCTCGGAGGTTGCATACTCGGTCGATGATGCGCTCAGGATAGCCGAGAAGCTCGGGTATCCCGTTGTTCTCCGTCCCGCCTACACGATGGGCGGCGCAGGCGGCGGTCTTGTATATAACGTAGAAGAGCTTAAGACTGTCTGTGAACGCGGTCTTCAGGCATCGCTGGTAGGTCAGGTTCTTGTTGAGGAATCGGTTCTTGGCTGGGAAGAGCTTGAGCTTGAGGTTGTCAGGGATGCTACGGGCAAGATGATCACGGTCTGCTTCATTGAGAATATAGATCCACTCGGGGTTCATACCGGTGATTCCTTCTGTTCAGCCCCCATGCTCACGATTCCGGAGGATGTTCAGGAGGAGCTTCAGCGCCAGGCATATAAGATAGTGGACAGGATCCAGGTGATCGGCGGAACCAATGTACAGTTCGCAAGGAATACGGAGACCGGAAGGATAATCGTTATAGAGATCAATCCAAGGACATCGAGATCCTCCGCGCTGGCCTCCAAGGCAACAGGCTTCCCGATAGCCCTCGTATCGGCAATGCTTGCAGCAGGACTTGATCTTGCGGATATTCCCTGCGGTAAATACGGTACTCTGGATAAATATAAGCCGGACGGTGATTATATAGTTATTAAGTATGCTCGCTGGGCCTTTGAAAAGTTCAAGGGTGCAGAGGATAAGCTGGGAACACAGATGCGCGCCGTAGGCGAGGTGATGAGTATAGGTAAGACCTATAAGGAAGCCTTCCAGAAGGCTATAAGGTCACTTGAGATAGGCAGATACGGACTGGGAGGAGCAAAGGATTTCGCAGAGAAGACCAGGAAAGAGCTGATGGACATGCTCCTTGTACCCACATCAGAACGCCAGTTTATAATGTATGAGGCAATAAGGAAGGGTGCCACGGTTGATGAGCTCTACAACATAACGAAGATCAAGCCCTATTTCATAGAGCAGATGCAGGAGCTGGTATTTGAAGAGGAAACGATAAAGACCTATAAGGGACAGGTTCCCCCGGCCGAGGTGCTGACCGCAGCCAAGAAGGATGGATTCTCCGACAAATATTTAAGCCTTCTGCTGGATGTTTCCGAGGAAGAGATAAGAGATGCAAGGATAGCACTGGGGGTTACGGAAGCGTGGGAAGGAGTTCATGTAAGCGGAACCCAGGACAGCGCATATTACTATTCTTCATATAATATGAAGGACAGTAATCCGGTAAATACAGATACAAAGAAGGTTATGATCCTCGGCGGAGGTCCCAACAGGATCGGGCAGGGTATCGAGTTCGATTACTGCTGCGTACATGCAGCTAAGGCGCTTAAGAAGCTTGGCTTCGAGACTATAATCGTTAACTGTAATCCCGAGACTGTATCGACCGATTATGATACCTCCGACAAGCTGTATTTCGAGCCGCTGACGCTTGAGGATGTTTTAAGCATATATGAAAAGGAAAAGCCGCTTGGAGTCATTGCACAGTTCGGCGGGCAGACTCCGCTTAATCTGGCAGCTGACCTTAAAAAATACGGCGTGAACATTCTCGGAACAACACCTGAGACCATAGATCTTGCCGAAGACAGGGATCTGTTCAGGGAGATGATGGATAAGCTTGATATTCCGATGCCTGAGTCGGGAATGGCAGTGAATGTGGAAGAGGCACTTGAGTGCGCAAGGAAGATCGGTTATCCCGTAATGGTTCGTCCTTCTTATGTTCTCGGAGGCCGCGGAATGGAGGTCGTTCATGATGATGAGCATATGAAGGTTTATATGGCGGCTGCCGTAGGCGTAACGCCGGACAGGCCTATCCTTATAGACCGTTTCCTTAATAATGCTCTTGAATGTGAGGCTGATGCGATAAGCGATGGCGAGCATGTATTTGTTCCTGCCGTAATGGAGCATATTGAGCTCGCGGGGATCCATTCGGGTGATTCGGCCTGCGTGCTCCCTTCGATCAATATCTCACCCGAGAATGTCGAAATTATCAGGACCTATACGAAGAAGATAGCACAGGAGATGAATGTGCGCGGTCTTATGAATATGCAGTACGCCATAGAGAATGACAAGGTATATGTTCTGGAGGCCAATCCCAGAGCTTCGCGTACAGTTCCTCTTGTATCCAAGGTCTGCAATATAAGGATGGTTCCCATAGCAACGGAGATAATAACCATGCCTCTTACCGGGAATCCTTCACCGGTTCCGGCTCTTAAGGAGAAGAAATTTAAGCACTACGGAGTTAAGGAAGCTGTATTCCCGTTCAATATGTTCCAGGAGGTGGATCCGCTGCTCGGTCCCGAAATGAGATCGACAGGCGAGGTTCTCGGAATGGCGGAAACCTTCGGAGAGGCATATTACAAGGCGCAGGAAGCCACACAGACATCTCTTCCGCTGTCGGGAACGGTACTGATAAGTGTTAATGACAGGGATAAGAAGGATCTTGTTGAGGTGGCAAGGATGTTTAACGACTGCGGCTTTAAGATAATAGCTACCGGCGGAACCTGCGATATGATAGTGAATGCGGGTATTCCGGCGACCAAGATATATAAGCTTCAGCAGGGCAGGCCCAATGTTCTTGATGCGATCACCAATAATGAGGTGGATCTTGTTATCAACACACCGGATGACAAGAAGGGAGCCATGGATGACAGCTATATAAGAAAAGGAGTTATCAAGGCGCGTATACCGTATGTTACCACAATGGCAGCCGCCAGGGCTTCGGCACAGGGTATTAAGACGATGCAGGACAAGACTTCAGGTGTCAAGAGCCTTCAAAAGTTCCATGAGGAGATAGGCTGACAGCATTTAAAGAGAACGATAAATAAACGGAGGACAGGGTAGGAAATGTTAGATATGAAATTTGTCAGGGAGAATCCCGACATAGTAAAGCAGAACTTAAGGAATAAGTTTCAGGAGGAGAAGCTTCCTCTTGTTGATGAGGTTATAGAGCTTGACGCAAAGTCACGCGCTGCCAAGCAGGAGGCAGACGGACTGCGCGCCGGAAGGAATACGATATCCAAACAGATCGGTACGCTTATGGCTCAGGGAAAGAAGGATGAGGCCGAGGAGCTTAAGAAGCAGGTGAGCGCCAATGCCGCAAGGCTTGCGGAGCTCGAGGAGCAGGAAAACGAGCTTACCGAAAAGGTGACGAAGATAATGATGACACTTCCCAATATCATCGATCCTTCGGTTCCCATAGGAAAGGATGATTCGGAGAACGTGGAAGTAACAAAGTACGGAGATCCTGTGGTTCCCGATTTCGAAATCCCCTACCATACGGAGATTATGGAGAGATTTGACGGAATAGACCTGGATGCTGCCGGAAGGGTAGCGGGAAACGGATTCTATTATCTTATGGGTGATATCGCAAGGCTTCATTCTGCTGTGATATCCTATGCACGTGATTTCATGATCGACAGGGGATTTACCTACTGTGTGCCTCCGTTTATGATAAGGAGCAATGTGGTAACGGGTGTAATGAGCTTTGCCGAGATGGATGCAATGATGTACAAGATAGAAGGCGAGGATCTGTATCTTATAGGAACAAGTGAGCATTCGATGATCGGAAAGTTCATCAATACAATTGTGGAAGAGGAAGAGCTTCCCAAGACGCTGACCAGCTATTCACCCTGCTTCCGCAAGGAAAAGGGTGCGCATGGTATCGAGGAAAGAGGCGTATACAGGATCCATCAGTTTGAAAAGCAGGAAATGATCGTTGTATGTAAGCCGGAGGAGTCTCCGATGTGGTTTGACAGGCTGTGGCAGAACACGGTAGACCTGTTCCGCTCGATGGATATTCCGGTACGCACGCTTGAGTGCTGTTCGGGTGATCTTGCTGATCTTAAGGTAAAATCATTTGATGTTGAGGCATGGAGTCCGAGACAGAAGAAATATTTCGAGGTGGGAAGCTGCTCAAACCTTGGTGACGCACAGGCAAGAAGGCTTAAGATAAGAGTAAACGGAAAAGATGGCAAGTACTTTGCACACACACTTAACAATACCGTTGTCGCACCGCCCCGTATGCTTATTGCCTTCCTTGAGAATAATTTGAACGCTGACGGAAGCGTGAACATTCCGGAGGTATTAAGACCTTACATGGGAGGTAAGGAGAAGCTTATACCTACGAAATGATCAATCCGTGCAGGGTGTAATACAGAGGCGTAATATGTATACATATATTCACAAAACACAGTATTATGAGAGTGACCAGATGGGAGTCATTCATCATTCCAACTATATACGCTGGTTCGAGGAGGCCCGTACCGCGTTCATGGATGACAGGGGATATACCTATGCAAGGCTTGAACATGAGGGAATAATCAGTCCCGTGCTTGCTGTTGAATGTGAGTACAGGAAGATGATGCATTACGGTGATACTGCAAGGATTGAACTGGAGCTTGAAAAGTTCAACGGGATCAAAATGACGGTGAGCTATAAGGTATACCTTGATTCAACCGGAGAACTCTGTTCGGTGGGAAAGAGCAGTCACTGTTTCCTTAATTCGGACCACAAGCCCGTATCCATGAAAAAAGTAAACAGAGAGTTCTACGAAAAGATGACTGATAACAGATAAACGGAGCTTATTATGGAACAGCAGGATAAAAGACTGGCAGTACTTATTGATTCAGAGAACATTTCGATAAGATATATCAAATTTATACTTGATGAGATATCCAATTACGGCATAGCCACATATAAGAGAGCCTACGGAGACTGGACGAATCCGTCAACCGCCGGCTGGAAGGAAGTGGTACTCAAGAATTCGATAACTCCGGTACAGCAGTACAGTTATACCCAGGGTAAGAATTCAACGGATTCCGCAATGATCATAGATGCCATGGATATCCTGTATTCAGGCAAGGTGGACGGTTTCTGCATAGTCAGCAGCGACAGTGATTTTACAAGACTGGCGGCGAGGCTTCGCGAAGCGGGCATGCTCGTCATAGGTATGGGTGAGAAGAAAACGGTTGAGGCATTCCGTGCTTCATGTTCCCTGTTTAAATATCTTGAAGTACTGGCAGCGGAAGAAACGCAGGGCGGTGATGTTTCAAGAGAAGATATCGAGGAAACGATATTAAAGATCATTACAGACAATGATGCCAATGACAAGGATACCACTGTCGGAGAGCTTGGAAACAAGATAAGCAACAGACATGCCGATTTCGATGTACGTAATTACGGGTACAGCAAGCTCAGCAAGTTTCTGGAGAGCTTCAAGAGCCTCCATCTTACACAGAGCGGAAAGACGATATATGTCGATCTCGCCGAGAGTGATGTTACAAGGGATCAGATCGAGCGTATCATACAGGATATAGTAAATGCCGCACCGAAGAAATCGATGAGTCTTCCCGAGCTTAAACAGAAGATAGAAAAGAAGGTGCCGAACTTCAATATAAGGAATTATAAGTATTCGAAGTTCTCACAGTTTATCAATGATATGGACGGAATGACGGTCAATAATAATAATGTTAAGTATCAGCCCTGACAAAAGCTCCGGGTTCAATGGAAGAATAAAGAACAAAGGTAAAATAGCATGAGAATAGGTATTATAGGTGCCGGCAGCATAGCCGGGATAATGGCAACGACATTACAGCCGCTTCACGGAGCTCAGTGTTACGCCATTGCATCAAGGGATATAAAAAGAGCAAGGGAATTTGCCGATAAATACGGGTTCGAAAGAGCTTACGGATCATATGCGGATATGCTTAGTGATCCGGGAGTTGAACTGGTGTATATCGCAACGCCGCATTCCCACCATTATGAGCATATTAAAATGTGCCTTGAGCATGGCAAGCATGTACTCTGCGAAAAGGCCTTCTGTGCAAACGCCGATCAGGCAAGGGAGGTTCTGCTGATGGCCGAGGAACGCGGACTTCTGCTTGCCGAGGCTATATGGACGCGTTATATGCCAATGAGAGAGATAATAAACAAGGTCCTTAAGTCGGGAATTATCGGAAACGCCACTTCTTTGTCAGCGAATCTGGGTTATCCGCTCATCGGAAAGTCACGTATGGTAAGGCCTGAGCTTGCAGGCGGAGCCCTGCTCGATCTGGGAGTATATGTGCTTAATTTTGCATCAATGGTATTCGGAGACGAAATAGACAGCATAGCGGCCAATTGTATCAAACTCGATACGGGAGTGGATGCACAGGAGACCATTATGCTTACCTACAGGGACGGCCGTATGGCTTCTCTGTATGCCACAATGCTCGCACAGACCGACAGGCGCGGGCTTATAAACGGAACAGCCGGATATATTGAGATTGAGAATATAAATAACTACGAGATGGTCAGGGTATTTAATCTTGAGCGCAAGATAGTTGCTGAATATACGGCGCCGACCCAGATAACGGGCTATGAGTATGAAGTCCAGTCGGCTATGAAGGCTATTCAGAACGGCCTTACGGAGTGCCCCGAAATGCCTCATGCGGAAATCCTCCGTATGATGCAGCTTATGGACAGTATCAGGGAAGCGTGGGGTATCGAATTCCCGTTTGAAAAGGATAATACGATACGGATAACTGCTCAGGATATTGCTCCGGGCAGAAAGAGCTCTGTGGTCAGGACAGATGATGATAAGGCACAAAAGAAGCCCGGCTCTGTTGTACGTAAAATAAGCGAGACTTCTGATAAGATTTCAAAGGAAGAGGAACGTGAGGAAAAGGCTAAGGATGCCAGGGAGAAGCCCGGCCGGGGACATGATGATGAAAAGTCAGCAACACAGAAGCTTAAGGATCCGGGAGACAGGCTGAAGATAGAGGAAGGAAGCAGTGAACCCGGCAGTGTAACGGAAAAGATACAGCATATAGTGATAGATGATGATGACAGGCCTGTTGACAAACGAAGCCTTACGGGAAAGCTCAGGGACTTAAGCCTTGATGAGGACACGGTATTACCTTACACTGATTACAGAAAGCTGAAGTGATGGCTGATCAATGGAATATGAGCTGTTCTGAATAGTTACGGTAACATATAGAGAATATACAAAGAGAGTGTCCGACATGACGGTATCGGACACTCTCTTTATAATATGTTACACTGCCTTACTCAGGCAATCTTGTTAACTGCTTTGGTTAAACGTGATATCTTTCTGGAAGCAGTACTCTTATGATAGATTCCCTTGGAAGCAGCCTTGCTTATCTCGGATATTGCTTCGTTAAGAGCAGCTGTTGCTGCAGCCTTGTCGCCTGCATCGATAGCTGCATATACCTTCTTTACATAGGTCTTAACTTTTGACTTTGCAGCTTTGTTGCGCTCTGTCCTGGTCTCTATAACAAGAATTCTCTTCTTGGCGGATTTAATGTTAGCCATATCGCACCTCCTATGAATACTTCTTGTTGCCTCTCCGTACGGATAGGCCGGATTCATAATACAAAAGTATGTGCAGACGGAAAAGGACACGGACTCCCCGCGCACACTGTGATATTTTATGACAGATTTGAAAGTATGTCAAGAGAAATGTTTTATATGGAAAATAATAATCAGATTTGGTACAATAGACCTGTTAATAAACTTATAGTAAACGAAATAAATTCGTTCACTATAAAAAAAGAGGTGATCGAATGGCCGGATTTACATTTAAAGGCGGAATACATCCGTATGAGGGAAAGGAACTGTCCAAGGATAAGCCGATAAAGAGGCTGATCCCCGAGGGCAATATGGTGTATCCGTTATCACAGCATATAGGTGCGCCCGCAAAGCCTGTTGTTAAGAAGGGTGACAGGGTACTCGCCGGACAGCTGATAGCGGAAGCAGGCGGCTTCGTCAGCGCCAATATCTATTCGTCGGTTTCCGGCACTGTGAAGTCAATCGAGAAACACAGGGTGGCTGTCGGCGATATGGTTGAGTCGGTAATAATAGAAAATGACGGTCTCTATGAGGCTGCTCCGCCGCTCCCTGTTGATGATATAGAGAATATGAAGAAGCAGGATGTCATAGATGCTGTTAAGCTTGCAGGTATAGTGGGCATGGGTGGAGCAGGTTTCCCGACCCATGTCAAGCTTTCACCCAAGGATCCGGATAAGATATATTACTGCATCGTTAACTGCTCGGAATGTGAGCCTTATCTTACGTCGGATTACAGGCGGATGCTTGAGGAACCGGAGAAGCTTGTTGCAGGACTTAAGATAATTCTCTGCCTGTTTGATCATGCCGAAGGTATCCTGGCGGTTGAGGACAATAAGCCTGACTGTGTCAAACTGTTAAAGGAGCTGTGCTTTAATGAGCCGAGGATCACCGTAAAGGCACTGAAGACCAAGTATCCCCAGGGAGCCGAGCGCCAGCTTATCTATGCAACAACGCGAAGGGCTATCAGCTCGTCAATGCTTCCCGCCGATGCCGGATGTATTGTGAATAACGTGGATACGGTAGTATCCATATATCATGCCATAATAGAAAAACGTCCTCTTACCGAGAGGATAGTGACAGTAACGGGAGATGCAATTGCAGAACCCGGAAACTATCTGGTACCCATCGGTACGAGCATGCAGCAGCTGATAGATGTATCGGGCGGTTTTAAACAGAAGCCCGAGAAGATCATATCAGGCGGTCCCATGATGGGCTTTGCCATGTTCGATACGGATGTTCCGGTGACCAAGACATCATCTGCAATTACCTGCTTTACAAAGGATGAGGTGGCAGCCAATGCTCCAAGTGCATGTATCAACTGCGGACGCTGCGCAGATGTGTGCCCGGGACGTGTGATACCTGCGAGGCTGTCTGTCTTTGCGGAGAATCATGATGAGGAACAGTTCCTTAAATATAACGGTATGGAATGCTGCGAATGCGGTTGCTGTTCTTATGTATGTCCCGCGAAACGCCAGCTTACACAGAGCATAAAAACAATGCGTAAGATTATTCTTGCAAAAAGGAAGAAATCCTGACGGATTTCCCTGATGTCTCAAAGCCGACGGGCTCCCCCGCCGTAAAGCCGGGGGCAGTAAAAAGGAAGAAATCCTGACGGATTTCCCAAAAAATTGACAGTTATTAAAACAGTAGGAGGGCAGATATCGTGAGCGATCTGTACAATGTATCCTCGGGACCCCATGTAAGGGATAAATACACAACGGGAAAGATAATGGCAATAGTGCTCCTGGCACTTATACCGGCCTCGGTATACGGTATATACCATTTCGGCGTTAATGCGGCGATCCTTATAGTTGTAAGTATCGTTTCGTGTGTCCTTACGGAGCTTATATATGAGATTGTAATGAAACAGAAGATAACGGTAAAGGACTTGAGCGCAGCCGTTACGGGGCTTCTTCTTGCACTTAACATGCCTCCGACGGCAGCATGGTGGCTTCCCGTTATAGGCGGCGTATTTGCGATCATATTCGTAAAGATGCTGTTCGGAGGTATAGGGCAGAATTTCATGAATCCGGCGCTCGGAGGAAGATGCTTCCTGGTTATCTGCTTTGCAGCCAGGATGACGGATTTCAACTATGACGGTATTACCTCTGCGACTCCGCTCGCAAGGATAAGAGCGGGGGAGGCGGTTAACCTCTGGGACATGATAAAGGGAAACATAGCGGGAACAGTAGGCGAGACTTCGCTTATTGCGATCGTGCTGGGAGCCTGCATCATGCTTGCTTTCGGAATTATAGATCTTAAGATCCCGGCAGCCTATATCATCAGCTTTACCATATTTATGGGCCTGTTTTCGGGAAGAGGCTGGGATGTAAGCTATCTTATCGCACAGCTTGCCGGGGGCGGACTTATGCTGGGGGCATTCTTTATGGCAACGGACTATGCAACCAGTCCGATAACACCGGGAGGCAAGGTGGTATACGGAATACTGCTGGGTATAATGACAGGGATTTTCAGATGCTTCTCAAGTACTGCGGAGGGCGTCAGCTTTGCGATCATCTTCTGCAATCTTCTTGTACCGATAATCGAGAAGCTTACACTGCCCAAGTGCTTCGGAAAGGGTGGTGAGGCATAATGAAGGAAAATATAAAAGCTGTTCTTACGCTGACCATAATAACCTTGACGGCAGGAATTTTACTTGGATATGTATACGAGGTTACCAAACAGCCCATAGCGGCAAAGACACTGGAGACCAAGCTTAATTCATATAAGACGGTATTTCCGGATGCAGCCGGTTTCGCCGAATCGGATAAGGTGGATTATGCTGCGGCGGCTGCGGTGCTTAACGATAACGGCTATGACAAGGAATCAGTGGATGAATGCCTTGCTGCGGTAGATGCAGGCAATTCGGTCCTTGGATATGTAATGACGGTTACTACTTCGGAAGGCTACGGCGGCGATATCACGGTATCAATGGGAGTGCGGAATGACGGAACACTTAACGGGATAGAGATCCTCTCGATATCGGAGACGGCCGGCCTTGGAATGAAGGCGGATACGGATGATTTCAAGGGCAGGTTCAGCAATAAGAAGGTAGCGCAGTTCAATTACACCAAGTCCGGAGCAACAGCGGAATATGAGATCGATGCATTAAGCGGAGCCACGATCACGACCAATGCCATGGTCAATGCCGTAAATGCCGGACTGTCATATGCAAAGAGCCTTAATGAGTAGGATACTTAAAGAATAATATTAACTGTTTTATTCAGGAGAAAAAAATGAGTAAATCAATGGAAAGACTGTATAACGGAGTAATAAAGGAGAATCCCACGCTGGTACTGATGCTCGGAATGTGTCCGACACTTGCGGTTACAACGAGCGCGATAAACGGTGTCGGAATGGGACTTACGACAACAGTGGTGCTGGTAATGTCCAATCTGCTTATCTCCATGTTAAGGAAGGTAATCCCCGACAAGGTCAGGATTCCGGCTTTTATCGTTATCATCGCATCATTTGTTACCATAGTGCAGCTGCTTCTTGAGGCATATATACCCTCTCTGTATGCTGCGCTCGGAATATATATCCCCCTGATAGTGGTTAACTGTATCATACTTGGAAGAGCGGAGGCATATGCATCCAAGAATCCGGTAGTTCCGTCGATATTTGACGGACTTGGCATGGGACTCGGATTTACATTGGGGCTTACGCTTATCGGAATGATAAGGGAGATACTTGGCGCAGGAGCGATATTCGGATTCAGATTCCTGCCGGAAGGTATGGATACGCTTACGATATTCATTCTGGCTCCGGGCGCGTTCTTCGTCCTTGCCGTGCTTACCGCGGTAATGAATAAGATAAAGCAGGCTTCCGGCAAGGCATCGGATCCGATCCAGTGCAGTATGGAAATGTGCAGCGGCTGCATGAATACGGAATGCAGGGGCAGGATGGAAGAGATAGAAAAGCAGTAAAGTCGTAGGGAAGGAGAAAACAATGGGTAAGCTTCTTACAATAGCAATAGGCTCTGCCTTTATTAATAATGTGGTATTAAGTCAGTTCCTTGGGATATGTCCGTTCCTCGGAGTATCCAAAAAGGTAAAGACGGCAGCCGGTATGGGATCCGCGGTCGTGTTTGTCATAACACTTGCTTCACTGGTGACATCACTCATATATAAGTATCTGCTGGTTCCCTTTAATATCACCTATCTGCAGACGATAGTATTCATACTGGTGATCGCGGCGCTTGTCCAGTTCGTTGAGATGTTTCTTAAAAAGAAAATGCAGGGACTTTATAATGCCCTCGGCGTATATCTTCCTCTGATCACAACGAACTGTGCAGTTCTGGGTGTTGCCCTTAAGAATGTGCAGAACTCCTACAACATACTGGAGAGTGTGGTGAACGGTTTTGCGGTTTCGGTTGGTTTTCTTGTTGCCATTGTGATCATGGCGGGAATCCGTGAAAAGATAGAGTATAACAGTATTCCCGGGGCTTTTAAGGGTACTCCGATAGTTCTTGTCACGGCCGGCCTGATGGCAATTGCTTTCTTTGGATTCTCAGGCCTTAAATAAGAAGTCATAAAGATAAGAGAATGAATCTATAAACTGGTAAAAGAGGTAAGGGAATGAATATCACAGGAATTATTATTGCTGTATGTGTTGTGGGTGGTACGGGTCTTTTGATCGGAATCTTTCTAAGCGTTGCCGGAAATGTGTTCAGGGTTGAGACCAATCCGCTGGTGGATGAAATAATCGAAGCCCTTCCCGGAAATAACTGCGGAGGCTGCGGATATGCAGGGTGCAGCGCATTGGCTGAGGCGATAGCAGCAGGAGAAGCTCCCGTGTCCCAGTGCCCTGTCGGCGGCGATCCCGTGGCATCTGTCATAGCGGGGATAATGGGCGTTGAAGCGGGTTCTGCGGATAAGCAGGTTGCGCATGTAAAGTGTAAGGGTAACTGCGATCTTACGTTCAGCAATTACAATTATAAAGGCGTTATGGACTGCAGGATGGCTAATTTTGTTCCCGCGGGCGGTCCGAAGAGCTGTGATTTCGGATGTATAGGTTTCGGAACCTGTGCGGATGTGTGTGAGTTCGGTGCGATAAGCGTGGTAAACGGCGTTGCGGTGGTTGATAAGGATAAATGCAAGGCCTGTGGTAAATGTATTGAAGCATGTCCCAAGCACCTTATAGAGATGATACCTTATAAGGCAAAATATGCGGTCGACTGTATGAATAAGGATAAGGGTCCGCAGGTGATGAAGGTATGCAAGACCGGCTGTATCGGATGTTCGCTTTGCGCGAAGGAATGCCCGGTCGAAGCGATCAGCGTTGAGAATCTGCTGGCACATATAGATCAGGAAAAATGTGTGGGATGCGGCAAATGTGCCGGTAAATGTCCCAAGGGAGCGATAACGAAATTACAATGATAATAGTAAACCCATCATGATCATGTTATGAAGTATTTGATATTTGACAGTTTACTGCCCGGTAAATACTTATTCAAGATAGTATGCGGCACCCTCTGTGTAATGAAGCTTACCGTCTTCGGTTATGAAGACGGCTTCAACACCGGGGGTGTTTTCTATAAGCTCATCTGCTTTGTTAAGACCATACAGAAGACAGATCGTTGAGAGGGCATCGCCGTCAAGAGAAGAGTCGCTGATGACCGTTGCACTTACGAGATCGGTTTTAACAGGATAACCGGTCGCTGTATCCAGTATATGATGGTACAGTTCGCCGTTATATATGAAGTATCTTTCATAAGTACCGGAAGTAACAACGGATCTGTCTTTTATTTTAAGAGATGCGGCGATAGCGCTGTTTTCCGTAAACGGCTGCTTTATACCGATACGGAAGGATGATCCGTCGGGTCTTGATCCGATCGTAAGTATGTTTCCGCCAAGTGATATTATTGCGGATCTGACGCCGTGTTCCTTAAGCATATCCTTCAGCCTGTCTGCGACATAACCTTTGCCGAGAGCCCCCGGATCAAGCATCAGTGACCTGTCTTTTTTGGTTACGGTTAAGTTGCTTCTGTCATATGAAAGCTTATCCGATCCTATGTCCGGGATAAGGGAAGCAACTGTGTCACCGGCCGGGGGAGTTCCCGAATTGCGTGCCCCGGTCCAGAGCTGTGTAAGAGGTGCAACGGAAATATCAAGCCTGCCGTCCGATTCTTTATAATATCTGAGTGAGGCTTCTATAAAATCGATCGTATCCGAAGACACCGTAACAGGTATACCGGCATCTGCTTCATTTATCCGTGAGATATCGCTTCCGCTTACCGTCATGGACAGAAGACTCTCGTAGCAGGAACACATATCGAAGCATTCATCAAGCAGTTTCTCACCATCGGGATCGTAGATGGTGATCGTGACCAGCGTATCAAAGCAGAAGCCCGAACGGGTGAAGCCTGAATCCCTGTTTGCGGATGACGGGCTTAAGCCCTTTTCCGCACACCCTGTAATCGAACAGATAAGGGATGCGGTAAGGGCGAGTATGATGACCGGTATTATACGTATACGTGGAATTATTGTATCATTCATGTTATAATCTTATCACAAAATTCAGAACAGCACATAAATTTTAAAATATGAACCGTCAAGCTTGCTTGTAAGGGGCATATTTTATAAATTTATGTATTGGATGAATCCAATAAAGCGAAAAATACGAAGTATTTTGAGCCTGTTCTGAATGGCTGCTACAAATATTATAAATATGGCTCTCATGCTTGCATGATAGAGACATAGAACACCAACGGGGAGCATATTATGGCAGGTTTCTTTGACGATCAGGAAAGAGAAGACAAAAAAGCATATAAGAGAACCGTGATATATTTTATTGCCGCAGTATCTCTTGTCATGCTTCTTTTTCTTCTTGTTATATATTCAAATACCAGGGAAAAGCAGGCGCGCGAACGGACAAAACGTCTCGAAGAAAAAGCAAAACAGGAGGAAATTGAAGAACAGAAGCTTGAGGATGAAGCACTCGGGGTGGGAGAACATAATCTTACATCAGAGGATCTTGACTTCTGGGAGATGTATGAGAAGGACAGTGATAAGGACAGTAAGGAACCATCGGTAGCCGCCGGTAATGATGATCTTGTGGACCGCAAGGACAGACCGCAGGATGAGGACGAAGGCTCCGTCTCTTCAAACACGACTGACAGGAAGAACAGTGATGAGGATAAGGACAGGAGGGGAAATGCCGGCACAGTGACTTCGGGTGATGAAGACACAGATGAGGCAGGGGAAGAGGAAAAGCCCAAAGAGAAGGAGGATGACGGAAAGCATATAAAGGCGCAGGCAAAGGGCGAAAACGCCACCTGGTATGAGATAATCGGTGATCTTGACAAGCATGGCTATGATCTGAAGACAAACCTTAGTATGGATGAAGAAAATCTCGAATATAAGGACAAGAACATTACATCCAAAAGAGGTGTTGATGTTTCCAAATATCAGGGAGCGATCGACTGGATGAAGGTTAGAGCAGCCGGGATTGATTTCGCCATGATAAGAGTGGGAGCAAGAGGATACGGCAGCGGCCAGCTTACACTTGATGATAATTTTGTTATAAATATCATGGGAGCCAAGGCGGCAGGTCTTGATACGGGAGTATATTTCTTCACACAGGCGACGACGGAGGATGAAGCGGTGGAAGAGGGTAATTTTACCGTGGGAGCCCTTATGAATTACGGGGTGTCATATCCCGTGGCAGTGGATGTCGAATGGATAGAGGGCGACAGGGCCAGAACGGATGAGCTGACACCCGAAGAAAGAACGGCTCTTGTAATAAAATACTGCGATACAGTCAAATCCTTCGGATATGAGCCGATCATCTATGCTTCGAGGGATATGCTGATAGCCGGGCTTCTTCCGGATAAGCTTAATGATTATGATGTATGGCTGAGTGATGATTACGAGCCGCAGGACGGGACGGATTATCCGTACAGGTTTTCTATGTGGCAGTATACCAAGAAGGGACATGTTGACGGTATAGAAGGGGAAGTCGATCTGAATCTCAGATTTATAAATAACAAAGAGAAATAAGCCTCACCGGCGAAGCCCGGTGATCGATGGAGATATTGTTATTGAAGTATAAATGTCTGCATAGGCTGAGGGACTCAGGGTATCTACATAGTTCTGATCGTATCCCCTGTCCGGATATATGCGCTTAACAATGTCCACAGCCTTGTTATATGCAATTGCGGCCATCTCCTCAGTAGGGTAGGAGCCGACCGTGTAGTTGCCGTTTATAAGGATGACGGCCTTGTAGCTGACATGGCCTTTTTTTGTCACCTTTTTCCGTACTCCGTGATAGCGGTTGATGATCTCGATGTTTTCGTACCTGAAATCATATCTGTCATTATTTATGAAACGGTAATCACGGTTGAGTACGGCATGCTTTTTTATTCCGTAGCGCGAATGGAGATTCACCTGCATTCCGTAATCCGCGACAAACAGATGACGTCCGCGTCTTGATATCTTGTGTTCGGAATAGTAAAACAGATCCTCGGCGTCGAACTTGTAAACATGTTCCCTGTCCAGGTAATAGTAGAAGAACCTCTTCTGTAGATAGATTGGATTTCTGATATATACACGGTTATCGCGGAAATTCACCAATACGACATATTTCCCGAAGTCAAGAGGACAGTCATCCGGATAATCCTCCACAGACTGTGTGTTCTTTACAAGTAAGCGGGCATATTCATATGCTCTGCCTGCTTCGGAAGCACTTTTATAGCTCCCGAGGCTTATGTGCTTGTTCCTGTAGGTCATTGAGGAACGGTAGTACAGTTCGCCGTTCTTTTTTTTTGCCTCGAATACACCTGCCTGACTCATTTCGTATTTCCTTACTATATTATGATTTAGGGGTCAAAACTATATTTTTTATGATTAACGGATTGTTCCGTGCTTCGCACTCCCACAATCCTACCCACCATTCGCAATTCCGTGGTGCTAAGCCCCACTTCTTGCTCATGTTGGGGCGGGTCATAAATCCTTGTCCCCACCA
>JAFSYI010000010.1 GCA_017450065.1 Lachnospiraceae bacterium
GAAGACAAATAGCAGAATGTCAGATGGTATTTGGCGGGTTGCCATATTTTTTTAGCCTGTTGAATCCGGATGAGAGTCTGAATTGGAATATTGATGCATTGATATTCAAGCCTCACGCTTTACTGCGTCATGAATCAAAGAAACTTCTGGAGGCAACGTTAAAAAAGTCGGCGGCATATAATACTATAATGGAATGCCTGTCTTCCCATCTTTATGGTATGACAAAGGCGGAGTGCTTTGAAAGTCTGGATATATCTCAAGGAACGTTTTCCAGGGCTGTGGATGACCTTGTGAAATGCGGATATGTGCATGAGAGCGTAGATAATTATTCGAAAGGGCATCCATTAAGACTGCAGCTTGTGGATCCGTTTCTGCTGTTTCATTATAAATTCCTGACCAATGGCATATCCGAAAAGACAAGATTTGAAAATTTTAAGAGCGACACCGGAAAGTATACGAATTGGCGTGGACATGCTTTTGAGATACTTTGCATGTATCATATAGATAGCATTAAGAATGCTTTGGGTATATCGGGAGTACAAACTAACGAGTATGCATGGGTCAGCGAAAAAAATGAAGCTCAGATAGACTTGTGCATAGAACGGGATGACGGGATAATAAACCTCTGTGAAGAAAAATATACTGATACTGCTTTTTCTGTCAGTCCGGACTATGAGAAAAATTTATTAAAAAAGAGAGATATTTATCGTAAAGAAACTAAAACTGATAAGGCACTTAAAATTGTAGTTATATCAGCTGAAGATATAGCAGGAAAAGCCAATACGGAACATATTACAAGAGTCTTGACATTAGATGATTTGTTTATATAAGGCAACCTTGTTAAGGAGGTGAGTACGGTCAGAAAGATAACTATAGTAAACGAAATAAATAAATTCGTCATTAACTTACGGTTTTCAGGTGCTGTTACGTGACATACGTGAAACGGCAAAGTATATCAATGCGCCGATCGCAAATCCCGTAGTATTAAGGAGGATGTCATCTATATCTGAACAGTGGTCGGAAAACGGCAGCTGTGATATTTCGATGAGCAGCGAAAAAGCAGTTCCGGCAAGTAAGGTCTTCGGGAAATTATTTAATTTCTTAAAGCAGACAGGCCAAACTATCCCTACCGGAATGAACATGGTAATGTTTCCGACAATATTTACTTTCCATCCGTCGTATCTTTCCCAAATAAACGTAAAAGGTTTTATATTCGTCCAAAACGGAAAAATTCTGTTTTTGTCAAAGGTCAGAGTTCCTATGTGTCCGTCCACTTGATGAAGCGGGAAATAAACCATTCTGCATATAACAACAATGCATACATAAACCATGAGAAGTTTAAGTTCACGCTTTAAAGTGAATTTCTTATTAATGGTACAGACAATGATTCTGGATACTATCCAAGCCAGGGTTATAAAGCAGATCATGTGCCAATATGTTATCGTGATCATTTCTTTTTCTCTTCTGAATTCTAACGTGTCACACTTATGACTCCACACGGTGTATTATATTATGATTTAGGGGTCAAAACTATACTTTTTTATGATTAACGGATTGTTCCGTGCTTCGCACTTATGTCATAAGGAATCCACCGCTTCGCGGGTCTACGCTCGGCTCCGGTCGCTGCAGAACACTCATCCCCCGGATGAGTTGCAACCCCTTATGACGAATACCCACAATCCTACCCACCATTCGCCCTAAAGGATTAGCTACGCGTCGCAAGCTTGTGGTGTTGACAGGCTTTTGACCCTTTAATCATATTATGTATATTGTCATAAAACAATGGCAGGCAGGTGTAGATCATGAAGGATACTTATTTTACTAAATTCATGAATGAGCATGCATCCAATCTTTTTCTTCATGTGGAATGCAGGATTCCGGAGCAGAAGGAAGAGCTGCTTGCATATATCCGCAAGTTTATGGAGGACAGTGACGAAAAGAAACTAAGGCAGTACCGGAAGTATATCACACGGGCGTTTATAGGGAGGTAATCATAACGTGTTCTATCTCAGTAAAACGTTCCAACCACTAAGGAGATTGACACATTACTAAAATATAGATACACTATAATAGTAAATATAGTGTATCTATATTTGCGAAGGAGGTCATCTATGGGAGCAACCTATACAGAAGCACAGAAAGAAGCAACGAAAAGATACGTAAATTCCACTGATCAGATCAGGGTTCGAACAGATAAGGGAAATCTTGATTTTATCAAAGAACATGCTAAGACTATGGGTGAAACCATGGGAGAATTTGTTAACAGGGCAATCATGGAGGCTATCTACCGTGATAGGGGAGAAATCCTTGTCGAGACGGTGTACAGCGATGAGTATGACATTTCAGGAAGACTTCTTTTATCCGATGATGATCACTACGAAATAGATTATATTGTAGGTGGTGTACGAAAGATTAAGAAATTGGATGAGCAGAAATATGTACCAAGCAGTTTTGTATCTGACTATGCGTGGATGTCTCTCGAGAACGAATATGAGAATGAACTGTTAGGTGGTGAATGAAATGGCAATGTTTACTCTGATGCGTAAAAATGAGATTTTGTGAGGAGCCGTATGCGGGAAAGCCGCACGTACGGATCTGTGAGGGCGGGTATCGAAAGGTATCTGTCTACTCGATTGTATTTTTAAATGGATGCGCCCGAAGAAAAAATACCCATTAAATCAGAAAAGCAAAAGAATAGTAGGTAAAAATGCATGCGACTTTAAGTGAAAATACCTACTAAATCAGGGAAGCAAAAGAATAGTAGGTAAAAATAGATGCGACTTTAAGTGAAAATACCTACTAAATCAGGGAAGCAGAAGAATAGTAGGTAAAAATAGATGTGATTTTAAGGGAAAATACCCACTAAATTGCAAAAGCAGAAGAATAGTAGGTAAAAATGGATGCGCCCATAGGAAAAAATACCCACTATATCAGGAAAGACGGAATTTGGTAGGTAACTTCAAGTTTGTCGGGATGAACGATAGAGCGTTATCTCGAAATATAATGAACTAAGAAATCATAGGAATAGATGGTAGTTCAACCGAATTTCAATATATATACAATGGTCTTGATTTTCTTTCCCAATAAACTCTTTTTTCTGAAATGTATTATAATGGTTTAAGAACTTGAACCAAAGGAGGACGAAAGATGCACACAAAAAAGAGTTTATGAAATTATCGGCAGACTTTAAGGAATGTCGCGACGTACTTGTAGCATTAGGTGATGAGAAACTTAGGAAGATTATCTTTCAGAATAAAACATTAAAATCGTAATGCAGACCAAATTGAAAATGAAACCAATGATCGGTGCAACAAAGCATTTATTCCACGGTAAAAGCTTTCTCTTCTTTTTACAAAATTCTTTAGTTGTGATATGATTTAGACGTCTTTGTCTTATAGCACGGGGCAGATAAGAAACGTGCAAGGACAGTAGGGCTCATTACGGAGGGTCAGGATGAGTAAAGTATTGGTAGTGTATTTTTCAGCAAGTAAAGGAAAGGTTACTGAGAAGCTGGCAAAGTATTTCGCAAATGAAATCTGTGCGGATCTGTTTGAAATAAAGCCTGTGGAACCATATTCGGAGGCGGATATTAAGTGGATGAATCCGCTGGCAAGATGTAATAAGGAGAAGATGGGGAATAAAGATGTTCCGGTGAAGGACTATATTGATGATATATCTCAGTATGATTATGTATTCATCGGATTTCCTATCTGGTATGGAGCAGCGCCCAACGTGGTTAATTCTTTTTGCCGGAGGTATGATTGGACCGGGATAAGCGTTAATGTGTTTGCTACATCCGGTGGAAGCGGAATAGGGAAGACTGCCGATAAGCTCCGGCCATATGTGCAAGGTGCTTCGGAAGTTAATGCCGAACTGTTTAAGAATCCGGCAGATATGCTCGTATGGGCGAAAGCTATAGGAATATAAATGAGCTGTGCTCCATAGATATGATGTATATGAAGTAAACGTTTGGAAAAAATGCGAATGCAAAAGGATATTTTATGAACTTTAAACCGGAAAAAATTTGGATTCGGACTTATGCGGATGCCGCTGCCTGATCCGACGGACGAGGCTGCTGTTGATGTTGAACAGGTTTCAAAAATGGTAGATTTGTTCCTTGAAAGAGGCTTTACTTATTTTGACACGGCATGGATTATTCAGATTATCCGGAACTGTTGGAAGGCGGTTCAGGTAAGGCCGGCGACTGTGTCGCATGCGGACAGTGTGAGGGTGTCTGCCCCCGGCATCTGCCCATTATAGAGAATCTTAAGAAGGTTGCTTCGCGTTTTACAGACTAAGAGTAACGAACTCTTTTCCGTTAAAGAACAGAGGGTTATTCATAAAGATCATTTATGAAATTATCTTGACAATATATATTGCGCGAAATATAATATTGTAAAATACTATGCGGAGGTGCAGCTTATGGCACAGGAATATGAACAGCTTTTACTGAGAAACCAGTTATGCTTTCCTATGTATGCGTGCGGCAGGAAGATCGTCGGGAGGTACACTCCTTACCTTAGTCCTCTTGGACTTACATATACACAGTACGTGGTACTTATGGTGCTGTGGGAATACGAAACGGTAAATGTCGGACAGCTTGGGAGCATTCTCCATCTTGATGCCGGTACCCTTACACCACTTTTGAAAAGACTGGAAAAGGCCGGATATGTAACAAGAAAAAGATCAACGGAAGACGAGCGGGTCACCATTATAAGCATTACACCGGAGGGTGAGGCACTTAAAGAAAAATGCAGGGATATTCCGATGAAGATCGCATCACAGGGATCTGCGCTCAATGAAAAGGATGCAAAAGAACTGTACAGACTTCTGTATCTGTTCCTTGAAGGATAGATCAACAGGAAAAGCCTATGAAAGATACATCAAACGAAGGATTACGCCGCCTGTGAGACCGAAAAGCTTAATATGGTCAACGAAATATAAAAAGTACAAACGTAACATAACAAACGTTACGTTTGACATAGCAGGTGCAAAATGCTAAGATATACGGAAGATTGAGGGGAATGTCGGATAAAGGACTGCCTGACTTATAACTGTTTGATGAGTGATAAATTTGACAGCATATTGAGAAAATTACATATTGAACATTGGAAAGCAGTGGCGGCGATATTGGTCATTTTTGATATATTCGCCGTTAATTTTGCTTATCTTTTTTCTCTCTGGATAAGGTTTGACTGCAGATTCAGGCTCATTCCGGATGAGTATATGATCCCGTACGTGAAATTTGCACCGATATATACGCTGCTGTGCATCATCGTATTTGCCTCGCAGAGGATGTATAAGACCATACTGAGGTTCGCAAGCTACAGTGAGCTTATGAGGATAATCATAGCATCGGCCATATGCTTTGTCATACATACGGTTGGAATATCATTTTTCCACAGGATGCCGATGTCTTATTATATCTTCGGAGCGGTCATCCAGTTTGCGCTTGTTGCAGGTATCAGGTTTTCATACAGATTCTTTCTGCTTATGGATTTTAAGCCGGGATTTAAAACCGTTGAGAAGAATGTCAATGTCCTTCTGATAGGAGCGGGATCGGCGGGGCAGATGATACTGAGGGATGTAAGCCATTCCAAGGAGACTGCAGACACGATACGCTGTATAGTGGATGACGATCCCAATAAATGGGACCGGTATATAGACGGAGTACCCATCATCGGCGGCCGCGAGAAGATAATGGAGGCTATAGATAAGTATTCCATTAAGAAGATATATGTCGCCCTGCCCAATTCCGAGGTATCGGCCAAGAGGGATATAATAAATATCTGTAAGGAAACCGGCTGTGAACTTAAGAATCTTCCGGGCATGTATCAGCTTGTTAACGGTGAGGTGTCCGTAAGCTCGATGCGAAATGTCAGGATAGAGGATCTGCTGGGCCGGGAAGCCATTAAGGTTAACCTTGGAGAGATATTTAATTATCTTACGGGTAAAGTCATCCTGGTAACGGGCGGCGGTGGATCGATAGGTTCCGAGCTGTGCCGCCAGATAGCCGCACACAGTCCCAGACTGCTTATCATATTTGATATTTATGAGAACAGTGCCTATGAGATAGAGCAGGAATTAAGAACGGATTACCCGGGTCTTAACCTTATCGTTTTAATTGGTTCCGTAAGGGATTCAAGAAGGATCAATTCAATCTTCGAGACATATCATCCGCAGGTTGTTTACCACGCTGCCGCACATAAGCATGTTCCCCTTATGGAGGACAGCCCCTGCGAAGCCATTAAGAACAATGCGATAGGTACCTATAAGACAGCGCACGCCGCAATGCTGAA
The DNA here is from genome assembly GCA_017450065.1 of Lachnospiraceae bacterium. Lineage (GTDB taxonomy): Bacteria > Bacillota > Clostridia > Lachnospirales > Lachnospiraceae > UBA2868. The sequence goes on from JAFSYI010000010.1 coordinate 6,300, forward strand.
CGGATGCGAGAGGTTCGTGCTTATCTCAACGGATAAGGCTGTAAACCCGACCAATATCATGGGCGCAAGCAAGAGGCTGTGCGAGATGGTTATCCAGTCATTCAATCAGCTTATAAAAGACGGGAAGGTTAACAGGATACCCAAGCTGTTCCAGCATGAGGTTGATTCGGAGGGCGTCAGGATATACAGGAAGATAGATACCAACAAGATAAAGACTGAGTTCGTTGCCGTGAGATTCGGTAATGTGCTGGGGTCCAACGGTTCGGTGGTCCCGCTGTTCCAGAAACAGATAGCAAACGGGGGGCCTGTAACAGTCACACACCCGGATATCATACGTTATTTTATGACGATCCCCGAAGCCGTATCGCTGGTGCTGCAGGCCGGTACCTATGCTCACGGGGGAGAGATATTTATACTTGATATGGGTGAGCCGGTGAAGATAGATACGCTTGCAAGAAACCTTATCAAGCTGTCCGGATACAAGCCGGATATTGATATCAAGATAGTATATACAGGATTACGTCCAGGTGAGAAGCTGTATGAGGAGAAGCTTATGGCCGAAGAGGGTATGCAGACCACTCCCAATAAGATGATCCACATAGGCAAGCCCATTGAATTCGATCCTGAGAAGTTCATCGTAGATCTTCAGGAGCTTATGGCTCTGTGTTATGAGAATAATGACAGCATAGGAGAGTATGTAAGGAAGGTAGTGACCACATATCATCCGAGCTGATCACTGCGTTGAAAGTATGACAGTTGACAGGTATAAAGGAAAGCTTTCTTAAGATGAAAAAGAGAACAAAAGAAATACTCAGGATACTGGATGATCAGTACGGCATAGATACCAAGTGTTATTTGAATTATTACACTCCGTGGCAGCTGCTTATAGCAACAATCCTGTCGGCTCAGTGTACCGATGCGAGAGTAAACATGGTGACGAAAGAGCTTTTCGTTAAGTATCCGGATGTTAAAGCGTTTGCCGAGGCAGATATTAGCGAGCTGGAACTGGATATACATGCCACCGGTTTCTATCATAACAAGGCAAGGAATATTATAGCCTGCTGTCGTAAACTGCATGAGGAATATAATGACGAGGTTCCGTCGGATATAGATGAACTGACTGCGCTGCCCGGCGTAGGCCGCAAAACCGCAAATGTGATCAGGGGGAACATCTTCGGGATCGACAGTATAGTGGTAGATACCCATGTGAAGAGGATATCAAAGAAGCTTGGACTTACAAAAGAGGATGATCCTGTTAAGGTAGAGTTCGATCTTATGAAAGAAATACCGAGGGACCACTGGATACTGATAAACATGCAGCTCATTACTTTTGGACGGGATATCTGCAAAGCAAGAAATCCGGAATGCGAACGCTGCAGGCTGCGAAAGTATTGCAGCTATGTCTGATCAGCGGATCTTTTTGTCCTTTACAAGGTTGTTTATATTGCATTTTTCTTTAAGCACCCGTAGTATCGGTTCGCGCATAAGTGAATTCAATTCCCCTGCAATTTCAATAAGATGATCGAGCTTATCGAATTCGAAATTCTCTGCATACATATCTGCAAGATTTAAATAGGTAGATTTAAGATCTGTTCTGCATTCCACAGCAAATTCAAGTACATTTCGGGCATCACCGGTCATGCCGCGTTCAATAAGATGGCCGCCCCATGAATCGAGTGCTCTGACAAGAGTCGTGAAGTTCTGGTCGTATTCGGTTAGTACAGTCAGGTTCGGAGCACCGTATGAGGACTTTAATTCGGTATTTGATATCCCGGTAAAGTTAACTATCCTGCTGTCCTTTAGCCGGAGGATCTCATTCTCATCCTGCCTAAGTACATCATCGGTGTTGGATGAGAGACTGTCCGGCGGAGCGGATCCTTTGTTTTCGTCTACTGAAGTCTGCGAGAAAGGAAGCTTTTCAAAAGGAATGCTGATGTAATCCAGGTCATCAAGACTTTTCTTACGTACGGCATTGGCACGGCTTTCTTCCTCGATAAGCTGATCGTCTCCTGTATTGAACCGGTTGGTGGTTGCTTTCATGTATATCATGATGGCCAGAAAACCTATAACCACGGTTGTAAAAATAGGTGATATCATATATAATAGTCCTTTAGGATATTAAAGGTGGTAGGAGGTATACCTTATGAATTTCTACAATAAAAAATCCAGGAAGATCATGTCCAGTATTATCATAATCATACTTGTACTTGCCATGATAGTTCCGACAGTGGCATACCTGGTACAGTAGAAGCAGTACTTATATATGATATATAATCTTTCGGATTCATGCAAGTATATGTAAGGCAGGGTATATGGAATTACGTCTGTGCGGGCATAGATATACCTGTTTTGCCGGAATAAAAATAATGGTATCTGTTCAGAACAGGATACTACAGGATGTAAACAGTGGGAATGGCTTTAAGCCGAAAGGATCGAGTGATGATCGTGGGAAAGCAGTTTAGTAAAAGGTTGGCAATAGCATGTGTTATATCACTGGCTTTGTCCGGAACCGACTCCGTTCTTGCCAAACAGCAGGAGTCCAAGGTTAAGGATATAAGCAAGTCAGGCGGTATCATACAGTTTGTGGACAGTGAGAGTAAGGTAAGTACGGATCCTTCAGACAGTACTGATCCTTCGGCAGGTAAGGATGATCAGGGCAGCGGCAAGACGATAACAAAGAGCAGCATGCCAAGTGCCGGGGTCGGAGCGGTGACCGGTATCGGAGACGAAGAAATAACAATAGATATCACTTCCGGATCGGATTCGGTAGACCTGGAGGCGGAAGATCTGCTTGATAATGAAAACAGCCTGTCGACCGAGATAAATGTAGAGGTTCCGGCTTCGGTCCATATAGATCCCAATGCGAGGATCAACAAAGGCGTATATGCGGATGATATAGATATTTCCGGTCTGACCTATAAGGAAGCCCAGGCAAAGATCGAGGATTATATAGCGAAGCTCAGGACTACACCCATAGAGCTGAGTTCAATAAATGACAGGGTTACAACGGTGTCTGCGGGTGATCTCGGAGTTAAGTGGAGCAACAGTGATATTCTCATAGAAGCTCTGGGACTTGGCAAATCAGGAAATGTGATCGCAAGATACAAGGCCAATAAGGATCTTGAGGTTGAACATAAGGTATATGATATCAATGTAAAAGCAGATGAAGTAAACGTGAGGAATGTTGTTCAGGCAGAGAGTGATGAATGCGGTTCCGATGCCAAGGATGCAACAATGACACGTGAAAACGGAGTATTTCATATAACCGAAGGTCAGGAAGGCTTCGGTATAGACGTAGACCAGTCGGTTGATGCAGTAATGAGTGTGATGGGCGACTGGGATAAGGAAAGCAAACAGATCGAGCTTGTGTCCGGCATGATACAGCCCAGGGGTACTGCGGAGGATCTTGAAAAGGTGCATGATCTGATAGGTTCTTTCCATACCAGCTTCTCTTCATCGGGGAAGGAACGTTCGGGTAACGTGCGTAATGGTACCAAGCTCATAAACGGTAAGCTGATGTATCCCGGTGAGCAGATGTCGGTGTATGGGACGGTAAGCCCGTTTACCGAAGAGAATGGATATTTCCTTGCCGGTTCTTATCAGAACGGACTTGTGGTAGAGAGCCTTGGCGGAGGTATATGTCAGGTAAGTTCCACGCTTTACAATGCGGTGTTAAGAGCCGAGCTTCAGGTGGATGAACGTTACAATCATTCAATGATCGTCAATTATGTGGATATGTCGGCTGACGCGGCGATATCAGGAACATCCAAGGATTTCAAGTTTACCAATAACATGGATACTCCTATTTATATAGAAGGCTATACCACAGATGACAAACAGGTGGTATTTAATATTTACGGAGTGGAAACAAGGCCGTCAAACAGAAGTCTTTCATTTGAGAGTGTCGAACTTGAGAAGAAAGAGCCTGAAGGCGAGAAGGTGGTAGCGGATCCGAGCCTTCCTGTCGGAGAGATCCATGTTCAGTCGGCACATACCGGTTACAGAGGCGAATATTGGAAGATCGTTAAGGTTGACGGAGTGGAGACCGAACGTGAAAGAATAAACAAGAGTACGTATCAGGCAGTTCCCAAGACTGCTACGGTTGGTACTGCGGCTGACAATCCGGAGATAAGCAACGCTGTAAAGGCTGCGATCGCTACCGGAAGCATTGAATCCTGTAAGGCAACAATAGCCCAGCTGAAGGATGCAGCCAATGCAGCCGCGATGTTGGCACCCATGCTTCCGCTGCCGGAGGTTCCCGCTGCGGCACCCGAAGCAACCGAAGCCGCACCTGCTCCCGAGGCGCCTGCTTCCGAAGCACCGGCAGAATAATTTATTTATGTATGACATATAAGTGCGATATATGAGGTTGTAATAATATATGAATGTTGGCAAGGTACCCGAATCGGTACTTAAAAGATCGATAATAAAGCAGATCAAGACAAAACGTCCGGAAATAATAACGGGTGCGGCGGTAGGTGAGGACTGCGCAGCCATCCGTCTTGAGGATGGAGAGGTATATGTTACAAGTACCGATCCGATAACCGGAACATCTCATGAGATAGGAGCCCTGGCAGTTCATGTTACGGCAAATGATATAGCATCCGCAGGTGCTGAGGTTATTGGTGTAATGCTGTCCGTGCTGCTTCCGGACGGTACCGAAGAAGAAGAACTTAAGTCGATCATGAAGCAGGTGGAAGAGACCTGCCATGAGCTTAATATACAGACAATAGGTGGCCATACCGAAGTTACCAGAGTGGTGAACCAGCCTGTAATAACCGTTACGGGCATCGGAAAGGTATTAAGGGATAAGCTGGTAACCACAGGAGGCGCAAGACCGGGAGATGACGTGGTGGTCACCAAGTGGATCGGTCTTGAAGGAACTTCAATAATAGCGCGTGAGATGAAGGATGTACTGCTTGGGCGGTTCAATCCTTCATTTGTGGATAAGGCAGCTGATTTTATTAAATATCTGTCGGTAGTTCCCGATTCCGCCGTGGCCGTGAAACATAATGTTACAGCCATGCATGATGTAACGGAAGGCGGAATATTCGGTGCGCTGTGGGAGGTCGCCGAGGCATCCCATACAGGTCTCAGGATAGACTTAAGAAGTATCCCTGTAAGACAGGAAACAATAGAGATATGTGAAGTGTTTGGAATAAATCCATATCAGCTGATATCCAGCGGATCCATGCTTATAACTTCACCAAACGGGCATGAGATAGCCGATGCACTTAAGGAAGCCGGTATAAACGCAGCCGTTATAGGTAAGGTGACGGAAGGCAATGACCGCATACTGATAAACGGGGAAGAAACAAGGTATCTTGAACCGCCAAGAGCGGATGAACTGTACAGGATATACGAGGCCTGAGACGGTGGAACGGTATATCTGTGCAGAACAGTTCTGAAATAAAAATGTCTTCTGTTATGAATGATTTCAAATATTCAAGCTGATAGATCAGGGAAAGGAAGAAAAATGAGAGAAAAAATCCTGAATTACATTGAAAAAAACAGTCGTGTGGAGCTTAAAGAACTGGCTGTTCTTCTTGGAACTACCGAGGCTGAAATAGCTCAGGAGCTTGCGGACATGGAGGCGGAAGGAATCATATGCGGTTATCATACCCTTATAGACTGGGATAAGGTAACTACAGATCGTGTCAACGCACTTATAGAGGTCAGGGTAACGCCGCAGAGAGGACACGGTTTTGATGCCATAGCGGAGCGTATTTACAAATACCCCGAAGTGAATGCCACCTACCTTATTTCGGGAGGATATGATCTTCTTGTATCACTGGAAGGCAAGACGCTAAAGGAGGTCAGCAGCTTTGTCAGCCAGAAGCTTTCTACTCTTGAATATGTGATCTCAACAACAACACATTTTGTACTGAAGAAATATAAGGATCACGGAACCATCTTAAACGGTGAGACCAATGATGAAAGGATGATAATGACGCCATGAGAAACCCTTTATCGGAAACAATAGTCAGTATCAAGCCGTCGGGGATAAGGAAGTTCTTTGATATTGCCAGTGAGATGAAGGATGTAATATCCCTTGGCGTCGGTGAGCCTGATTTCGATACGCCCTGGTTCATAAGAGACGAGGGAATATATTCACTGGAAAAGGGACGTACCTTCTATACATCCAATTCCGGACTGATCGAGCTCAGAGAGGAGATATGCAGGTATCTTAAACGCCGTGTTGACGTAGATTATGAGGCAAAATCAGAGGTTATAATAACTGTCGGAGGAAGTGAAGCGATAGACATAGCGATGCGTGCCATGCTTGATTCAGGGGATGAGGTTCTGATACCTCAGCCAAGCTACGTATCATATGAACCATGTGTTATTCTTGCGGGAGGCAAGCCTGTAATAATAGAGCTTAAGAATGAGAACGAGTTCAAGCTTACCAAACAGGAGCTGCTTGACGCGATCACCGATAAAACAAAGATCCTTGTAATGCCGTTTCCCAATAATCCTACAGGTGCGGTTATGACAAGGGAGGAACTTGAGGATATCGCAGAGGTTTGTATAGAGAAAGACATATTTGTTCTTTCTGATGAGATTTACAGCGAGCTCACATATTGCGGAGATCACTGTTCAATAGCTTCCCTGCCCGGAATGAAGGAAAGAACGATATTAATAAACGGCTTTTCCAAGGGTTTTGCAATGACCGGCTGGAGACTCGGATATGCCTGCGGTCCTCATGCGATAATTGAGCAGATGACCAAGATACATCAGTTCTGCATCATGTGTGCGCCTACGACCAGTCAGTATGCTGCTGTAGAAGCTTTAAGAAACGGCGACAAAGATGTTGAGAGGATGAGGGAGTCCTATAATCAAAGAAGGCGTTATTTAATGAATGCGTTTAAAGAGATGGGTCTTCCATGCTTTGAACCATTTGGAGCATTTTATGTTTTCCCGTGCATTAAGGAGTTCAATATGACGTCCGAGGAGTTCGCATTTGCTCTTCTTGATGCCAAAAAGCTTGCGGTTGTTCCCGGATCGGCATTTGGAGACAGTGGAGAAGGATTCATTCGAATATCCTATGCATATTCTCTCGATAAGCTCAAAGCAGCGATGCAGAAGCTCTCCGAGTATGTTGAAGAGCTCCGCAGGAAGCACTGAACCGGCAGGATATTTTGGAGACCGCAAACAGGCATGAAAACATTTAAAGATGATTTAATAAAAGAGATAAACAGTATAAACCATGAAAAGCCCGTATTTACGGGCTTTCTTTATTTCCAAGGTTTTATTGAGAAAGAATAATAGAACAAAAATCAGTAAAATAATCCGGGATTTTGCAGTCAGAAGGATTAAATCTTAAATCGCAGGTGAAAAAATACAAGGGTGCTGCTGAAAAACAGAAACGCCGTCATGCGCTAAATCATGATTCTATAAACCCGAAAACAGAAAAGCTGTTCGGGATAGTATGTTCGAGCTACCGGCATACCAGAATGTAAATTCGAGCCAATTACTACGTTATTAAAATTAAATCGATATTTAATTGAAATTCTGAAAAATAAGGCATTTAGATACATACTGTTATTGTATGAAATAAATGTTCTGTACATAATATTTAACAAATTTGTAAAATTTTGGTGACAATACACAAAATGTAGTGTATAATGTCTTGCAAGAGGTCATATTGCGCCATATATAGAAAGAAGGAATGCAGAAGCGATGTGGGGGCATCGTTTTCCGGCCCGGCTGCGATATGTGCCTGAAGGGGTCGCCGTATGGTTTGGGGAAAGACTGTATGGTGAAGTATTTCGTTTGAAGACTGATCTTACAGAACCGTATTTATAACCGGGCAAACGAATTACTTAAAGAAGGGAGATACAATAATGAACAAGACGATCCGATTAACGGCAGCAACAGCCGCGTGTGTTCTGTTTGCTTTTTTGCCTGCTAAAGGGGTAAAGGCAGACGAACTTCTTATCACATCATATCAGGAGTTATCGGCTCCGGATTCCGGTTTGATCAAAAGTGAAGAAATCCTTTCATTCGATGGACCATTATTAAAAGAGGATGTTCTTATCGCAAATGATTCTCCGATAGTGGAGAGAGACATTCTGCCTGGCAATGATATCGGTAATAATACAGGCTTCCGGTCTTACGACAACAGTAATGATGAGATCCTTCTTACCGATGTCGGTAATTTGAATGGGTATGACAGTAATGCCCTGATCATTGAAGATATTGAAAGGACGTATAACAGGAATACGGACGATACACTGGTCGTCGAGACAGGCGCTGTCCGGACCGATGCGTCTGTCAACAGTAATGTTACTCATATTAATAAGGAAAGAAATGACAAAGAGACTGACGTTCAGGCATCTGATAAGAGCAAAACAGTATCAGCTCCGGATTCGGGAAAAACAAGAACCGTAACGAAGGTAAAGACATCCACAGATAACAAAACACGTGCAACCGTATCGAACGAGGCTGCTTCGAGCGAAACATCGACAGATATCAGACAGAAAATGCTTGATGAGATCAATAAGAAACGTGCCAAGGCAGGTGTATGCCGCCTTACGCTCAATAATGATCTTAATAAAGTAGCTCAGAAAAGAGTTAACGAAGTGACGAAACGGTTTGCGCATACCAGAGCAGACGGAAGGTACTGGGTAACCATACTATCGGAGAACGGAATAGACTATGACTACGCAGGAGAGAATCTTGCACGTTATTTCAGTACACCTGAACAGGTGGTAAATTCATGGTCCTGCTCGCCTTCACATAACAGGTGTATGCTTAACGGCGATTATACTCAGGCCGGTATAGGAACAGTTACGGTTAACGGATGCACCTACTGGACGCTTACTCTGACAGACTGATGATTCAAGGGTCAAAAGCCTGTTAACACCAAAAAAATATAGTTTTGCCCCCTGAATCATGATATACTATTAAATCAGTAGTGGATGAATCCAAAACAGCAAAAAAACGCAGTATTTTGAGCCTGTTCTGAATAGTTATAGTAAACGAAATAAATAATTTCGTTTACTATACCAAATTGATGCACACGATTGCGATAGGATGGGCATCTTCGATGCCTCGCAATCGGCGCAAAGTGAACGAACTAAATTCGTTCACTATACAATTATATATTGAACATTCACAGAGACAGTGGCCGTTAAGACAGACGTCAGGAGGGAAGAGAAGGTATGTATAATGAACAGAAGATCTGGATAGGCAAGTCGGGAGAAGAGAAGGTATTTATATATCCTAAGATGGCAAACCGGCACGGAATGATAGCAGGAGCAACAGGAACGGGTAAGACGATCACATTAAAGGTGCTGGCTGAATCCTTCAGTGATTGCGGTGTACCTGTTTTCCTTGCTGATGTCAAGGGCGATCTTGCAGCTATGTGCAGACCCGGAGAGGACAGCGAGGATATGCAGGCCCGGATAGAAAGGTTCGGACTTAACGAAGAGGGATTCGCATATCACAGATATCCGACCAATTTCTGGGATGTTTACGCTGAGAAGGGACTTCCTTTAAGAACAACAGTTACTGAAATGGGACCTCTTCTTCTGAGCCGTATTCTGGGTCTTAATGATACACAGACAGATATCCTGACGGTTATTTTCAGGATAGCGGATGACAGACTTGCCGAAGATGAAAACATGCTCCTTATCGATACCAAGGATCTTCGCGCAATGCTTCAGTATGTAAGTGAGAATGCAAAGGAGCTGAGCCTTAAATACGGAAATATGTCTACCCAGAGTATCGGCGCTATCATGAGAGCGGTAATGGCACTTGAAGCTGAAGGCGCAGATAAATTCTTCGGTGAACCTGCACTTAATATAAAGGACTGGCTGACTGTCGATTCTGACGGCAGGGGAACCATACAGGTCCTTGACTGTCAGAAGCTTATACATAATCCGAATATGTATTCAACCTTCTTGCTCTGGATGCTGTCCGAACTGTTCGAGACACTTCCCGAAGCAGGAGATCTCGAAAAACCCAAAATGGTTTTCTTTTTCGATGAAGCACATATGTTATTTGATTCGGCTTCAAAGGCTCTGCTGGATAAGATCGAACAGGTTGTAAAGCTGATAAGATCGAAAGGCGTGGGTATCTTCTTTATTACCCAGACACCGAGAGATATACCGGATGGAGTCCTGACTCAGCTCGGTACCAAGATTCAGCATGCGCTCCATGCATATACTCCTTCAGAGCAGAAGGCCTGCAGGGCAGCAGCCCAGTCCTTCAGGGAGAACCCGGAATTTGATACATATGAAGTATTAACACAGCTTGGCATAGGGGAAGCACTGGTATCTGTACTTGATGAGGAAGGAATTCCCACCATAGTTAAGCAGTGCAGGATACTTCCTCCTCAGAGCAGGATGGGAGCGCTTGATGATGAGACAAGGAATGCACAGATAGACACATGTTATCTTAATGTGAAGTACCGGGATTACATAGACCGGGATTCTGCTTATGAATTCCTGCAGAGGATGAAGGCTGAGAAGGAAGAGGCTTTAAGAACCGCAGAGGAAGAGAAGCAGAGGCTTAAGGAAGAGGAAGCCGAGAGAAAACAGAGAGAGAAGGAAGAAGCAGCGGAGCAAAAACGGAGAGAAAGAGAAGAGGCTGCGGCAAAGAGGCAGAAGGAAAGAGAGGAAGCAGCCGCAAAGAAGGCTGCGGAACGCGAGGCAGCAAGAGAAGAGGCGGCAAAGCTCAAAGCCGAAGAAGCTGCAAGAAAAGCAGAAGAGAGAGAAGCGGCCGCAAAGAAGAATGCGGTTAAGAATGCGGCCAGGAGTGTTGCAAGCTCTACTGCCGGAACCGTGGGTCGCGAGGTTGGAAATGCACTTGGCAAGTCGGTAGGCGGAACCTTCGGTAAGAAGCTGGGCGGTAACCTCGGAGCATCTCTCGGACGCGGGATCATAGGAACTCTTTTTAAACTTAAATAAGTAAGAAGGACAGATAATGGGAAAGAAATATAATATAGCAATAGCAGGTACAGGTTATGTGGGCATGTCGATGGCTACTCTCCTGTCGGTCAACAATCATGTAACGGCAATAGATATAATACCGGAAAAGGTCGAACTTATAAATAACAGGAAGTCACCCATCGTGGATAAGGAGATAGAAGAGTATCTCTCAACAAGGGATCTTGATCTGTCGGCTACTTTGGATGCAAAGGAAGCTTACAGCAATGCCGATTATGTGATAATCGCAACACCGACGAACTATGACACCAATAAGAACTTCTTCGATACGTCGGCGGTGGAAGCGGTCATTAAGCTGGTGACAGAATATAATCCCAATGCCATAATGGTGATCAAATCTACCATACCTGTAGGATTTACCGAATCTGTCAGGAAGAAATACAATACGGACAATATACTGTTCTCACCCGAATTCTTAAGAGAAAGCAGGGCACTCTACGATAATCTGTATCCTTCAAGGATAATTGTCGGAACTGATATGAAGGATGACAGGCTGGTTGAAGCGGCGAAGACATTTGCAAAGATGCTTACCGACGGAGCCCTTAAAGAGAATGTCGATGTTCTGCTCATGGGCTTTACGGAAGCCGAAGCGGTAAAGCTGTTTGCAAACACGTATCTTGCGCTCAGGGTTTCATATTTTAATGAGCTTGATACATATGCAGAGACCAAGGGACTTAATACACAGGATATAATAAACGGGGTGTGTCTGGATCCGAGGATAGGAACACAGTATAATAATCCGTCATTTGGTTACGGTGGTTATTGCCTGCCCAAGGATACCAAACAGCTGTTGGCCAATTATAATGATGTGCCTCAGAACCTTATCCAGGCTATCGTTGAATCAAACAGGACACGAAAGGATTTTATTGCAGACCGTGTTCTGAATAAGGCGGGCTATTACGATTATTACAACAGCAGCGCATACAATAAGGAAGATGAGCGTAAGGTAGTCATCGGGGTATACCGGCTGACTATGAAGAGTAACTCGGATAATTTCCGCCAAAGCTCGATCCAGGGTATAATGAAGAGGATCAAGGCTAAAGGAGCGACTGTTATTGTATATGAACCGACTCTTGAAGACGGCTCCACCTTCTTCGGAAGCGAAGTTGTCAATGATATGGAATCCTTCAAGAAGAGAAGCGATGCTATCATAGCCAACCGTTATGATACAATACTTGATGATGTTTCGGATAAGGTTTATACAAGAGACATATTTAAGCGTGACTGATATTATGATGAAAAAAACGCCTCCATGGTTTATAATAAAAACCGGAGGCGTTTTTTGAAGATACGTCCGACGGCGTCTGTTTCCGTCTGACACAGGGAAGTTAAAACCGGAAATTATAATTGGAGGGGATTACAATGACTATCAGCGAGAGGATATTTGAGCTCATCAACAAAAAAGGCTTTACACAGAAGGAATTCTCAAGAAGGACGGGGATTGCCGAGAGTACAATAAGCGACTGGAAGAAGAAAGGGACCAATCCGGTTTCCGATAAGATACTGTCGATATGTGAGGTGCTTGAGGTGTCGCCGTATTTTTTGCTTTCCGGTAAGGAAAAGGATCAGCAGGGATATACGGATATAAAGCCGTGGAAGGCAGCTGATAAAAAGGAAGATACAGGTTACAAAAAGGAAACTGATCCTGATAAAAAAGAAGACATGGCCGGGAAGAAAGAAGTGCAGGCTGTAATAAAGAATGAAAACAGATATGATCCTTTATCCTACAGACCCGCCGTAAAGCTTCCTGAGATCGCCACAATAGCAAGTGATGACGATGATTACAGCATAAGGGAAGAAAAGGAAGATACTATAACAACTGTGATTAAAGAGGATATTAAGGTTAAGGCCGAGAAGAAAGAAATAAAGCCGGCTAAGGAAGAGAAGGACAAGCCGGCAAAGGATATGCAGAACAGGGATAATGAGGAGAACCGGCAGGAAAAGAATATAAAGAAAGAAGAGGACACAAGGAAGGAAAAGGATGCCGGAGATGATAAGGATACCATAAAGGATCCCGATAAGAAGAAGGACAAAAAAGATAAGGACAAGAATAAGAAGAAGGACAAGGACGGCAAAGACAACAAAGAGATAAAGGAAAACAGGGAAGCGAAAGAAAACAAAGAATCAAAAGAAAAGAAAGACAAGGATAAGAAGGACAAAAAAGACAAGGATAAAGACAAGAAGAAGGACAAGAAGGATAAAAAAGACAAAAAGGACAAGAAAAAAGGGAAAGGATATCTTCAGGTTTGATGAATGTCGTATTATTATCGGGCGGATCGGGAAAGCGGCTCTGGCCGCTTTCCAATGATGTAAGGTCCAAACAGTTTATAAAGATATTTAAAAATGAAGACGGAACCTATGAATCCATGCTTCAGAGGATGTACCGTCAGATCAAAAAGGTGGACAGGGATGCAAGGATCACAATAGCCACATCAAAGACACAGGTCTCCGCAATAAGAAATCAGCTCGGAGACGAGGTCGGCGTTTCGGTGGAACCGTGCAGGAAGGATACATTCCCGGCTATAGTACTTGCCGGAGCATATCTTTCGGATGTGGAAGGTGTATCGGAGGATGAACCTGTAGTTATCTGTCCTGTCGATCCATATGTTGAGGAGGACTATTTCCGTACGATATATGAACTTAGCGAACTGGCTGCCAGGGGTGATTCGGATCTTGTACTTCTCGGCGTGGAACCGGACAGACCATCTGAGAGATACGGATATATCATTCCGGAGACTCAGGATGATGTTTCGTATGTCAAGACCTTTAAGGAAAAGCCGGGCGCCGGAGAAGCGGAAGAATATATAAGCAAAGGCGCACTCTGGAACGGAGGTGTGTTTGCCTATAAGCTTGGTTATGTTCTTAAGAAGGCACATGAACGTATTGATTTTACTGATTATTCGGATCTTCTCGAACAGTATGGATCACTTGAAAAGATATCCTTTGACTACGCAGTGGTTGAGAAGGAGAAGAGGATCCAGGTTAAGAGGTTCAGCGGTAAATGGCAGGATCTCGGTACATGGAATTCCCTGACACAGGCCATGGGAGAGAAGGTCATAGGCAAGGGGATACTTGACCGTGAATGCAGCAGTGTCCATATAGTAAACGAGATGGATGTTCCCGTACTTGCCATGGGCCTCCATGATGTTATCATTTCGGCTTCTCCCGACGGGATCCTTGTTTCCGACAAGGATTCAAGCAGACGCATCAGTCCGTTTGTTGACGGGCTTGAACAGCAGATAATGTTCGCGGAAAAATCATGGGGCAGCTATAAGGTGATGGACGTTGAGCCTGAGTCGATGACGATAAAGGTGACTTTAAACGAGGGCAATTCAATGAATTATCACAGCCACAGGAACAGGGATGAGGTATGGGTAGTACTGTCCGGCGAGGGAAGAACGATAGTAGACGGAATGGAACAGATGGTAAGTGCCGGTGATGTGATCACCATGAGTGCGGGCTGCCGGCATACGGTTATCGCAACCACGGAGCTTAAGCTTATAGAGGTCCAGCTTGGACGCGAGATAAACGTAAACGATAAGCAGAAATACCGTCTGGAGTATTGATATATGGGAAACAGGCCGATGATGCTCCGGCCTACAGGCAAGGATTATCTGTGGGGTGGCCGGAGACTGAACGATGAGTTTGAAAAGAATATAGATATGTTTCCACTGGCTGAGACCTGGGAGTGCTCCACTCATCCCGACGGACCAAGCTTCATTACCGGCGGTGAGTACGACGGCATGAAGTTAAGCGATGTGCTTAAGGAACATCCGGAATACCTTGGAACACATCTTAAGGGAAGAAACAGGCTGGATACATCCGGCAGGACAGACAGAACGGATGCAGGCGAAGCAGAACTGCCGATCCTTATAAAGTTCATCGATGCGGATAAGGATCTGTCGGTACAGGTCCATCCCGATGATGAATATGCCAGAGAGCATGAGGACGGACAGCGCGGCAAGACTGAAATGTGGTATGTACTTGATGCGGCTAAGGATGCCAGGCTCATATACGGACTTAACCGGGATATGACCGTGGATGGAATGAGACAGGCAATAAACAACGGAACCCTTAACCGGTATCTTCAGACAGTACCCGTGAAAAAGGATGACGTATTCTTTGTGGAGGCAGGTACCATACATGCACTTGGCGCAGGAATTCTGGTTGCGGAGATCCAGGAGAATTCCAACCTGACATACCGTCTGTATGATTATGACAGAACGGACAGAGAAGGCAACAAGAGGGAACTTCATATAGAAAAATCTCTGAGGGTGGCAAGGCTTAAGTCGGTTTCGGAGCCCAGACAGCCGCTGCGCGTACTTAAATACAGGCAGGGAGCAGCATCCGAGCTTCTGTGCAGGTGCAGATACTTTGAGGTATACAGGATGCTTATCAACACCGAAAGGCGCCAGAGGGTAACCTATCAGGCCGACAGCATGAGCTACAGGATTCTTCTGTGCGTGAACGGCTGCGGCACGATCAGCTATGAGGATGAGAGTATGAACTTCTACAAGGGCGACTGTATTTTCGTACCGGCAGATTCTGTGGAGCTTAACCTGCACGGTCAGGCGCAGTTTCTGGATGTGCACGGCTGAAGCGGTGTATAAAATGTATGCGGTGTTGACAGGCTTCAGACCATTTGATCATACATATGCATTTTATACAAAATTGTTATGAAAAAAAGTTGAGAGGCTATGCAAAATATGGTATTCTAAGTTTATGCTGATTATCACAGAAAATCAGAAATGTAACTGCACGGTATGATATATATGAGAGGTGCTTTGTCATTGACTATCATACAGAACAGTTATCAGATAACCTAAATAAAGGAGGAATAGTATGAGCAGGAAATGGGTATATTTGTTCAGTGAAGGAAGCGCTGACATGAGGAATCTGTTGGGAGGAAAGGGCGCCAATCTCGCTGAGATGACCAATCTTGGTCTTCCGGTGCCGCAGGGCTTCACTATCACAACGGAGGCATGTACTCAGTACTATGAGGACGGAAGAGAGATCAATGACGAGATCCGTGCCCAGATCGATGAGTATATCCTTAAGATGGAGGAAATTACAGGCAAGAAGTTCGGTGATCTTGAGAATCCTCTTCTTGTATCGGTAAGATCGGGTGCCAGGGCTTCAATGCCGGGTATGATGGATACTATCCTCAACTTAGGTCTTAATGAAGACGTTGTTAATGTAATAGCCGAGAAGTCAAACAATCCCCGCTGGGCATGGGACTGCTACAGACGTTTCATCCAGATGTATTCGGATGTCGTTATGGAAGTGGGAAAGAAATATTTCGAGCAGCTCATTGATAAGATGAAGGAAGAGAAGGGTGTTAAGCAGGACGTAGAGCTTGGCGCTGACGATCTTAAGGAACTGGCTAACCAGTTCAAGGCAGAATATAAGGAAAAGATTGGCAATGATTTCCCGGATGATCCCAAGGAGCAGCTCTACGGAGCCATCAAGGCAGTATTCCGTTCATGGGATAACCCGAGAGCCAACGTATACAGACGTGACAACGACATTCCTTATTCATGGGGAACAGCTGTAAACGTACAGTCAATGGCATTCGGTAATATGGGTGATGACTGCGGAACCGGTGTTGCATTTACCCGCGATCCCGCTACAGGAAACAAGGGTCTCTTCGGTGAGTTCCTTACCAATGCACAGGGCGAGGACGTTGTTGCGGGCGTTCGTACACCCATGAAGATAGCCGAGATGGAAGAGAAGTTCCCCGAGGCGTTTGCACAGTTTAAGGATGTATGCCATAAGCTCGAGAGCCACTACCGCGACATGCAGGATATGGAGTTTACCGTTGAGCATAACAAGCTCTATATGCTTCAGACACGTAACGGTAAGAGAACCGCTCAGGCCGCTCTCAAGATCGCATGCGATCTCGTGGATGACGGAATGAGAACAGAGGAAGAGGCTGTTGCAATGATCGAGCCCAGAAACCTCGATACTCTGCTCCATCCTCAGTTTGATGCAGCCGCTCTTAAGGCAGCCACACCTATCGGCAAGGGCCTTGGCGCATCACCCGGTGCTGCCTGCGGTAAGGTGGTATTTACGGCAGATGACGCGGTTGAATGGGCCAAGAAGGGTGAGAAGGTTGTTCTTGTCCGCCTTGAGACTTCGCCTGAGGACATCACAGGTATGAAGGCTGCACAGGGTATCCTTACGGTACGCGGCGGTATGACCAGCCATGCAGCTGTTGTTGCAAGAGGAATGGGTGAGTGCTGTGTATCGGGCTGCGGCGATATAGCGATGGATGAAGCCAACAAGAAGTTCACTCTTGCGGGCGAGACCTTTACAGAGGGATTGGAGATAAGTATCGACGGTACGACAGGTAATATCTATAAGGGAATCATCCCTACTGTTGACGCTCAGATAGCAGGCGAGTTCGGAAGAGTTATGGCATGGGCAGACAAGTACCGTACACTTAAGGTACGTACCAATGCAGATACTCCGGCCGATGCAAAGAAGGCACGTGAGCTTGGCGCAGAGGGTATCGGTCTGTGCCGTACAGAGCATATGTTCTTCGAGGAGACAAGGATCGAGGCATTCCGCCAGATGATCTGCTCGGATACGGTTGAAGAGAGGGAGAAGGCACTTGATAAGATACTTCCCTACCAGCAGGGTGACTTTGAACAGATATATGAGGCACTGGAAGGATGTCCGGTTACGATAAGGTTCCTCGATCCGCCTCTTCATGAGTTCCTTCCCACAGAGGAAGCTGATATTATGAAGCTTGCAGCCAATACAGGCAAGTCGGTTGAGAAGATCAGGGAATACATCCAGTCGCTCCATGAGTTCAATCCCATGATGGGTCACAGGGGCTGCCGTCTTGCGGTTACCTATCCTGAGATAGCCAAGATGCAGACCAAGGCCGTTATAAGGGCTGCTATCAAGGTTTCGGACGCACATCCCGACTGGAATCTTAAGCCCGAGATCATGATCCCGCTTATCTGTGATGTTAAAGAACTTAAGATGATCAAAAGAATAGTTGTTGAGACAGCCGATGAGGAGATCAGGGCAGCAGGCTCATCCCTTAAGTATGAGGTTGGAACGATGATCGAGATCCCGAGAGCATGTCTTACGGCTGATGAGATCGCAGGAGAGGCTGATTTCTTCTGTTTCGGTACCAACGACCTTACACAGATGACGTTCGGCTTCTCAAGAGATGATTCGGGTAAGTTCCTTGATTCCTATTACGATACCAAGATATTCGAGAATGATCCTTTTGCAAGGCTGGATCAGTCCGGTGTAGGCAAGCTCATGGAGATGACCATTAAGCTTGGCAAGCCCGTTAACCCGGCGCTTCACGTAGGTATCTGCGGCGAGCATGGCGGCGATCCGACATCCATTGAATTCTGCAATAAGATCGGACTTGACTATGTAAGCTGCTCACCGTTCCGCGTTCCCATCGCAAGGCTTGCAGCTGCTCAGGCAGCGATCGCACAGAAGGCTGCAAAGGACGAGAGCGACTGTGGCGATAAGTTCAAGGAGAAGGTTAACGACGCCAAGGACGGAGCCAAGGAGTTCACGGACAAGGCAGTAGAGGTTGCCAAGGAAGTGACCAAGGCCGTTGTTGAGGCATCCGTTGAGGTGGCCAAGGTCGGCAAAGAGGTAGCCAAGGCAGGTCTGGCAGGTGCCAAGGCAGGATTTGACGAGGCCAAGAGAACCTATAACGAGAATAAGAAATAGACTTATTTTCTTGTATAAAGGCGTTTTTAGTGGTATTATTTATAACAAATTATATATAAAGAAAGGGTGAAACAAATGGCATTAGTTACTACTACCGAGATGTTTAAGAAGGCTTACGACGGCGGTTATGCTATCGGCGCTTTCAACGTTAACAACATGGAGATCGTTCAGGGTATCACTGAAGCAGCAGGCGAGCTTAAGAGTCCTGTTATCCTTCAGGTATCCAAGGGAGCACGTGCTTACGCTAACCACACATATCTTGTTAAGTTAGTAGAGGCAGCAGTTGCTGAGAATCCCGAGATCCCTATCGCACTTCACCTTGATCATGGTGATACATTTGAATTATGTAAGTCATGTATCGACGGCGGATTTACATCTGTTATGATCGATGCATCCAGCAAGTCATTTGAAGACAATATCGCTCTTACCAAGCAGGTTGTTGAGTATGCTCATGAGCATGGCGTAGTTGTTGAGGCTGAGCTCGGAACACTTGCAGGTATCGAGGATGAGGTTGTTGTAGAGTCAGGTAAGGAAGCCTATACAAGACCTGAAGAGGTTGAGGAGTTCGTTGACAGGACAGGCTGTGATTCACTTGCGATCGCTATCGGAACTTCACACGGCGCATACAAGTTCACACCCGAGCAGTGCACAAGAAATGCTGACGGCATCCTTGTTCCCCCTCCGCTCCGTTTCGATGTGCTTGAGGAGTGCATCAAGAGACTTCCGGGCTTCCCGATCGTTCTTCACGGATCATCATCGGTTCCTCAGGAATTCGTTAAGATGGTTAACGAGTACGGCGGAAAGATGCCCGATGCAGTAGGTATCCCTGAGGAGCAGCTCCGTAAGGCAGCCAAGCTTGCCGTATGTAAGATCAACATCGACTCAGATATCCGTCTTGCAATGACAGGTAACATCAGGAAGTACTTCGCTGAGCATCCGGATCACTTTGATCCCCGTCAGTACTTAAAGCCCGCACGTCAGGCAGTTAAGGATATGGTTGCTCATAAGATCAAGTACGTACTCGGATCAGACGGCAAGGCTTAAATCACAGTGAATAAGCAAACGGAACAGATCCGGCTGCTTAATGTTGAGATTTAAGACAAACGATAGTAATACAGTTTGAATAAACCCGCATACTGTGATAGATTATTATCATGGTCTGCGGGTTTGTTATGTGCAGAGGATGTATCCCGAACAGATCGGAATGCATAGTATTTAAATCTGTTATGAACAGTTGTCATGTTTCATGATCGGCTTAGCAGATCTATAAATGTAAAGTGAGGAGTGAAAGTATTATGATAGTACCTGTTCTGTTGTTTATAGTGGGTCTTGCTCTTTTGATCAAGGGCGGTGACTGGTTTGTTGACGGGGCGACAGGGATCGCGGAAAGGTTCCACGTTCCTGAGCTCCTTATAGGAGCTACTGTGGTGTCCATAGGAACCACATTACCTGAGGTCATGGTATCGGCCAACAGTGCACTGAGCGGACACGGTGAGATAGCATACGGTAATGCGCTCGGATCCATCATCTGCAATACAGCTCTTATAGCTGCGATCACCGTGGCAGTTAAGCCGGGTAAGGTAGATAAGAAGACGCTGCGTGTACCGGTCGGCTTCTTCTTTATCGCTATGATCATATATGCGATAGGCGCATACGGTATGGGAACCTTCAGCAGACCTCTCGGTATAATACTTCTTATCATATTCGCAATATATATGTTCATCCTTATCCGTCAGGCGCTTGATGAGATGAAGAAACCGGCAAATGAGAAACCGGCAAATGGGAAATCCGCAGATGTGAATACAGGCGATGACAGTGCGGCAGACAAAAACACGGAGACGGAGCTGAAAGAAAAAGAGGAACCCAAACCTCTCTGGAAGGAAATCCTTCTTCTTATTATCGGAGCGGCTTTTATTGCTGAAGGAGCAGATCTTCTGGTAGATAACGGAACTCTGATAGCACAGGCAATGGGAGTGCCGGAAGCAGTAATAGCACTTACCTTTGTTGCGCTGGGTACATCTCTTCCTGAACTTGTTACGGCAATAACATCTCTTGCGAAGGGACACGGAGCTCTCTCACTTGGAAATGTATGCGGTGCCAATCTGTTTAACCTTGTGCTAGTTTCGGGACTGTCGATCACGCTGTCGCCCTTCGGATTACCTGAAGGCAGGATGCTTAATATAGGAAGCTCTCCGGTGAATTCCTCTCTTGTTGTAGACCTTCCGGTGTCGGTCTTTGTTATGATCATTCTGACCATACCTGCCATACTTAAGGGTGAATTAAAGCGCTGGCAGGGAATACTGCTGCTGGCGACTTACGCCTGCTTCTGCATATTCCAGTTCACATGATATAGGGTCCGTAAGCTTAACTAAAAGGAAGGATACCGCTACTGTATGCACAGAATGGTATTCTTCTTTTTTTATAAAAATAAGGGTTAAGTAATATTTTTTTCAACCGATAACATTATTGTAAAGATCAAAAACAAAAAAGTGGGAGCAGCACAAGTAAGGATCCCGGGTAAGAACGGGAGCAGCAAAGAAGGAGTTGAGAGTATGCGTATAGAAGCATATAACCAGATCAATCAGATATATGCGCCGAAGAAGACATATGGCACGAATAAGACAAGCTCTGTCAGCAGACCGTCAGACCAGGTGCAGATATCAAGCATGGGTAAGGATATCCAGACACTTAAGCAGGCTGTAAACAATGCGCCTGATATAAGGGAGAACCTTACGGCACCTATTAAAGCAAGGGTCAACAACGGTACGTATGATGTAAGCGCGGATGATTTTGCAAGCAAGCTCGCAGCTGCATACGGTGCGTAGACTGTCATTATTTTGGGGAGGTGGAAGTAAGTGGCCAGCTTAATGGAAGAACTGATCAATTGTCTTGAAGCGGAAGCAAAGGAATTCGACAGGCTGCTTGCCATCTCACAGAGAAAGACCCCCATCATAGTCAATAATAAGATAGCAGAATTACAGAAGATCACGGACGAAGAGCAGATCGTTGTGAGCAGGATCTCCGGATTGGAAACAAAACGTGAGGCTGTTACCAAAGATATCGCGGAAGTTATCAACAAGGATGTTGAGGAATTGAAGCTGGCAACGCTTATAGAATTAATGTCAGGTCAGCCGGGAGAGAGGAAGCGTTTGTCGGATGTGCATGACAGGCTGTCAGGCACGGTAAGACAGATAAGACAGATCAATGAGAATAATGCAGAACTCATTAAGCACGCTCTCGAGATGATTGACTTCGACCTTAACATCATGTCTGCAATGAGACAGGCACCCGAAACGGCTAATTATTCCAAAGGGGCCGTTAATACGGGAGCGATGCTGGGAAGGGCATCCGGAGGCTTTGATGCCAGGCAGTAGATAATTTACGTGACGGAGGTAGACTTATGAACCTCATGGGAAGTATTCATGTTGGATCATCCGGCTTGCAAACAAGTCAGAATGCGCTAAACGCAACAGCGCACAATTTATCCAATATTGAGACAAAAGGATATGTAAGGCAGCAGGTTCTCATCGGAGACCGCAAATATAATTATGCGGCTTCCACTGCGGCACTTGGGCCGCAGCAGACAGGACTTGGTGTTGAATTCAGTAAGATCAGACAGGTAAGGGACTATTTTCTCGATCTTTCCTACAGGAAAGAAGCCGGACGTGGTTCCTTTTATGATATATGCTTTGAAACGACTACCGAGCTGGAGACACTTCTCGGTGAAATGAACGGCGCTGCATTCCAGGAGACGGTTGACGATCTGTGGACGGCGGTCGAAGAGTTTCAGAAGGATCCGGCGAGTTCGGTAACACAGGGACAGTTCATAAATGTATGTACCCAGTTCCTCGACAGGGCAGGCTCGGTATACCAGGGTCTGGCAGATTATCAGGATAACTTAAACGGCCGTATCAAGGATATGGTCGATAACATTAATGAGATCGGCGAGAAGATATGCAAGTTAAACCAGGGCATCCTTAATGTTGAGCTCAGCTCCGAAACAGCCAATGACATGAGGGATCAGCGTAACCACCTCATGGACGAGCTCGCCAAATACTGCAGGTATGATTACACCACTAACTCAGACGGAGTGGTTGAGATACGTATCGAGGGCGAGGCCTTCGTATCAAGAGGCAAGAACCAGCCCTTCTATATGGGTTATACCAAGGACGAGGCGACCGATTTCTACACACCTACATGGCCGTGGGCCGATGATGCACCGGTATTTGACTGCAGCCAGGAAATATCCACAGCCAAGAATACCAATATAGGAGAGCTGAAATCACTCGTTCTTGCACGGGGTGACAGACGTGCCAATTATACGGACATAACATCCGAATATACCGATCCCGCGACCGGGGAAGTAGTGGATATTTACAATCAGGGCGCTACGGGCAAGATGGCTACGGCGAATTCAATAGTAATGAATTCAATGGGTGAGCTTGACAAGCTGGTTCATCAGATCGTAACCGACATAAATGACATCCTGTGCGGAGAGAGCAAGGCAGATATAGATGCGGGAATACTTCCCAGATATGATGATGCATCGAAGCTTCCAAAGGAACTGTTCGTCAGACTCGGAACCAACAGATATGAACAGGATCCCGCTACAGGGGAGTACGTATACGTTGCCGAGGATACCAGCAGGAGCCCGATGAATGTATCCACCATGTATACATTGTCAAATCTGAAGATCAATCCCGAACTGATTAAGCAGCCCACTCTTCTTGGCTATCCCGATTCGGGAATGCTTAAGCCGGACGGAAGCGTGGATCAGGCCAAGGCCGATGCTCTTGCGGATGCCTTCGCCAACAGTTCGATGATCTTAAATCCCAACGTGACCAAGATAAGCAGCTACAAGGAATACTATACAGACCTTGTGAGCATGGCAGCCAATTCAGGCGATATATATAAGAGCTTTTCCGATTCACAGGCACTTACCGTTGACTCACTGGACGATTCAAGACAGCAGATAATGGGTGTTAATTCCAGCGAGGAGCTGTCCAACATGATCAAGTTCCAGAATGCATACAATGCATCAAGCCGTTTCATAAATGCGGTAAACGACATGCTGGAGCATCTGATAAACAGACTTAGTTAGGCCATAAGGGGGTGTAATAATGCCATCACAATTTTTCGGATTAAATATAGCATATACAGGCTTACAGGCGTCCCATGCATGGCTCACGACTACGGCCAACAATATAGCAAATGTGGAGACCGAGGGCTATTCAAGGCAGCAGGTCGTACAGGAAGCAGCCAGCGCCTTAAGGACCTGGCAGACATACGGCATGGCCGGCGCAGGTGTTGATGCCAAGGCTATAGAGCAGGTACGCAACCAGTTCTACGATCTTAAATACTGGAATTCCAATTCAACCCTCGGCAGCTATGAGATCAAAGAGGATTACATTAAGCAGATAGAAGATTATTTCACAGAGACAGATACTGTACCGGGCTTCGGTACGATATATTCTAAGATGTTTTCAGGCCTTGATGAGGTATATAAGAGTGCCGGAACCGATGCTGCCAAGAGCCAGTTCCTCTATCTTGCGGGCGATATGTGCGACTACTTTAACGCAATGTCAGCCAATCTTAAGAAGCTTCAGGAGGATGCCAACTTAGAGATCAAGAATCAGGTTGATAATATAAATACCCTGGCATCGGAGCTTGCAAACGTAAACAAACAGATAAATGCGATAGAGATAACGGGTATAACCGCCAATGAACTCAGAGACAAGAGAGCAGTCATGATCGACAGGCTCAGCAAGATCGTTGACGTAGAGACCCAGGAGATCCCGATATATACAGAGGAAGGCGGAAACATCGAGTCCGGGACCAACCGCTTCATCGTCCGTATAGCAGGCGGACAGGAGCTGGTAAATACGTACAGATATAATACCCTTGAGTGCGTACCGAGGGATTATAAGGTTAACCAGTCCGACTCCGAAGGATTATTTGATATCATGTGGTCCAACCACCTTGAGTTCAATCTCTACGGCAGGAACTTAAACGGAACCCTTAAGGGACTGGTAGAGGTACGTGACGGAAATAACGAGGAATATTTCCATGGTATGGTAAAGTCATCACAGTATAATGCTGCAGATGATACTTCCAAAATAGTGATCTCCGCCGATTATGATTATCTTCAGAATATCAACAAATGTACCCTTGCCGAGGAGGGCATTATAACAGTCACCAATAAGGAATTTAAGTACAGCGAGTGGTCATATGACGCAGACAGAAAGGAATATACCTTTACTGTTGAGGACAATGCCAACGATTACGTCAATAAGAGCGCACAGATCGGTAATTCGATACAGTATCAGGGGATTCCCTATTATCAGCAGCAGATGAATGAGTGGGTAAGGGAATTTGCATCTGCCATGAACAAGATCGAGCAGACGGCCATGGATGAATACGGCAATCATGCCGAGGTGCTGTTTGGCGGCAGGAAGGCCACTGATGCGGATATGTGGGATTTTGACGAGGATAATGTTAATTTCACATCGGAAGGCGATAACTACTATCAGCTTACTGCATCCAATTACATGGTAAACAGGAATATGATAAGGGATGTATCCAAATTCCTTACCAATTCCAATCCGGATCAGGGACAGGATCAGCAGGACATAATAAGTGAGATGATGGATGTCCAGACCAATAAGGATAAGATGACATTCAAGGGCTGCTCATCAAAGGAATTCCTTGAGTGTATCCTGACGGATGTGGCACTTAATGCAAGCAATGCCACGACCTTCTCGAAGAATTACGATAATATAACGAAGTCGATCAATAACCAGAGGCTGTCGGTATCGGGAGTAGATAATGATGAGGAGGCACTTAATCTGGTTAAGTTCCAGGAGGCTTATAACCTGTCGGCAAAGATGATATCTGTATTCCAGGAGATATATGATAAGCTGATCAATCAGACGGGTGTATAAGAGGTGTGCAGGTTCAGTCTGCTGAACATGATGGCCCGGCTTCCCGCCGCAGACCGGCCGGAAGAAGTGTAAATGGAGGAAGATAAATGAGAATCACGAATGGCATAATAAATAACAACACCAAGAATAACATCCTCGTCAATAAAGAATACAGCGACAGGTATAATACCATGGTGGCAACGGGACAGAAGATAACGAGACCATCTGACGATCCCATCGTGGCTATAAGGGCGCTCCGTCTTAACAATAATATCAATGAGATCAATCAGTACTATGATAAGAACATTCCGGATGCGGAAGCATGGATGGAGATCACGGAGACAGCGCTTACACAGACACAGTCGGTACTTGAGAGTGTCCAGAGTAATCTTACCCAGGGAGCTTCCGATGACAATCAGAGTAAGGACAGGCTTAACCTGCTTGAGAACCTTAAGGCATTAAAGGACCAGATATACGCATCAGGAAACGCGGACTACGCGGGCAGGACAGTATTTACGGGCTTCAGGACCGGCGAATCACTGACCTTTATGACTGATGAGACACAGCTGTTTACGATGGTGCAGAATTTCTCCACAGCTGATGTAAACAAGATGACATATGTTTCGGGATCAAATAACTACGATCCGGAGAAGCTTTACGAGTATGATCCGGATACATATAACCAGACAGATGTTAAGAATAACGAGATATTCAGGCTCAGGCTGGCATATGAAGATCTTACGACAGACCAGAAGGATATACACGGCGGAACTCTTAACAGGAGCCTGACTGTAACTCTTAAGGACGGAAGCACGGTCAGGGCAGGTGTTTCGGTTAAAACGCTCGGAAACGATCCTGTGGAGAATGATAAGATATACACAGAAGTCGGAGATAATGAGGTAACTCTCATCACAACGACAGGTGAGCTGATACTTGGCAAGAACATTGCTGCCCAGATGCGTAAGGAAGGATCCACCACCAGCTTCGAGTACGCCAAGGAGAACTGGAAGAAGAACGATCCGAGGCCTGAGCATTATTTCGCGGCAAAGACTTATGATGCCGATGCTGACGGCGGCAGGGGCAGGGAAATAGAATATAATTATGATGAGAATCACCAGCCTGCTTTCAAGGATCAGAAAATACAGTATGAGATCGCATATAACCAGAAGATCGAGATAAACGTTAATGCGGATGAGGTATTCTCAACATCAATAGCCAGGGATGTGGAAGAGCTTGTTAATGTAACACAGCACACGGAGGATGCCTATAATAAGCTTAAGAAGCTGGAGGGTTATCAGAGCACGGGTACTCTGGATCCGACAAGCCAGGCTAAGATTGACGCGCTGGTGGATGCAGCCCAGAAGGAATACGATCTGTATAAGGATAAGATGCAGAAGATGTTCTCGCAGGGCATCACAACCTTCAAGGATTACACGGATAAGCTTAACAATAAGCTTTCGGCAGTCGGCAGCTTAAGCAACCGTCTTGAGCTGACGAAATCAAGAGTAAGTGACCAGCTTAATAATTTTAAGGAGCTTGCAGACGGAAATATCAACGCTGAGATAACCGAAACGGCAATAGATCTTAAGAACGCCGAGATGGCACTTCAGGCAGCACAGCAGGCAGCCGCAACGGTATCAAAGACAACGCTGTTAAGCTATCTGTAATTAAGCCGGGATTCAGGACATTATAGAATAGCGAATTTCATCAGAAATTCGGCATTCGTACCGGACCAGGCTCTGCTGAAAGCAGAGACGTGTCATGCGGAACGCATGATTTCTGAATGCATTTCATTGTTTGCATTCAGAGAGTCATTCGATATAGAATAAATCATGCAGGTATGATACAATAAAGCTATCCAAAACAGTGAAAATACAAAGTTTATGGAGGATTCATCATAAGGGGTACCATTCACGGTGGATTTCTTATGACAGTATCGGTTCTGCATAGTCAGGATACAATATAAAAAACACAGGGAAGGGAGAACGAGAATACAATGACAATAGAAACCAAATTATTCGGTGAGATAGCTGTGGATGAGAGTAAGCTTATAAGCTTTCCGCAGGGTATAATAGGCTTTCCGGAGCTTAAGGATTTCCTGCTTATACATGACGGAGACGGAAACGGAAATATCAAATGGATGCAGTCCGTACAGGAGCCCGCATTTGCAATGCCCGTGGTAGATCCGCTGACAGTTATCCCTGAGTACAATCCCGACATTGAGGATGAGCTTCTTAAACCCCTTGGAGAAATTACCGAGGAAAATATGCTTGTCATAGTTACGATAACCGTTCCAAAGGAGATCGAGAAGATGACGGTTAATCTCAAGGCTCCCATCATAATAAACAGTGAGTCCAGGAAGGCCGCACAGCTTATAATCGACAGTGACAGATATCAGGTTAAGTTCCCGATATATGAAATACTTAAGGCAGCCAAGGAGAAGGCAGCCGCAGAAAAGGCAGGTGAATGATCATGTTGGCATTATCAAGAAAGAGAGATGAATCCCTGGTCATTGACAACAATATCGAGGTAACGATACTGGATATCCGCGGCGATCAGGTTAAGATAGGAATAAGCGCACCGAAGGAGATACCGATCTATCGTAAGGAGGTATATCTCCAGATTCAGGAAGCCAATAAACAGGCAATGGAAACTGCATCAGCTGAAGAGCTTAAGAAGATCTTTTAGAAGAAATATATCAGAAGAAATATTCAAAAAGAATATTTAAAAAGAATATTTAAAAAGAATTGTTTTAGATGAAACGAGGGTGAGCCGGAGAAATATAATCCGTTTCACCCTTACTTTTATTATGGCAGATTTATTATTTCAGATCTGTGTTATATCTTTTGTTTGTCCTTTGTCTTCCGACCGGTTTAAATCCGATGTTTATTTTTGGCTTTTTGGTTTTTCATCAGTCCTCATCAGTCCACACCTCCTCTAACATAAGCTGTTTTCTCGCTTTTGACAGAGTCCTGAACTTCTCCATATCCTCATCACTTAGACCGAAACAGTCCTTAATGATGAGTTCGGAATGATCAGCCAGATCGTTTATACAGGCAACTGTCGAATCGTTAATCTGTATATAGTTGCTGTGAACCAAAGATAAGGCGATTCACAATCGTTAGCAGATGTAGTAGAATAATATGGTTCGGATTGGTAAGATGTATACGGATATGCCCAAGCAATATGTACGGGTAAATGGACATATGATGGTAACATATGCCCTTAAGCCGGTGCTTGACTCTGACCATGTGGATAAGCTATACATAGTATGCGCAGATGAGTGGCGTTAAGTACTGAAGCTTCTGAAATCAGGGCTCATAGAATCTTCCTGTTTCATATCACATCGCTTTCCTCTTGACGACTTGAAGGAGGGTTTTGATATCATGCATGAGAAACGGGAAGATTATGGGAAGGTGATCATGATGTCCGATTGCTCTGGGTTAGGAAAAAGTTGACCAATAATAAAAAAATGTGTAAAATAATAACAAATCATAAATAAATCCCTTAAAGCATAAACAAACATAAAAAACATAAAACAAAGATAAAAAGGAGCTATGATGGCTAAAAAAACAGATCCTTTTACAAGAACCCCGGGTATTGCCGGAAAAGCATACATAGATAATGGTATAGCTGATGAAATAATTGAAAACTTCCGTAGTGAAGAGTCAGCAAAATACGTTTACAAGATAACCGGCCTACGCGGTTCCGGAAAATCTGTGGAATACAGTAAGGTGATCCGAACCCTTAAAGAGGATAAAAAGTGGCTTGTATATCCGTTGTCTGCATCCGGTGAAGCGGTACCCACCTTGATATCCAAGCTTAGCATGGAAAAATTCATTGATTCCAAGGAAATCACGACATCTGTCAGCTCCACCACATCAGTTGGTGGGAACGCGGTCGTTGTCTCAGGAAATGAATCGATAAATATTCAAAAAACATTTACTGACAAGGAACAATTTTATTCACCTGAGGCAACACTTACCAAAATGATATCTATTGCAAATGAAAAAGACTACAGGGTCCTGATCGGCATAGAGGATATTTCGAAAACGCCGGAAATTGTTAGACTTTTGTCAATAATAGGATCGATGCTTTTAGAAGGATTGTCGGTATACCTTCTTGTTACCGGCCTTTCGGAGAATATTGAGGATTTCTCATCAGAGAGTAACCTAACGTTTTTCATGAGGGCTGATTCGAGGGAGATTAAGACCCTGAACAGGTTTGACATAACATATATGTATGAGAAACTACTAGGTCTCGATTCTAAGGAAGCTAAAAGAATGGAATCGATATCAAAAGGCTATGCGTATGCATATCAGGTACTCGGAACGCTATATTTTAATAAGAAAGATGGAGAAACTATTGAAGATATAATGCCGGAATTCGAGAGGATTATGTTTAAGGATACTTACGATCTGATATGGAAATCATTAACTAAAGGTGAGAAAGAAGTAGTCAGGTGTATTTTTAAAACACAAGATGGAAGAGCCGAAGATATAAAGGCGTTGATGAAAAATCCCGCATCCTATTCGGTATATAGAAACAGACTGATGAATAAACATCTGGTAAACGGCGATACGAGAGGCTACTTGAGCATCGGACTTCCGATGTTTGATAAGTTTGTTGAAATATGGGGAGACGAGTAATACCTCATAACCGACCAGATGTGAAAAACGACCGAATAGACATAAATGAAATACATTGACCTGCGAATTAACAGGGCATTCGGCGCATCGTCATGGGATGATATTATAAATAATCTTTCAATCGGCGAGTTTGACTCCTTAACATGGTCAGGCACCAATGTGGGTCTCCGGAGGATAAGTAAGCTTTTGCATGGAGGTTAACATGATAAAAGATCAATGGTATGCGGTTTTATCATCACATCAGGTTAAAAATGGCAAGGTCACGGGAGCGAGGCGGTTTGGTGAGGATATAGTCTTCTTCAGGACAGCTTCGGGTGAGCTGGGATGTGTAGGCAGTGCGTGCGCACATCGTGGGGCATCGCTTGCAAAGGGCTGCGTAAAGGATAAAAACATACAGTGTCCGTTCCATGGGATCGAGTATGATCTTACAGGGCGTTGTGTATACGTGCCTTCTGAGGGCAAGGGATCCGTGGATGACTATTCCAGATTTCATATGAAGCATTACCATGTGTGTGAAGCAGGCGGTATCGTATTTGTCTGGTATGGTGACGGTGAGCCTGTAGGAGAACCGGATTATTTCGATGTGATCACCGATCAGGGATTTGCCTATGATCATGTTGAAGATACATGGAAGGTTGATTATTCAAGAGTGATCGAGAACCAGCTGGATGTCTCGCACCTGCCCTTCGTACACAGGACAACCATCGGAAGGGGTAATAAGACGCTGTGCAACGGCCCCAAGGTTATATGGCTTAATGATAATACCCTTCAGACAAGTGCCAATAATGAGGTAGATGAGGGTCAGAAGCCCAAGTCTTCGGAAGAGAGCATAATAAAGGATACCAACCTTACCTTCAAGTTTCCCAATATGTGGCTCAACCATGTATCGGATAAGATCATGATCCTTGCCTTCTTTATTCCCGTTGACGATGAGAATTCCATAATAGCACTGCGGTTTTACAATAAGATCACCGGTGTTAAGGCAGTGGATAGGGCAATTGCCTGGCTGGGAAGCAGGGCGAATAAGGTTGTGGAGAGACAGGATAAGATGATCGTGGAAACGCAGCTTCCCAAAAAGACACAGCTTAGGATGAACGAGACCCTGGTTGCGGCGGACCTGCCCATTATCGAATACAGGGCAAAACGGGAGAAGCTTAAGGGGGTGAGGGATCAAAAGAAATGAACTATGCACTAATGCCGATCCTTGCTTCCGGTCATGTGGATAAGATCTGTATCGTATGACTTTCTGAAGGCAAACAAGGAAATGCATTCAGAAATCATGCGTTCCGCATGACACGGTCCTGCTTTTAGCAGAACCTGGTCGAGTACGAATCCCGAATTTCTGATGAAATTCAGGATTCTATGCGCAGATGAATGGTGTGATGAGATAATAAAGGATGCGGAATCATCCGGTTTGGATACAGGGAAGATAATGGGATTTACACAGGCCAGTGATACAAGGCAGCTGTCAATACTGAACGGATTTCGGTATATATTGGATATGAATACGTCAGAGTGCAAAGATGATCCAGAGTCGGAGGACTCACCGGATACAGTGATCATACATGATGCGGCCAGACCATTTCTTACAGAAGACCTGCTTGACAGATGCTATAGTGCATTAAGTGAGGATGGGGACACAGAATTACAATATTGGAAGAGTAACAGATATTAATGAGGGAGAATAACGGGGTATGCCATGTGGTATGTGATACAGGTAAAAAGCGGAGAAGAAATGAGGATGAAAACACTGCTTGATAAGCTCGGAACAGAGGGAGCTTACAGGGAGTGTTTTATTCCTATGTTTGAGGATGTGAGAATAAGCGGCGGGAAATGCAGGATAGTGTTCAGAAGACTTTTCCCCGGATATATCTTCGCAGACAGCGATGATCCGGACAGGCTGTTTGAAACCCTGAAGGGGATCCCGGATTTTACAAGATTGCTTGGAACTTCAGAAGCGGACGGAAACAAGGTTTTCATACCGGTCGGGGAAGAAGACCAGGAATTTATGATGACAATGTTTGAAGACGGTCTTATGCATATAAGCTATGTGCATATGAACAGGAACGGAAGGATCGACAAGATCGCGGGACCGCTCAGCAATTACCGCAATCATATAACCAAGCTTGAGCTAAGGCACAGGATGGCCATTGTGGAA
Organism: Lachnospiraceae bacterium; assembly: GCA_017450065.1. Taxonomy (GTDB): domain Bacteria; phylum Bacillota; class Clostridia; order Lachnospirales; family Lachnospiraceae; genus UBA2868. Next base: position 38,686 of record JAFSYI010000010.1, read on the forward strand.
GCTGAAATGTTCGGAAAGAAACGTAAGGTGAAGTTCGGCTTCTTTACAGATGATGATCCGGAGCTGCCGGAGATAGTCAGGCTCAAGAAAGATATCACGAACACGGATAACACAGGGGACGTACTGGACGGAATGGTGGAATTAGACATTGGCATCCATCCGGGAGATAAGGTCAGGGATGACACAGGTATATACGGAGACCAGATATTTACGGTTGAGAGGGTGGACCTAAGGCGCAGGACCGTTATATCGACCATTGAAATGTTCGGTACCGGTGCACGTATTGAACTCAGAGCTGATGAAGTTACTAAGGTTGGTGAAGCTGCGGATTGAAAAGATGCAGGCACGATTCAACTAATTAAAAAGTTGACACATTCCGCATAATCCCTCATAATGAAAATATGGGGGATCATGTTATGAGGAATGAGCGTAATGCAGGAAGAAAGCCTAAGATTTCCAATGCCGAGATGAAGGATATAATCTTAAGGCATGAAGCAGGAGAGGGTATTCCTTCGCTTGCATCAGAATACGGGATATCAAGGCAGGCGTTGTATAAGAGACTTAAGGAAAGCAGCTATAAGCCCGTGAGTATTGAATACTATACTGCCGGTGAGTTGTGTACATTGATCGAGGTTGATTTTCGCAGGAATGATCTGCATGTAGTGAATTATGCTGTCGAGCTGTCGAGGCGGGCATTCGGATATATTGAGGACCCGGGATGGGATGATTTTCTGCGCTTCATTGAGGATTATTACCTGGATGCAAGCGGAAGAGACAGAGCCGGAGGTTACTTCCTGAGTGAGTGTGGGCGGAAATATTCATTGGAGGATATCCCTCCGGATAACGGAGATAAACATCTGGTTATCAGAATGGAGCATGATCAGAAACTGCCGGTATTCAACTTTAATAAGAAAGAGATAATACTGACACGATCTGATACTGATGGGTTCCAGATGAAAGCCCTAACCTCGGATCGAAAATATTTTGTCAAAGCACAGGCAGTCATGTCCGGTGTTAAGCTTAATGACTGGGCGGTGGAGATTATTTCGACAGGTATATGCCGACAGCTGGGGATTCCCTGCGTGGAGCAGAAACACTGCAGGTTTGTTTACGGCGGCAGGGAATATGATGGAGTGTATTCACCCAATTTTGAGCTGGACGGGTATACGTTTATGTCTTTTGAGGGACTTCTTGAGAGGATGCACAGGTCGTCAAAGGAAGATAAATTCATAAAACTGGGGGCAATAGAGAAGCTTAAGTGGTGTGCAGCGCTGCTGTCCGAAGCAGGGAATATATCATATGAAGATACAGAGAAATACGTTCTGGATCTTGCGGTGCTGGATTGCATTATTGGGAATGTTGACAGGCATACAAGGAATTTCGGGCTGTTTTATAACGTTCACACCGGAGAATTCGAAATACCTCTTGTGTTTGACAGCGGGATGGGACTTTTCGAGAATGATTCGTACAGGGATGAATACAGAACATTTGAAGAAGCGATGAACCATGTGTATGTTGCGCCATATGGGGAGGATCCGTTTGATATGCTGGAGCTGCTGGATAAGGAATACGGATTACGGTCAATATATGGAAACAAAGAGGGATTTATATACGGGGATGTGCTTAAGACGGAATTTGCATTGGAATACGAGAAGAGGATGAATGAATTATGGCAGAGGTCAGGCTGATAAACAACCTTAAGGGAATACTTTATTATCTAGATATGCCGCTGCTTGATTTTGAAATACGTAACAGGGAACTTGTGAGGGCAGTCGATTTAAATGAGGGAAAGCTGTTTCCTCCGGAGCTTGCCATATGGGGAATAAGCTATGGTAATATAAATGCTTTTTTTCAACGCCGGACCATGAAGGAAGGCTGCATGTTTTATCGTGAGCATCTTCGAGCTATAGGCATGGAGAGGTTTGATTTTGACGAGTATATAAGAAAGAACAATGGCAATAATAACGTTGACAATTATTGGATCCGCTTCCCGGACTTTGGCGCAAAGCGCTTCGGGGATCTGTAGACTCGCTGTTTGTCTGTGCTTATGTCAGTTGTTGATAAAGCTGTACATATGGTCAAGTATCAATGCAAGGATAGAACTCAGAGCTGATGATGTAAGCAAGGTTTGATCACAGATCAAAAAATTTATTATGCGGGGGAAAATCATATGAGAAAAATATTAAGATCAGCCATTCTGATTCTGACATCGGGCATGATACTTGCCGGATGCAAGGTCAATGTCAATTTATATGACCGCGGGCAGAAACCGGAAACAGAGACGAAAGCAGAGCAGGAACAGCCTTCCGATATCGTCATACTTTTTACCAATGACGTACACTGCGCGGTTGATAAAGAGATAGGCTATGCGGGACTCACAGCTTACAGGAAGGATATGCAGGATGCGGGATATGATGTCCTTCTTGTTGACGATGGTGATGAGATACAGGGCGCTACGATGGGTACACTCACAAAGGGTGACGCCATAATCGATATCATGAATGAAGTCGATTATGATGTCGTGATTCCCGGTAACCATGATTTTGACTATGGAATGCAGCATTATCTGGATCTTACCAAAAAACTGGATTCCCCTGTCATCTGCTGTAATCTTATTGATCTTAAGACAAACAGGACTGTCTTTGATCCGTATATAATCAAAACGGTAGGGGATAAGAAAATTGCTTTTGTGGGAGTGACGACACCTACTACGATCACGGCATCTACGCCTGCATATTTCAAGGATGAAAATGGGAAACTGATATACAGCTTCTGTCAGAGTGAGGACGGGAGCAAGCTGTATGAGACAGTGCAGGAGGCTGTTGATACGGTAAATGCCGAAGGCGTCGACTATACCGTACTGATCTCTCATCTGGGAATAAATGAAAGTGATTCTCCGTACAGGTCATACGATGTAATAGCCAATACAACAGGCATAGATGTTGTTCTTGACGGACATTCGCACAATATTGTCGAAATGGAGCAGGTCAAAAACAGGGACGGCGAGGATGTAGTTCTCAGTCAGGCCGGGTGCTTTTTGCAAGCCATCGGAAAGCTGACGATCGACACGGAGGGAAATATTAAGACCGAGCTTGTATACGGCGATGTCTACGATAAAAAGGACTCCGAAATAACAGACAGGATCGAGAAAGAGGAGGCTGAATACAATGAGATGATCAACCGGGTGGTCGGAAAAACAGACTATGACCTGACAATACTCGAAGAGGACGGCTTGACCAGACGCGTACGGAGCAACGAGACAAACCTGGCCGATCTTGTTACCGATGCATACCGTTATTCGACCGGTGCAGATGTAGCGTTAACTAACGGAGGAGGTATCCGCGCGGATATCAAGGCCGGCGATATAACATATAATGATCTTATTAATGTAAATCCGTTTGCCGATGAGTTACTGATGCGCAAAGTGACAGGACAGGAGTTGGCAGATGCTCTTGAATACAGTGTAAGCTTTGAACCGGATGAATTCGGTGGATTCCTGCAGGTGTCCGGTATGACTTTCGATGTTGACCTCGGGGTAAAATCACAGGTTAAGGTTGATGAGGACGGTATGTTTACCGGATTTTCAGGAGACGAACGGCGTGTGTCAAATATCCTGATAGGCGGTGAGCCCATTGATCCGAAAAAGGAATATATGGTGGCATGTCTTGAGTACATCCTGTTTGAGCAGGGTAACGGCTACACGATGTTCAAAGGGGAAAAGGTCGATCTGGACAGGCATCTGCAGGATATCGATTCCCTCATAGAGTATCTGGGATCACTGAACGGCGTAGTGCCTGAAGAATATGCGGATATCAAAGGCCAGGGCAGGATACGGATCAAGGAGTAAAGATGTAGCTCATGTAACGGAACAACACATAAAAAACGGAAAAAATGTGATTTTTCACACATTTTTTCCGTTTTTTCTTTTTTTAACGTAGATTATATGATATTATGCTGATATAAGAGTTGATATAAGAAGTATGCTTTGACACAGAATCAATTTGTTGATGAATTGCTGTAATACGCTGCGAGGTAAGGATATTGGAGCGATCTGTAATGAAGGACCTTCTGAAATGGAAGGAATCAAAAAGGAGAAAGCCTCTTATACTGAAGGGTGCAAGACAGGTTGGAAAAACCTGGATACTCAAGGAGTTTGGAAAGTCCTTTTCCGATGGCTGCCTTTATATCAATTTCGATAAAGAAGAAGGACTAAGGAACATATTTGAAAGGACAAAGGACACAAACATTATAATAGAGGAGCTGGCACTGATCAGCGGCAGGAGAATAACAAAAGATACACTTATCATATTTGATGAGATACAAGCCTGCAGTGCCGCGCTTAATTCCCTTAAATACTTTTATGAAGACAATCCCGCGTATTATATAGCCTGCGCCGGTTCGCTGCTGGGAATAGATCTTGCTGAAGGATTTCCTGTAGGCAAAGTGAATTATATTGAGATGTATCCCATGACTTATGAGGAGTTTCTCCTTGCTTGCGATGACAGAAGGCTTTTATCCGCAATGGATGAGTTCGGCATTAATAGACCGGTCCCGGATGTAATGTATATTTCATATATAGAGAGGATGAAACAGTATTTTACCGTTGGGGGAATGCCGGAGGCGGTAAAGTCATGGAGCGAGAACCGGGATCCGGAGGAAGTGGATGAAATACTGGAGGAGATCATTTTTGCTTATGAGCGAGACATGGGCAAGCATCCCGATAAGAATGACATTCCCAAGGTTCACTACATTTGGGATTCGGTGGCTTCACAGCTGGCAAGAGACAATAAGAAATTCCTCTACAAAGCAGCCAGAGAAGGAGCCAGAGCCAGAGAATACGAAAATGCACTGAACTGGCTTGTAAATGCGGATATACTTCATAAGGTTAACTCAATTACAAAGCCCGGCCTGCCGATCTCGGCATATGATGATCTTTCCGCTTTCAAGATATTTATGAATGATGTCGGAATACTAAGAAGGAAGTCGGGATTGTTAGGCGCGGCCTTTTCAGAGCAGTCTGCGCTGTTTGAAGAATTTAAGGGTGCATTTACGGAGAACTATGTACTACAGAGCCTGATCACGCAGTTAAAGGTTAGTCCCAGATACTGGAAGGACTCAAAGCACGAGGTTGATTTCGTAGTCCAACACAACGATAAAGTCATTCCGATAGAAGTGAAAGCGGGGAACAGCGTAAAAACAGTCAGTATGAAAAGATACGCAGCGCAGAACGACTGCTCATTGATGCTCCGTGTTTCGTTAAGGAATATAACATTGGACGGAAATGTATTGAATATTCCGCTATTCCTGACAGATCGGGCTTGTGCTTTTATAGCTGATATTTAATAAAACAGATTAATATGCCGATATACTTATATAATGTACATAGGGTCGACTATCATATATGAATACAACACAAGTGGGATTTGACTGATGAAAAAAGTAATAACCTACGGCTCCTTTGATCTGTTTCATGAGGGGCATTACAACATACTTAAGAGAGCAAAGGAGCTTGGCGACTACCTGATAGTCGGTGTGACGACAGAGCATTACGACAGGAGCCGCGGCAAGCTTAACCTTGTGGACCCCATAATGACACGAATAGACAACGTGCGCAGGACCGGCTTCGCCGATGAGATAATAGTCGAGGATCATGAGGGCCAGAAAGTAGAGGATATCCAGAAATACGGGATAGACACCTTTGTTCTGGGAACCGATTGGGTAGGGACGTTCGACTACCTTAAGGAATACTGTAATGTAGTATACCTTGAAAGGACTCCAGACATTTCGTCCACACTTAAAAGAAACGATATGATGCGGCTTGTGAAGCTCGGCATAGTCGGAACAGGCAGGATAGCAAGGAGATTTCAGGCTGAGACAGTGTATGTTTCAGGTATAGAAACGGTTGCCGCATATAATCCCGAAAGATTAAGCCTCGAGAGCTATGCGAGGGAATTCACGGTAAAAGGATTTTCAGAAGATTACACAGAGTTTTTATCTTACGTTGATGCTGTTTATATTGCATCTCCCAATGAAACACATGCCGACTATGTAAGAAAAGCCATTAACGCAGGTAAGCATGTCCTGTGTGAGAAGCCGATGACCTTCACCTATGATGAAGCGGTCGAGCTGTATAAGCTTGCGAGAGAGCAGAACGTGGTTCTTATGGAGGGTATAAGAGCTGCATATCTTCCTGGTTTCCAGCAGCTGCTTACGGTTGCAAAAAAGGGAACTATCGGAAAGATATGTGATGTAGAAGCCTGCTTTACAAGAATAGGTGTCCCTGATTCACGGGAAATGTCTGATGCCAGATACGGCGGAGCATTTATGGAATACGGAAGCTATACCATGCTTCCGATATTTAAGCTGCTTGGCCTTGATTATGAAGACGTTATCATAGATTCCATTCTTGGAGAAAGTGGGATAGATCGATTTACCAAAGTCGGCTTCAGATATAAGGACAGTATGGCAACATCCAGAACAGGGGCAGGCGTAAAATCGGAAGGACAGCTGGTTATATCGGGCACAAAAGGCTACATTCTTGCACAGTCACCATGGTGGCTTATACGAAGCTTTGATGTAAGATATGAGGATGAATCAAGAGTAGATCATTATGAAGCTCCTTTTGTGGGAACGAGTGGGTTCAGATATGAGATAGCCGAGTTTATGGGTAAGATTAACGGTACGGGAGGTAAGGACTACAAACTTACAGCCGAAGAATCAATAGCTATGGCAAAGGTCGTTGAGAAGTTCATGAATATAAGACGTAAGCAGCAGGGATTTTAGGATGAGTATAAGGCTTGGTATAATAGGTACCGGAAGAATTGCATCACGGGCTGTAAATGAGATAGAGAAAGTAGACGGACTGAAGATCGCAGTGGTTATGAATCCGAATGTGAATCATGCACGTGAATTCGCAGATAAGTTTGGCATAGTTAATGTGTGTGAAGGTATCGAAGAGTTTAGGGACATAGTGGATGCGGTTTATGTGGCTTCGCCTCATGGAACGCATTTTAGTTATGTACGCGATCTTCTTAATATGGGATTTCACGTAATATGCGAAAAGCCGATGTCATTGAATCCTGAGCATGCAAGATCGTTATATTGCCTTGCCGTCGAAAAAGAACTGGTTTTGGTGGAAGGGATAAAAACAGCTTATTGTCCCGGGTTTATAAAGCTAGAGGAAGTTCTGTCAAGTGGTGGCATAGGGGATGTGGTTGATATAGAGTCTGCATTTACAAGGCTTACAGCTGAAGGCTGCAGGGAATATGATGACAAGAAATATGGTGGATCCTTTACGGAGTTCGGCACTTATAC
>JAFSYI010000080.1 GCA_017450065.1 Lachnospiraceae bacterium
GTAGCATGATGCCAAAAGTTCTTCATGCTCCTTTGTGAGCTGACCTTGCACGATCGGTCCGACTGTATGCAAAACATATTTACAAGGCAGATTGTATCCCGGTGTGATCTTTGCCTGTCCGGTCGGTTCCTCATATCCCTGCATCTCCATGATATCAGCGCAGGCATTTCATAGCTGAATCCCGGCATAGGTATGGATACAGATTGCTATTCCGATTAAAAACACACATATTGCCGATACCAAAGAAATAATCTTTTTCATATTTATATTCAAATTCATTTACTATTTCTCCTCTTACCACCATTTCCTACCATACAAAAGGTACAACCTTCCTCTTTACCTTCTTCTTATACTCTGCATAGCCCGGAAGTCCTTCTTCCAGCACCTTCTCCTCGTTGCCTATTCGCTTGGCAATGATGGGAATATACGCAAGCATGATCACAAATGAAATGACAGAGCCAAGCACCAGAGGCATCGCCAGAAAAAGGAGCAGCGTGCTCATATACATAGGATGTCGGACAACTCCGTACAGTCCTGTATCAATCACCTTCTGATCCTGCTGCACCTCAATCGTCCTTGAGAGATATGCATTTTCCCTAAGCACCTCTGCATAAAGCGCATATGCCGCAAGAAAGATGACAGCTCCCACATATGAAATCCAGTCAGGAAGGACGATCCACTCAAACCGGAAGTTCAATCCGGCAACTATAAATGCCGCGAGGAACATGATTCCGCTTAGCAATATCACGGTTTTCTGCTCGGACTCTTCTTCCTTTACATTCAGTCTCTTACGCAAAAGCTCCGGACTTTTCTTCATCATGACAAGCCCTGCTATAAATATGGGGACAAAGAGTATCCCTATTAGGAGCCACCCCTGCCAATACGCAAATGATCCTGCCGGAAGAAATACCAGAATTCCCACAAGAACGAGTCCACTTATGAATTTGACGATCGCCTGACAAAACAGTTTTGTATCCATATATTATCCCTCTCGATGATCCCATGCTTTTGCTTAACCTGCGCGATATTCAAATTAGTCACTCGATATCCGTACTTCTCCTTAATCCAGTCCCGTATGGCATTATAGGTTGCACCTTTCTTGAATCCGTCCGTATCCATATCCTCCAGACTGAATTCAACCCGCAATTTCTGTGACTTGACATCTCCCTTGGAAAGCAAACATACAGTCTCGACTGTTGTTTCGGATTCCAAGGGTAGGGCAGTAATTTCTTTCCCCTTTACCGGCATAGGAAAATTGAATACGATATTCCTGATCCAGCAGCCGTTTTCTGGCTTTTCGGGGTATATATCAATACGCTCGATAAACGATCTCATGAAGTCTCTCTGCTCCACTTCGGTAAATGTATTATACAGTTTATCAAATGACAAAAGAAGCTGATATACATTATCTGCGGATATCTTCTCCTGTCGGATGCTCAGCATCTGCGTGTTGATCTCATCTATCTGTGTCTCGATAGCTTCAGCCTTATCATATTGCTTATCATATTGCTCATCATAACGCCTTTGAAGGTCGGACACCTTTTTTGTCATAATGTGGATCGGACACATCAAGGTTATCCATCTGATGTTCCAATCTGGTCTTGGTGCCGGAAACCTACTTAAGCTGTCCACGGAGAGCCTTTATCCTCTCTTCCATCTCCGATGTATCCACAGCCGTTCCGATCTTCTTTTTGATGGCACTCTTAAAACGGTCATCCTTTACCATGGCGGAAATGATGGCCGCCACCATACGGTTCATTTCCGTCTGTTCTATATTAAGGCGGACCGTGCATTTATGACCGGTCTGCCCCAATGTATTCTTGCAGTAATAGTAGTACCTGGTATATTTATCTTTGCTATGGACCTTGGCGATATTTCCATACAGGCTCTTGCCGCAGCACGGGCATTTCAGAAGCCCTGAAAGAATATGCGCATGATCCATGTCATGAACCTTCTCCCGCAAAAATCCATTTGCAGTACGCTTTTCATGTGCGAGCTGCCAGTCGGCTTCCGAAATGATCGCCTCATGACATCCGTCATATATCGGGTACTCATCCTGCTCTACGATATGCATCTCATTACGGGTTCCAATCTTCTTCTCCGTGCGCCGCCTGCCGTAAGCGATCTTCCCCATATATACAGGGTTATCCAGGACACTCTTTATAAAGCCCGATGAAAATCCAGGTATTGTATTATTCTGTCGAAGCTTCTTCGTATAGCCATTATCGTTAAGAGATATGTCGCTACGCCTCTTATGCCGGAATTAGTATGGATATAACGGTCAAATCTGATGCGGATAACCTCTACCTCCTCATCGGCGATCAGGAGCTGCCCGTTTTCAAGCTTATAGCCGTAAGGAGCA
>JAFSYI010000011.1 GCA_017450065.1 Lachnospiraceae bacterium
AAGAGGGAAAATATTTAGGATTCGTTATGAATGAAGAAAACAGGGAGCCAATATCCGGGTCGCTGAAGAGAAGCATTTTACAAGACATGTGATCATACTATGTGGAAAGCCTCTTCTTGGCTTCATCCAGAGATATCCAACCATCTTTTCCGGCAGAAGCTTCACCCCTTTCAAATAAAGCATATCCTTATGGCTGAGATATTGAAAGAAGAGTAATACCGGTTGATATTCGGAGGCTTTACAGTGCAGAAGATACGATGCGTGGTTGAACGAATTACATATCAGAACCCCGAAAACGGGTATTCCGTGCTTAAGTGTCGTGTAAAAGATTACAGCGATCTTGTTCCGGTTATCGGAAATATGATAGATGCTAATGTAGGATCAGTTCTTGTGTGCGAAGGAGAGTGGAAGGTTGATGCCAAGTACGGCAGACAGTTTGTAGCTCAAAACTGGGAAGAAACCCTGCCTGCAACTGTTTACGGTATGGAGAAGTATCTGGGTTCAGGACTTATCAAGGGTGTTGGGCCAAAGTTCGCCAAGAAGATTGTTCAGAAATACGGGTCCGATACATTTGCAGTTATAGAAGATAATGTTGAAACCCTTATCGAGATAGACGGTATAGGGAAAAAGCGAATTCAGATGATAGCCGAGTCCTGGGAGCGGCAGAAAGAAATAAAAAACATAATGCTGTTCCTTCAGGATCATCAGGTGACGACATCATATGCTGCCAAGATATTTAAGCAATATGGAAATGATAGCATTACGGTTATGAAGGAGAATCCGTACAGGCTGGCAGATGATATCTGGGGAATAGGATTTAAGACTGCAGATCAGATAGCCGCTAAACTTGGATTTGATAATGAATCATATGTCAGGCTCAGGAGCGGGATAATGTATACGCTGTCGGAATTGTCGAATGATGGTCATGTGTTTGCTGAAAAACAGCAGCTCATAGATACTGCTTCAGAACTTCTTAATGCTTCTCCGGAAACAGTAGTAATGACAATGGATGATATGATCAACAAGGAGGAGCTGATTCTTGAAAAGAATATAGTCCGCAAGGATGGAGAAGGAAATGCTGTAACAGCGATATATCTTCCTCCGTTCTATTACGCTGAAATAGGTGTTGCAGGTAAATTGAAAAAACTTGCATCATCCCCTGCCGGAGACAAACTGTACACAAAACTGATCGAGGCACGCAAAAGCACCGGAAACGAAGAACTGTATGTTGATGTTGAGGCGATACAGGCAAAAACAGGGATGAAGTATGATGATATTCAAGCGGATGCCATAAGGCAGGCTGCAACAGCCAAAGTAATGGTGCTGACAGGCGGCCCTGGAACAGGTAAGACAACAACTACGCACGGAATAATATCTGCATATCGTGCATATGGTCTTAGAATACTTCTGGCAGCCCCGACAGGGCGTGCTGCGAAACGTATGACTGAAGCAACCGGTCTTGAGGCAAAAACGATCCACAGACTGCTTGAGTGCAAACCACCTGAAGGTTATCAGAGAAATGAAGAGAATCCTCTTGAAGGAGATGTCCTGATCGTGGATGAATGTTCCATGATAGATATCGTGCTGATGAATTCTCTTTTGAAGGCAATCCCATCGACCATGCGCCTTATTATGGTAGGTGATATAGACCAGCTGCCAAGTGTGGGAGCAGGAAATGTACTAAGAGACATTATAGATTCAGGAGCTTTTCCGGTAGTAAGGCTTACGAGGATATTCAGACAGGCGCAGACGAGCCGTATCATTATGAACGCTCACCGTATCAATGAGGGCAAGATGCCGGATATCAGCAATGGGAAAAATACGGATTTCTTCTTTATCGAGAACGAGGATGCGGAGGATTCTGTCTCGCGAATTGTTAAACTGGTACAGGAGAATCTGCCAAAATATTACCATGTGGAGCCTTCTCAGATACAGGTGCTTACACCTATGCAGAGAGGTGTGGTAGGAGCAACCAACTTAAACCTGTCATTGCAGGAAGCACTTAATCCGCCGGAGCATGATATTTTCATGCGAGGCAGGGGCAAGGTCACTATGCCAAAAGAGTGCCTGCGCAGGAGTGGATATGCTTTCCGTTGTGATGATAAGGTGATGCAGATAAAGAATAACTACGATAAGGAAGTATTTAACGGAGATATCGGCATCATAGAAGCTATAAATGAGACGGACAGGACCATGAAAGTGAATTTTGATGGCAGGGTGATCGAGTATGATGTGACTGAGCTTGACGAGCTGGTTCATGCATATGCCACCACGATCCATAAAGCACAGGGGTCGGAGTATCCAATAGTTGTCATGCCAATAATGATGAATCATTTTGTTATGTTGCAGAGGAATCTTATATATACGGGTATTACAAGAGCAAAGAAGGTGCTTGTTATCGTGGGAACTAAGAAAGCGCTTGCCTATGCAGTAAGGAATGTCACAGTCACTAAGAGAAATACATTATTGAAGGAAAGGCTGGCAGTGTAGCAGATAACATAAATGAAAAAAACGGAAACGGGGAAGTTCTGGTAATGTAACAATACCTGGCACTGTTACGCAGATGAAAACGAGGATGATCTCGAATCTGAGCTTGAAGAGGCCGGACTGGATATCGATGAACTTGATATGATGGATGAAGATGAGAGAGCGCAGGCACTTGAAGACGTAGGTCTTGATCCTGATGATTGGGATGAATAGGGATTTGATTTATGGCATTTAAGATAATACGAAATGATATAACCAAAGTCATAAGAAACTTATAGAGAAACTTAAGAATTATATTAAAAATATGAAAAAGCTAAAGAGTGTTCTTGAGAGAATTCTTACAACAGATATATAAATAATAACAGTATATGGTTCTGCTACGCGGCATGGGGCTTTATATAGGAAAATACAATGGATAAGAATGTTGTATGCCAAGGAACATTATTTTGCAGAACAGGAGATGAAGGATGAATATGCTGATAAGATCAAACAGGTTTATTATGAGAAACCGGAATGTATAAGTGCTGACGGTCTTAATCTCATGGATGATGTGGGAGGGATCCACGGATATGTAAGGTTCCTTGAGACGATCCATGGTTATGACCCGGAAGAGAAGGAAGAGTCACGGGAGTGGGCCAGATACATGGGCTGGACCGGAAGGATGAAAAAGCCGGAGAAGATGCTTTGAAGAAACCGGAGTTTTGTTCCAAATTGTGCGGGATAGTGAATTGCGATAAGAGAAAGCAGAATGGATGGGATTTTTGTGATGCCTGCCCTGATTATCCCTGCGAGGATGTCATGGAGAAGGAAAACAGATATACATCGAAGTATCCCCTTTGCGAGTCACCTATCGAAAATCTTAAATATATCAGGGAACACGGTATGGAGGAATTTCTTGAATTGGAAAGAAAGCAGTTTGATCCAAAACTCAGATGCAAGTATACAATAGAAACTGCTTGCGACATACTTGAGGCAGTTATCGCTGAGTACGAAAAAAATAAGGAGACAGTTTAAGATGATCAGTGAAAATTATATGGAATTCATGCTGCAGTACATGAAGTTTGAGCAGATGCACCCGAAATTTACCAGTTTTATAAGAAACCATCTGAAAGCGGGTATACCGGAAGGTACTATCGTTGAACTGACCGTGACAAGACCGGATTTGATGTTTAATGAGTTTTAGAAAATCACACCGCAGAAGAACACAAACATTTCTGTGCAGATGCCTGAGGGGCTGGGTGCCAAGAAGGCTGTCACACTAAATTAGTGCGACAGCTCCTTTTTTAGATATTGGTTGACTCCCTGTAAAGAAGATCGGTCTCTGTATAAGTGATGCGATAGTTCAGATTAGGCTGATCTATTCGTGATATGACCATATTAGCAGCGGAATATCCGATTATCTGGCTGTGGATATGGCTGGTCGAAAGGGATGGAGTCATTATTTTTGATTCCGGTGAATCGTCAAAGCCAAACAGCTTTATATCCTTGGGGCATTCTACCCCGAGCTTTCTAAGACAATACAAAAGATCTATTGCGACAAAGTCATTGGCACAAATGAACATTTCCGGAAGTTCGTCCATTTTTTCCAGGGCTTTATATAAGTATTCTTTGTAGTCGGCATCGTGAGGGTGAACCTCTGAAAGACAGTATTTGTCTTC
>JAFSYI010000081.1 GCA_017450065.1 Lachnospiraceae bacterium
ATCATATCATCTGAAAATGCCTCATCGCATCTTCGATAGCCTTAACCTTCTCTTCCGAACACCCCGGCTGTTTACTATCGGGAGACTTAGGCTTGTTATAGTTCTCCCGCTCGATAATCCCATGCTTCTGCTTCACCTGCGCGATATTTAGATTAGTCACCCGATAACCATATTTTGCTTTTATCCAATCCCATATGGCATTATAGGTCGCACCCTGCTTAAATCCGTCGGTATCCATATCCTCCAGACTGAACTCCACACGGATCTTTTTACTCTTGACATCTCCCTTGGAAAGCAAACAAACCGTCTCAACATGTGAATGTTCGTCTTTATCCAAACATATCAAAGCAGCTATTTATCGCTGTTTCATTCCACTATTTTATAGTTACAGTGCCGAATGAAATGTAGTCTTTGCTAAATTATTATATAATATGTCTGATCTGTCATCGCAATTCAAGCAGCATTCCTTCATAAGGTAACAAATCTATTTCTTTGTAAAAGCAATCAACTGTTCCCCTTTCATAAATGTCAAATAGCAAGGATCCTTTTCCTGGAAGATTATTACTGAAGTGTGCTTCTTCACCGGAAAAATTCATTACAGCCAAAAGTCGTTGACAGTCAGACTCTCGTAAGAAGGCTAAAACAGCTTTTCCATCTTCCCCTTTTTGGATCCAACGGAAAGCCGCTGCATCATAATCCTTCTGCCACAAAGCGGGGTTTTCAATATAAACTTTGTTCAATCTTCGGCAGTATTCCTGAAACTCAGCATGGACAGGATTTTTTAATGCATCCCAGTCAAGTTCCTTTTTCTCATCCCACTCAAAGATCTGGGCAAGTTCATTGCCCATGAAATTCAGCTTCTTACCGGGGTGCGTAAACATGTATAAGTAAAGCAGTTTAGCTTGTCTGATCCTTGTTTCAAACTCTCCGGACATTTTGTTAACAATGGTTCCCTTGCCGTGTACCACCTCATCATGAGAAAGGGGGAGGAGATAGTTCTCATTGAAAAAGTAGTCCATTGAAAACAGCAGCTTGCCGATATCCCGTCCTCGATCTGCCGGAGTTTCCCCCATGTATTTCAGCGTATCGTTCATCCAACCAAGATCCCACTTATAGTCAAAGCCAAGCCCGTTCTGGGACACTGCCTTTGTCGTACCGGAGAAAGGAGTCGAATCTTCTGCAATCAGCATTACATTCGGATAGAGGGCCTTTAAGCCAGTGTTCATCCGCTGCATAAACTTCACCGCGTCTTCATTGATTCCTCTGGCACTATTTCCCTGCCAGTAAATGAGATTACCGACAGCATCATACCGGAGGCCATCGAAGTGGTACTGATCCAGCCAGAAAGCGCAGGCTGACTGCAGGAATGAGCGGACATCACCACGGGAGTGCATGAAATTGCAACTGCCCCATTCACTGTATCCGACAGCCGGATGCGGATACTCATACAGAGCTGTGCCGTCAAAATTCCACAGGGCATAGTCATTTACGGCAAAATGAACGGTCACGACATCATGAATGACAGAAATTCCATTCTGATGACATAGGTCGACAAGATACTGAAGTCCGTGCGGTTCTCCATACCGAGATGTAACGCTGAAAAGCCCTGTCTCCTGATAACCCCAGGACTCATCTGCCGGATGCTCTGCCAAAGGCATTAGTTCAACGGCGTTATAGTGATTCTCTTTCAGATATGGTATCAGTCTGTCAGCAAGTTCCTGATAAGTGGCCCATCCATCAGCCGGATCTGTTTCACCGTCCCATTTGGCTTTTCTGATCCACGATCCGGCATGAACTTCATATATATTCAGTGCAGACTGTTTGCGGTCGTTCCGGGTCTTTAACCAACTCTCATCACTGAATGAATATTGAAGATCATATAAGACCGATGCCGTTCCTGGTCTTTTTTCGCTCCAGAAAGCATACGGATCGATGTGATCGATGTAGTTCCCACCTTTCTTATAGACCCTGTACTTATATAGTTGCATCACCTTTGCGAAAGGAACAGACACTTCGTAGAACTGCCCGTCATAAATCTTTTGCATCGGTATTTCTTCCCAGTCAGAAAAATCACCGATTAATGATACTTTGACTGCCGCCGGTGCATACACTCTGAAGATACACCCTTTATTCAAAGGATGTGCACCCAAATACGCATAGGCGTTGAATTCTTCACCTGCATAAAACTTCTGAAAATCCATCCTGCTCCCTCTTCGTCAAATACCGCTCTGCATTAGTCTTTTATTGCTTCAGGCCAATTGATTTCGTCATTACTCTTCTTGACTGTAGTATTGTCTCGCGCCTTATCCCACTCGAGTTCTTCAGCAAGTGTCTTGCTTACACTGTCTGTCTTTCTTTTCCTTTTTGCTCTTTTATCGATCTGTTGCTGCACTGCTGCAAATTTCTCCTTCGATATGATTGCCATATGAGCATCATGCAAGACGTATCTATTATCTGTGGGATTTGATTTCAGTACCTCGACATTTCCTGTATATTTTGCATTCGTGAGTACTGTTTCGATGGCCCGTTTACTCCATCGCTCACTCCCTCTTGGCGATGGGATATGCTCCTCTGCAAGAACATCTATGATTCCACTATAGCTTTTCCCGGCCAGATACAGTTCAAAAATGTGGGATACCACTGCGGCTTGATAGGCGTCACATACCAGTTCTCCCTGATCATTCTTCTTATATCCATAACAGGGCTTACGGTACAGTCCGCTTTCTCCACTTTCTGCGCGGAATCGCAATCCCATCTTTATGTTTTCACTGCGATGCTCGTTTTCTGATTGGTTAACAGCAGAGCGCAGACTTAATTCCCATTCGGGATAACTCGCATCGACATCTATGTCCTCTTCCATAAAGTATATGGTGACTCCGGCGCTGACGAGGGTTCTTATTGATTCTATTACCTCAACATTATCCCGTCCGAATCGTGACAGGCTTTTCACCACCACGACTTCAATTTCCTGTTTTTTACAGTCATCCAGAAGACGGACAAACTCTCTTCGTGATGAACCTGTCTTTGCAGAACCCACTTCCATGTAGATATCCTTTAAGATCCAGTTCTCCCGAGAATAAACATATCGGGTCATTGCAGACACCTGTGAACTGAGGCTTCTCAGTTGTTCAGACCGCGCAGTACTGACCCGCACATAGATGCCCGCCTTTATAAGATGAGGTTCCTTCTTGTGGGCAGGAATCACTTTTACTTTCGCATTTTCCCGCATAGATCTCTCTCCCAATGACCACTCTACATAGACCGGGTTTTCTCAGAATGATTATTAGTCCAAGCTCATTTTACTGCATGATTGGAGTTGAAACGATTAGTAAACTCATAGCCTCGACCTACCCCAAATAGTAAAATCGTTTTCTCGTTTTGCCCAAAATAGTAAAACTGTTGACTCGTTTTCCGAAATAGTAATCTCGTAGCCTCGACCCTGCTTCTGGACATGTTCCCACATAGGATACCCGAGGGCTTCCATCACACCAGGCACGATTTGCTCCCAATTGTGGAAACCCCAGTATTTCAGGCTTTTTCAGCCCCTTTTCCTCAAGAATGTGTTAGTAGACAGACAGTCTCGACATGGGGCCCATCTTTACACTTCATTAACATACTGCGCTCAAATGTTTTATCCCACCCCTTCAACAACCATACGCGTATTTCCCGGCCATCGGTGTTGTAAATCTCTGAAAAACATCTGTCCGCCACTTTGTTTTTACCCATAATAACAAATGCTTATTTTCAATATTAATAGCCCTTATTCATCAACTTCATCAACTACTTCTCCATCTATTCCCTTGTAGTATTCAACATCAGCCACATTGCATGTTGATAAATACTTCCTAAGTTTTTCAGACATAGGCTTATATGTTGCTAAAGTCAATCCTCCCGAAATGATTGCTCCAACAACAGGAACTGCTTTAGAAACGCCTCTTGCAAAAATCTCCTTCGTCATCTGAACGCCTAACAAAGCAGCTATCTTCCTTACAACAGGATAAACTACCCCTTTAGTTAATGCTTTCCTAGGAAGCTTTTTTGCGACCTGTTTTGCTACTTGTCCTGCAATCTTATTTACTGCATTAACGGCCCCATTGACTCCAAACATTATCCCCACAAATAATGTCAACAGATTTTTAGTCTCCTCATTCATTTCAGCCGAATCGAGATGTAACTCCTGCCATCCATACAAATATATCAACTCTTGAAGAATTCGCAGAATATGCCCAAAATACTGGGCTAAATCTGCCGGAACTGTGCCTATCATCGCAAAGCCACCCGGAATACCTGCCGCTGCTGATAGTGCTGTTACCCTTGTAGCTTCAGCATTTATACAGCTCTTGGCTATCTTGTTGATTTCTTCTACTTGTATGCCCGCATATGCCGGATTGTATTCTATTGCTTTTTCAACTACATCTTTGTTATATCTGCCCTTTAATTCCTTACGAAGAAATAGTTCACGGTCTATTTTAACCATCGGCAGTTTTGCTGACTCTACAAGCACAGTCTCAAAGTCTATTCTTTGCATTTGTTTCCCTCCATTTTCAGATTGGCATATTTCCTTATTCTACTTTCCACAAGTATCTAACATCAAAATCGAAAACAATTAATGTCCACGCCAGTTGCCCTATTTCTGCTTTTAAATATTTCATGGGACAAGTATCAACAATCCATCTTAATCTTCACGATTCGCTTAAATTACGCCATCAAAGCCAGAAGTATTATTAAAGATCGGTTCGTCTACTAGGCCATTCATAAGAATATTCACATATTTCTATATTATCCGGGCACAAATCAAATGTTTCATTCCCAATGTCTTCATAACCTGTCTTAAATTCGCCGGTTTTTAGATTAATAAAATCATGTACGCTAAAAAACTCATGTATAGCGCTACCACCACCATCGTCTTTGTATTTTCCGTTAGACCATTTATATATTATCCCTGTTTCAAGGAAAAAATGAACTAGACGAGCATATGCCGAAGGATTGATATCTTTAATATAAAAAATAGTGCTACCACTTGGCATAGGCCTTTCAATAACGTCAGCAATATTATTCACAATTGCAAGCTTGCATATTGTCTCAAATTCTTCATTGTTTTGCTTCTTATTTCTAAAGACCCACCACGAACCATAATTATCCATTATAAACCTTCGCCATGCAAATCTTGATTGTTCGATATACGGAATTTTCTCTTTTGAATAAAATATAATATCTTCTTTTGCTCTAATGGATTCGGTTTTTATAGAATACTTGTATTCAAACTCATAACAAATCCTCTCATGTGACTTGCCCCTGCTCAAATCGTCCCCTATAAAATTATTCCAATATCCTATAACATCTGTTTCCACCTTCCTGATAGTCTCAGCTGCTATCCTGGAAACGTCGATTACATATGCCATATTCTGATGCGGATTAAAGAAACCTATTCTTGTGATGTTATTAAAGGCACTCTGCCCGGAGTGTTTTCCCATAATCCAGTACATTAATATCTGAAGGGTATGCCTTGATGTTACTTTTGATTTTCTTACCTTAAGATCCCATAGTCCATCTTTTGTTAGATAATCTCCGTCTCCAGAGCTTACTTCTTGGGTGTATCCGCCTTCGAATTCGAAACTTGTTTTCACAACCGGACCATACATCTTAAAAAAGGTAAGATTACGATTAATAAGAATACGAATATTTTCAATTGTCGGTATGTCCGGATTCACTTGTTCCTGCGTAGGAGATAAGGCAGCATACAAAGGATTTCTATACCAAACATCATATGCCACAAGCTTACATGCACTTATAATGGATGTATCAGTTAATCCTCGTATTCTCCTTAGTAAGGGTGACACCTTTTTCCTTTCACCCGCAAGAGATGCTCCATAAAGGGAAATATCAAAGGCTATGGATGGTTTTTCACCTAACATATATCGTGTAAGGTAATCAACAGCTAACCCCAAAAGAATGGGAGAGATGTTTATCTGTTCATTTAAAATCTGCCCATCCTCAAAAGATTCAGTTGTAAACTCTTTAACCGGCAGATATCCGCCATAAGGTTGTTTAATTTGTGAGATTCTTCCACTTACAGATGGCATTTTTCCTCCACGTTTATTTTGCTATTAAAAAGCCAGATACTGAGGCTTACTATCCATTACATTGCCATTGACTCTTGTTTGACTTAGACTCCACTTGTGATATTCCATATATATCTTATGTTTGTTCTCAATAATAATATTCTTATTTTCAGGATTTAGTGCTGTATTTTTTATTATAATATAGACCACATCAACTTTTGCCATATTCCTGCTGTATTTGGCAATTTCACTTAGCACAGTAATATCCGGCCTTGCATAATCCAAAAGATGATCAGAGCCGAAGCTTATGCGCAATGTACTTCCTTTGTTTATAACCTCTGCCCCCGGATATATTGATTTTATTGTCTGGCATAGCATTTCAAAAGTTTTATACCCATAAAGCTGTTCTATATATTGGCAGGCCTTTTCATATCCAAACGTTAATACTCCTCCCTTGCCTTCCTTAACAATATCCTTAATATATTTCTCGTAGCTTTGACGTAAAAAGTATTTCTTCTCAGCTGCCATTAGCAGCTTCCTATTTAAGGCTTCATATTGTATCCTCTCATCCTGCTCCTGCATTGATTGATAATACAAGAAATTTATAAGAATAGTTGAGAACACCTTTTTTATAATAGCCGACTCCATCTCATCCCTATTGGGGATATCATCTATTGGCTTTCCTATGATCTTCATAAGAAACGAAGTTCTTGTCTTAACTACATAATCAAGTGTGAATATATCTTCTACCGGATCCTTGCTACAATATTTCTCAAAGATCTCCATAACCACTTGAACAATGCCTATATAATGCTCTAATTCCACAACATCTACATAGACATCATTCATCATGCCCTTTACTTTTCCCTTAATAAAGCTTACAAATCTCTTTTCTTCAGTCGTTGCTTTTCTACCGACCCTTTTAGGTGACTCTCCATCAACCGAATAGTCACTTTCTCCAGCAGTATCCTTTTCGTCCTCAAATATGATCCCCATATGCCCGGTTCCCAAAAATCTATGGACAAACATATTACGGATTTTTGATACCGCACTGTACTGTTTGTATGCATATCTATACTCATCCGGGATCTTAAAGTCTATAATGAAATCTTCCGGCTCGCCATCGTCACCTTCCTGTTCCATTTTTATCTGATTCATATACTTTAAGTTATTCTTATAATCTTGCCATTCCGTTGCTGTTGTAGCTTCAGCCTTAAAAAACTTGATCCTATCTTCTATGAACTTGTTCCCAGATGATTCTATTTCAAAATCATTAAGACTATCCTGCTTGCTTTGCGATTCTCTATAATTCGCCAGTGCCACAGGATTATAGGCCCAGCATCTCAAATTCTCAACCTTGTCTTCATATGCAAGAGATACTTCAAAAATATCCGTAAGATAATCCCGGCTTTCCTCAGTGATATATACTTTCAACTCTCCGTTAGATAATCTGAACAGGTTGTATTACATCATTCATGATAAATCCCAATATTTATTGAGACACATATATTATATGATATTGATCATTTATAAATAATTCACAAACGGCTTTCGACTGTTTTATCGAAAGCCGTCTTATTAAACAATCTTCACTTTTTGCGTAAGCACTAACGGAGATATTGTTTTCAGCAAATTAGTTAGCTTTTGATTTTCTTGTTTGAGAGCATTTACTTTATCAAATGACTCCTTTGTCATTTCACAATATCTATCAATCATAGGATTTGGTTTAATAATATACATATCCCTTAGGTCACCTAAACCTATGAATTTTTGAATACTGCCACTAAGCATGCCTTCAGTAAACCTTCTCATATATGAAGACTTCAACCACATATAAATATAATTCCTGTTTTTGTATATACCTGAGGTCTTGTATAATGCAACATTTTTTATTGCAAAATTAATATTCTCCTCTTCTACCTTATACACATTTCCTACAGTTCCAATCATTGAATAAAGAATATCACCAGTTTCAACTTTACTTCTCTGGTTAATTGCTGTGTAATCCTCCTCTGAAATCAAATAGGCGGCATCAAAATCTATACCCCAATCCGTTAAATGCTTTGATGTAATTAAATGAAAACCGTTATCATTTGGCTTAGGAGATTCATGAGTCCCATCTCTAACCTCAACCACATCTCTCATCTTAACTATTTCCCAAGAGTCCGGAATATTATGCTTTATTTTTCCATCATATCTTAATTTTTTACCTAAAGATTTATACGTACCATCATCATACGGAAACTCGAAAGATAGAAACCATCTGTCAAAGAGCAATGACTGTGTTCTTTCTATCAAGTTAATTTCTCGTAAATTCATATCTATTTTTGAGTCTATACTATTTAACACATTAACTATATCATTTTGCAAAGCAATATCCGGCAATTCAAACTCAAATTCAGACAAATCCTCCTGGTATAAGTGACTTATAGTACTTCCCATTGCTTTGTTTCTAAAAATAAAATCTTTGAATATAGGGCTCTTGAGAAGATGATACAAAAAATCAAAATTCAGCTTGTCCGGTATAGTATTTCTCAAAACAAATATCCCTGCCGCAACTGTTGTTGGGCCTATCATGTTTTTCACATATCCTATTTTCCCTAGAGTTCCATCCTTTGAAATAAGCAAATCGTTTTCCTTAAGCATTATTTCTGGAGACTCATCATATCTATCCTTGCTTATGTATCCACAATTATCCCAGTCAACAAATCTATCCATTAATGCTGTAGCATTTATTATTCTATATTCACTTTTATCAAGGTATTCATCTTTGTTTAATCCACGCCATCCTATCCTGCCTTTTAAATATAGATCTCTACCAACATTAAGCTTCATAAGTTAGTCTCCTTAAATTTTTCAGCAACTCTTTATTCAACTTTTTGTCATGCTCAAAGCATAATTCAAGATTAGATGTTAGATTGTTAATTTCGTTTTCAAACTCTTCCTGAGTGTATTCTTTGAATTCCAATTTTGCCTCAAAGTATAAAGCTACACTTAACGAATATTTTTTGCTCTTTATCTGATCAATCGTTGTCTTGGCAGAAATTTTATCAACAATCTCCATATTAACGAACATATTTACTATTGACTTCATTTCATCATCGTTTAGGACCGTTCGTTGATTCTTACCATCCACCTTTACCTTCGTACCCATTCCAGATGCATCAATCAATATTACATCTTCATTCTTCATATCTTTATCTAAAAAAAGAATGGAAACATTGGTTCCGGTAGTTGCAAATATATTTGAAGGCATAGATACCACGCCGCGAAGCATTTTTTTATCTATTATTTTTTCTCTTATAGTTTTTCCTATACCGTTTTTTACTGTAAGGAATCCTGTCGGCACAACAACTGCGGCTTTACCTCGATCTCCCATTGAAAAAATGATATGTTGTAGGAACATCAAATATACTGGCATCTTTTCCTTCTCTTTTTTTGGTATATTAGGAACGCCCGCCCAGAATCTTTCCTTATATTTTTCACCTGCAAGGGTATCTCTATCATCAGAAAAATCCATATTAAAAGGGGGATTTGATACAATATAATCAAACTTCATCAATCCATCTTTTTTCTTATTTAAGTGTTCGGGCTGCAGTAGAGTATTACCGTGAACCACATTACTTAACGAATGAACCAAATTATTTAGTATTAAATTTAGTCTCAGAAATTCATTCGATTTCTGAGATATATCTTGTGTATATATTGTACAGTTCTGCTCTCCTATTTCATGAGCCAATGCCAACACAAGTGTACCAGATCCAGCAGCCGGATCATATGCCGTTACATTTTTAGCACCATTAGGAACAATGATTTTTGCAATAATGCTTGCTATAGAATGTGGCGTGTAATATTCTGCGTACTTGCCGAAATCTTTATTATAATCCTTAATCAGATATTCAAACACAGCAGCAAAAAAATCGTACTTTTGTGTAAATGCTTCTTCAAAGCTGAAATCAACAATTTTATCAATCATAGCTCGGCAAAAGTCTGCTCTCTTATTTCTCTCAGTAACATGAACAGACAGTGCATCAAACAAACGAATTTTATCTTCGGAACCAGTTTTTACAGAAAAAACATCTATATTATAATTCCCTATGTCTACAAGTGTATTGTCAAATAACTCATCAAATTTTTCAGTATTTTTACGATTGAATAGATACGAAATAAAATGTTCTCTCTTAAGCTGAGCTGTAGCGGGTGGTAAAGATGCCAAGAGGAATTCATACTCTTCCTCTGTCAGTTTCGATAAATCCATTTCAAGATTATTACTATCAGTGTACTGAGAATCTATCTCTCTCACTTCATGTAAAAATTTATCATTAAGAAATTTGTATAGAAAAATCTCTGTGATGATTTTATATTCACTGCTTGCGTTTCCTAAACCGAAGTTAGCACAAACAGTCTTCAAATCATCAATCATAGTTTTTGTTTTGGACATTATCAATTCTGTTGTCATTAGGATACCCATTTCCTTTCTGCAAAGTATTCTTGTGATAAACAGGTATCAATAAACTTTACCTGTGGCATACTTACCTTTGTACCTTCCTGCTTACAAGCTTTAATAATAAATGGTTGTAATGATTTTGCAAAAAATGCTTCATTATCCAATACACTTTCATTATTCGCTATCTGATTGTCCGCATTTGACTTCACAAACATTAAGATTTTATGAACTGTCATCGCATCTGCTATCGGTGGAGGTGTTCCCATAATTCTCTTATGGGTACGCATGAACTTAACATCACCACCATATTTTGCTGCAAGCATTTGGTCAGCATGATTGTGCTGTTCAGCTTTTTTTCGTAGTGCATCTAGCTCATCAGTCATCTTCTTCATTTCATCAGCGGTCAGCTCTTCAATATTCTTTTTCTTAAAAATACGTTTTAGCTCAGCCAATAGAGAAGTGTACTCTGGATCTTGCGGATCAAGACAACGCTCGACTATTTCTCGTCTTGTTTTCTCCAAAGAACTACGGAAGGCATCTGCAATTACTAATTCTTCTTCTCCTATCTTTCTAAACTGAAAATCGATCTGATCAAGAGCCAAATTTAGAACTCCTG
This sequence comes from Lachnospiraceae bacterium, assembly GCA_017450065.1. Lineage (GTDB taxonomy): Bacteria > Bacillota > Clostridia > Lachnospirales > Lachnospiraceae > UBA2868. Next base: position 11,126 of record JAFSYI010000081.1, read on the forward strand.
ACATGTCTTCCGCACTTTGTACATTCTGTTTAAAATTGATTATATTAATACGATTGTTTACTTCGTTCAATAACTGTATAGCTTTCTTAACATCAAAATTTTGAGCCAACTCATCATATCCAAACATCCTTATAAGATTATTTAGAATCTTATAATCTTCAAGAGCTTTTTTCAGGTCCAGCAACTGCCTCTTATCATCTATTCCATTGATCTGGTCAATGAATGAAACAACATTCTCTGTATCATACAGAAAAAGCTGGTTCTTAACATTCTTAAGATCCTTTTCTATATCATCCTTGCTTTTGAAAATATCACTGTAGTTTTGGATTTCATCACCCAATTCGGCTTGGAGTTCTTCAAAATATGCTTGGTTTGTTTTATCAAATTCCTCCTTAATATTCGCAAAATCAACAACATATCCGTAATGATAGTCTTTATAAGGTCGGTTTACTCTTGTCAATGTCTGTAGCAGATTATGTGCCTTAATCATTCTTGCCAGATACTGCTTTTTAAGCCTCGGTGCGTCAAATCCTGTTAGAAGCATATTGTAAACAACAAGAATATCTATCTTACCTTTTTTGAAATCTTCCTGAATGTCTTTCCTAATTTGCTTTGACCCCTCGTCATGAAGAACCAAAGCGTGACTATAAGATGTAAGCCTTTTTAGTTGCTCCTCTACCTGTCTAGCCTGAGATGCCGAATCGCATACTACCATCGCCCCAACCGAATCATCCAATGTATTCCTTCCTTTTTCATAATCGTGTAGAATATATTCAACCATTCTTTCAACAAATTTGGGATGGGAATAAACATCCGCTTTTTTTAAAGATCCGATTTGAACTTCTAATTGTTCTAATGCTTCCTGCATTTTGGTTTTATAAGAAGTTTCGATTTCTTCACGTATCAATCTCAAAGTATATCCATCTGCAATAGATTGATTGTAATAATACTTATGGATATATTCGCCAAAAATATCCTTTGTATTGTATCCATCACCGATTAAAGGCGTACCTGTTAGTGCAATCATAATAGCACTACGATCAGATGCCATCAAATTAGCCAGAAATGAACCCTTTGGATTATAACTACGATGGGCCTCATCAAGAAAATACACCCTTTGAACATTGACATTATAATCTGACTGCTTCGTCACAGATTCCGTCGAAAACTTCTGTATATTCACAACAGTTATAATCCTTTTTCCACTCTTATCTTGTTCACCTACCGCTGCAATATTCGATTTAAACTCTTCCTTAGAATCAACAAGTATGACTTTTAGCCCACGTGCTTCAAACTCTTCTTTTGCCTGTATCGCAAGATCAATGCGATCAACTATAAAATAAAATTTTGCAATCTTTCCCTGTTCTTGCAGATAATCTGTAATATAACTCACGTTTGAAAAAGCAAGTGCTGTCTTACCGCTCCCCTGTGTATGCCATATAATTCCCTTCTTCACGCCCGCCTTCAGTCTATCCTCTATTGCCAAAGTAGCGAAAAGCTGGGGATATCTCATAATATGCTTCTCTATATGTCTAATTCCATTCTTATCTGTCGAAACTTTATAACATAGTCCATAATTTAGCAGAAATTTTATCCGGGCAGGCACATATAAAGATGTCAATATCCTGTTTGTTGGAGAATCTGGATTGATAGACGAAGAATACTCCGGCGTCCCTTTTATTGATACAAGATTGGTATCCTTCAATATTTCTCTTTCAACATCCAAATCTATAGGCTTAATCTCTTGCTGAAGTTCCTCTTTCCTTTGTTCTCGAAATTTACTGAAAAACATTTTCCCATAATTACTTGATGCATAAAACGCCCCTTGTATCGGCTCAATGTCCGTATCATCATATTCACTGTTATTGGAAAACACAGTAAACTGAGTTATATTAGCATACCTTCTATATATGGGATTTGAAAATCTTCTGGTCATACGTTCACGTTCTACCAGAATTCCTTCTCGGTTATTCTGCCGTTTTACCTCCACAAAAGACAGTGGCATGCCGTTTATTAGAATTGTAATATCAGGTCTAAAACTATCATCACCATTTTCGTATGGCAACTCTGTTATTACCACATAGCTGTTTCTATCTTCCTTTGAGAAGTCGACTAGTTTAATTCCATCACATCCCTTTTTCAGTAGTGCAAAAAATGACAGCCCCAAATCCTCGTTGTCGAGCTTTATCTTTATCTCGTCAACTTTTTTCTTTATTTCCTCTTTTGAAAGAGAAGTATTATTTATTCTATTAACAGATTCCATAAATTCGGCATAAAATATATTGGTGTCCGGATCATAATCACTTCCCCTCACCATTTCCTTTATGGACATATATTTATATCCGAGTCTGGTAAGATGCACCAAGGCGGGAATCTTTACTCTTGAATCTTCAGGTCTGCCCATTAATTACAATTCCTTTCTTAATTCGTACCTTCAAAAAGATGTTATCTATTGTATTATATCAAATGTTTCCCCATATAAAATGATAAAACTCTGTCCGCCAATATGTCTAACACCTTTACGCAAAATTAATCCATACTCTTTGGCGTACATTTTCCAAGCCAAACATTATGGCGAACATTTGGCTTGTCCGCTGTAAGGTGTTCTTTTTATGCACATGTCCTCTAAAATACATTTTTTATGCTTCGATTTCTGTTCTTATTTTTGCCCATAAAACGCCTGTAAAGCTCACAAATACGCTATTTCCTTGTGAGCAGACAGGCAGTTTCAATATGTACAGTCGCAGGGAACTGATCGATGGCGCATATCCGGGTGGGTTTATAGCCGCAGGCTGTAAGCATCTCAAGATCACGTGCAAGAGAAGTGGGTTTACAGGAGATATACAGGATGTTATCAACGCCATAATTTATTATCTTCTTAAGAGCCCTGGGATTAACACCTTCGCGGGGCGGATCGAGGACGATCATATCCGGCTTATCCTCTATTTCATCCATCACCTTAAGGACATCTCCGGAAATAAATTCACAGTTATGTAAACCATTGAGCTCAGCATTTGCTTTGGCGGCTTCAACAGCCTCCTCCACTATTTCTACTCCGATAACCTTATCTGCAACAGGAGCAAGGAGTTGCGCTATCGTTCCGGTTCCGCTGTACAGATCATATATCACACCCTTTTTCTCAATATATAATTCTTTTTTGCCAGAATGCCCCTCTCCATTATGTAAACCAGCGCCATCCTCGCCTTCCTCAACGGCGCGATGACCTGCACACGAAAGCACATATTCCCTTGCAGTATCATACAGTACTTCGGCCGACAATGAATTGGTCTGGAAAAATGAAAACGGCGATATTTTGAACTTAAGGCCAAGCAGTTCCTCATAAAAGTAATCCTTGCCATATAATATGTCCGTTTTATCGTTCATAATAGTATCAGACAGGGAATCATTTGTTGTGTGAAGGATACCGGCTATCTTTCCCTTAAGTTGACCCGAACGCTCTATGGTTAACATAACTTCCTTCCAGTCATCTATCAGTGATACCTCTGTACATATGGTAGGTGCCGGTTCTTTGGATGTTGTAACGAGATCGATCAGTATCTCACCGGTCTTAACAGCCTTTCTCACCAGGAGATGTCTGAGATAACCTTCATGTCTCATCTTATGATAGTATGGTGTTTCCTTACCCCGAAAATAGCTTAATGTTTCACTTAAGATGATACGATAATCCTCATCAACTATCCTGCAGTCCTTAACTGAAATAACATCATAAAAGCTTCCTCTTTTATGTAAACCGAGTTCAAGCTCTCCATCCTTACTTGAATCGCCGAATGAGAACTCCATCTTATTCCTGTATCCTAGCTGTACAGGACTCCCCTTGATCCCTTCAAATACTTCGTCAATATTTGGAACCACAGGTAACAGCAAAGCCCTAACCTGCTCCTCTTTAAGTTTCAGCTGTTTCTCATATGGCAGGTTCTGATAAGTACAGCCTCCGCACTGACCGAAATGCCTGCATAACGGCTCTGTCTCATCCTGTGACTTCTCAAGGATTTCCACCAGTCTACCTTCACATTTTCCGCCCTTTTTCTTATTTACGATAAAGGATACCCTTTGTCCCTTCACAACATTTTTAACCGTGCATATCTCATTCTGCGAGAATTCCGCACTTGCCGGTACACACTTACCGTCTTCAGAAGCACAAACAGCTTCCACCCTGACAATTCCTTTATTCGGAAATTTCACCTCAGTAACCAGGCCTGAGTACATCTGCCCTTTTTTCATATTAAATCAAACTCCTGAAAATATTTATTAACCGTTCAATCATGCTTCATCCTGTATATGCCGGATCACAAACGACCGGAACGCACAGCAGACCGGTGATCGTTACCTGTATACATCCATGTTTCGGCTTGACCCCGCCTGTCGGATTATTATATCATATTCGTATATATTCAAAACAGACAAATACTACATTAATAACAGGAAACTGCTTCCATGAAGGATCAAAAGCCAAAGAGTAAACGCAACTGTTTTATAGACGCATACCGCGGATTCACCATGATCAGCATGATACTTTATCACAGCTGTTATGATTACTTTATCGTCTTCGGACGCAATCCGGATTTTATAGGATCAAGAGCAGCATATCTGTGGCAGCAGTCAATCTGCATCTCATTCATACTTGTATCCGGAATGGTATGGCCTTTGGGGAAAAAACATGCTCTAAGGCGCGGACTGATACTTATACTTCTCGGCACTGCCATAACCTTTGTTACCGTCTTATTCATGCCATCCGAATCTATATATTACGGAATACTTACCTTTATGGGCGCAGCTACCCTTATCACCATGATCTGCGACAAGGGGTTCATGATCTTTGGAGCATCCTTAGATGATATCTCTTCTGTGAATGAACCGGACGTACATACAGCCGGTGATCCCGTATCAGATACAGATTTTATAACGGCACAGGACAGAAAAAAAACATCCGGCAGTATGGGAAAAAGCAAAATTCCTGCCGGATTGGTTCACATTATAATATGTCTTATACTATTTGCACTTACAAAGCATCTGCCAAACGGATATATCGGTTCCAGATTTCATCCTCTGATAAGCATTCCGAAAACACTGTACAGATATCCATCGCTTGCCGTTTTCGGACTTCCGCCTGCTGATTTCTTCTCCGCTGACTATTTCCCGATAATACCGTGGATCTTTATGTATATCCTCGGATATCATCTGGGAGGCCTGCTTCTTTCGAATGAATCCTTTATAAAACTGGGTACCCGCAGGATTCCTTTTCTGTCATGGCTTGGCACAAAAAGTCTGCTGGTTTACATAATACACCAGCCGGTCTGTTTCGGACTCATCTGGCTGTTATGCCATAAATAAGCTTAACGATCAGTCATCTTCATTTTCAAAGAAATCATCATCGAAATCATCTTCGAACTCGTCATCATAATCATCGTCGAAATCATCAAGATAATCCGGTGTAAAATAGCAATACAGACCATATATGATCGCTGCTATTGCCACAACCGAGACAAGGATCGTGCAGACAACAAATACAACATTTACCTTCTTCTCTTCTTTTTCCTTCCTCTTAAGGATCTCATTTGCCTTAACAACATTGAGAATGTCATTTGCCTTGGCCGCGCCGATCGCTTCTGTTGCCTTTACGGTCTGAACTATGTCATTTAAATTATCGAAACTCATACGCTATACTCCACCCTTTCTTTTCTGATACGCATATGCATAAGCACTCTCTAAAGTGTCACATACAGTATATCAAATAATTTCCAACTTAGCAATTATCTTTACGTATACGGTTTTTCAACGTTTATTACCGCAAAATGACTGCCGGGAAGTTCTCTGACCTTACTCTTTATCCGATCCACTATCTCATCATCGGAAAGCTCGAGTCCGTGCGGAATGACAAGATCGAAAATCAGATTGGTATGTGTTACACCCTGTACCATTCTGAAATCATTTATCTTAAGCCCGGGATCTACATTGGTTACGATTATCCTCGTAAAATCACGCATCCTGCCTGCCACCGAATCATCTGTACTGATCGGATCCATATGGATCACACACTCACAGTTAAGAACCTCTCTTAACTTTCGCTCTATATTATCGATAAGATCATGAGCCTCAACTATATTATCCTGATCTGATACCTCAACATGAAGCGATATCATACTCCTGCCCGGACCGTAATTGTGGATTATAAGGTCGTGCATCCCGAGAACACCTCTCTGAGCAAGCACATATTTCTCTATAAGGCCTACATATTTGGGGTCCGGCTTGCTCCCAAGCAGCGGATCAATGGTATCTTTTACAGAGCTTACTCCCGAATAGATGATTATCACGGCCACGATAAGGCCGCACCATCCGTCTGTCACCCTGCCGGTAAACTCATATATAACAACAGAGATCAGTACGGCTGTCGTTGCAATAACATCCGTAAAGCTGTCAACAGCTGCTGCCTTAAGTATCGGGGAATCAGTCTTTTCTCCATACTTCCTGTCATAGAGAAACATATACATCTTAACCACTATGCTCGCTATAAGAACTGCAAACACGGTTCTTGACGTATATATATCCAGTGGTTCAATTATCCTGGTCACAGAAGATTTACCCAGCTCCACTCCGCAGACAATAATAAGTATCGATATTACCAGACCCGCTACATACTCGAATCTCCCATGTCCGAACGGATGCTCGGGATCCGGCTTCCTTCCGGCCAGCTTGAATCCGATGATATTTACAAGCGATGAACCCGCATCCGTCAGATTATTTACCGCATCCGTCGTTATCGCTATCGATCCTGACAGTATTCCCGCAAACACCTTAAAACAGCACAATACTATGTTAAGCAGGATAGACACCCATCCGCATACAACACCGTATCCGCGTCTTACCTTATCATCCCTTATATTATTGTAATCGTTTACCAGTATTCTTATTAGAATTCCTACCATACCGTAAATCCTGCCATATCATAATTTCTACTATATTATTACTCTTTTCATGGCTAATAGAATTTCACACACCGATCCCGTCTTTCCGGTAATCTTACAGTGAACGAAATTATTTATTTTCTTTACTAAAGGTTATATCATCCCCGGGGATTTCTTCTTCAGTATCCTCTTCACCGGTCAGTCTGTCAATAACATCATAAATCTCATCCCTGCCCTGTTTATTTAATGCCGAGAAAGGAATTACCGGCGTTCCGGGTTTCACACAAAGCTTCTTCCTGATCATCTTAATATTCTTATCAATCTGACTTCTGTTGATCTTGTCAAGCTTGGTTGCTATTATTATCGGATCGAAACCGCTGTTCACTATCCATGCATACATATCGACATCATTGGCGGAAGGCTCATGCCTTATGTCGATCAGAAGAAAGACCGCGCGAAGCTGCTTTGACTTTCTTAAGTATCTCTCGACCATGCTTCCCCACTTCTCCTTTGTTTCTTTGGAGACTCTGGCATATCCGTATCCCGGAAGATCGACAAAATAAAGTTCATTATTGATATTGTAAAAATTGATGGTCTGGGTCTTTCCCGGCTGTGCGGAGGTTCTTGCCAGTGACTTACGGTTCATTAAAGCATTTATAAGAGAAGATTTTCCCACATTACTCTTTCCGGCAAAAGCCACCTCCGGATACTTATTGTCCGGCAGTCCTGAGGTTATGCCGCACACAGTCTCCAGGCTTACATTCTTAATTTTCATATCATTCCGCTTTCTTTACAAGTGAATGCTCAAGTACCTCTTCCATGGTCTCAACATATACTATTTTAAGACCCTCAAGAATCTCTGCCGATATCTCGGCTATATCCTTTTCGTTTTTTTTCGGAACAAGCACCGTCTTCAACCCGGCATTTTTTGCTGCAAGTGTCTTCTCCTTAAGGCCTCCTATGGGAAGCACACGTCCTCTTAAGGTAATCTCACCGGTCATTGCGACATCAGCTCTTACAGGTATCTCCGTAATCGCGGAATAGATAGCCGTTGCCATGGTTATACCTGCCGAAGGGCCGTCCTTTGGAACCGATCCCTGAGGAATATGTATGTGAATATCGTGCCTGGAAAAATAGTCTGCCTTTATCTTCGCCTTCGGACTTATCGACCTTATATAGCTCACGCCTGTCTGTGCGGATTCCTTCATAACGTCGCCAAGCTGTCCGGTAAGCTTGAGCTCGCCCTTACCGGGCATAACATTTACCTCTATCTGAAGAGTATCTCCTCCTACCGCAGTCCATGCAAGTCCCCTTACTATACCAACCTGATCCTCTTCATTGGCAAGCTCATATTCATAGCGTATCTTTCCAAGATATTTCTCCAGATTTTTCGGAGTAACCCTCACGCTCTTCCTTCCGTTCTGGGCTATCTCTCTTGCCGTCTTGCGGCACAGCTCTCCTATCTTTCTCTCCAGGCTTCTTACCCCGGCTTCCTTCGTATAACCTCTTATTATAAGCGCGAGAGCCTTGTCATCGATCACAAGCTGCTTCTTCGTAAGTCCGTTCTTCTTAAGCTGTTTTCCGACAAGATGCTCCTTCGCAATATGCAGCTTCTCATTTTCCGTATAACTGGTGACCTCTATTATCTCCATACGGTCAAGCAGTGGTCGCGGTATGTCCGAAAGTGAGTTGGCCGTAGCTATAAACAGAACTTCCGACAGGTCTATTGGAAGCTCTATATAATGATCCCTGAACCTGCTGTTCTGCTCACTGTCAAGTACCTCCAACAGCGCTGATGCCGTATCACCCCTGTAATCCTTGCTCATCTTGTCTATTTCATCAAGCAGGAACAGAGGATTCTTCACACCTGCATTCTTAAGTCCCACGGCAATGCGTCCGGGCATGGCTCCGACATAGGTCTTCCTGTGACCTCTGATCTCTGCTTCATCCCTTACTCCGCCCAGACTTATCCTTACATATTTCTTGTTAAGGGCTCTTGCCACGGACCGGGCTATACTGGTCTTACCGGTTCCAGGAGGCCCCACAAGACATACTATGGGTGAATCTTTACCGGCTCTCTCATCCCTGTTATTTCTTGTAAAGTTCCTCACAGCCAGGAACTCAAGCATTCTCTCCTTAACCTTCTCAAGTCCGTAATGATCCTCATTAAGTATCCTTTCAGCCTCATCAAGATCATCATTATCCGAAGATACATTATCCCAGGGCATATCTAAGAGCGTCTCGATATATCCTCTTATAACACCGTTCTCGGATGAATAGGATGCAGCCTGCGACAGGCGGTCTATCTCCTTCCTGAGCTTCTCCTTAACCTCTTTGGGGGCATTGAGCTGCTCTGTTCTTTCCAGATATTCCTCCTCATCGGACATCGATTTCTTTCCGCCCAGTTCTTCTTTTATTGCCTTAAGCTGTTCACGCAGAAAGTATTCCTTCTGATTCTTATCAACCCTTTCACGTACCTGCTCCTGTATATCATTTCTTGCTCTTCGTATATTTATTTCATTTTCCAGTATTGTGCAGAATATGACAGCCTGCTCACGGTCATCAGCCGCATCAAGCAGATGCTGTCTGTCACTTGCAGACATGGGCAGGTGGGATGCATACATATCCATAAGTGCAGAGAATGGAACATGCGCCACCTTGCATTTGCTCAGTACCTTTTCGACCTTTGGATTATACTTAAGATATTCCTTCATTGCTGCCATGAAGGTCTGTATCATGGCCACACGTTCAGGATCCGTTTCCTTATCATAGCTTACGGCGTTACTCTCAGAAACCGGACGTATCACAGCAATCCTCAGGCCTTCTTCATTTTCTTCAATTTCCTCAAGCCTTGCACGCCTGACTCCTTCCACAAGTACCCTTAAGGTCTTGTTTGGCAGCTTTAAAACCTGCTTGACATTGGCAATGCTTCCCATCCTGTGAAGCTCCATGTGATCCGGATCGTCATTATCCTCCTGCTCCTTCAGCATAACAATAAATATCTGCTGGTCTTTGGACACCATGGCCTTCTCGATCGCTTTAACCGCTCCGCCTTTTACTATATCAAAATGTATTATCATCCCGGGGATCACCGCGAGTCCGTTTAAGGTAACCACAGGAAGCTTCTTCTTATGTGCTCTTGCGGGCATAAATTCACCTCTTTAAGAAATGCCGCCGTTATCCGGCGGCATATCGTTTCTTTTTTCTGTCTTATTCAGCCTTCTTAAGCTTGCTGCCCCTGCGCATAATAAGGGGCTCTCCGCCTGTTTCCACTGCGGTCTTGGTAATAACCACCTTATGGATCCTTGTGTCCGAAGGAATTTCATACATCAGCTCAAGCATAAGCTTTTCAAGTATTGAACGTAAACCTCTTGCTCCCGTCTTACGTTCATGAGCCTTCCTGGCTATTTCTCTAATGGCATCCTCTTCGAACTTAAGCTCAACCCCATCCATTTCAAACAGCTTCTCATACTGCTTGATTATTGCGTTCTTCGGCTCTGTAAGTACCCTTACCAGAGCATCCTCGTCAAGTCCCTGAAGTGATACTCCGATAGGAACACGTCCCACGAACTCGGGAATGATGCCGTATTTAACAAGATCCTCCGGCTGAACCTGCCTTAGCAGCTCATTGATATCCGTCTCGTTCCTGTTCTTTATCTCCGCACCGAAACCGATGGACTTCTTATCCAGCCTGTTCTCAACTATCTTGTCAAGGCCTTCGAATGCTCCTCCACAGATAAACAGGATATTGGTAGTGTCTATCTGTATAAGCTCCTGATGAGGATGCTTTCTTCCACCCTGCGGCGGAACCGATGCCTGTGTACCCTCAATTATCTTAAGGAGAGCCTGCTGCACTCCTTCGCCCGAAACGTCACGGGTGATGGATACGTTCTCTCCCTTTCTTGTTATCTTGTCTATCTCATCAATATAGATGATACCAAGCTCTGCCCTCTTTATGTCGTAATCGGCAGCCTGTATAAGCTTAAGCAGTATGTTCTCAACATCCTCACCCACATATCCTGCTTCGGTAAGTGCTGTGGCATCCGCTATACAGAAGGGTACGTTTATTATCTTGGCAAGCGTCTGAGCCAGCAGAGTCTTACCCGAACCGGTAGGACCCAGCATTATGATATTACTCTTCTGAAGCTCCACATCGGAGTTTTCCTTAGCCGTAACCCTCTTGTAATGATTATAAACGGCTACGGATAATACCTTCTTGGCCTCTTCCTGGCCTATAACATTCTCATCAAGGAAGTCTTTGATCTCCCTTGGCTTCAACAGATTGATATGAAGGCTTCCATCAGCCGCATCATCTTCATCATCAATATAATAAGGATCCTCACCCAGTTCATCCCTTATGATGTCCATGCATATCTCAACGCACTCATCACATATATATGCTCCGGCCGGACCTGCTATAAGCTTACGGACATGATTTTCCGGCTTGTTGCAGAACGAGCATCTGATCCTGTCATCCACCTTTCCTGCCATGTTCTTCTCCCCTGAATTATCAATATTAACAGGCTTACGCCCTCGTTGTAATGATCTTATCTATAAGACCGTAATCCAATGCTTCCTGTGCTGTCATCCAATTATCACGCTCTGTATCCCTTGCTATAACCTCAATAGGCTTTCCGGTGTTCTCTGACAGGATACGGTTTAAATTTTCCTTGGTACGGAGGATCTGTTTAGCAGCTATCTCGATCTCAGTTGCCTGACCCTTGGCTCCGCCGAGCGGCTGATGGATCATGACCTCGGCATTCGGAAGTGCGAATCTCTTGCCCTTCGTTCCGCCTGCAAGAAGGAATGCACCCATACTGGCAGCCATTCCCATGCAGTAGGTCGCAACATCACATTTAACATAGTGCATTGTATCATAAATCGCATATCCGTCCGAAACCGAACCACCCGGACTGTTAATATAGAAATGTATATCCTTATCCGGATCTTCGGCTTCAAGGAACATCATCTGTGCAACTATAAGGCTGGATGTGGTGGCATTTACCTCCTCACCCAGGAATACGATCCTCTCCTTTAAAAGGCGTGAAAAAATATCATATGAGCGCTCGCCGCGGCTGGTCTGCTCAATGACGTAAGGTACTAAGCTCATATTATTTCTCCTTTGCGTTTTCAACTACGAAATTAACTGCCTTCTGCATCTTAAGATCCTCTATGATCTGCTCCTTCTCATACTCGCCGACCATATCCTTAAGCTTGTCAGCTTCCATCTGATACATCTCAGCCATCCTGTCTATTTCGTGGTCATACTCTTCATCCGTTATCTCGAATTTCTCTTCCTTTGCAACAGCCTCCATTACAAGCCGTGACTCTATACGTTTCTGTGCTCCGGGTTTCATCTGTTCAAGGAATTTATCCTTGTCCATACCGGTAAACATGAAATACTGTTCAAGAGAAAGTCCCTGCTGCTGAAGCCTTCCCGCATAATCCTGTGCCATCTGTCTGGCCTGTGTATCGATCATGGCCTCGGGAATATCCATCCTGCTGTCCTTCACGATAGCTTCGATAACAGCATCCTCTTTCTTTGTTTTAGCCTCCTGCTCCTTCTTCTCCGTAAGCTTCTTCTTTACATCCTCCCTGTATTCGGCAAGGGTATCAAATTCAGAAACCTCACTTGCGAACTCATCATCCAGCTCCGGAAGCTCTTTCTCCTTGATTTCATGCACCTTTACCTTAAATACGGCATCCTTTCCCTTAAGCTCTTCTGCATGATAATCCTCGGGGAATGTAACCTTGATCTCTCTTTCCTCATCCTTATTGGCACCGATGAGCTGCTCTTCAAAGCCCGGGATGAATGCGCCCGAACCTATGGTAAGCGAATAGTTCTCACCCTTACCGCCCTCGAATGCTTCTCCGTCTACAAATCCCTCGAAATCGATTATCGTTATATCCTTATCCTTAACCGGTCTGTCCTCAACGGTTATGGTACGTGAATTGGCTTCACGCTCTCTGTTGATCTCTTTATCGATCTCTTCATCCGTTACTTCCCTGTCGATCTTATCGATCTTAACGCCCTTATACTTTCCAAGCTCTACTCCGGGCTTTAATGCCACTACTGCGGTAAATATGAAGGGTTCACCCTTCTTGCACTGTGTAACATCTATCTCAGGCTGAGATACAACCTCTACCTCCTTATGCTCGGAAATCTCCTTTTCATAAGCATTGGGAATGATTATATTGGCAGCATCCTCATAGAACACCTCGGGCCCGTACATCTTCTCGATCATTGTCTGGGGCACCTTGCCCTTTCTGAAACCGGGAACGCTTATCTTATTCTTATTCTTCTTATATGCCTCGGTCATTGCCCTGGCGAATTCATCGGCAGGCACCTCTATGGTAAGCTTAGCCATATTATGTTCCAAATTCTCAACCTGTAAACTCATTTCTAACTGATTCCTCCTAAATAGCAAATTATAACTGATTGTTAAACATACCAAACGCAAGTATAACATATGCGTTTTAAAAATGCTACACAAATATCTTTTTTACCTTATAAACCTTATAAAAACGACCCCGTCCGCAGTTACCGGACCGGATCGTTTCTTATCTAATATGATTATCTCGCTTATTCTGATCACTGAACTGATTTATTTCAGATCTGAAAACAGATCTTTTTCATCAGTGATTGTATACGATCTTACGTTTAAGCGCTCCGGCTTCCGTTTCGGATGAGAATATCCTTACAAGCTCCAACGCAAACGGTATTGCGGTTCCCAGGCCGCGTGAAGTGGTGATATTTCCGTCAGTTACAACTTCATCCATGCTGACCTGAGCCCCGGCAAGCTGGCTCTCCATACCCGGATAGCAGCATGCCCTCTTTCCTTCGAGAAGACCCAGATCTCCAAGAACCGTGGGTGCGGCACAAATGGCTGCAATACGACGGTTGGTTGCTCCGAATTCCTTAACCATTTCCATAAGCGGTTCACATTCCTTAAGATTGAGTGTACCCGGCATTCCTCCCGGAAGCACCAGCAGTGCCGCATCGCTCAGCCTGATATCCTTAAGAAGCTTATCTGCCCTGACCGGGATTCTGTGTGCTCCCTCCACCATTGCATCCTTCGTGATGGAAACTGTCTGAACCACAATATTATCCCTTCTTAATATATCAACTACGGTAAGTGCTTCAATCTCCTCGAAGCCCTCGGCAAGAAATACATAACACTCTTTCATTACTGTTCATCTCCTTTATGCTTTAATACTGGGCTGCTGTTTATGTCACATTTGGTTCAATATGTCCTGTTGATTATAACACATCCGAAAGATTTTTGCGACATTTGTTTTAAGAAAAAACAATCAGGGAGTCTGTCCGTGTATACCGGACAGACTCCCTTTAATATTATTATTATCCGTATTACCTCAGCTTATGCCTCACCCTTCTCCAAAGCGAGCGTTCTTGTTGTTATATCGCACACCTCGGCAGGTCCGTAATACTGAATGGCTCCGGGATATGTGAAGCATGTCTTGACCGCCCATTCATCCCTGTGCTCGCAGAAATACTTAAACGGAGCTCCGTCAAGCTCAACAAGAGCTTTTCTTATAACAGGCTTATCCTCTCCGTTCCTTCTCTCAATGTTCATCATCTTGGTTATCGGCATACCGCCTGCATTCCACTCCTCAGCCGGCTTGCTTAAGTTCGAAACCTTGGAAAGGTATCCGGTATAACCGTACTGGATAAGCATAAACGCATTGTATCCCAGTGAGTAGCAGTAATCCGCATCGAAGTTGGACGGGAATGCACATCTTCCTTCATATCCGAAGAAATGATGCTGTGAACCGAACTTACCCTTGTATGTGCCTGCTTCCTTCCTCTTTGCAAGCTCATTCTTAACCATCTCCGAGAAGAGCTTCTCCGACTCGATGAGCGATACCTGAACATTACCGTGAGGATCTCTCTCAAGGAAGAGCTGCTGCTGGATACCCTGCGGAAGGATATCAAATACTGCGAATGATTCTGCGGTAAGTCCCTTCTTTATGAATTCATACTTGGCATTCCAATCGGGAAGAGCATTGAATTCTTCTGTCTTCTTTCCGGCAAGGAGCTCATTGATCTCTGCGATAAGTGCAGAGAACTCCGGTACGAACTCTACTATACCTTCGGGAATGATGGCAACGCCGAAGTTCTCTCCGTTGTTTCCTCTCTTCTCAACAGCATCTGCGATGTAATTGGTGATCTGTGCAAGAGACATCTTCTTAGCCGCAACTTCTTCACCGATAAGGCATATATTGGGCTGTGTCTCAAGTGCACACTCAAGTGCCACATGCGAAGCCGAACGGCCCATAACCTTTATGAAATGCCAGTACTTCTTTGCCGAATTGGCATCTCTCTCAATATTTCCTATAAGCTCCGAATAAGTCTTGGTAGCGGTATCAAAACCGAAGGAAGCCTCGATATCCTCATTCTTAAGGTCACCGTCTATTGTCTTGGGGCATCCTATAACCTGCACTCCCGTATTATGAGCTGCCATATACTCGGCAAGAACCGCAGCATTTGTATTAGAGTCATCACCACCGATGATAACAATAGCCGTAAGTCCGTGCTTCTTTGCCACCTCTGTAACGATCTTGAACTGATCCTCCGTCTCCAGCTTGGTACGTCCCGAACCGATGATATCAAAACCGCCCGTATTCCTGTATGCATCTATATACTCATCATCGAACTCTATAAAGTCATCCTCTATAAGACCGCTGGGACCGCCCTTAAAACCAAGCAATACATTATTCCTGTCGGTAGCCTTGATCGCATCATACAGACCGCATACCACGTTATGACCACCGGGTGCCTGTCCGCCGGAAAGGATCACTCCGACAACCTGCTTCTTTGCCTCAGAAGTGTTGCTGCCTTTAACAAATGTGATCTCGTTCTTTCCGTATGTGTTGGGGAACAGAGCCTTGATCTTATCCTGATCCGCTACGCTCTCCGTAGCTGCGCCGTCCTTAACACAGATTTCCGAAATACCGCCTCTTAACATTCCCGGAAGCTTGGGCGTGTATTCGTATCTTGCTTTCTGAAGAGGTGAAAGATTCATCGTTTTTCTCCTTTACATATATAAAATTTTTTGTTTCCTATATCAGGCTCATCCGAGCCCTGTCTGAACAGTATTATATTATACCACATCCAGCCCGTAACTGTCAGCATAAGATTAGACTGCTTTATTTATACTCCAGTATTTCATCCCATGCCTTCTTCAGCGAATTGTCCACTTCCTTTTTCTTAACCTTCTTAACGGCTTTCAAAAGCTCGGGATTAAACTTCTTAATATTCGCATTTTCTGTTTTCTCCCAGTCCTTAAGAACCTTCGATGCCACCAGCCGGTAGCGGTATACAGCCGAGCTCAGTGCCGTTGTCAGCAGCTTTACACCCTTACCCGGATACTCCGACAAATGCTGTATCACAAAGTCAAGCTGCCAGTTCTGCGCCGAATCCGGAGGCGCCGTTTCCATACCCATCCCCTCCCGGTAGTCAAGACCCGAAAGATTCTTCTCACAGATACTCAGGAACTCATCCACCAGCACATCATTTTCCATAAAGTAGTAACCATATCTGTAGTAGCCGATAAAATTGTATTTAAGCTGGCTCATGAGCTCCTCTGAGACATCAATCCCGGCTTCCCCTGCAGTATAGATGGCAAGATTGGTGGAATCAACCACCCCGCTTTTTATCATTTTATCCGCATCCGAAAGACCCAGCAGCCTGTCAAGCAGCTTGACGGCATTCTCTTTATCCTCCGGTGTTGACCTGTCATCATTCTTACTCACAAATGATTTCAGCTCATATATATTTGCAATATCCTCAAGCTCTACCTTATGCTTCGAGAGTTCCTTAAGATAAAGCATTGCCAGACGTGCGGGATGCTTAACCTCAGAAATCCCCTTCGCAGGTCCTTCATCCAGAAGGCCTCTCATGATGTCCCTTACACCCTGTATCTCCTCATCATCAAGGCCGCCTTTTTTTAGTCTCTTTATCAGATCGCATTTCTCATATGCCGTTTTTCCCAGATAACCGTATGAAATGTCATTCCTGCAGCCGTTCTTCAGTATCCATTCTTTAACCTCGTCATTAACCGGATCCAGCTGTTCCATTGCATTTATCTTACCCCAGCCTGTAAGCTTCTGTGCATATACATAATAAACATGGTTACGTTCATTCTCCGGCCAACCCTTAACATTCGACAGAATATAGCTTGTAAATTCCTCATACAGCCCAAGGGTGATGAGATGCTTCTTTACAACCTCATCATCCGCAAAATCAAAAAGTACCAGGAGCAGAAGCCCAAGCTTGACCGTCTCTGTTTTTGTTCCAAACATTACAAGCGAATACGAAAGTGTTGAAAGCTTATGGGGATCGAATTTATTTATATTGTCGATCACCTTCTTAAGAAGATGTCCTCTTATCAGCGCAACCGTAAAGCCGGGATCCTTGTCGTCAAAATTATGCACGGCAAGCCTTGCATTGATCTTAACATTCTCCGCTATCATACCGAACGCATTATTAAGCATCTCATCCTCAGGCAATCCGACAGGATGTCCCAAAAGACCTTCCTGCGCTCCCCTGAACTTCGGTTCTTCCTCATTGGGTCTGAGTGCATTATCGAGTTCGAACTCCGGTGGAACATACCCGTTAAGTCTGACCACCTCGTCTATCTGTTCAAAAATGCTTTTCATCGTAAAACCTCACTATATTCGTGCCTCTAAACTGCGTCTTAAGTCCCTTCCGTATCTTTATCGGACAAAAATGCACAGAAAAGAAGAGGCATCGCAAGACACCTCTTCCATATTACCACATAATCCTTCTGTTTTGAATTTATTTTTTCTTCGGCCCGGTCTTTTTTGATTTTTCTGTCTTGCCGGCTGTTACTTTCTTTTCCTTCGGCTCCTCTTTCGCAGCCTTTGTTTTCTCCCTTTCTGCCTTCTTCCTTGCATCCTCATTAAGCTTCTGTGGATACCTGCTGTACAGACAGGTCATGAAATATATCTTTTTGATCAGAGCTTTGGTAAATGCATCCTTATCCATCCTCCATACCCAGTTGCCGCCGAGGGTCGATGGTATGTTGATACGGGCTTCCGAACCAAGTGCCAGAAAATCGTGCATTGAGATAATACAGGTATCGGACACAGATGCCATAGCCAGTCTGATGTAATCCCAGGCCAGTTCTTCACCTGTATGGCCTGCATTGTTAAGATAATCATCGGCATATTCCCTGTCAGCCTTCGAAATGCTGTCATACCAGCCCAATATGGTATCATTGTCATGGGCACTTGTATATACTATGCTGTTCTTAACATAGTTATGCGGCAGATAATCACTGTCCTCACGTGAATCAAATGCGAATTCCAGAACCTTCATTCCGGGAAAACCGGTATCCTTCACAAGCTTGAGCACAGACGGTGTCAGGAAGCCGAGATCTTCAGCTATGACATTCACATCTCCAAGCTCCTTCTTTATCGCCCGGAACAGAGCATAGCCCGGTCCCTTTACCCATTTCCCGTTAACTGCATTCGGCGAACCGTATGGTATCGAGTAATACTCATCAAAGCCTCTGAAGTGGTCTATCCTTACAATATCATAGAGCTTGAGACAGTGACGGATCCTCTTTATCCACCACTCATATCCGGTCTCCTTATGATATTTCCATGCATACAGCGGGTTTCCCCACATCTGTCCTGTCTTTGAGAATGCATCCGGCGGAGTACCCGCAACCGCGGTCGGTATTCCGTTCTTATCAAACTGGAACAGCTTAGGCTCTGCCCATGTATCCGCACTGTCGAAGGCAACATAGATCGGAATGTCTCCGATTATTTCCACACCGTTTTTGTTGGCGTAGGATTTTAGCGCTGTCCACTGCTTATCGAATTCATACTGGATGAATTTATAGAACTCCACTTCCTCCGCATATTTCTTACGGTACTCATCCACCGCCTTTTCTTCATGTCTGCGGATATCCTCATCCCATTCAATAAAGCTCACACCTCCGAAGGAATTCTTCACAGCCATGTAAAGCGCGTAATCCTCCAGCCAGAAGCTGTTCTTTGCAACGAACTTCCCGTAATCCTTATCATTCGCATAGTCGAATCTCTTAAATGCATGCTTTAATACCTTAAATCTTGAAAGATATATCTTTTCATAGTCAATACGATGAGGATCGCTGCCCCAGTCATACTTACCGCATTCCGCCCTTTTAAGGAGTCCTTCCTCAATAAGGGTCTCAAGATCGATGAAATAAGGATTACCCGCAAAGGTGGAGAACGACTGATAAGGCGAATCTCCGTATCCGGTAGGTCCCAACGGGAGAATCTGCCAGTAGCTCTGCCCTGCAGCCTTCAGATTATCAATGAACTTATATGCCTCTTTCGAGAAACAGCCTATTCCATATTTTCCCGGCAGGCTGGCCACCGGCATCAGTACACCATTTTTTCTCATTAACCGTCAATCCTCTGTTAAGTGTTATTCGGCCACGGAAAGTTTCATTATGCAGTTATGCTTCCGCGGCATTTATCAAGATACTGCTTACTATGATACTATATCATACAACCTGATAAATCAAACATATATAATCACATCCATGCAGCTTTCATTGTAAGTCTGTAATTACAGTTATATTATCAGCCCTTAACGGCACCCTCGATCATACCCTCCATGATCTGCTTCTGGGCGAACAGGAAGAGGATCACGATAGGTATTATTGCAAGCAGGGCTGCCGCAAGTATGAGATTCCACTGTTTTACATACGATCCCACGAAGGCCTGTACCGCTACCGGAAGGGTCTTAACCTTGCCGTTCTGTCCAAGCATCATCGAAGGAAGGAGGTAATCGTTCCATATCCACATACCGTTAAGAATCGTTACAGTAGTGATAACAGGCTTAAGCAGCGGAAAGATTATCCTGAAGAAGGTCTGCTCCGGAGAGCAGCCGTCGATCGATGCAGCCTCCTCGAGATCCATCGGAATACCCTTGATGAATCCGTTAAGGATGAACACTGTCATTGCACCGCCGAATCCGAGATACGCAAAGATTATACCGGGTACCGACTGAAGCATAGGAATGCCTATGAACTTGCCCACATCCCTGAAGGTGGAGATAAGCGGAAGCATAACCACCTGGAAGGGAATTATCATAGACGCAATAAAAGTAAAATATATAACCGTTGACCACTTCGTCTTGTTACGGCATATAACCCACGCTGCCATCGCGCCGAAGAGCGCAAGCAACACCAGCGACAGGACGGTTATGATAACCGAATATTCAAACGCCGACCAGAAAAGGAAGTGCGTATTGTTGATAACATCCTTCAGGTTGGATATAAGCTGCGGGATGCTTACTCCTTCGAAGCCTATAGGGTTGGCTGTTATCATATCCGTAGGCTTGCAGGAATTGATCACAACAAGGAAGAACGGAAACAGTACATAGATTGCTATAACTATCGCTATCACCAGCTTAACCGCGATCGTTGAAGTCTTTTCTCTTGTCTTCATTACAGTTCCACCTCCCTCTTATTGGATATACGAACCTGAACTATCGATACAACGGCAAGGATTATGAAGAACAGAACTGCCTTGGCCTCGCCGAATGCGTATTCATTGTTTATAACGGCTGTACTGTAGATATTAAGTGCCAGCATTTCCGTACCGTTGGTAAGATAATTGCCCATAAAGTCAGCTACGGATCCTGTACCGTTAGTCAGTGCCAGGTTAACGTCGAACTGCTTAAACGCAGACGTAAGCGTCAGGAAGGTGCATATCGTGATCGTCGGGGCGATCATAGGTATCTTAATGTTGAAGAGTGTCTGTGTCGCATTGGCTCCGTCTATGGATGAAGCCTCCAGTACATCTCCCGGTATCGTATTAAGACCGGTTATATAGATAAGCATTATGTAGCCGGCATACTGCCATATATATACGATCACGATGCCGATAAATGCTGTTTTTGTCTCCGACAGCATCGAGTATCTGGCATCAAACAGCGCCGTCGTGAACTTCGTGATAACATTCGAGAATATGAACTGCCAGATATAACCCAGAACGATTCCTCCTATAAGGTTCGGAAGGAAGTAAGCTGCCCTGAAGAATCCGAGACCCTTTATTTTTGATGTACACAACAGGGCAAGAAGGAACGCCACAAGATTAACAAGTATGATATTGAAAACCACAAACAGGAAGGTTATAAGGATCGACCATATGAAACCGGGCTGCTTGAACATCCTTGTGTAATTGGCCATTCCCACAAACCCCTTCATCTTTATGCCGTTCCAGTCCGTAAAGGAATAGCCTATACCAAGCACAAGCGGTATGATGACCGTAACCGCAAATGCGAACAAAAGCGGAAAAAGGAATATTATGTTAACTATTGTTCTGTGGTGCTTAAACGTAGGGAACAGATAAAGCCCTGCGAAGAATAATACGGCTCCGACCACAAGAGCCCCTCCCCTTAATGTGTTTCCCGTCTTTCCTATAGCCATCGCCAATCCCCATATCATAAGGACCAGACCGGCTATAAGGCATCCGAAGGATGCTGTTTTTCTCATAACGGAGAATTCGCCCATAAGATTTCTCTCCTTTCAGTAAATCCTTTCCATAAAACCTTTTGTTAAAAAATGGGGGCCGGAATGCCCCCACTTTTCAATTTACCTCACCGGTCTTTCGACCGTCTAAAATTAATTGTATCATTCTGTGTATCAGTTAGCATAGTATGACTGTATAACCTGTGCCATTGTAGATGCGAACCCGTCGGCATCAAGCTTACCCTGAGCGTAATCTGCGAATACCTGACAGGTTACGTTCTGAAGTCCGTCCTTCTTAAGCATTGTATGCCATCCTGAGTACTTGCCGGCATCTATATAGCTCTTCATGCTCTTGTAGAAGGGATTGACTGCTTCGTACTTGCAATCGTCAAACGGAGATACAAGACCTGCCTGATTTACAAGAATATTCTGAGCCGAATCACCTGAACACCAGTTGAAGAATTCCTTGGCTCCGTCTACATTACCTTCGCTGTATGCTACCCAATAGCTGGGGGGACCTGCTATTATGGTATCAATACCGTCCTCGAAAGCGTAAGGAGCAAAGCCGCACTCGAAGCTTACATCATCAGGGCTGGTCACACACCAGTTACCCTGTGTTATAAATGCATACTTGCCATCCTTGAAGCCGGCAACCTGCTGGTCGTATGTACCGTCAACAAGAAGTTCGGGATCCGAGTACTGATTCATCATTCCTATGAACTCAGCAAAATCCTTCATTCTCTTCTCATCTACCTTGCCGCCGTCATTAAGAAGATCTATATAAGTGGTATCATCAGCCTTAAGGCCTGCATCAAGGTACTGGGCAAATACGTGTGTACCTGAGCTCCATCCGAGATTGGCAGGCTCTGCACACCATCCGAGAACCGCCGTGATACCGAGTTCACCCTTCTTCTCATCAAGCGTCTTAAATGCATCCGCATAAGCCGAAGGACTCGTAAGTGATGCAGGATCAACACCCGCTGCCTTGAGCACGTCCGCATTGTATCCGAGCGCTGTTGCTTCAACCGTGTAAGGGAAGCCGATGGTTCCCATTGATGCGTTAATAAGCTCGAAGCCTGTCTTATCTGTCCATGCCTCTCCCGCAAGGTCTGCCAGCATTCCGTCCCATGTATCTGCCTGATTGGCTTCTATAACAAAGATATCCGGCATGTTGTCAGCCTGGTACATCTTCTTAAGTTCATCTGATGCGTTGGTATCGCCGCCTATTGTCTCGACTATAAGTGTATTGCCTGTTTCTTCGTTATAAAGCTTCGCAAGATCCTGCAACTGCTGATCGATCTCGGGCTTACCGTTAAGGAGCCTTACCTCACCTGCTCCGCCTGCTGCCGGTGCACTGCTGTCCGATGCTTCTTCCGATGCTTCTTCTGATGCTTCTTCCGAAGCCCCCTCATCTGTTGCTTCCGTTGTCTCACTTCCCGTTCCTGCCGCAGGTGCTGCCGGTGCTGCGCCGCATGCGCTTAAGCTCACTGCCATTGCTCCTGCCAAAAGAACTGATAAAAATCTACTCTTCATTTGTTTCCCTCCATAAAACTCTTCTCTGTTTTCTGTAACCTTTCGAACGCCTTTGTACATATTGCACAATTGGCATTCTTCACACATACCGACTTTTGCGCATAAGTTGTTGTACTTATATTAGCACCTTATGCGCATAAGGTCAAGTACTTTTTTTAAATTTTCAAATTTTATGGAGATCTGTGTTATTTACTGTGCTATTCCTATTATGACAGGCAGTTCTTCAATGCCCGTAAGATTATACTCTGCTGCTTCGCTTCTCGCGGCTGCCCCTATGGCCGCAGTATGCATACCTGCTGCCTTCGCAGCTTCTATTCCGGCATCGGCATCCTCTACCACCAGACAGTTATCAGGATCCTCGCCCAACAGCTTTGCAGCTTTTAAGAATACCTCGGGGTCAGGCTTGGATCTTGTTATCTGCGTTCCGTCCGCCACTGCATCAAAGGCATCCGTCAACTCTGTCCTTTCAAGGATATATGCGGTATTCTTACTTGATGACCCTACCGCAAGACGTAAGCCTGCATTACGGAGTAAGTTCAGATTATCCCTGACGGCCGAATCGACATCATTTCTCGTCATTGTACCCAGATATTCTCTGTATATTTCATTCTTCTCTTCCAGATATTTTTCCTTAACATCCTCAGATATAGGTTCACCATGATATTTCTCCAGAATTATCTCCAGGCTTTCCGCACGGCTTACACCTCTTAATCTGTCATTATCCTCTTCCGTAAAATCTATATCCAGCCGGTCTGCCAGCTTTTTCCATGCCTTATAATGATATTTGTCCGTAAAGACCAGAACGCCGTCCAGATCAAAGATCACAGCTTTGCAGTCCATTGTTCTCCTCCTCTTAACCTGTGAAGCACTCCCAAATGGCTGAATTCAATAATATCGCCCTCAGTGAGCTCCACCTTCATTTCTTCCCTGTCAACGCCCAGGCATAACAGGCATCCGTGATAACCGAACCTGAAGGAATATCCGGCAAGCTTGTCAGGAAGGAAAGGATCTATTGACAGTCCTTTTTCATCTATCCTTATTCCTCCGAAGCCGTATACAAGAGCCATATAGGCGCCTCCCATATTTGCCGTATGCACTCCGTCGGTACTGTTTCCGTGAAGATTCAGAAGATCAAGCTTGGCCGAATCCCCGAAATACCTGACTGCCTCGTCATGAAGACCCAGCCTTGATGCCTGCATCGAGAATACGCAGGTCGACAGTGACGAATCATGCGTAGTGATCTTTTCATAATATCTGAAGCTCTTCTCCATGGTCTCTCTGTCCGCATTTCCGGGAAACAGGAAATGGGCCAGTACCGTATCCGCCTGCTTACACACCTGATATCTGTACAGATGAAGAGGATGATAATGAAGGAGAAGCGGAAAGTCGCTCTTTGGCGTAGCCGCGATATCCCATACGGGTTTCTCCAGAAAGCTGTCATCCTGCGGACTTATGCCAAATCTCTCATCATACGGAAGATACATATTCTCCGAAGCCCTTATCATCTCTGCAAGTTCGTCCTCTGTTATATTCAGCCGTTCCTTCAGCTCTGCGATCTTCTCACGCCTCTCAAACATATGCATGAGCCTGACCGCCCACTTCATTCCGTATGCCGCAGCGCAGTTGGTATAGAAGTTGTTATCCACCATACAGGTATATTCATCCGGTCCCGTAACCTCATTTATGACGAACTTACCGTCACGGTTGTAATTACCCGTGTCAAGCCACAGCCTGGCTGTCTCTATAAGGATCTCCTCGCCTTCATCAACTATATAATCCGAGTCTCCCGTCGCCAGATAATAGCTTACTACGGCATATGAGACCGCACCGTTTATGTGATATGCCGCACTTCCACTCGGAAAATATCCCGAGCATTCCTCACCGGTTATGGTTCTCCACGGATAGAGGGCACCCTTCTTATGTCCCAGTAAAGCTGCGTTCTCCCTTGCCTTATCAAGTGTTTCGTACCTGAAAGAAAGGATGTTGCGGGCAAGCTTTTTATCGGTCAGGATAAAGAACGGCAGAGTATACATTTCCGCATCCCAGAAATAGTGTCCTTCGTATCCTTCTCCCGTAAGGCCCTTGGCAGCAATACTGCTGCCCTGTACCTTGGGTGCCGAACAGAAAAGCTGATACATATTGAAGGTCATGGCCATATCCAGGTCATCATCACCTTTGATCTCCATGCCTGCTCTCTTCCAGAAGGCACTCAGTATATCTCTCTGTTTCTTATACAGCGCTTCTGTATTCTTCTTCGCTTCATCCAGCACCGTGATCACGTCCGATGCCGGATCCTCATTCCTTATCGAATCGGAAAAAGCAGAATACTTAATTACTTTAAACTCATTCCCCTGGGTAAGCTCTGCTTCTATCCTGCATACACATCTCTTATCCTCATTTACGGTGTATCCGGCTGATATCCCGTTACTGTCGGATCCGGGAAATACATGACTTACCGCAGATGCTATTACAACACCGCTTACTCCCGTTTTGCTTACGCACAGAGAGGTATCTCCTTTGACTTCGGCCCTCAATACGGTCAGATATGAAGGACTTTCCGCAGCCAGACGCGGATCGTCCGGATCGGAATAGTTCCTGACATCTGCCACATGCCATGAGTCAAAAGCCATTTCCCCGTCAAAGTCCTCGGCTTTTACCGTGTATTCCTGTACGAAGATCTGAGGCCTGTCAAGACTGGCCATCCTCTTTATATAAATACCGACGGTTCTGCCCCCGGGGCTTCTCCATCGTATCTTCCTTGCCGTAAAGCCTCCGTTCATGTCAAGGATCCGTTCGTTTGACAGAAGCTCACCCTGACCCATCTCAAAGCGCTCTCCGCAGACATACAGCTCAATAGTCTGGGTATCGGCCACGTTCAGCATGGTCTGCTTCTTCTCCACGAGATTGCACAGGCTCTCCGCCTGCTTCATGGGGATTATCTCATACACGCCTCCGAGATACATGCCTCTCATGGTTGAGTAACCGGAGGGTACACCCTCCTCGAGGGTGCCCCTTACTCCGATATACCCGTTAGCATTGGAAAACAGAGTTTCATTGAGTCTCAGTTCACTGTTATCATATTTTTCTTTTCTGATTATGATCCTGTTATTGTGCATAATATGCCTCAATAGCCTTACTTAATGTTTCAAGGAACTCATCCGTACTCTTAAACGATCCCTTGGCAAAATCCTGGAAGATAACCGCCGATACGTTCTGGGCGAGTCCTTCCTTCCATCCCTGCCAATGCCATGCCGAGGTCTTGCCTGCAGCCGTATAATCGCTTATCGTTGCGGCGAAGGGATCCTCGGGCATATGAGTGGATGAGGTAAAGGGTGATACGCAGCCGCATTCCTTTGCAAGTATTTCCTGTCCGCCGTCATTCTCCGAACACCACTGGATGAAGGCCTTGGCTTCTTCAACATTACCCTCGTTATAAAGTCCCCACCAGTTGGGTGAATTGGTCTGGATGGTGTCCTGTCCCTCAATAAATGCGTAAGGGATCATTCCTACCTCAAAATTACCTGCTGCCGCATACTGATCCGCATAATTGCCTGTCATTGCGGCACCGATCCATGAACCCTGTGTTACGAATGCATACTTGCCTGCTGCGAAATTGGCTATCTGATCGTCATAGGTACCGGATACGCCGTTGTCATCCGTATACTCGTTAAACAGCGCTACCATCTCTGCCCAGGGCTTTGCTCTTTCCATATCCAGCTTACCGCCGTCATTTATAAGATCGATATAGGTAGTATCATCACGTGCAAGTCCCACATCAAGATAGGTTCCGAGAAGGTGCTGCCCTGCCGTCCACCAGAGGTTTGCCGCCTCGGTATAATATCCGACTACCGATGTAAGTCCCAGCTCATCCTTCATGGAATCAAGCTTCTCAAATGCCGCTCTCATGCTCTCGGGACCTGTTATTGACTTCGGATCTATGCCTGCCTTGTCAAGTATTGCCTTGTTATAGGTAAGTCCGATCGCTTCCGTTGTTGTGGGGAAGCCGTATACTTTTCCGCCGTTTACATACTCGGCTTCGGTATCCTCTGTCCATGCCTCACCGGTAAGGTCTGTAAGCACATCCTTCCATGTCTCGTAATGGGTATCGCCCTCGAATACGAAGATATCCGGCATGTTTCCGGCCTGGTAATAATTCTTAAGTACCGCCTGCGTATCCTGACCGCCGCCTATTGAATCGATCTCGACCGTTATTCCCGTCTTCTCCTCGTATGCCTTAGCCAGTGAATGAAGTCCCACATCGATCTCTGCCTTATTGTTTACAAGACGGATGGTGGTCCCGCCTGCAGGAGCGGCTGCGTCTTCCGTTCCTG
Source organism: Lachnospiraceae bacterium (assembly GCA_017450065.1). Taxonomy (GTDB): domain Bacteria; phylum Bacillota; class Clostridia; order Lachnospirales; family Lachnospiraceae; genus UBA2868. Next base: position 38,426 of record JAFSYI010000081.1, read on the forward strand.
CATCCGGTGAATCATCCGATACTTCCGTTCCCGGATTCTGATCCGCTCCCGCTGTTGCCGCAGCTGCTCCCGCGCAGCCTGTAAGTGTCATTGCCAGTGTTGACATTGTAAGTAATAATGCCAATGCTTTTCTTTTCATAGCTTCCTCCTTAGTAAATTGTTTTTATATGCATCTTCTGCATTTGCTTTCCTGGAAATAATCATAGATGGTTAACCGGCATGTATACAAGCTGATTTTTTTACTTTGTTTACATACACCAAAAAAAGGCTTCCCATATGTGAAAATCACACATGGAAAACCTTTGATTTTACTAAATTATTATAAATTTTACTAAATCTGCCTGCATTTTTAGTAAAATCAGGTAAAATCCCCGGTTAATGCAGGTAATTCGTTACACTCTTACGCCATTTGACTCTGGCACCGATCCGGTATGTCTCATAATCGCCGCTTCCCTCGAAAATATTGATAAGCGCCTGTCCGGCAAGGAAGCCCCTTTCATAATCAGGTACGCTTACAGTCGTAAGTCCCAGATACCTCGCAATGATTATATCGTCAAACCCGCATACGGAAATATCATCAGGTACCTTGATCCCGTTCTCCTGAAAACGCCTTATGGCACCTATTGCCATCATATCGTTGGCACACACAAGCACCGATGGCATCCTGTCCCTCAGCATTATGAGCCGTGCAGCCTGTGCGCCGCTCTTCTCACGCCAGTCACCATCGTAAAGGTCGTTTTTATTAAACGGGATATCATGCTCCTTAAGCACATCCCTGAACGCCCTGTACCTCTCTCTTCCGTCGTCGGTGTCCTCACCCTTAAGGAAGGCAAAGGTGGTATGCCCTGATTCCACCAGCCGTTCAACGAGCTGTCTCTCACCCTCGTAATTATTTACTATCATGCTCTTTATCATGGGATGAAGCATCTCGCGGTCAAGCGTTACGACCGGGATCCCCTTATCGGCTACCGCTCTTACATCCTCATCCCCGATACCCGAGCTTAAGATGATACAGCCGCTCACCTCGTCCGGATCCGAATACCGTTCCATGACGTCTCCCGCGCAGATCAGTATATGATAGCCGTGTTTAACCACGTAATCGCTTATACCGTGAAGTATATCGAGATAAAACAGCGTATCGAAATCGCTGAAGCTGACCATTATGGTCCTTCGCCTGTCATCCACACTGTCCTGCATCCTGTGGACATATCCCATCTCACGCGCAATGGCAAGTATCTTATCCCTTGTTTCACGGCCCACATTCTTTCTTTTATTAAAGACATTCGACACCGTAGCCATGGATACTCCGGCTTTTTCCGCTATTTCTTTTATCCCCGTCATTGTATTTTCCTTATTACAGATTCACTTCCGTACAGTCAGACACTGCTGAAGCCGTAGAAACTTGATTTTCTCGGCCTGGTCACAGTATCCCTTATAACAAGCCTTGTCGGAAGTATGATCTGGCGCTTCGTCTTCTCACCCTTAAGCTGTTTAAGCAGGGTCTGCGCCGCTACTGTTCCCTTTTTCTTTACATCCTGATGTACCGTGGTAAGTGCCGGTCTGTGAAGGCTTCCAAGCATATTATCATCAAAACCCGCTATTGAGATGCCTTCAGGTACCCTGATCCCCCTGTCGGTAAGCGCCGCCATAAGAGTCACAGCATACAGGTCGGATACACACATAACAGCCGTATAATCCATCGAACGTTTACACATCTCTTCAAGGCTCTCTTCTATCTCGTCGCTCTTCGGGCGGATCTTCAGGAAATCCTCTTCCTTATATTCAATACCGCTCTCTTCAATAGCTCTCTTATATCCGCTGAACCTCGCATAATCGACACCTGTATTGTTATCCGACAAAAAGGCTATGCGCTTATGCCCGCAGGATATGATATGCTTTACCATATCGTATGTGCCCTTCTCATCATCAAGCCCGACATTTGTAAAATGTTTAAGTCCTTCAATACTGTATGTGTCTATGCATACGATGGGCTTCTTGTACTTCGTACTTACCCTGAGTCCGTCATCACCTATCATACCAAAAAGAATCAGCCCGTCAACATTCCATGTGGACACGTGGCGCATAATTTTCTCAGTATCGCGTGAAATATAGAGCATCATAAAATACCCTGCATTCCTTATGGTCTCCTCTATACCTCCGATCAGTTCGGAAACGAAGGGATCCATGATAAGATTCTCATATTTATCTGCTCTTGCCTTAAGCGCCACGCCGATGATCTTTGATTCATTCTGCGCAAGATTTCTCGCATTTATATTGGGAACATAGTCAACCTCATCGAGAAATTCCTGAACCTTGCGCTTGGTCTCCTCAGATACCTCCCCGGCCTTTCCGTGAATAACATTGGATACCGTGGTCGTTGACATATTTAAACGCTGTGCTATCTCTTTTATCGTGATCATTATAAAAAACCCCTTTACAAACTCATAAAGTTATTGTATTTTGTTTGTATGTTATCACTTATGCGCATAAGGTGTCAATATTTTTAAAGATTGTTTGTGATGGTTTGCTTAATTTGATTAACTGATCATCAAAAAACAGAAATAAAATAAAAGATTAAGTAACGGAAGGCATGGGAATGGATCTAAAATTTATTAAAGAATTGGCAGATAACATGGTAATACCCGCCGATATACCCAGGGGTGATATGCCGGGTGACAGGGTGAACATAGCAGACGCCCAGATAAGTAATGCAAGGGGCCTGTTCCCCCTGCTGTATGAGATGGCAGACAATACAGCTTCAGGCAATGCATCCGGTCGTGTTGTAGTATCCGTATACGGCGGGTCGGGATCGGGAAAAAGCGGAATGGCTGCGATCCTTACATATATGTTTGACCGGGCAGGTATCGGCTGCCGGTCCGTATCCGGTGACAACTATCCCAACAGGATACCTTCGGATAACGATAACGAAAGACTGCATATATTCAGGACGGGCGGAATAAAGTCACTCAGGGACTCAGGAAGGCTTGACATCGTGGTATCGGATGAACTTACTTCACTCATGACAGATAATAAGGACTCGGATACAGAGCTTTGCAGCAGATATGAATGGCTTTCCGTCTACATAGAAGGCGGAACACGTGCACTGCGTTCATATCTTGGATCAGCGGCGGAGATCGATTATGACGATATAAACGGAATACTAAAGTCCTTCAAAAGCGGAGCCGGCCATATCTGGCTAAAAAAAATGGGACGCAGTGCATCCGATCTGAGATATGAAGAAACGGATGTAAAGGATATAAAAGTACTGATACTTGAATGGACCCACGGCAATAATAAGAATCTTAAATATGTGGATATTCCCATCCTTCTTAACAGTACTCCGGAAGAAACGCTTAAGTACAGACTTTTAAGAGGTAGGGACGGTCAGACGGACTCTCCCTTTACGATGCTTACGCTTAAGCTTGAACAGGAGCTGCTTGATTCGCAGACAGACAGAGCCGCGATCATCATGTCAAAGAGCGGAAGGATCTGTTGCAGGAGAACAAATTATGAACGATAATCAGATTACATGTGATATAGGTCCGATGTTAAACGCATATCCGGACAGTATGGGCGGTAAGCTTAAAGATACCGTCTCAATTCTCAAAAAAAATGAATTAAAAGATGTATTTAAGTCATTCTATATTCTTCCCAGCATTTATAATACAGATCTTGACAGAGGTTTTTCGGTTATAGACTATGAACTCAACAGGGAACTGGCAGACCCCCGGGATCTTGAAGCTTTGGGTGAGATGGGTATCGATCTGAAGCTTGATTTTATCCTGAACCACGCATCCGTATTATCACCCCAATTCCGTGATCTTGTAAAGAACGGTGAAAAGTCCGAATATGCCGATTTCTTCATTAACTGGAATAAGTTCTGGGAGGGATGCGGGGAAATGACGGATGAGGGCTATATAAAGCCCGAGGATAAATATATTAAAGATATGTTCTTCAGAAAGCCGGGACTTCCCATCCTTATGGTAAGAATGCCCGACGGGAAGGACGTCCCCTATTGGAATACCTTCTATCAGGAAATAAGGTATAAGGCTCCGGACACCATTGATCTTATGGACATTTCGGATATACAGTATACGGAGGCGGAAAGACTGTCTTATATTATAACAGACGCTCTCTCCCACGGGATAAAACCCCGTGATATTGATTTTACCGGATATGAGAAATACCGCGATGCGGTTGTGGAATATCTGGAAGCACACAGGCAATATCTCGGGCAGATGGATCTTAACATCCGGTCGGAGCTTGTATGGGAGTATTACAGGAATACGCTTAAGCAGCTCAATAAATACGGTGCTAAGATAGTACGCCTCGATGCCTTCGCATATGCGCCCAAGACTCCCGGAAAGAAGAACTTCCTGAACGAGCCCGATACCTGGAATGTGCTCGAACGTGTTAAAGATATCGCGTCAGGTTACGGACTAAGCCTGCTGCCGGAAATACATGCGGCATACAGTGAGAAAATATATGAAACGGTGTCAGACAAGGGATATATAACCTATGATTTCTTTCTTCCGGGTCTGCTGATCCACGCCATTGAGAAGCACTCTCCCTGCGCTCTTGCGGACTGGGCAAATGAGATCATCGATAAGGATCTGCATGTCGTCAACATGCTCGGCTGTCATGACGGTATCCCTCTGCTGGATCTTAAGGGAATACTTAATGAAGATGAAATAAAGGAGCTTATAGATCTGATAGTTTCACGCGGTGGATATGTCAAGGATCTCCATGGTCAGAAAAACATGTATTATCAGGTAAACGCAACCTATTACAGTGCTCTTGGAGAGGATGATAGGAAGCTGCTCTTCGCCCGTGCCGTACAGCTGTTCATGCCGGGCAAGCCCCAGATATGGTATCTGGATCTCTTCGCAGGGCGTAACGACCATGATGCGGTTAAACGCGCAGGTGCAGGCGGACACAAGGAAATAAACCGCACAAACCTTACCATGGAACAGATTGATGAAGCGCTAAAAAAAGATGTTGTATTAAAGCAGGCAGAACTGCTCCGGTTAAGAAATACTCATCCCGCATTTACATGGGACAGTAAAATAACAGTAACAACAGAAGAAAGTATACTCAGTTTCACCTGGAAAAACGGAGAACACTCAATAACCCTTAAAGCCGATTTCAGTGATTACACTTATACCATATTTTGATTCTGTAAATACTGTGACCAATAGTCGGAAAATCCCCGGATCGCTCCGGGGATTTTCTCATTTTATCAGGTACCGTCTGCCGTCTCACCCTGTTACCTTATCTTCTGTTTTATCCGTTACTTCATCCTTTTCTTCCTCTGTTTTTTCCACAGCCTTGACCGAGGTCTTCCAGATGTCCCTGTCGTATTCGGCGATGGTCCTGTCGGATGAGAAGAAACCCGCCTTGGCAATGTTCACAAGCATCTTCTCTCTCCATGCTTCCTGATCCTCATAGTCTGCAAATGCCTGATCCTTAACCTTAATATAATCCTCGAGATCGAGCAGAGCCATGAACCAGTCCTTACCCACTATCTCTTTATACAGTCTCTCGAGATTCTCCCTGTCTCCTACCTTAAGAGCTTCCTTGCTTATTATGAAATCAACAGCTTCCTTTATGACCTTGCTCTTATTATAATAATCCTTTGCGATATAATCAGCCTTGGCATAATGCTCAATAACCGTGTCGGAATCCTCTCCGAACACATAAATATTATCCTTGCCCACGAGCTCGCATATCTCCACGTTGGCGCCGTCCATTGTTCCCAGTGTGACCGCGCCGTTGAGCATGAACTTCATATTTCCCGTACCCGAAGCTTCCTTGCTGGCGAGTGATATCTGTTCTGAAATATCGCAGGCGGGAATGAGCTTCTCCGCATAGCTTACATTATAATTCTCAACCATAACCAGCTTGATATAAGGCGCTGCCTCGGGATCGTTATTGATGATCTCCTGAAGCACGAGCAGAAGATGGATGATATCCCTTGCTATCACATAAGCGGGAGCAGCCTTGGCTCCGAAGATGAAGGTCATGGGACGAACGGGCTTCTTTCCTGCCTTGATCTCAAGATACTTGTGGATTATGTAGAGCGCGTTCATCTGCTGACGCTTGTACTCATGCAGACGCTTGATCTGGATATCAAAGATCGAGTCTGTATTAAGCTCAACGCCTTCCTTCTCCTTTATATATGCGGCAAGTACTTCCTTCTTATCCTTCTTTATAGCCGCTATCTTATCAAGAACCTCCTTATCACCCTTATACTTAAGGAGCTTCTCCAGCTCATCCGCGTCCTTCTTCCAGCCGTCTCCTATAAGCTCCGTAATGTAATCCGACAGTTCCCGGTTGCATGACATGAGCCAGCGCCTGAATGTTATACCGTTGGTCTTGTTGTTGAACTTCTCCGGATAGATATCATAGAAGTGCTTAAGCTCCGAATTCTTAAGTATCTCCGTATGCAGGGCCGCAACACCGTTGATCGAATATCCGAAATGGATGTCGATATGTGCCATATGCACCCTGTCCTCATCATCTATGATCCACACACGCTCGTCACGGTACTTACGAACGATCAGCCTGTCGAGCTCCTTGATGATCGGAACGAGCTGCGGAACAACCTGCTCCAGGTAATCAAGCGGCCATTTCTCGAGAGCTTCCGCCAGTATCGTGTGGTTCGTATATGCACAGGTCTTGCTCACAACATCGATGGCCTCCTTCATGGTAAAGCCTTCCTTAACTGTCAGCAGTCTTATGAGCTCGGGAATGACCATCGTGGGATGTGTATCATTGATCTGTATCGAAACATATTTATCAAGCTTGTGAAGATCAAGACCCTTCGACTTTACATCACCCAGTATCATCTGTGCGCCGTTGCTTACCATGAAGTACTGCTGATATATCCTTAAGAGATTCCCTGCCTTATCGGAATCATCCGGATAGAGGAAGAGGGTAAGATTCTTCTCAATAGCCTCCTTGTCAAAATCAATCCCTTCCTTTACAAGAGACTCATCCACTGTCTCTATATCGAAAAGATGAAGCCTGTTAAGTCCGTTGTCGTATCCTATTACATCAATATCATACAGCCTGCTCTTAACCTTCCTGTCACCGAAGGCTACTTCATAAGAGATTCCCGTATCAATAAGCCATGACCTCTTCCCGATCCAGGCATTCTTTTCGGCATTCTGCTTATGATCCTTAAATACCTGCTTAAACAGTCCGAAGTGATAATTAAGTCCGATACCGTCTCCCGGTATGCCAAGACTTGCCATCGAATCAAGGAAGCAGGCTGCCAGTCTTCCCAGACCTCCGTTGCCGAGTGACGGCTCCGGTTCAGCCTCTTCAACCGCTGCGAGTGACTTGCCGTTCTTCTTAAGGATCTCATCTATCTCATCGTAGAGCTTAAGGTTAATAAGGTTGTTGGATAAGAGCTTTCCTATAAGGAACTCGGCAGATATGTAATATACCTTCTTCGGTCCGCTTATTATCTTCTTCCCGCTCATCTCCTTCTTTGTGAACTCAAGCAGCACGATATACAGCTCCTCGTCCGTACATATCTGTATCTGCTTTCCGAATATCTCCATTGAGATCCTGTTAAGTTTTGCTTCCATTTGCGTAATCCTCCTGAATAAACTGTGTCCGGCCCTCCGGCCCTTATCTGTTTTCTCTGCTTCGTGCCGGTGTGTTTTCCACCCGACATCTTTAGGATACTTTCGGAAAACGTTTTCCGCAACCCCTAAAATAAAAAAATTTCATTTTGTAAAAGTTGCACTATCACTCCTGTCTGTTTTTGTGGGATTCTTACAAAAAAAAAGTGTGGGGCCTGTCCTTTCAGACGGTAAGTACATTATACAATAACATCCTTATAATAAAGCTTCACAAGCTCATGCTTTGTATAGACGTTTCTTCCTTCATTTCCCTCATACAGAAGCTTAAGCTCAGCGACTGCCGTAGATGCTATATTATAGAAGTCCTGCCTTACGGTATTCATCTGTTTTCCGACATAACCCATAAGGGTAATTCCGTCAAAGCCGCACACCGGGCGGAATATGTCCATCTCGATAAGGGCATTCATGGCGCCTATCGCCATAAGATCCGAGGCACACACAACGGCATCCCTGTTCTTCGCATACCTGAACGCTATCTCTCTTGCCTTAAGCTCCGAGAATTCCCCGTTCCTTACAAGAAGCTTAAGCTTAAGCTCCTCAGCAAGGCGTTTCATTCCCCTGAGGCGTTCATCCGATACGTATCCGTCGCGCTTTCCCTCGATATACAGTACACTCCGGCTCTTATTCTCGAGCACTGTCTTCTTTGCAACGTCATACTGTGCCTGAGCATTATTTACCCATACGGTAGATGTGTTTTCATTCACAAGAGGCACGTCAACAAGCACGGTCTTGAATACCCTGCTGTCAATAAGCTGTTTTAAGTACTTATCGTCCTTGGTCATTCCGCAGATGATAAGTCCCGATATACCCTGCGACTGCAGGTATCTTGTTATCTCCTCGGGAGTCATATGATTAATCATCGAAAGGAAGATTGTGATTATCTCTATATCCGCCTCCCTTGCAGCGCTGAGGGCACCATGGATATACTGAAGTGTTATTTCGTCTATGACCTGTGTTCCCGTGTTAAGGTTAATAAGAAGCGCCGCCCTTGCCGTCTGCTTGGATGACAGGGCAGCTGCTATGGTATTCGGTATATAATTAAGCTCGTGAATGGCGTCCCTGACCCTGCGCTTGGTATCCTCACTGACATACGGATAGTTATTAAGAACCTTGGATACTGTTGAAATAGCAACCCCGGCACGCTCTGCTACATCTCTTATGGAAATCATTCAGACCACTCCGTCATTGTATCAAGAAGCTTCTCCTCCAGCGCATCTATCGTATCCTGTATCTCCTGGAGCTTAACGTAATCACTGGCATTGGCCGGATCGTTGAGTTCTGTCTTCTTATCCTCTATCTCCCGCTCCAGCCTCTCTATCTCTTCCTCGAGCTTCTTAAGCCTGCGTTCCTGTCTCGACTGTTCCTTTCCCGCCAGGTATGAAAGCTGAGCCGCACTCAGTCCATCCGCGCTTCCCGTACCGTTATCCTTCCCCTTCGTGCCGGCTGCGCCCGATGAGCAAGGGCTGGTATTTCCCGTGCCTGATGCCCGTGCACCCTGACTGTCGGCAGACCCCTGACTATCATGTGATATAACCTTGCCTCTTGTCAGGTCATCCACGGATCCGTCATCTCTCTGCAGTGCTTCCAGCTCCTCCTCATACTGTCCGTAGCCCCAGTCATACATCCTGACGGAATCGTTATCCATTATCATAAGGCGCGTAGCGACCTTCTTCACGAAGTATCTGTCGTGTGATACGAAGATGACCGTGCCCGGATAGTTGCAGAGCATCGACTCAAGAGTCTCCTTACCCACCATATCCATATGGTTGGTTGGCTCGTCAAGGATGAGCATATTGGGTCTGCTCTTGAAAATCTTGGCAAGTGCCAGACGGACCTTCTCACCTCCGGAGAGCATCCTGACATCCTTAAATACCTCGTCTCCGGTAAACAAGAGGGCGCCGAGGGCATTCCTCACCTCAGTCTGTGTAAGGTTGGGATACTGATCCCAGAAATCGTCTATAACGGTCTTATCGCTCACGTACTGAGCCATCTGCTGGTCGAAATATCCTATCTCCACATTGGTTCCGTAGCTGTATTCACCGGACAGTGGCGCTATCGCATCCACCAGGGTCTTAAGCAGGGTGGATTTGCCTATTCCGTTGCCTCCTATGATACCGAGACGCTCACCTCTCTTAAGGTCGAACGAAACCTGCGTAAGGACACTGTCATAGCCTATTGCCAGATTTCTTACAAACAGCACATCCTTCCCCGATTCTGTCCTTGGCGTGAACTCGGCGCGAAATGCCTTGTCATCATACCTGTCCGGCGCTTCTATTATATCCATGTGCTCTATTGCCTTAAGCTTTGACCTTGCCATGGATACCTTTGTGGGCTTGCCCATGAAGCGCTCTGCGACTGAATTCAGACGCTCTATCTCCTTCTGCTGTGCGTTATGATCCTTAAGCTGCTTATCATAGGCTTCCTTCTTAAGCTTTACAAATGTCGAATAATTCCCGGGATAACGCCTCAGCTTATGACGTTCGATCTCATATACGGTATCCGCTATCTTATCAAGGAACATCCTGTCGTGTGAAACCACGACCACAGCCCTGTTATATGACTTAAGATATGACTCGAGCCACTCTATCGTCGAAATGTCAAGATGGTTGGTCGGCTCATCAAGAAGCAGTATATCCGGCTTACTCAGAAGAAGCTTTATAAATGCCAGCTTCGTCCTCTGACCCCCGGAGAACTCACTTAGCTTTTTTATCTTATCCTCATCCGTGAATCCGAACTGTTTAAGGAGCATCGCATATTCTTTTTCATAATAATACCCGCCTATGTCCTTGAACTTCTCCTCAAGATCGGTATATTCATGTATAAGGGAAGCATGCCGTTCTTCATCATCCCCGGCATTCTCCTCATCACTTCCATAATCCTTTATATGGATATTTCCCGGCCCGCCATTCCTTTCCGCACCCATCAGGGCAACAAGTTCGTCAAGCCTCTCCTGCATCCTGATCACCGGTGCGAAGACCTTCCGGATCTCCTCATCAAGAGTTATGCTCTCATCCTCGAAGGTTATCTGCTTTAAATATCCTATTACCGGATTTCCTGTCATCGACACAGAGGATGTTATGCCGTCCTTCTGCGTTATGTCAACCTCTCCGGTTATAAGCTTAAGCAGGGTTGTCTTCCCGCAGCCGTTTCGTCCGACCACCGCTACCTTTTCATTCTTATTCCTTATTTCAAACTGTATATTGTCAAGTACTGTATCCGCACCGTACTGAACGGTAGCGTTACTTATCCGGTATATCATATTACTATCACTCAAAAAGCGGCGTTGAGAAATATCTCTCTGCGGTATCGGGCAATACGGTTACGACTGTTTTACCCTTTCCGAGCTTCTTTGCAAGCTTAAGTGCCGCCGCTACATTGGTTCCTGAGCTTATTCCGCACATAAGACCTTCAAGGCGCGCAAGATCCTTGGCCGTACGGATCGCTTCTTCATCGCTGACTATATATATATCGTCATATATTTCTGTATTAAGATTATCGGGAATGATTCCGTCGCCTATCCCCATCTGAAGATGCGTTCCGACCGTTCCGCCTGCCAGTATGGCGGCATTCTCGGGTTCCACCGCCCATATCTCAATATCGGGATACTGAGCCTTGAGCACTTCCCCTATCCCGCTTATGGTACCTCCGGTTCCTATGCCTGAGCAGAAACCATGTATCGGGCCCGCAACCTGCTCCATTATCTCAAGTCCCGTATGATGCTTATGAACCCTGGGATTAGCAGGATTGGTGAACTGCTGCGGAATATATACCTTCGGATTCTCCTCAGCCATTCGCATCGCGGTATTAAGGCACTCATCCATGCATTTTCCGATATCCCCGTCATCATGTACCAGAATCACCTCAGCGCCATAGTGTTCTACCAGCATCTTTCTCTCATGGCTTACGCTGTCGGGCATTATTATGATCGTCTTATATCCCCATACAGCTCCGATAAGGGCAAGTCCTATTCCCTGATTGCCGCTGGTGGGCTCGACTATTATCGTATCTTCATCGATAAGGCCATCCTTCCTGGCCTGTTTTATCATGTTATAGGCGGTACGTGTCTTTATGGAACCGCCCACATTAAGTCCTTCGTATTTTACCAGCACCTCGGCATCACCCGGATCGGTCATCCGGTTAAGCCTTACCATCGGTGTATGTCCTATGTACTCAAGTACATTATCACAGATCATCTTTGAATTTCCTCTTTCTTTCCAATATTTATTACAGCTTTAGCTCTTGTGTCACATTAGACAGTGTATAACACCCTTCTGATTTTTACAAGCAAAAATGACCTTATTATTTGACCTGAGCAGGCATTTAATATATACTTTAGGTGTTTACGTACTGATGCTTATACAGTGTTAAGCACTTTGAAATACTCTGAAATGTCATAGTTACCGTTTATGACAAACACGAAAGGAATATAATGGAAAAAGTATTATTGTTCTACCCGCCCGGACTCCTGTTCCAGAGAGGCGAGGACAGATGTCAGCAGAATATTGACGATGGCTCGGCACAGGCCATGCGTGCATGCAACGATCTCGGATACGCTGCTGCAATACTGCTTAAGAATAATTATGATGTAAAGCTGTGTGATTATCAGACCGAAGGCTTCACCATGGAGGATCTTTACAGGGATATGGCCGAATATAAGCCTGACCTTATTATGATGAGCATCACCAACACTACCATCTATGACGATCTTAAGATAATAAAGGATCTCAAAGAGAAGTATAATCCGGTAACCGTTATCAAGGGAGCACTCTTCTATGATCCCGAACAGGCAATGCTTGATCTGCTCGACCTTAGCGGCGTGGATTACATGATAGGCGGCGAGATCGATTTTGCAATAGGCGGGATTGCCGATTACGCATTAAGGCATGAAGGAGACATATCATCTGTTCTGTCCATACTTTATAAGGATGAAAACGGTGAATTTATAAGGACTGCATTCCATACCTGGGGTGAGGATCTGGATTCACAGCCCTTCCCCGCCAGACAGCTTATGAACAACGCTCTGTATAAAAGGCCGGATACGGATGAACCCATGGCGACCATCCAGACCGCACGAGGGTGTCCGAGCAACTGTGTATTCTGCCTGACACCCGGAATATCAGGTAAATGCGTGCGTTTCCGCTCTCCTCAGAATGTACTTGACGAAATGACCGAATGCTACGAGAAGCATGGTATCCGTACCTTCTTCTTCAAGGCAGATACATTCACGATAAATCCCAAATGGGTAAAGGAGATGTGTGAGCTTATCATCGCCTCACCTCTCCACGGCAAGATCGAGTTTACTGCCAATTCAAGGGTTAAGCCGCTCAGTAAGGAGACCCTTCAGCTTATGAAGGATGCCGGCTGCTTCCTTGTTGCTTTCGGGTTCGAATCGGGTTCCGATGAGATCCTTAAGCGCATCAAGAAAGGCGCGACCGTAGCAGATAATGTACAGGCCGCCAAATGGTGCCACGAAGTGGGGCTTCCCTTCTGGGGATATTTCGTTATCGGCTTCCCCTGGGAATCGAAGAAGCATATTATGTTAACTAAGAGGCTTGTCATGGAGGCAGATCCGGATTTCATCGAGGTAACGGTAGCCCTTCCGTTCTACGGAACGCCTCTCTATGACACATGTAAGGAAAATGATCTTCTTGCGGAATCGGTGCTTGGCTCAGACTTCTTCCATTCGAGCATGAAGGGAACCATGTATCTTAGCATGGATGAGGTAATGAAGCTTCGCCGCAATATACTTCTCTCCTTCTATCTTCGTCCGAAATACATCTTCGGCAAGATGAGAGAATGCATAACCAAACCCGGAGTATTCCTAAACTACTGTAAATACGGAATCAAGCTTGTGGTTAATCTTTTTAAGTAGATCATATAACTATTCGGAACAGGCTCTGATTATATGTGCTGTTCTGAACAGGGTACTAAATGGGAGTCAGCAGATGGAACGAACCAAATTAAGAGACCGGATCCTCCCTACTTATTCAAAGGGTGAGGAAATATTCAATATGGTATCGCATATAATAGGCGCCGCATTGGCTATTGCAGCCCTTGTGATCTGCGTAGTCTTATCCGCCATGCACCACAATCCATGGGCGGTGGTCGGAAGCTCCATATACGGTGCATCCCTGATCATGCTGTATACGATGTCAAGCGTTTACCACGGTCTTCGGCCCAACATGGGTAAGAAAGTCATGCAGATACTCGATCACTGTACTATTTATTTCCTGATTGCCGGAACATATACACCGGTATGTCTGGTGGCACTCAGGAAGACCGCTCCCGCAGGAGCATGGGTACTGTTCGGTATTGTATGGGGACTGGCAGCGCTGGCCATTACGCTTACAGCCATAGATATAAAGAAGTATCAGGTATTTTCAATGATATGCTATGTAGGGATCGGCTGGGGAATAGTATTTGCTTACAAGCCTCTTATAGAAGCAATATCATTGGAGGGCTTCTACTGGCTGCTTGGCGGCGGCTTATGTTACACAATAGGCGCCATACTTTACGGTGTGGGAAAAAAGCTTAAGTGGGTTCACTCGATCTTTCATCTGTTTGTACTCGGAGGAAGCATCCTGCATTTCTTCTTTATGATCTTTTATGTTATTTAGAAGCAACTATTCATAACAGGCCCTAAATTAATACGTGCTGGAGGAAAACATCTTGTCATTTGAAGTATTTGCGGACGGCAGCGCCAATCTGCCGAAGAGTATGTTGGAAGGTATCAATCTGCTGCCTTGTGAGTATACCGTTAACGGACAACCCCGGACATACCTGGGTGATGTTGATAACTTTGATGCGCCTTCATTCTATGAGGGTTTAAAAAAGGGAAATATTATAAAAACCACACTCCTTAATACGCATCTGTTCCTTTCGCATTTTACTCCTCTTCTCGAAAGGGGAAAGGATATCATATATATATCCATGAGTTCGGGAATAAGCGGAACCTATAATGCAGCCCGTCTGGCTGCTCGGGAACTGATGGAAACCTACAGTGAACGCTTTGTCCATATAGTGGATTCACTGGGCTGCGGCTTTGGTAACGGACTCCTTGCGGTGCATGCCGCAGAACTCAGCCGTGATGGCGTTAACGTTAAGGATGCCGCAACGATCCTCGATGAGGAAGTGCCGCATACCTGCCAGTACTTTACCGTTGATGACCTTAACTTTCTTAAGGGTACCGGACGTGTCAGCGGTGTTACCGCAAAGATAGGCTCAGTCCTCAATATTAAACCGATCCTGTTCGGAGACAGGACCGGTCATATCATATCGTGTGCCAAAGTACGCGGAAGGCTTAAATCCATAGAGGCACTGGCTAAAAAGTTCGAAGAGAAAAGGATTAAAACAGGCCGTCAGAAGATCTGCATCTCTCACGGCGACTGTATTGAGGATGCCAATAAGCTGGCGTCGCTTGTAAGAGCGATAACTCCGGATGTTCCGATAACCATCTGTCAGCATGAACCTTTCTCAGGATCACATGTCGGACCCGGAATGCTTGGTCTCTTCTTTTACGGAATCGAGCGCTGAACGTTTTATCATTTAAGTACTTTATTATCTTATTTTCTTATTTGTTCTGTTTTGATCGTGGAGGAAACATCTTATGGCAATAAAGGAATCCGGTGAAATGTACCTTGAAGCAATATATGTTCTGTCTCAGAAGTCCGATGAAGTCCGTGCAATAGACGTCGGTGATTATCTTGGATATTCCAAGCCATCAGTAAGCAGGGCTCTGGGGCTGCTCACGGATAACGGTTATATCAGCCGGAATGAGGACAGCTTCATCAGTCTTACCGAGACCGGCAAAAAGCACGCAAAGAGCATATATGAACGTCATACTCTGCTTACCGAGCTGTTTACGAAGCTTGGCGTTGACATAGAGACAGCCACCGAAGATGCCTGTCGTATTGAACATTATATAAGCGATACAACCTTTAACGCCATTAAGGAGCATATGCTGAAATGCAGCCGGAGCAAGGATAATCCGGAATAGATCAGCCTTATCAGTCCTCTGCTATCTTAAGGCGCTCTACAAGATCAAGGATTGCCAGCGTATCAAGATGAAGCGCTTCCGATATTTCCGTAAGATGCTTATCTCCCTGCGCAAGCTCTTTTATGTCCTGTGCCGCTCCTTCTATCTCTCTCAGATTCTTCTTGATCAACGCTATTCTCTCACTGTTTGTCATTTTCTTCTCCTTCTCTGATTTGTCATAAGTGATATGTATACCATCTGCCTTCACGGCAGAAAAGCCGTATCATCGTGATCACCGCCGGTACAACAGGCGGAATAAACAGCTTAAGTCTCTTCATCTGTCAGCTCTCTCTTAATCCCAGCATATTTAGAAATCCGATATCTTCATTCACGGGATCAATATTATATATCGCAATATGATCCCTGTCCTCGCATCTGTTCACAAAAGACGGATACAGGAATCCCCATGCAGGTTCTCCCGCCTCATAGTCGCCTGTTACCGGACATATGGCACAGATTATGAATTCATATACCGTTTCGGAGCCCTCCAGCCATTCCCTGTCTTTCCCCTTAACGGGGACATCATATGCGCCGTGGAACAGGTATATACCATAATCTCCCTCGCCTGAATAGCTGTCACCGATAAGCTCATAAAATGTTTCAAGGAGAGCATCATTTTTAAGTGCGCAGGACTTCATTGCATACAGAAGCCTGGCCATTTCCACGGATCTTTTACTACTGCCCGGGAATTTATGTGATCTTAACTGGACCTTTGTCTCGGAAAAAGGGATTGCCCTGGCGATCTTCAGATTCGCAGCCTTTTCTTTTTCCGTCAGCTTCAGAAAATGAATATTAAAAGAACCGTCCTCTATACCGTCCTCATCCCTGTAGCTTCCCGCAACACGGTCAAAACAGGTCCTTGCCGGAGTCATTCGTCTTGTAAGCTCCAGCATATCTTCTCTTGACAACATTTACATTACCTCTGCCATACCTATTCCATCAGCGCCCATTATATCATATCCGGCATTAAAAGTAACATATTTACTTGATAATAATTATTAAAAAGTATAATATTAGATAAGGTTTATAAATATTACTAATAAGGAGTATTGTTACAATGGCATGGTATGATGAATCGGTTTTTTATCACATTTATCCACTCGGACTGCTTGGAGCTCCCAAGGAAAACAAATATGACGGAGTTACGCACAGGCTGCAAAAACTCGCACCCTGGATCGGTCATATTAAGGAAATCGGCTGCAACGCCATATATATCGGTCCGCTTTTCGAATCCGAGGGACACGGTTATGAGACCACGGATTATAAGAAGCTCGACAGCCGCCTCGGCGACAACAGGGATCTTAAGGATTTCGTTAAAAAATGCCACAAAGCGGGAATAAAGGTTATTTTCGACGGCGTGTTCAATCACACCGGACGTAATTTCTTTGCCTTCAGGGATATAAAGGAGCACCGTGAAGGCTCAAGATACAGAGACTGGTACTGCAACGTCAATTTCTACGGAAACAATGAATATAACGATGGTTTCTCATATGATAACTGGGGCGGATATAATCTCCTCGTTAAGCTGAACCAGCGTAATCCCGAGGTACGTGATTATATCTGTGACGTGATCCGTTTCTGGGTTAAGGAATTCGATGTGGACGGTATCAGACTGGATGCCGCGGACGTGCTTGATTTCGATTTCATGAAGGCTCTGCGCGCTACCGCGAACGAAGTAAAGCCCGAGTTCTGGCTCATGGGTGAGGTCATTCACGGAGATTACACAAGATGGGTAAATGAAGGCACCCTTCATTCCGTTACCAATTACAACCTGCATAAAGCCCTGTATTCCGGACACAATGATCACAATTATTTCGAGATCGCGCATACCGTGAAACGTCTGTATGACATGGGCGGAAGCCGTCCCGACGGGCTCAAGCTGTATAATTTCGTCGATAACCATGATGTTGAGAGAATATATACAAGGCTTACCAACAAGGCACATATGACACCCGTGCATATCCT
Organism: Lachnospiraceae bacterium; assembly: GCA_017450065.1. Lineage (GTDB taxonomy): Bacteria > Bacillota > Clostridia > Lachnospirales > Lachnospiraceae > UBA2868. The sequence continues at coordinate 56,078 of JAFSYI010000081.1, forward strand.
TCTGTATACTCTTCCGGGTGTTCCGTCGATATATTACGGATCGGAATTCGGTATCGAAGGCCGTAAGGAGAACTTCTCCGATGCTACCCTGCGTCCGGCCTTAAATCTTGACGATTATAAGGATGCGGTTACCTCCAATCCGATCACTGCTCTTATTGCCCGTCTCGGACAGATAAGGCAGCACACTCCGGCTCTCTCCTACGGTGGTTACCGTGAGCTCGTGCTTACGAACCGCCAGTATGCTTTCCTTCGGAAATCATCTGACGGCTACTGTCTTGTTGCGGTGAATAATGATGACAATAATTATTCCATGTCTCTGCCCGCTGAAGGACATACTTCGTTTACGGGTCTTATATCAGGTGAGAAGATAAGTGCTCAGAACGGTCAGATAAGCGTTACCTTAAAGGGTAATTCAGGGGACATATTTGTTCCTTCGGACAGCTGTGACAGAGAGCTTTCCAAGGCTTCAAAGAATTCAAAACATTCAAAGATACAGAAAACGTCAGAGACCGAAGGCAGCAAGTCTGAAAAGGAAGTTATAAATGATACCGGTACGAACAGCGCAGCTCCCGATTCATGGCTTGAGGTTTCAGAGCCCGTTAAGGTTAAGAACACTGACTTATCCTTTGCAGAGATCGGCAGCACCGGCAGAGCAAACACCGGGACAGCAGACAGCTGCGGAACACAGGAGCAGGTTAAGGCACAGACACCGGCGCAGAATCAGACATCTGCAGCTCCGGGATATAATGCCAATGCAAACACAGGATCCTCTCCGGCAGGTTCATATGAAGACGGAATTATAAAGGGTCTACAGGAAGCCGTACTTGCCCGGATGGAAAAGAACGGACCTGTCACAGACCAGATGAGAAGGGATGTAGAAGAAAATGTTTATCATGACTCCCTGATCAACTGGATCAAGAGCTTCTGATACACTACTTAAGTACTGTTTTACGGCGACGTTTCTTATCCGCATATAGCCGGATATCTGCTTCAGTTAGCAGCTCCCTTAAGGTAACGCCTTCTATCGCCGTTACCTTAAGGCAACCGGCCTCCTCTCTGGTTCTGCTTATCGTAAGAGTGTCTCCGGACACGATCAGAAGATCGAATTTCTCATAACGGCTGTATGCAGACAGACTGGAATACTGATAATCATATCTTAATAATGATACGTTCTTTGCAATGCAGCCATAAAAATGGTCCCGGCTACTGCCGCCATCAGCTCTGCGAAAACAGCGGAACACCATATACCGTCCGCGCCAAGCAGTACCGGCAGGAAGAGTACAGCCCCAAGTTCAAATACAAATGTCCGTAAAAAAGAGATCAGCGCAGATATCTGTCCATTGTTTAAGGCAGTAAAGAATCCCGACCCGAAAATAGCCATTCCCGTAAACAGGTATGCGAAAGAGAATATCTGAAACGCGTGTACGGCATCTGAAAGCAGCTGTCCTGTATCCTTTAAGAACAAAATGGATAACGGATATGCCAGTACTTCAGAGAGAATAAACATTATGACTGATGTAAGTCCGATGATCACGAGACTCTTTATTCTCAGGTTTTTAAGCTCCGTATGATTCTGTGCGCCGTAATGGTA